>NZ_CP146991.1:1392500-1992500 GCF_001941975.2 Sporomusa sphaeroides DSM 2875 | reverse complement strand
AGGTATACTCACTCAATTCACCAATTCTATCTGCCATATCGCTGTCAGAGCTGAGCCCCAGCTCAATTGCCGCCAGTTGATTCAGTTCTTTATCGCCGAGAATGTGAGACAACTTATCACAGCACACGCCATACAAACTTTTATGTGGCGTAAAAACGTGGGCCGGCACAATGAGCGCGTCAAAATTGCCGGCAATAGTAATAAGCTGGTTCAATGGCATGTGGGCGTTCTGCGAACTAAGATTGATATTGCGGATAAACCGGCACATATAGTTGGAAAACGCCGCCATTGTCTCAATATCGGGAACAAAAACCAGGGTATGTGCCAAACCGCCATTGGGCTCCCGTGTCTCGATTTCCGCGCCAAGCACCAGCAGCATATGCTCCTTATAGATATACCCGCCGCTATTAACCGGCATAAGCAAACCTTCTGACACAAGCTGTTTAATATCGGCCAGCACCAATGGTGATAACGCATCAACGATACCGACAATATCCATACCTTTGCGGTTGGCAGCCTCACTTAAAATTTCCCGCACAGTTAACCGGCGGGAAGTAGGAATTTTTACCCATTTGCCGCTTTCACTCATGCCGACATGAATGTGCAGATCAGCAAAATATTGATTTAGCATGGTCTAGATCCCAGCCAGACACAGTGCCACCAAACTTTTGGCATCACAAATTTCACCACTTCTAATCATTTGACGGATTTGTTCAGGAGTATACTGTTCGGTTTTGATAAATTCATCTTCATCAGGCCGCTGGTCGGATTCCACCAGATCTTCAGCCAGATACAGGTGAATCACTTCATTGGAAAATCCGGGGGTTGTGTACATGGATGTCAGTTTGTGCAGTTTGTTGGCAACAAAGCCGGTTTCTTCAGCCAGCTCCCGCAGAGCGCAGTCTTCCGGTTTTTCGTTTCTGTCGAGCTTGCCTGCAGGAACTTCCAGAATGATCCGGCCGACAGGATGCCGGAACTGACGGACTAAAACAACCTGCCCCGTTTTGGTTATCGGCACAACAGCAACAGCGCCGGGATGTTCCACTACTTCCCGTGTTACGGTACGTCCATTGGGAAGCATAACCTCATCCTGTCTTAAATTAATGATTTTACCTTCAAATAAACGATTTGAGCTTACCGGCTTTTCATATAAATCAATTTCGGTATGCGGCATAGAATTACCTCCAAGTTTTTATGGTATATGTTACCAAGCCTTATCATATATTCCTCATAAGGGGGAATGTCCCAATGAAAGTAATTGCCAATAATGGCCTGTATTTTAGCGGTAAAATTAAAGATTTACTGAAAGAATTACAAAGATTAAGCAAAAACTATAGTACGCTGCACGAAGTCATTACCAAAACCAGGCAGTAAACGGAAAACCGTGGGCAAAGCCACGGTTTTCCCGTTTTTACCTTTACTCCATCCACGGATAATGCGTATGAGGTGTCAAAACAAACAGCGGTGTTTTGCTGTTGGCAGTTGCTGCAAGCCATTCGGGAACCACTACCCAATTAACAGGCAGAGACAATTGCCGGGCAGCCTGTTCAACAATACTCAGCCCCTGGTAAACATGTTCCAGGGTTGTTTCCGGGCCAAGATTAGTATTACTGACCAAACCGCTGATTTTGAGCCGTGAAACTTGTTCGATACGTTGCAGGGTGTGAATAATGCCCTGAACATCACTGGTAAAGGGGCGTCTGGTATTAATAACCAGCAAAGCCTGGTAAGCATATTGAGCAAAATGCCGGTTAAGCTGCCCTAAGACAATGGCCGACTCGCCACCGCCAACATCCATGACTACATGGGTATTGGTCTGGGACAGCACTTCGAGTATATTGTGGGGTAATACCGGCAAGTCGGCATGTGACAGCCGCGGCTCAGGCGCAACTACCCTTACGCCGTTCCGCTCCAGCAGCTCACGGTTTTCCCTGGTGCGGAAATACGGTTTTACCAAATCAATGTCGACAATAGCTGTATCCATTCCCTTAGCTTTCAGCGCCAGCGCATAATTGACGGCTAATTCCGTCTTGCCGCTGCCAAATTCCCCGACAAAAATTGTGATACGGTTATCTGTCATCGCTTTTCCTTACCTGTTATTCATATATTTTTGCGGCTTCTTCGCCGCGCAGCACCCGTAAAGCACCTTCAACCAATGCCTGAAGCTCATCTTCGCCCGGATATACCAAGACCTGATTGATAAATTTCACTCGGTCGGTAATCATTTTTACAAGCATGGTCGAATGGGCCAAACCGCCGGTCAGGACAATGGCATCCAGAGCACCGTTTACCACTGTGGCCATGGCACCAATTTCTTTTGCCACCTGGTAAGCCATAGCTTCATAAATAAGCGCCGCTTTAGTATCACCGTTAGCAATACGGCTTTCTACTTCCCGTCCGTCATTGGTGCCAAGATGCGCTACCAGGCCACCTTGTCCAACCAGTTTCTTATTTATGTCATCAAGACTATACTTGCCGGAGAAGCACATATTGACAAGGCCATAGGACGGCAAACTGCCGGCACGTTCTGGTGAAAACGGTCCTAAATCATTCGGGTTGCTGACATCAATCATCCTGCCTCCTCGTTGTATCCCGACGGAAATACCACCGCCAAGATGAACCAGGATTAACGTAAGAGCCGTGTATTCTTTGCCCGTTTCCTTGGCAACTCTATGGGCTACGGCTTTCATATTAAGGGCGTGGAACAGACTGCGGCGGGAAATCTCCGGTAAACCGGTAATACGGGCCAACGGTTCAAATTCATCAACACTTACCGGATCAACAATAAAAGCCGGGATTTGTACCTGGCTGGCTATACCCCGGGCTAAAAGCCCGCCCAGATTGGAAGCATGTTCGGTTTGTACTCCTATGATTAAATCTTCAGCCATAGCATCATTAACGGCATAGGTCCCGCTGGCAAGCGGTTTTAATGGCCCACCGCGTCCAACAACAGCCGACAAGTGGCTTACTTTAATATTATTGTCCGCCAAAGCCGCTTCTACTAATTTCAACCGGTAGTCATATTGATCACAGACTTTGGCAAAGGCTTTCAATTCAGTAGTACTATGACGGATAACTTGCTCAAAATCAATTTGTTCATTGGTATATACCGCTATTTTTGTTGAGGTTGAACCGGGATTAATTGCCAGGATTTTGTATTGATTCATACTGCCTCCATATCCGAGTACCTTGTCTCACCTAATTCTTTGGGTTATATAGCAGTCTTTTTCCGCCCTGCGTTGTTGTCGTCGCCTTACATATGTCCGATATGCGCGGCTCCTCCGCCTAGCAGGACGAAAAAATCCTTGCTATCTAATCTCAAATTTTAGGTGAGACAAGGCACTAGTTTGTTTGATCAATGTTATGTATTTATTCATTGCCTGATGCAAAAATCCTGCCAGACGAAACAAACCCTCCTGACTTAATTGTCCAGAGGGTTTGTACAGCTTAGCTGGCTCTCATTTCCATGCGGAGTTTATCGGCAATCATCGCCATGAATTCCGAATTGGTAGGTTTACCTTTGTCAAGCTTAATGGTATAACCAAATAATTTATTAATCATGTCAATATTGCCCCGGTTCCAAGCCACCTCAATGGCATGGCGGATAGCCCGCTCAACGCGGCTGGGAGTAGTAGAGTATTTCTCAGCAATCATAGGATAGAGAACTTTCGTGACAGCTCCTAACAATTCTACCTCAGCGACGATCATCATAATGGCATCGCGAAGATATTGATAGCCCTTAATATGCGCCGGAATACCAATTTCTCTGATGATATTGGTAACCTCTACATCTATGGGCCGGGTCTTAACTGCCGGTACAGTAGCGGCGGCAGTAACCGGACGGGTAGTGACAGCCGTTCCGGCTAATTGCCTGATTCGATTAATAAGCACGTCCATGTTGAAAGGTTTTAAAACATAGTAATCGGCACCTAGTTCTACTACCCGCTGAGTAATGCTTTCCTGACCGAACGCGGTCAGCATAATGATCTTGGGGCGTTTGTTAGCTGAAGCGTTAATGCGCTCCAAAACACCGATCCCGTCTAAATGTGGCATAATGATGTCTAAGACTATAACATCCGGAGATCTTTCTTCAATAATCGATAGCATTTGTTCTCCGTTATAAGCTACACCAACTAACTCAATATCAGACTCTCGGCTAAGACATTCCTGGAGAATCTCCGAGAACTCTTTGTTGTCGTCAGCGATAGCTACTTTAATTGTTTCGCTCAGCGTTACCATTGGCATCCTCCCTGCAATTCTCTAATATATTAATGCATATTACAACATATTCGACAAAATCGCGCCAGTTCCTTCCTGGTTTGGTAGAAAAAACCAATTTATTTTAATTAAATTCTAAATATTACCTTAATTATATATGATGCAAGGATTCTATGACAAGCCTGATGTGAAAAAGTACTCCAGGCATCTGCCTGGAGTACTGCAAGACACGGCTAATTTATTTATCGGTTTTAACGGCTTCCTCTTTTTTCTCATGCAAATTGGCAGACAATGGACGAAACGGAGTCACTGTTGAAATTGCATGTTTATAGACTAACTGCTGTTTACCTTCGTTTTCAATTATTACGGTAAAATTATCAAAACCTCTTACGGCTCCACGCAATTGAAATCCATTAACCAAATATATAATTACCGGCACGCTTTCTTTTCGTACTTGATTTAAAAAACTGTCTTGCAGATTAATGACTTTGTTAGTCAAATGAAACCCCTCCGTATCAATGTTCTACTCTTTTTCTATTCTACCTTATACAAAACTTTCCTGCAACATACTTGTAAATAGCTTCCAGTAAATTATTGTAATTACCGAAATTGTCCACATCAAACCAGGTTATATAAGACATACGCCGGTAAAAGGTCAATTGCCGTTTGGCAAAGTTTCTCGTGGCTTGTTTTACCTGTTCAACAGCGGTAGCTAATTCTTTCCCTTCGCTCAGATGCTCAATAATCTCTTTATACCCAATGCCGCGCATAGCTTGACAGCCAGGCAATACTCCCTGCTGCAGCAGTCTGGCTACTTCATCTACCAAACCTTGCTCAACCATGATATCAACCCGTCGGTTAATCCTTTCGTATAACCTGGCTCTATCCATAGTAAGTCCAATAACAGCAGCATTATAAAGAAGCTCCGTAGGTGCTGTTTTGTCTTGAGAAACAGTTTCGCCGCTTACATAGAATACTTCCAGTGCCCTGATTATCCGGCGCAAATCATTAGGATGCAGCCTGGCAGCAGTGTCTGGCTGAACTTTTGCTAGAAGAGTATGCAGGTATTCATTCCCTTGCTCTGCCGCCAGGTCGGCCAGTTTCTGCCGCAGGACCTCATCGCCGGGAGCCTGACTGAAGCGGTATCCTTCAAGCAGTGCCCGCACGTACAGGCCGGTGCCGCCCGCCAAAATGGGAATATGTCCGGTGTTATTGATTTGTGTAATAAGTTTTTGGGCATAATTGCGAAAATCAACAACATTAAATTCTGCAGCCGGCTCTAAGATGTCAATAAGATGATGCATCACACCATCACGCTCAGCCAGGCTGGGTTTGGCGGTACCAACATCCAATCCCTTGTACACCAGCATAGAGTCGCCGGAAATAATTTGGGTGTTGAATTTTTTCGCCAAATCAATACTTAGTTTGGTTTTGCCTACGGCAGTGGGGCCAATGATTACTATCAAGCGTTCTGTCATAATTGGCCTCCGGCAGCTTTGTCTGCGTGACAGTCGATAATGCCATATTGTATGCTGCTGTATTTGCCGCCAACGATTGTCGTTATCCCCAGACGCGAGAACTCACCACTGCCTGCCGCTTCTTTTATCACAACTTTTTGCCTGGCTATCCGGCAGGCTTGCTCCACAGCTTCCGGTGTAAGAGAACGGTTATCTGCCAAATTTCTAATCGGCTGTAAGTTAGAGCTCTTATAAATTGGCTGACGAAACATGGGGTCAAAGTATACAACATCAAAACTGCAATCCGGTACTGCTAAGAGATACTGAAAATAATCGGCGTTTTCCACTTTAATCCGGCGTAAAGCGCTGGTGATATCATATTCAGGCTGAGGTTCAAGCGCAAAATTTTGCAGTCCAAGTCTGGTTATCAAAGCTATTATGGGTGAACTTTCCAGTCCAACAACCTGGCCGCTTTCACCGGTTACAAAACTGGCAACAATAGCATCTGTCGCCAGACCTAAGGTGCAGTCAAGCACTGACATGCCTGCTGCCAGCCCCATGGCAGCCACCATATGGTCATGTTTTCCATTTAACAAGTTTTTTATGCGCAATTCGGCCATACTTAGGTGAAAAAAGTATTCACCATTGCTGGTGTGTACAATTGGACCATCAACAGCAGCGACAATAATATTACTCACTTTATATTGCTCCCTGATTGCCGCCAAAGATTGCCGGTTGCGTTCTACAAAAGGAGCATTCAGTGCCGCTGCCATCTGTTTCGCGGTTTGTACAACACAGGCTGAAGGCTGCCCAGCGGTTGTAACAATCAAATCCATGGTAACCACCTAGGTCCGCTTAAACATTTTGGCCAAATCATCCGGGCCAAATTTCACGATTGTAGGGCGCCCGTGGGGACAAGTGTAGGGCAATTCGGTTGTATATAGTTCACTAAGCAGGGCTTGAATTTGCCGCATATTGAGTGACTCTCCCGCCTTAATCGCGCTGCGGCATGCCGCCATTTGCAGATAGGCATGCCGTAATTCCTGCGCCGATGGTTGGTGCATATCACCAATTAATTGTAAGATTTGCCTTAAAATAGCTTCGGCGTCGGTCAGGGGAATATCTGTTGGCATTTCCAACAGACGCATAGTATCGGGACCAACCTGTTCCAAGGTAAAGCCGAGCTGGTAAAATGTGTCATGATGTTCGACAATACTGTTGCAATCGTCACTGGTGAATTCAAAATATTGTGCCACCAGCAGTTGTTGGACCGGTACGCGCCCTTTGGAGCGGCTTAAACGGTCATATAATATCCGCTCATGGGCGGCATGCTGGTCGATAATGTACAGACCGTCCTGCCCCTGTGCCACGATGTAACAAGCGTTGATCTGGCCCAGCGGATAAAGGTCGCATTCGGCATGGGCTGAACGGGAATCACTATACTCTGCTAATGGCTCCTCTTGCTGCAAGGACTGTCTAACAGCGGCAAAGGAAATATTTTCATCACGCCACAATGCAGGTTTCCATGGCTCCGGCGCTGCGAACATACTGGTATGTCCCACGGCAGGAATGCTGTGTTTTTGTCCGCTCGGACTGCCGGTAATGACCGGCTGGTTTATCATAGGTTCTGTCTGGGTCTCATTCACGGCAGTCTGATTATGTACAGGCGCCGACAGGCTGGAGGATACGGCTTTATATACTGCCCGGTACAATTTTTGCTCATCACTGAATTTGACTTCTTTTTTCTGGGGATGAACATTGACATCAATGGTTTCCAGGGGTATGGTGAGCCGCAGCACAGCCAGCGGATATCCATTTTTCGGCAGCAGCGAGAAATAGGCATTATCAAGCGCTTTGGCCAGCATTCGGCTGTTTACCACCCGGTTATTAACCATAAAGGTTTGCCATTGCCGGCTGCTTTTTAGCAGTACAGGCTTTGCCACATAGCCTGATACAATGATGCCTTCGTTGTTATACTCTACCGGCAGTAATTCCGGCACCACTTTGTGTCCGTAAATATCGGCAATGGCATTAACTAACTGCCTGGTACCGCCGGTCGAAAGCACCAGGCGGTTATTGCTGATTAATCGAAAAGCTATGTGCGGGTGCGACATGGCTAATTTTGTCACCGCATCATTGATATATCCGCTTTCCGCCGGCGGCGTCTTCAGGAACTTGCGCCTTGCCGGTGTATTGAAAAACAAATCGGCAACAGTCACAGTGGTGCCACAGCCTGCCCCGGCCTCGCGAGCATCTGCCAATACGCCGCCATTAATTTCTACATAGGTTGCCAAAGCATCGGTTTGCAGCCGTGTAGTCAGCGTAAATTTGGCTACCGCCGCGATGCTGGGCAAGGCTTCTCCGCGAAAGCCCAGGGTTTGTATTGCCGCCAGATCTTCGGCGGTTCGAATTTTGCTGGTGGCATGGCGCTTTACAGCCAACAGGGCATCTTCATATCCCATGCCTTTGCCGTCATCGGTTACCCGGATAAATTGTGTGCCGCCGTCAACTATTTCAACTTCTATACTGGTACTGCCGGCATCGATTGCATTTTCGACAAGCTCTTTAACGACGGCAGCCGGCCGTTCTACCACTTCACCGGCAGCAATCTTATTGGCGGTATTCTCATCTAACAGGTGGATAATTTGCTGGCTCATAACCTTCCGGTTTCCTCTCTGGCTTTATTTTGCAGTTGATACAATACATTCAGCGCTTCCAAGGGAGTGAGGGTCATAACATCAACAGCCAACAATTCGTCTGCAACACCTGAACCAAACAGCGACATCGTAGCGGCAGCAACCGGCTTGGCACTTTCCTCTTTACCTGCTGCCGGTGCCTCACTGTTCACGTCAGCCTTACATTGTTCTAAATCCTGCAAGATTTGCTGGGCCCGTTCAATAATCCGCTTAGGTAACCCGGCGAGCTGAGCGACATGCACACCATAGCTCTTATCTGCCCCGCCCGGTATAATCCGGCGCAAAAATACAATATCATTACCACGTTCTTTTACAGCCACCGAATAATTTTTAATGACTTTACTGTACTCGGCCAGCTCGGTCAATTCATGGTAATGTGTCGCAAACATAGTTTTGGCTTTAACTTTGTCTTTGATATATTCGACCACTGCCCGCGCAATACTCATACCATCAAACGTACTGGTCCCGCGACCAATCTCATCTAAAATAAGCAAGCTATTGGCTGTGGCAAATTTTATAATTTGCGCTGTTTCCGTCATTTCAACCATAAAAGTACTCTGACCTGTTGCCAGATCATCACTGGCTCCTACCCTGGTGAAAATCCTGTCAACAGGACAAATTGACGCCTCCCGCACCGGAATAAAGCTGCCAATCTGCGCCATAATGACAAGCAGTGCCACCTGACGCATGTAGGTCGATTTACCAGCCATATTGGGGCCGGTTATAATCATTATCTCACAGTCGTGATGATTGAGCCCGGTATCATTTGGCACAAACATTTCACCGGCCAAAAGCCGCTCAACCACCGGGTGGCGTCCGTCTTTGATGATAAGCTCCCTGCTCTGATTCAAACCAGGACGTACATAGTTAAAGCGAACCGCTGCTTCATTTAAGGAAATAAGCACATCTAACTGGGCTATTTGCCTGGCAGTCTGCTGGATTTCGCAAATCCGCTCTTTAATATAGTCCTTAATGGTAGTAAACAGCTGATACTCAATATTAACAATCTTTTCCTGAGCGCCAAGCACCTTTGTTTCAAATTCCTTAAGCTCAGGTGTGATATACCGCTCGGCATTAACAAGGGTTTGTTTACGGATATAGGTGGGAGGAACTGCACCGGCATTGGCGTGAGTAACTTCAATATAATAGCCGAAAACTTTGTTATACCCGATTTTGAGCGACCTGATGCCTGTAGCCTCACGCTCCCGCAATTCCAGTTCCTGAATCCACTCTTTGCTGTCTCTGGCAATACTCCTAAGCTCGTCCAGCTCTAAATCGTAACCTGCACGAATAATACCGCCCTCACGAATACTAAAGGGGGGATTGTCGACAATGGCTGCTGCAATCATTTGGGTTACATCGATATGGGTTTTAATCGCCTGTCCAATACCGGTCAATAATGCTGCCTGGCAATCCTGAAGTTTAACCTTTATCTCAGGCAGGACTGATAAGGATGTTTTCAGCGCCGACAAATCCCGCGCATTGGCGCTGCCTACTTCAACCCGGGTCAGGATCCGTTCAAAGTCATATATCTCACCAAGCAGTTCTCCTAAAGTTTCGCGGGTTGCCCCTTTATCCGACAAATCAGCAATTGCATCCTGACGCTTGAAAATACCGACAGGACTTAACAGCGGAAATTCCAGCCATTTTTTAAGCAGACGCCCGCCCATCGCAGTTTTGGTAAAATCCAGCACCGCCAGCAGTGTGCCTTTGCGCCCGCCGTCACGCATGTTGCGGGTAATTTCAAGATTGCGCAAGGTTGAGGCATCCAGGACTAAATAGTCCTGGGCATCCACGCGCGTCAGCTTATTAACATGCGAAAGATCGCTTTTTAAAGTATGGTGCAGATAATACAGCAGATAGCCGACAGCAGCCTGGGCCCCCGAACTGCCGGGCAGTTCTTCATCGGCAAAATGCTGTCTGGATAGTTCATTGACCAGTAACGAGTCCGGCATTGCCAGGGTAGTAACCGCACAAGCCGGTACTCTCTGACCAAGAAAGCCGTTTATTGCCGGAAAGCTTTCTATCTTGCCCACTACCACCAATTCTGCCGGCAGCAGGCGGTACAATTGGTCACAAACAGCCGTTGTGCGGAAACTGCCGGCAAAGATCGCCCACAGACACTCTCCGGTAGAAATATCGGTGGCTGTCAAACACAGTTCATCGGCTTCCTCATATAGCAAGGCCAGGTAATTATTTGCTTTATCAGGCAATGAGGCTTCAGCCAGCACAGTGCCTGGCGTTATAATCTTGACGACTTCTCTGCGGACAATGCCTTTGGCTTGTTTAGGATCCTCCACTTGCTCACAAATAGCTACCTTGTAACCTTTACTGATTAATTTAGCAATATAATTGTCGGCGGCATGATAAGGAACACCGCACATCGGAACACGCTTATTCTGGCCTCCCTCGCGCGAAGTCAGAGTAATTTCTAATTCCCGTGAAGCGGTCTCGGCATCTTCAAAAAACATTTCGTAAAAATCGCCTAACCGGAAAAATAATATTTCACCACTATGCCTACTCTTTACCTCCCGGTATTGTTCCAGCATTGGGGTATAGCTTATTGCCATAGTGTAAATTCTCCTCTACCAAAACAATTAAATCAAACGGCCTTTCAAAACCCAGGTCTGTGCCGTATCAATCTGAATATGTACCAAATCACCGGCTTGTTCCTGACCTTTTTTCGGCCATAACACAATTTTATTTGTACGGGTTCGTCCCATAAGGGTATTATCATCATTTTTACTGGGACCTTCAACCAGCACTTCCATGCTCTTACCAACAAGCTGTTCATTGATGGCCAGACTAATTTCATTTTGTACCGTCATTAGCTGATTAAGACGGGCCTTTTTCGTTGGCAGAGGTACTTGATCCGGATATCTGGCCGCCGGTGTACCTGAGCGTTGTGAATAGATAAAGGTATAAGCCGCGTCATATCTAACCGTTTTGAGGAAGTCCAGCGTTTCCTGAAATTGGTCTTCCGTCTCTCCCGGAAATCCAACAATCAAGTCAGTGGTAAGACTGGCACCGGGGACAGCCTGGCGAATTTTAGCTACCAGTTGACGATAGTAGAGAGTGGTATAACCCCGGTTCATGCCTTCAAGAATAGCATCACTGCCTGCCTGAACCGGCAAATGGAAGTGCTCGCAGATCCTTTTACTAGTTTTAATGGTTTCAATGACCTTATCGTTCATATCCCGAGGATGCGAGGTCATATAGCGGATACGGGCAATCGTATCAACCTGGTCGGCGGCACGCAGCAAGTCCGCAAAATCAACCTGTTCCTCACTGTCTTTTCCATAGGAATTGACATTTTGACCAAGCAGTGTTATTTCTCTGAAACCGTCCTGGCCCAGTTGCTGAATCTCATTTATGATATGCTCAAGCGGACGGCTGCGCTCGCGCCCTCTGACATAGGGGACAATACAATAGGTACAGAAATTATTACAACCATACATGATCGGTACCCAGGCAGATATTTTCCCTTTCCGTACAGTCGGCACATCTGGCGCAAGTCGTTCCGCCTGATCCCAGACAGCCAGAACCGGTTCGCGGCTTTCCTCCAGTTTGGCAATAAGTTCTACAAGCTGATGGGTATTATGGGTGCCCATAACCAGATTGACATGGGGAAATTTTTTGAGGATTTTATCTTTGTCCTTTTGGGCCATACAGCCAACAACCCCAATAATCAAATTAGGATTAACCAGCTTTAGCCTTTTCAGTTCACCAATTTTCCCATAAATTTTCTTTTCGGCACTCTCCCGGACACAGCAGGTATTTATTAAGATTATGTCGGCTTGCTCCATATTTTCTGTAATCTCATAGCCAATTGTCCTCAATTGACCGGCCAGCCGTTCTGAGTCATTCAAATTCATTTGGCACCCGAAAGTAATTGTGTGAAAAAGCTTGGGTGAGCCGTGATTTTGCTTTGATTCCATCTATGTATCAGCTCCAATTGCGAAAGAGTATCTGCCAATTATTATAGCTTAAATTTTAAGCCAGCACAAATTTTAAGCAAACACGGCTTATACCACGGCATGAACAAAAGCCCAAGCCGATATTGATTCAACTGCAATGTCCGCTGCTGGCATCATATGCAAAAAAATCCTGGCAATAAAAATCGCCAGGATTTTTTTTGTACTATTTTTTTCGTGTTCCCCAAATCATTTTAAAACCGGAATAAATAACGAAAATGCCAAAAATCCGTTTTAGTTCACTGGCAGGTATATGTTGAACCAAGTTAGAGCTGATTAAAGCTCCGACAATGGCTCCTCCGGCCAAATAGAGAACAGCTTGGTAATGAATCAGCTTATCTTTATGAAAATGCCACACACTGACGAGAGCGGTAGGAATGATAACCAGCATGGAAATCCCTTGCGCTGTATGCTGCGTTATGCCTAAGATAAAGACCATCATCGGCACCAGCACTGCGCCGCCGCCAATGCCCAGCAGCCCGCTTAAGATACCGGCACCCAGGCCGATTGCAAAAATAATAAAAACGGCACTCATGATACCACCATCCTCAAACCGACAAGTATGAGTAAAAGCCCAAATAGCTGTTTTAGCCGGATGGCAGGGATTCTTTTCATTATCCGGGCCCCGATACTGGCGCCGCACATACTGCCAATAGCTAAATTAACCGCCAAACCCACATCAATATTGCCATGGAAACCATATACGGCACTGCTGACAAGGGCTGTCGGAATAATCACCGCCATTGAAGTGGCTTGGGCAATATGCTGGGTAATAGAAAAATAGGTTACCATGATGGGTACCAGAAAGATGCCGCCGCCCACACCGAGTAAACCGCTGAGAATACCTACAACAAAGCCGGCTCCTGAAAACTTCAGTTGTTCAGACATTATTAAAACCCCTTATTAATCAATGGTACAGGGGGCCAGGCCCTCTTTATAACTGCGGTATTTATCATAAATGATGCGAATAGCGGTAATGATTGCTTTCTTAGCGCTGCCTTGATACGTTTTGTCCACAACTCTAACCAGACTATCCGGATTGGCAATAGATTTGCCAACTAAAATCGAGGCTACATGATTACGAGCTACCGCTGTGGCCAGGGTACAGTCGGCTTCTATGATGGTTCCCGTATCTTCATCAATACTTAGCACTACGCCGATAACTTTATAAATTTCACTGGCTGTAATTCCTGTGGGTAATTTTGCGTACCCGGAAAATAAAATACGCTTATTTCTATTGTTTTCCACAGTTTCCCATCCTCACATATAGTATCTTACTAAAGTTAAACAGGCTTGTCGTCGAAAACGCCGGTCAAACGCAATCGCAGGCAATAATTATTCAATACTTAACCGTTTAACCATCACATTTACTTCTTTAACGTTCATGCCTGTCATGTACTCAACAACCTGCTTGACACGGGTTTGGGCATCCTGCACGACATTCCAGATCGATGGCCCATATTTAATGGTTACATCCAATGAAATCGAAATTCCTTTTTCTCTGTCCTGCGAGTTCTTAATATGTATTTGGCCTGTTTTGGTAACAGCCTCCTCGCTTGTCGCAACATAGTCCACAATTGCCGCTATTACTGCATCGGAGATAAGCAGCTTTCCATAATAACTAAAGGTCGGCCGGACAATTGATTTTTCCCCCAGCTTCCGCCGCTGCTTTGAGCGGGATTTTTTAAAAAAGACATCCAGCGGATCAATCAAATAACCGGAAAAATGCGGTTTAAGTTCAATCGTAGGTACAGGAATAATATGCTTCCCCTCTTTTAACCTACTCTCCTTCGCTTTGGCAATTTCACCCCTAGTGGCAATATCCTCAATCCGGATTACCTGGCTGATTGGCGGTAGATTCAGCACATCCACTATCTTTTCTACCATGTTTTTGGATGTTCCCAGTACTAAAATACGGCCAGGTTTTACTCTAACAATTGCATCTCTAACTTCAACAGCATGGTCAGGTTCCATAAATATGGCACGTTTGACAGCACGAATTTTGCTTGGCTCTTTTTTTGCTGAATAGCCGGCAATAATTTTACTGTCCTTAATTAACAGCCCGTCGTCAATAATTGTATCAACGTCATATTCGTGCGCAACAATTAGCGCCCGATGGCTTTTGCCCGTTCCACTTGGACCTACCAGAGCGATGGTGTCCATAGGCCAGCCTCCTGCCCAAATAATAAGATATAACCAGTTATTATTAGAAAGGGATTCTTTCTAATAATATAAAAATAAACACCTTTGCAGGTGTTGTCAAGTAAAAGTATCACATTGACAAAGATTCAACAATAGCAGTCGGAATCGTGAAGCTGCCCAGTTCCTCAGGATACCTGCCGGGAATAGCATGAAAATCGGAACCGCCTGTTATTTTCAATTTGTATTTGTTGGCAATCCCCAGGTACTTGTTTGTCATTGCCTGGTTGTGCTCCGGATGATATACTTCCAAGCCATGAATACCGGCTTGGATTAAATCAATAACCAAATCATCGTTACCGACCAGGCCGGGATGCGCCAATACGGCAATACCCCCAGCCTGTTCGATTAAACGGATTACTTGTTCCGGAGTCATTTTATAATGGGGAACATATGCCGGGCCATTTTGGGCCAGCGTCTGTTCAAAGGCTGCCGCAACTGTTTTGAAGTATTTTTTCTCGACAAGCGCTTTGGCTATATGCGGCCGCCCTACGGCTTCGGCTTGCCCGGCAATGGTCAATACCCGGCGGTAATCAATCGAATAACCCAATTTGTTTAATTTATCTACCATAACCTTGGCCCGCTGCAAACGGTCCTGGAGAATAATCTCCAATTGATCGTTAAGTTTACCATTGTCAATATCAATATAATACCCCAGAATATGGACCTCATATTTCGGTAAATCGGTGCTGAACTCTATCCCGGGAATAATGACCGGCTTGGTAACAGCTGTATCGAAAGCAGCAGCTCGCCGCAGCTCTTTATGGGCGGCAACAGTATCATGGTCCGTAATAGCAATATGACTCAAGCCAACCTGCCTGGCCTGTTTAACAATCTCCTGGGGCGATAACCGGCCATCAGAAGCCGTGGAGTGAATATGCAAATCAGCAATCATAACCGGCCCAGGTTGGCAGCCAATTGAATGAGTGTCCGAACCCCTGCCCCGGTACCCCCCTTGAGATTATAGCCCTTATTCTTATCTGTATCCGATGTTCCGGCTATATCCACATGTACCCACGGGGTTTCGCCGGCAAACTGTCCGATGAATAAGCCGGCTGTAATTGCCCCGCCCGGCCGGCCGCCACTATTTTTCAAATCAGCTATTGAACTCTTGATTTGCTCAAGATATGCTTCATCATTAGGCAGCTCCCACATTTTTTCCCCTGTTTGCCAGGCGGCAGTGGTGACTGCTGCCAGCCACTCGCGATTGTTGGTAATAACACCTGAATAAAAACTCCCGAGCCCAACAACACACGCCCCTGTTAATGTTGCGATGTCAATCAGCTTAGTGGCCCCCAATTTTTGGGCATAGGTGATCGCATCAGCCAGAATCAACCGTCCTTCGGCGTCGGTGTTTAATACCTCAATGGTTTTCCCGCTCATCGATGTAATAATATCACCTGGCCTGTAGGCCGTTCCTGATGGCATATTTTCAGTACACGGCACAACAGCTAAAATATTTATATTAGGTTTAATTTGGGCAATAGCCAGCATAGCGCCTAACACAGCGCCGCCCCCAGCCATATCCCCCTTCATTTCATCCATATTTTGACTGGGTTTTAGTGATATGCCGCCACTGTCAAAGGTAATCCCTTTGCCGACATAGGCTATAACTTCTGGCTTTGCCGGAGCTCCCGCATACTTTAAGGCAATTAATTTAGGAGCGGCAACGCTGCCTTGCGCTACTGCCAACAGTGCACCCATCCCCTGTTTTTCCATATCCTCTTTATCAAGTACGCTTAGTTCCAAACCGTATTTTTGGGCAATCTCAGCAGCATGCCACGCCATTTTGGCCGGGGTCATATATTGAGCCGGGTGATTTACCAAGTCGCGGGCATAATTTACACTTTCGGCAATTATTTTGCCAAGCCGCATTGCCTCATTATATTCATCAATTTTTGTGCCGTCCTGTATCGCAATAACAAGTTTCTCGATGGCAGGAGAATCCTCTTTGCCGGTTTTGTAATGTTTAAACCGATACAGCCCCATGATGGCCCCCTCAACAACAGCTTGAGCCGTTTGGCAGTCTTCTGCCACTCCCGTATCTGGTACAGTTGTTACCACCGTTTTCGCACGGAGCTTTCTGGCAGCCCGCATTCCAACAGCAATAAGCGCGCGGGCTTTGTCTAACGTAAGTTCACTTTGCTTGCCCAGACCAAGCAAAATAACATGTTTCGCACCAATTGCACCAAATGTATGTATAACTGTGGTTTCACCATACTTACCACATTCCGGCATATCACGAATGATTTCACTTATATGTCCACTTAACGCTTTGTCTACAGCGCCGGTTGTTCCACCGGGAATCATAGCGCCTTCAGATACATGAATAATAATGGAATCACACAAAATTTCCGGTAATGAGCCGGCAATGACTTCAAGTTCCATCTTTTTCACTCCTTATACTGATATACCATCTATACTATTCCATGATATTTTATATGGTTATATTATGCCATAAAATACTTATTAAAAACACTAAAACCTGTTCAAGATGAACAGGTTTCAAGCTTTCAGTAAATGATTAGCGAGGCTCAACAATCAGTTTGATGGCTGTTCTTTCTTCACCATCAATAAGAATATCGGTAAAGGCGGGAATACAGATTAGATCAACTCCATGCGGCGCTACAAACCCTCTTGCAATCGCTACTGCTTTTACAGCCTGGTTAAGTGCTCCGGCACCGATTGCTTGAATCTCGGCGCCACCACGTTCTCTCAATACACCAGCCAAGGCCCCTGCTACAGAATTAGGATTAGATTTTGCTGATACTTTCAATACATCCATGCTTTTATGTGCCCTCCTTTAATAAAAAAAAATTATTAGTTCTATAAATTAGATATATTCGTTATACGGCAAAAAATACCTTTTTTCACAAATAAAAAAATCTAATTATTACAACAAATTCAATAAATTCATTTTTTATAGCAACCAATAACCATTACAGGCACATTGCAGTAACAACAAAGTCAAGCATCCATTGTTGCAGGGCAACCGGACATGCTATTTGTTAAACACAAACACACGCCCATCTTCCCGAATACCAATAAGACCGTGATTATCATTATATTGTTTGCGCATATTTTCCAGCATATCTTCTATTACTTCTTCTTGCAGCCGGAGGTCTTCTTCTAACATGGTATCATTATGGTCAGCGACCAAGCGCTCGGCAAACCGATCTCTAAGAAGTTTGATCGTTAAGTTGATCTCTCCCCGGGACATAGTGTGTACATCCCGCGTAATACTTAACATTGCCACTTGCTCATAGGAACTTAGTTCAACATCCATGCTGCTGGTTTTAATATCCTCCAATAAATGATATGCCGCAACACTATTAATAATAAGCCGTTTAAGATTTTCAAAGTCCACGGCCGTGGGAATACCAGAAATCATAAATGTAAGTTTTATCGAATTTTCCTCAGGATCAAAGTTGATGGTCCCAAGTTCAGGATAACGCACCAACATAGATATAAGCAGGTTTGCCCCATCAGAAACCTGTTGATCATTTTGATTAAATTCAGGCATGTATTTTCACCATCCAAAAAGTATATATAGAGCAAGTATTCTCTGAGAAGCTGCTAAATCCTGCTTTTAAATTCCTGGTAAAAAATCTAAAAAACGGCTTTACCTAAAGGTAAAAGCCGTTTAAATAGCTCAATTCATTTTTTTACTTCGCATAATCAACAGCACGCGTTTCACGAATAACTGTTACTTTAATTTGACCCGGATATTCTAGTTCACTCTCAATTTTCTTCACAATATCCCTTACCAAACGAACAGCAGTTAAATCGTCAATCTTATCTGGTTTAACCATAATACGAATTTCGCGGCCTGCTTGAATAGCGAATGACTTTTCTACGCCATCAAATGATTCAGCGATTTCTTCCAATCGTGTTAATCGCTTAAGATAGCTTTCTAATGTTTCTCTACGAGCTCCCGGCCGCGCAGCAGATACAGCATCAGCTGCCGCTACCAGCACTGCCTGAATGGTTTTAGGTTCTTCGTCACCATGATGCGCAGCAATAGCATTAATAACCTCAGCTGTCTCACGATATTTCTTAGCTAAATCGGCACCAATGGTAACATGCGGACCCTCAACTTCATGGTCAACAGCTTTACCAATGTCATGGAGCAACCCTGCCCGCTTGGCTAACATTACATCCACGCCAAGCTCGCTTGCCATAACTCCGGCCAAATGCGCTACTTCAATGGAATGCTTAAGTACATTTTGGCCGTAACTGGTACGGAATTTTAATCGTCCAAGAAGTTTTATCAGCTCCGGATGCAAACCATGAACACCTGTTTCAAAGGTAGCTTGCTCGCCTGCTTCCTTGATTTTCTGTTCAACTTCTTTTTGCGCCTTTTCAACCATTTCCTCTATGCGAGCCGGGTGAATACGCCCATCAACGATAAGCTTTTCCAGTGCTATTCTGGCAACTTCCCGCCGAACAGGATCAAATCCTGACAAAATAACCGCTTCAGGTGTATCATCAATGATCAAATCAATACCGGTAAGGGTTTCAAGGGTTCGGATATTGCGGCCTTCACGACCGATAATCCTCCCTTTCATTTCATCATTAGGCAAGGAAACTACCGAAACAGTAGTTTCTGCAACATGATCAGCAGCACAGCGCTGAATGGCCAGTGATATAATCTCTTTGGCTTTCTTTTCCGCTTCTTCCTTGGCCTGTTGCTCCAATTCTTTGATGAGCATAGCTGTTTCGTGCTTAATTTCATCTTCGACATTGGCAAGCAGTAAGCTGCGGGCTTCCTCGGAGGTTAAACCGGACAGTCTTTCGAGTTCAGTAAGTTGCTTGGCATAAAGCTCGTTAATCTTTTCTTGACTTTTATCCAACTCAGTTTCTTTACGACTGAGAATCTCTTCTTTCTTTTCAAGAGAATCGATTTTTCTGTCAAGGTTTTCTTCTTTTTGCACCAAGCGCCGTTCCAGACGCTGAAGTTCTGTACGACGTTCTTTAATTTCCCGCTCAAGTTCACTTCTAAGTTTGTGAATCTCTTCTTTGGCTTCTACTAGTGCTTCCTTTTTCTTAGATTCGCCATCCTTCTCAGCATCTTCTAAGATTTTTCTGGCTGCATTTTCCGCAGAAGCGATTTTGGCTTCGGCAATATTTTTACGTACTAAATAGCCTGCACCAGCACCTAGCAGTCCGACTAAAATTGCGGTAAGAATAATTTCTAGTATATGTTCCACCTCCTTCATTTTGCAAAATAGCAATTAAGGGTAAAGCCGATATTTAGCTCGCTTTCAAAAGTAGCTGCTCTGATGCTTTATCAACATACAGGCTCTCCTAAAAGTTTACCTAACTAGATTTAACTTGTTACACGATTGGATAATTTTATTGTAAATGTTTTTCAAATAGGTGTCAAGGTGACATATCCCTAAGGTGCTTTAAAACTTTACTGACAGTTCCTGGGCTAAATCCTTTTGCCGCTAAACGGCGCACTAGCTTCGGCATTGCATCCTCATGACGGGCCAGGTATTTGCGGGCTAAATTCAGGGCTGCCTGATATTCGAATTCCTCATCCCGACTCATTAGTCTTTCATTAATCAAAGCTGCCGGCAAACCTCGCCGCCTTAATCTCATATAAGACTCTTTTACACTGTATTTATTCATCTCAGCATATTTTTCCAGGAGCCTATCACAAAGCGCGGCATCATTCAGATAGCCGCGCTCAGTAACATATTGAATAGCTGCATGTACTGCATCCTGGTCATAACCTTGCTGTGCAAGCTTTTGCTCAAGCTCGTACTGACTATAAGTTCTATTCTTTAACAGCGCAACAGCAGTGTCAGCTATCTTCTTATTCATCAGACTTCAAAAGCCTCGTCACTATCCTCGCTAAAAACCTCATCACTTTGACTTAAGGTTTTATCAAGCTTGGCATCGCCGGTAAGTAAGGTTTCGCGGATCTTCTTATCAATTTCATCGGCAATTTCCCGGTTTTCTTTGAAAAATTCCTTGACGTTTTCCCGCCCTTGCCCCAGCCGTTGTCCATTGTAAGAAAACCATGCGCCGCTTTTATTGATAATATCAAGGCTAACTCCCATATCCACCAGACTGCCTTCACGCGAAATACCTTCACCATACATTATGTCAAATTCAGCCTGTTTGAACGGAGGAGCTACTTTATTCTTAACAACCTTGACCTTTGTGCGGGTACCGACAACATCATTCCCTTGTTTCAAAGTATCGGCCTTACGAACATCCAAACGAACTGACGAATAGAATTTTAAAGCACGTCCGCCGGTGGTTGTTTCCGGATTGCCAAACATAACACCGACTTTTTCACGAATTTGGTTGATAAAGATAGCCGTAGTACGCGACTTACTGATAATACCGGTAAGTTTACGTAAGGCTTGAGACATTAAACGGGCATGAAGACCGACATGCGAGTCTCCCATATCTCCCTCAATTTCGTTTTTGGGCACCAAAGCAGCTACCGAGTCAATGACAATAACATCAATAGCCGCACTGCGCACCAGTGCCTCAGCAATCTCAAGAGCTTGTTCACCATTATCAGGCTGGGAAATTAAAAGATTGTCAATATCAACACCCAGTTTTTTGGCGTAAACCGGATCAAGAGCATGCTCGGCGTCAATAAATGCCGCTATACCGTCCAGTTTCTGTGCCTGGGCTATAATATGCAGCGCAACTGTGGTTTTACCTGACGACTCTGGCCCGAATATTTCAATAACGCGTCCTCGCGGTACGCCACCGACGCCGAGCGCAATATCAAGAGGTAATGAGCCTGTTGGGATAACTTCAATATTCATTTTGGCAGCCGCTTCGCCAAGCTTCATAATAGCGCCTTTGCCAAAATCCTTCTCTATCTGCCGCATAGCATTTTCAAGTGCTTTGAATTTGTCCATTTCCCGGTTTTTCTCAAAATCTTTCGCTTTATCCACGATAAATATAAACCTCCCCCGCTAACTATATATTCAGCATTAAAGAAGTTTACAGGCACAGGCGGGAGGCATGTTGACAATGCCGCACCGCTGGTGCCTGACTTTCACTGCCAACACACCTCCCGCCTGCAAACTTTAACGCGCTGTATATATACTAACAGTATACAAACGTTTGTTCGTTTTGTCAATCCTCTTGTCGGGTGATGCTTGCCTATATGGTATTTGTATTTTAGCGTCCCTTTGCCGGCTCTATATTAATCCGGTAGCCTTTAATGGTATTTTTATTCATAACCGACAGTACCCGTTCAGCAACGGTTTCCGGTACTTCAACAAAGGTAAATTTATCATAAATATTTATTACACCGATAATACTGCCTTCAATGTCAGCTTCTTCGGCAATTGTGCGAACAATGTCCTGTGGCTGAATTCTTTGCGCTCGTCCGGCATTAATAAATAACCTTACCATGCCAGGCTCGGCCCCGGTGTTGGCAAATTGGGTTTTCTCAAGACTTACCTGCTCTTTGTAGCCTTCTTGAAACAGTTTTAATGCAGCTGCCGCAAGCTCGATCGGGTCGTAATCGGCAGCCAAATCAGCAATAATACTGCTATAGGCATCAAACCCGCCGCGGTTAATGGTCTGAGTGAGCTGGTTTTTAATCACTTCTGTCTGACGTTCAAGAATATCGGCAGGTGATGGCAATTGGCGCCGCAGGATGCGTGTCTTGACCTCTTTCTCAATAATCTTAAGCTGTCTGTACTCACGGGGTTGGATAAAAGTAATTGCCACACCCTTTTTCCCGGCGCGTCCTGTACGGCCAATGCGGTGAACATAGGATTCAGGGTCTTGAGGAATATCATAGTTAATAACATGGCTGATATGGTCAATATCCAACCCCCGCGCAGCAACATCGGTGGCAATAAGAATATCCAGCTTGCCGTCACGGAATTTTTTCATAACCCGGTCACGCTGCGTCTGGCTTAAATCTCCATGCAATCCGTCTGAAATATAGCCGCGCGCCGATAAAGACGCCACCAGATCGTCGACACCTTTCTTTGTCCGGCAAAAAATGATAACCCGGTCAACCGTCTCGGAATCGAGTACCCGGCACAAACCGTCAAGCTTATCACGGGTTTCGTAATAGATTTGGTCAATCAGCGGCACTGTCAGTTGCTCTTTACTAATAGTTACCGTTACTCTGTCTTTCATATACCTATTGGCTAATCTCATTATTTCAGCCGGCATAGTAGCTGAGAATAGCAGGGTTTGGCGCTCAGTGGGAACATGCGCAAGGATACTTTCAATATCGTCGATAAAGCCCATATCCAGCATTTCATCAGCTTCATCAAGTACCAGCATTTTTACATGGTCCAGCTTGATCGTGTTTCTGCGAATATGGTCAAGCAGTCGGCCAGGAGTGCCGATGACGACCTGTACACCTAATTTGAGCGTTCTAATCTGTCTTTCTATGGCCTGTCCTCCATAGATGGGCAAGGTTTTAATCCGCTTGAATTTCCCGATTTTAGCCAATTCTTCAGAAACCTGGATGGCCAGTTCGCGCGTTGGGGTAAGCACCAGGGCTTGTATTTGTCTGGCCTCGGTTATCCGCTCCATGATCGGTATACCAAAGGCGGCAGTCTTACCTGTCCCGGTCTGTGCCTGACCTAAAACATCCTTGCCTGTTAATACCAGCGGGATAGTCTGGCTCTGAATGGGGGAAGGTTCTTCAAACCCCATCGCCGTAATAGCTGCCGCTGTTTTTTTACTTAAAGCTATCTCACCAAATAAAGTTACTGTGTCTTTCAATATAACAACCTCCTAAATAGTAAGCAGATAATGCCGCAAATGACTAAGGGCGGCTAGAGCCGTCCGGTTTTTTATATCAGTACGTGCTCCTGTAAAATAATGCTCGTAACAGTTGGTTCCTGCCGGACCGTCAATGGCAATGTAAACAAGTCCTACCGGCTTATCGGCAGTGGCGCCGTCAGGACCGGCAATACCGGTAATGCCGATACCTACACCGGCACAAAATTTTTCTCTAATACCCTGAGCCATGCTTTGAGCTGTCTCACGGCTTACGGCCCCTTTTTCGGCAAGTATTTCTTCGGCAACGCCAACTTGTTCCACTTTGACAGTATTGCTGTAGCACACTATGGAACCTGTCAGGTACCGCGAACTGCCGGGAACATCGGTAATACGGCTGGTAACAAGGCCGCCGGTACAAGATTCTGCAAGCGCTGCCGACAATTTTTTTTCCAGTAATAATTTGCCCACACTCATCTCGATAGTGTCTTCATCAATTCCAAAAACATGTTCACCTAACAACGGGCGGATTTGGCTTTCGAGATCGTGAATCATTTGCAAAGCTTTTGGTTCGCTTGCCGCCTGAGCAGTAATGCGCACGTGAATTTCACCACTGCGGGCTAGCAAGGCAATCGTCGGATTGGACTGAGATAAAATATAGTGCTTAATTCGCTCTTCTAACGCCGACTCTCCCAGCCCATAGGTACGGAGGACTCTTGATACTATCGCCCCCTGAAAACCAAAGCGTTCGCTAAGATACGAAACAATCGAGGTTTCAAACATGGCTGAACATTCATGCGGCGGTCCCGGCAGATTGATAATAATTTTACCTGTCGCCTCGTCTTCAATAATAACACCTGGCGCTGTGCCGCAAGTATTTTCAACAATCCGTGCTCCTTCGGGCATCATGGCCTGACGCAAATTATTACTTGGCATACAGGTACGGCGTGTGGCAAAATACTGCTCAATTTGCTTGGCACTTGCCTCATCCAGATACAGCGTTTTACCTAGCAGCGATGCGGTTACTTCTTTGGTGATATCACCTTGCGTTGGTCCCAGTCCACCGGTTGTTATAACAAGGTCGGCCCGTTCTAATGCGGTTTTTAAAACCAGCTTCATTCTGTCCCGGTTATCACCGACTGTTGTTTGATATATCACGCTAAACCCCAGCTCGTTTAAGCGGGTAGCTAAAAATGGCGCATTGGTATTTATTATCTGTCCCAAAAGCAGTTCAGTTCCTGTACTGACTAACTCTACAATCATTACTTTCCCCCCTAACTCTAATGCATTCGCGTTATAAATTAGCAAATCCTTTACTTAATTGATATTTTACCGCAAAAATTATCGTTAATAACCGCATTATTGCTATGGCTTGTTTATAACCGGATTACTCTATATACAATGTGTTAAAAACTTTTGCAGGCGGGTGGTGTGTTGGCATAAGCGGAAGTCAAACGCCAGTGGTGGAGCGTTGTCAATACACCGCCCGCCTGCGCCCGCAAACTTCATGAACACGGAATATATAGCTTTCAGGATAAAAAATAGCAGAGCATGACGCCTCTACTATTTTGAGCTTGCATTATAGTATTATGGCTGGTGCCTTGGCGAAATCGGATATGAGGTTTAAGATGCAGTACCTTGTGTCACCTAATTATTTGGATTATATAGCAGTCTTTTTCCGTCCTGCGTTGTTGTCGTCGCCTTACATATGTCCGATATGCGCGGCTCCTCCGCCTAGCAGGACGAAAAAATCCTTGCTATCTAATCGCAAATTTTAAGTGACACAAGGTACTAGTCCGGCTTTTTCTCAGCTAACAGATCGTACGTAAATCCTTGTACAACCTCTGCCTGTACTACCGTCCCGGGGACCAGCCCGCCAGCGTTCTCCACAAAAATCCGTCCATCCACCTCAGGCGCTTCCCGGTATGACCTGCCGAAAGCCACATCAGGCTGTTCGCTATTATGGCCTTCAATCAGTACCGTAAGCTCTTTTCCTTCCATCTGGCGATTCAGTTCTCCAGAAATCTGGCATTGCAAGGCCATCAGTTCGTGATAGCGTTCTTCTTTAACCGCGTCAGGCACCTGCTGCGCCAAAGCCCCGGCTGGTGTGCCTTCTTCCTGGGAGTAGGAAAAAACACCTACCCGTTCAAACTTTTGCGCCAGCATAAATTGCTTTAAGGTTTCAAAGTGCGCGTCTGATTCACCCGGGAACCCGACAATGAATGAAGTACGAACAACTACGCCAGGGATGGAAGTTCGAATTTTAGTTAGTAATGTTTCAATATCCGCCCGTGTATCGCGGCGGTTCATGGCCGCTAATATTTCATCGTCAGCATGTTGCAGCGGCATGTCAATATATTTGCAAATCTTAGGTTCGTTGGCAATTGTTTCAATAAGTTCATCATTAAAATATTTGGGATAGCAATAAAGCAGCCGAATCCAAAGCAGTCCGTCGATTTTTACCAATTCTTTAAGCAAGGCTGTTAACTGCGGCGTATGATAACGGTCACGCCCATAACTGGTAGTGTCCTGGGCAATCAAATTTATTTCTTTTACACCTTGCGCGGTGAGATTTTTTACCTCACTGACAATGGATTCTACTGTACGGCTGCGATATTTTCCCCGTACCAGCGGAATCACACAATAGGAACAGCAATTACTACAGCCTTCGGCAATTTTTACATAAGCACTATAAGAAGGGGTAGTGGTAATACGTCTCATATTTTCATCATAAATGGTATCTGTCTCACCAATAAGCAAAAGACGCTCACCGGCCAGAACAGCCTGTACTGCCTCCATAATCCGGTGCCAGGCGCCGGTACCGACAATGGCCGATACTTCCGGCAATTCATCTAATAATTCCTGCTGATAACGCTGCCCCAGACAGCCGGCAACAATAAGTCCCCGGCATTTACCTTCCCGTTTAAAATCAGCCATCTGAATAATGGTGGAAATAGACTCTTCTTTGGCAGAGTCTATAAATCCACAGGTGTTGACTATCAGGATATCGGCGGCATGTGGGTCATCGGTAATAGTTATATTGTTATCAGCCAAAATCCCCAGCATTACTTCCGTATCTACCAGGTTTTTGGCACATCCTAAACTAACAAATCCTGCTTTAAGCATTGGTGCGTAGGCCTCCTACTTTATTCCCAAGCGGGCTTGAACCCATTTATCCAGTAATCGCCGCTGCTGCTCAGGGGAGTACATATCATGATGGTCAAGCAGTTTCATGGGTTTTTTCGCATATTCCCGGTACAGTTTTGTTTCCGGATTAGTGGGGAGAAAATAAAATTTATGTTGTGTCATAACCATTTGCGGTGCATCCTGAGTAAGCCAGTCAATAAAATGTTTTGCCTGCTCGGCCTGCTTGGCTCCTCTGACCAGGCCCGCGCCTGTCAGCAAATACGATGAACCGCCTTCAGGGTAAACGATTTGTACAGGAAAGCCGTCCTTGGCATAACGCATAGTCTCACTATGCACAGCAATACCGATATCCACCTCACCCATGCTGGCCATTCGCGCCGGTGTGGCCAGAAATTTAGCATATTGTACAATATGCGGATGAAGTTTTTTGAACAGGTTTAATGTTTGTTCCTCACCATTGGCGGCAACCAAGGTGTATAAAAGATTGGCAGCAGCATCGGCTGCAAGAAAATCCGTCATGCCTACTCTTACTTTATCGTCCAGCAGCAAGTCTGACCAATTGGCCGTCTGTTGCGTTGTGGCTTGATAGTAATCCTGATTGACCGCAAAAACAATGGGGTCATACCATAGACCTACCCAATAACCGTCAGTATCTTGAAACTTGCTTGGTATGATATCAGTATATTCTGATTGGTATGGTACCAGGAGCGCACTGCTCCGGGCTTGTTTCAGCGTCTTGCGATGAGTCAGGATGAGGTCGGCCTGCGGCTGCAGTGACTCTGCTATTAACCGGTTAATCAGTTCCCTGTCGGTAAGGGGAGTAATATTCACTCTAACATTAGCGGTTTTCTCGTATTCCTGGGCTATTATGGCTACCTGTTCCAGCGGTAATGTTGTATAAACAGTAACAGTCTCCAAACCGCTTTTGTTCCCCTTGCTGCCTGCATAGCCTGCAAGATAGGTAGTGCCTGTAACCAATAAAATAAGCAAAAAGAAAGATATTAATAACAGTGGTAGATAACGTCGCATAAACTACCTCCGCTCTATTGTAGTCCGCTAAGCCCAAATCCGCAGTGTTCTTGTCGCAGACTACTAGCTATAGTTAGAATTACAGGAAAGGCAAACATATATACTATACCTTTTATTTCTTCTTTATGCAAGTCTAAATTCCTTTAATTTCCTGAAACATAAATCATTATATTGTAACCAAATTAACTCCATTATTCTAAAAAATAACATATTGTGGTAGAATAGAGGAGACCAAGCTTCCGGGGAAACCCGCTAAACTCCCGGTTATTAAAGCAGGGCGTATTAGTGTGGTATCAGGTAAATTATCGGAAAGGAGTTGTTACCATGATAGATAAACCCTCCTTGTGGTCTATGCTTCATCCGGATTTGACCGCACGTCTGCTTATTGTCATAATTTTTTTACTGTTAATAGCAGTGGGTTACGCATTTGGCATCTACGACGGGCTTGTACATAATGATACGACAGCTGCCCTGAATTCGTTTGCCGCACTACTCTTATACGCCATTCCCGCCTTTGGCTTGTTAAAACTCAAACGCTGGGCCAGGATGGTGGAATTAGTCTTATCGATTGTGTTTGTAATCATCGGATTTATCGTCATGTTCGGTTACAGTATGACGATGGGGATTATAACTATTGTCCCCCATGGACTAATTGCCATGTACCTGTTATCAGATGACTGCCGCCGTGCATTCGGCCTGCTAGCCAAAAGAGACTAGATTTTTCTATCTAGTCTCTTTTCTTTACCCCGCTTGTCCCTGGCAGGAGCAACCCGACGGGTTTTGTTAGATTTACCGGCTTGTGAGACGGCAGCCTGCGGTTTATTTCGCGGCGGCCGTATCAGGCATTTTGGCTCATAGCCGATTAAGTCCCGGCGATTGGCCTTAGTGAGTGCTTCATACACCAACTCGTAGTTTTTCGGATTCCGGTACTGCAATAACGCTCGCTGCAGCCTTTTATCCTCCGGCTTTTTGGCAACATAGACCTTTTCCCCTGTCAGCGGATTGATCCCGGTATAATACATACAGGTTGATATGCTTCCCGGAGTAGGAATGAAGTCCTGCACCTGCTCCGGATTATAACCGGTATCACGCAGAAATTCGGCCAATTCAACCGCTTCTTTAAGGCCGGCGCCCGGATGGCTGGACATAAAATAAGGTACAAGGTATTGTTCCTTACCTAATTCCTTATTGACTTTTTCATATGCCTTTTTAAATTTTAAATACGTATCTTTACCTGCTTTGCCCATTAGTTGTGTTACTTTGGCCGAAATATGCTCTGGTGCTACTTTTAACTGACCGCTGACATGATGCTCGCACAATTCCCGCAAAAACTGCATATCATTGGCTGCCAGCAAATAATCATACCGCAGCCCGGAGCGCACAAAGACTTTTTTTATGCCGGGAATTTTTCTGATTGCCCTAAGCAATTCTAAATACTCGGTATGATCGGTGTTCAAACTTTTGCAAGCATTGGGAAACAAGCATTGCTTACCGCGACAGGCCCCCCGGTCTGCTTGCTGCTCACAGGCAGGCTGGCGAAAATTCGCGGTAGGTCCGCCCACATCATGGATATACCCCTTAAAGTCCGGCATTCTGACAATTTCACCGGCTTCCCGCAGTATGGATTCCTTGCTGCGGCTTTGGATTATCCTGCCCTGATGCGCGTATAACGCACAAAACGAGCAGCTTCCATAACAGCCGCGATGACTGACTATGCTGAACTTTACCTCCTGAATAGCCGGAATCCCGCCTGCTGCGGTATAGGAAGGATGATAGGTGCGCTGATATGGCAAATCATATATTTCGTCCATCTCTTGCGTCGACAGCGGCATAGCCGGTGGATTTTGCACCACATATTGTTCACCATATCCCTGAACAATGTTTTTTCCCCTGATCGGGTCCTGCTCCAAATACTGAATTTTGAAGGCTTGGGCAAAATCAGCCTTACTATTGACGACCTCCTGATAACCAGGTATCTCAGCATAATCCCAGAGATGCTCTAGCGTCTCGGTGCGATAACAGGTTCCCGGTATATCCCGGATATTTTCAATACCAATACCGGCAGCTAATTGTGCGGCTAAGTCTTTTATCTGCTTTTCACCCATACCATAGATCAGCAGATCGGCTCTACTATCAATTAAAACCGACCGCCGTATACTATCTGACCAATAATCATAATGGGCAAACCGCCGCAAACTGGCTTCGATCCCGCCAATAATCAACGGTGTCTTTTTCCATATCTCTCTTAGCCGGTTGCAATAAACAATTGTCGCCCGTTCCGGCCTAAGTCCAGCCTGGCCTCCGGGCGAATAGTTATCAGTACTGCGATATTTCTTGGCTGCCGTATATTTATTAAGCATAGAGTCAAGATTGCCTGCGCTGACCAATATACCCAGCCGGGGTTTGCCTAAACGTTTAAAGTCATTCGTGGTACGCCAGTCAGGCTGAGCAATGATTCCCACCTTGTAACCATACTTTTCTAAAAGTCTGGAGATAATGGCCGGTCCAAAACTGGGATGGTCAACATACGCATCCCCGCTTATAAACAGGAAATCCAGTTGTTCCCAGCCTCTTTCAGCCATATCTTCTCTGGTCATGGGCAAGAAATTCGTCATATCGGTAAATTTACCTCATTCCTATTGTGTAATTCCCGTCAATGTAAATGTTTTAACAATGACTTCACCATTCCCACCAATTTTCCCCACTGCATTCCCGTTATATACTACCTCAACGGCACCGGCGTTGCCAAACTTGGCTGTCAGAGTATTGACGGCTTCCCAGGTCAACGATTCACCGCGCTTTGGAATACCTTCGTAGATTTCCTTGCCGTCTGCCATGACTTGTGTCCAACACTGGGAATTGTATTTAACATTTACAATGACTTTGGCAGCCGGCTGGACCGGCAGAGCAGACTGGGTTGACGGCGTTGGATTTGAAGCCGGCTGCTGCGCTGCCGGTTGCTGCATTGCCTGTTCCGGCTGTTTAGGGGCCGCGGATTGCGGTGGCGGAGTTGGAACAGGTTTTTGACTGCCTGATGACCACCAGGTCACTCCGGCAACAATCCCTGCTGCAACAACAGCTATCCCCAGCCATTTGAACCACGCATTACCGCTTTGAGGCGGCCGGCTTACAGGATCTTCCTCTTGCTGGCTGCTTTCCGGAACACTCTCGGTAACCTGCCCTTTATTTTGACGATATATCTCCATAACCTGCTGAGGATCAAGCCCCAAAAAAGTTGCATAATTGCGGATAAACCCTTTTACATATACCTCTCCGGGAATAACACCATAGTTACCTTCTTCAATAGCGTTAAGATACAGCGCCCTAATGCTGATAGCACTTTCAACATCTTTGATCGACAGATCTTTCTTTAAACGTTCAGCGCGTAAAAGTTCCCCTACTGTTTGCAAAACAACTACCTCCCAAACTGTTGTAAGTATTGGATTATTACTTCCGTTGCCTGCTCTATATCATCTGCATTTACTTCTACATCATATATAGCTGTATCTGATTGCCCATAGCCATACATAAGATCGTAATAGTCCACAAGCAGTACCTTCACGACGTCCCGAACCTTACCTGCTCTAAAATCAGCCAATAAGTATTCTGTTTTCTTGTTGCCGAGACGTCTGCGCAATGATTCAAGGCCAGCAACTATTGCTTCATCATTGTCTTTATCTTTATATAAATGTATGTACTCCTTGATTAACCGGTCTACCCGTACCTCAATATCTGCTGACACCAAAATCTTTTTGCCCCGCCTCATAGCGTCAAACAGACAGTCGGGCAAGTATACATTGCCAATACGCTTGCTTTCACATTCAACGACTATATATGGCTGTGTATTTAATTGGTCAAGCGCCAGCAGTAAATTCGTATCAAAAATTTGAGCTGTTGCCGGTCTGCCTAAACCAATTTGTCCAAAAACCGACCCCCGGTGATTTGCTAATTGTTCCAAATTGATTACCGGAATGTTTGCATTAGCCAGTTGGTTTAGAATTAAAGTTTTCCCTGTGCCGGTTGAGCCGCAGAGCACAATGATTATGGGTTTAACCTCGAAAGTTCTCAACCTGTTCAAGACAAATTGACGATAGGCTTTGTAGCCCCCGGAAAGCTGAGAAGACAAGATTCCCATTAATTCCAGCACAGTTACTACCGCTTTGGAGCGCATGCCCCCCCGCCAACAGTATACTACCACTTTTCGTCCTGATTCACGAAGTTGTTGAACCCGTCCGACGATATCCGGCAGCTTGGCTGAGGCCAAAACCAGTCCCTGCAGCTTGGCTTCTTCGACACCTACCTGTCTGTAGGTCGTTCCCACCTGAACACGTTCATCATCACTGAATAAGGGAATGTTTACGGCTCCAGGGATATGCCCGGTTTCATATTCTGCCGGTGAACGCACATCAATAAAAACCGGACTGTCTATAGCGACAGCTTCTTCTACACTAATAATACTATGCAATATAAATCACCACTATTATTCTACCCTGTCATAAATGCGCTAAGCATAAAAGAGAGTTATTTCTTGAAATATCTTACGTTAACTTGTTCAGAAGTCATAATAATATCCCGTGCTTTACTACCTATATTGGGTCCGACAATTTTCATCTCTTCCATAGTATCAATTAACCTGGCCGCGCGCGTATAGCCAATACGAAATTTGCGTTGCAGCATGGATACAGAAGCTTGTCCGGTTTCCAGCACCATATTCACGGCATCTTCCAAAAGTTCATCTTCAAAATGAGTTTGCTCATCTTTACCGGCATTCCCACTCTCCACAGTCGTTATACCATCATTATATTCCGGCTCAGCCTGTTCCTTAATATAGTTTACCAGGGCTTCCACTTCGCTATCGGCAATGAAGGCTCCCTGCACCCTGAGCGGTTTTGAAGCCCCGACCGGGTAAAATAACATATCCCCTTTGCCTAACAGTTTTTCGGCCCCGGCACTGTCTAAAATTGTCCGTGAGTCGACTTGTGACGAGACAGCAAAAGAAATGCGGGAAGGTACATTGGCCTTAATTGTACCGGTAATAACGTCAACCGAAGGACGCTGTGTGGCCAGTACCAGGTGCAAACCGGCAGCCCGGGCTTTTTGTGCCAGGCGGCAAATGGCATCCTCAACATCGACAGGGGCTACCATCATCAAATCAGCCAGCTCGTCGATGATAATCAGCACTAAGGGCAGGTGGTTATCGGCATGAAGCTCATTATACCGTGCAATATCACGGACTCCCGCGGTAGCAAAAACTTCATAACGGCGCTCCATCTCCTGTACAGCCCAGTTTAAGGCCGATGCCGCTTTCTTGGCGTCTGTCACTACAGGTGTCAGCAAATGCGGTATACCATTATAGTTGGATAGTTCCACCATTTTAGGGTCAATTAATACTAATTTTACTTCATCAGGACGCGCTTTAAAGAGCACGCTGGTTATCAACGTATTAATGCAAACGCTTTTGCCTGAACCGGTAGCCCCCGCAACCAGCAAATGCGGCATCTTAGCCAGGTCTGCAATAATTGGCTGTCCTGCAATGTCTTTGCCTAACGCTACTGTCAAACCGGAGGAAGAACGTACAAATTCGTCAGTTTCCAAAACCTCTCTTAAAGCAACACCGGATAATTCCTTATTGGGCACTTCAATGCCAATAGCTGCTTTACCGGGAATAGGAGCTTCAATACGAACCCCTGACGATGCAAGTTTCAGCGCCAGGTCATCTGATAAATTCACTATTTTGCTTACTTTTACACCAGGAGCGGGTTCAAGTTCGTACCGCGTAACTGTCGGTCCCTGACAAGTATTTATCACTCTGGCACTGACGCCGAAACTGTCTAACGTCTGTTCCAGTATACGGGCGTTGTCGGTAACTTCTTTCGGCAGCTTGGTTAAGCGTGGACGGTTTGGTTTTTTTAAGATAGATACCGGCGGCAACCCATATGTTGCAGTCGCCTCAGCCGCTTCAGGCCTGACTGGCACGAAAGACTCCGGTTCAGAGTGTTCTGCTGTGGCGATCCCCTCTTTAGGCATACTATTTTCTTTTTTGGGCGTCTTGACAATAAATTCCGGCTTGTCATCACACTGCTGGTCATAAAAAGCAGGCCGGCTTGGTGGCTCCTCTTGTTCTGAGAAAATATTTTCTGCAGACGCGGCGATAGCTTCCTTGGCTGAAGTCAGGCTGTCTACCGCCTTGACTTTAGCTGTCAGCAATGCTGCCGCCAGTGACCAGGTCGTAATCATTAGTATTGAACAAAGCAACATGGCGGAAAGTACGATGATGGAACCATGCACTCCTAACAATTTACGCAAAGAAAAAAGCAGCACACCGCCGGTAAAGCCGCCGCCTGTCACCAAGCTATCAGGCATTATTTCCTGACCAACCGGAATCTTAACATGATGATAAATTGCTAAAACCATAAGATAAAAAAGCAATAAGCCCCAAAACTTGACTGAATAAATAATTGGGCTTTTCGCTACAATGTACTTTAGTCCAACGATTAACAACACTAAAGGTACAACTGCCGCGCCAATTCCAAAAGTATATGTAAGTATTTTAGCAATAAATACCCCTAACGGACCAACATTCAAACCCAGCAGGCTAATTAACGCCAGCAGTCCGCCGGTAAACATTGTTATACCCAATAATTCATGTCGCAATTCCGGAGTCAAATGGTCTAACCATTTAGGCAAAACATACCACCTCTACTAGTACAGGGTTCTACATTATGAGAAAAATTCCTTTATTTTTAGTATTTTTAAGGCAAAAGAAAAACGCCCTCTTTTATGAGAGCGCCTGAATAACCGGTTTATAAGTGATAATTGTTCCCGGCTGCAATTCATTGCGAAGGTAGTCGAGAGGATCGGTGGTCAATAAGCGAACAACACGAAATTCATTATGCGATATTTTTTGCGCCATTACCTTTTGTCCTGCATATTCAATTTCTTCATAAGCTGGCTGCGGCTGATTTTGGTCGCCGTACACTACTTCTTCCGGAACAATTGTCCAAAGAATCATTACTGTTTCAGCCCCTTACCTTCTTTATGGTCTTTTTGCAGTTCAATGAGTTCCTCTAGTTTTTTCAAGGCTTGCGATACGCCGCCTATTTCATTAATTAAACCATATTTAACAGCATCTTTGCCAGCTACCGAAGTTCCGATGTCCCGGGACAATTCACCTGTTTTGAAGAGAAATTCTCTCCATTTCTTTTCAGTTACATTGGAATGGCTTACCACAAATTTATTAACACGCTCTTGCATCTTTTCGAGATAATCAAAGGAGCTTGGCGCGCCTATGACCAAACCGGTAAGCCTGATAGGGTGAATTGTCATGGTAGCGCTCTCCACAATAAACGAATATGTCGCCGAAACGGCAATCGGTACGCCAATACTATGCCCGCCCCCCAATACTATGGAAACAGTGGGTTTTGACATACTGGCAACCATTTCAGCGATGGCCAGCCCTGCTTCAACATCGCCGCCTACAGTATTGAGTACCAGCAGCAAACCGTCGATTTCATTTGACTGTTCAATCGCGACAATCTGTGGCATTACATGCTCATATTTGGTAGTTTTGTTCTGAGGCGGTAAAACCATATGGCCTTCAATTTGCCCAATTATAGTCATTACATGAATATTGGTCTTCGCTATTGGTACTTCGGGTGTCCCTAACTCCTGGATATTTTCGGCTGCTGCTGTTTTCCTGGCTTGTCTGCTTTTTTTCGGACTTTCTGCCGGCGACGGATTTATTTGAGGTGCTTCAGGATTAGTACCCGGAGGAGCAACTACCGGATTATCATTAACTATCATTTACATATCCCTCCAGCCAATAAGCTAGTTATTTTTTATCCATATATAGTATTGGCGCTGATTGAGATTTCATACAGGCCTTGCCGGCAAAACAAATAAATAAGCCTTGAGGTGCCTGGTTTTTCAGCAGGAACACTCAAGGCTTCATTATTATACTTCCATGATTATCGGTAAAATCATAGGACGGCGGCGGGTACGTTCATATAAATATTTGCCCAGCGTATCACGAACATTGGATTTAATGGCGGCCCATTCCGTAATACCGTTATTTTCACACTTTTCCAACGCCTGCCTGACACGCTCTTTGGCATCTTCCATAAGCTGTTCAGACTCGCGTACATAGACAAAACCACGGGATACAATATCCGGGCCTGCGGCCACTTGCCCGCCTTGTTTGTCCATCGTGACCACAATGATTAATATTCCGTCCTGTGAAAGCTGCCGGCGGTCGCGAAGTACAATATTGCCCACATCACCAACCCCAAGGCCATCTACTAAGACATTGCCGGAAGTTACCTTGCCGGCTACCAGCCCCTTGTCGGCGGTAAACTCCAATACCTGGCCATTTTCTGCAACAAAAACGTTCTCCTTAGGCAGCCCCATGGATTGCGCCAGTTGAGCATGCTTTACCAGGTGACGGTATTCTCCGTGAACCGGGATAAAGAATTTCGGCCGGATCAGGTTTTGGATTAATTTGAGCTCCTCCTGGCTTGCATGGCCGGAAACATGAATGCCGGAGGCCGCTTCATATACCACTTCGGCACCTTGCCGAAAAAGATAGTCAATTGTGCGTGAAACCAGTTTCTCGTTGCCGGGGATTGGTGTGGCTGAAATGATTACCGTATCTCCCGGAACAATTTCAACCTTTTTGTGTTCCGACATCGCCATTCTCGTTAAAGCCGACATCGGTTCCCCCTGACTGCCTGTTGTCAGAATAACAACTGCTGAAGACGGATAATTATTAATTTCATCAATATCAATAAGTATCCCTTCAGGCACATTTAAATAGCCTAGCTCCAGAGCGATATTGGCAACATTAACCATGCTGCGTCCAAGAATAGCTACCTTGCGCCGGTATTTGCAAGCAGTATCAATGGCTTGCTGAATCCGGTGAATATTAGAAGAAAAGGAAGCAATAATAATACGCTCCCGCGCGCTACGAAAAGTCTCGTCAAAGGTGACTCCCACCGACTTTTCACTTTGCGTGTAACCAGGTCGTTCCGCATTGGTACTATCAGCCAAAAGTACCAGAACCCCTTGATCACCTAACTCGGCAAAGCGGTGAAAATCAGTAACTTTACCGTCAACCGGAGTCTGATCAAGTTTAAAGTCGCCGGTATGGACAATCACACCAACCGGTGTTTTTATGGATAAAGCTACTGAGTCGGCGATACTGTGACTTACCCGGATAAAACCGATTTTAAAATTGCCAATCTGAATTCGGTCGCCTGGTTTAACGGCATTCAGATTAGTCGCAGGAACGTTGTTTTCTTTCAAACGGCCTTCCAGAATGCCAAGAGTCAAACGAGTGCCATATACAGGGACATTCAGCTGTTTTAATACATAAGGCAGGGCACCGATATGGTCCTCATGCCCATGCGTTAAAACAACCGCCTTCACTAAATCGCGGTTGTCCAACAGATAGGTAATATCAGGAATAACCAAATCAATCCCCAGCATGTCGTCTTCAGGGAACATTAAACCTGAGTCAATTACTATGATTTCGTCACCATAGCGTATGACCGTCATGTTTTTACCGATCTCCCCCATACCGCCCAAGGGAATTATCTGTACTTTGTTTGGTTGTCGTGACAAAAAAACATACACCTCCAAATAAATAAAGTAACCATACGAATCATTAAGTTGTAAGCGCCCGTTCATTAACCATAAACTAAAAAACCGGCCGTCCTGCCCACTTGTGAATAATTATAACCGATTTACCTGCCTATGACAACAAGTGGTACTGCTCGCTCAGAATATTATATGCAAATTCTGGCGACACATGCAAAAACCGGCAGCATTCGCTGCCGGTCCAAATTTACTGTAAAACACCGATTGATTGCATTACCTGCTTAAGCTGCTGCGTCTCACCCGCAGTGGGTGATATTAACGGCAGCCGCAGGGGACCTGCGTTAATGCCGATAATATTTACACATTCTTTAATCGGTATCGGATTAGTTGTAATAAAAATGGCTTTGAAGAAAGGCATAAGTTCAAGATGTATTGCTTGTGCTTTGGCTATATCTCCGGCAAAAAAAGCGGTTATCATCTCTTGCATACGCTTGCCGACAATATGTGCAGCAACACTAATTACCCCATTGCCGCCTACGCCTAAAAGCGGTAGTGTCAATCCATCATCACCACTATACACTAAAAAGTCGTTCGGCGTTATCCGGATAATTTCAGAAATTTGATCTAAGCTGCCACTGGCTTCCTTGACTGCTACAATATTGTTAATTTCCGCCAGCCGGGCAATCGTTGCCGGTAAAATATTAGAAGCAGTACGACCGGGAACGTTATATACAATAAGCGGCAACCCCGTTGAGTCGGCAATAGCTTTAAAATGCTGATAAAATCCTTCTTGCGGCGGTTTATTATAATAAGGACCTACAAGCATAGCTCCATGTACACCAATTTTTTCGGCTGCCTGCGTCATATCAATCGATGCTCTGGTATCATTTGAACCGGTTCCCGCAATGACGGTAGCACTGTCCCCCACTGCATCCAATACCGTCCTGAATAATTCCAGCTTCTCATCCTTTGAAAGAGTAGCCGCTTCCCCGGTACTGCCGGCCACAACAATGCCGTCAGAACCATTAGCTACAAGGTATTTCGCCAGTTTCGCTGCTTCATTGTAATTTACGCTGTAGTCAACATTAAACGGGGTTACCATCGCGGTTAAGACTCGTCCGAAATTCCTCATGATACTCTCCCCTTATTAATTTGATAAACCAAATTTTTCATGAAGCGACTTAACAGCGGCTCCAACGTCACTTTGGGGTACAAGCGCTGAAATGGAGGTATGCGAGTCTACGGTTTGCAAAATAGCAATCTTATTACGTGATAGAGCTTCGATAAAGTTTGCCATAACTCCGGGAACTTCACGCATTCCGCCACCAACTACCGACACTTTCGCACAGTTTTCCAAGATTTCGATATGATAGCCTTGCTGCTTGAGTTTGGTTGAAGCCTGCTCTACGTGCTCAGCAGTAATGGTGAACATAATTTGTCCCGGATGGACATTAATTAAATCAACACTAATATCACTTTCAGCCATAGTTCTAAACACGTTAAAGCTGCTGTCACTTCCCATGGTATCGTCAAGATGAACTTTAAACTGGGCAATATTGGTCAGGTAAGTTACCCCTGTAGCCACTCTGTCAACTACCGCAGCTTCACTGGTATCCTCTTGGGCAATATTGGTGATAAGTGTGCCGGGAGCATCACTAAAGGTGGATTTTACTACCAGTGGAATATTTTTTTGCATGGCAATTTCCACTGCCCGGGGATGAATAACCTTAGCCCCTTGATGCGCCAGTTGACACACTTCACCATAGCTTATGCAATCAAGGATTTTAGCATTCTCTACAATTCTTGGATCAGCGGTCATGATGCCGTCAACATCGGTATAGATTTCTATCATTTCCGCATTGAGCGCTGCACCTAACGCCGAGGCAGTTGTATCACTGCCGCCACGTCCCAAGGTAGTAAACTCACCTTCATCAGTCATACCTTGGAAACCACAGACAACAGGGACTTTTCCTTGTTTTAACAGGCTAAGTATCCGTGTTGGATCACATTTTAAGATACGGGCGTCAGTAAAGTTATCATCTGTGGTAATGCCTGCCTGCCCGCCTGTTAACATAACAGAAGCCATACCGGCAGCCTGCAAAGTACCGGCCATAACTACAGCTGAAATCATTTCACCGCAGTACATAATCTGATCCAGTTCCCGGGCCGCAATCCCTTTATACACCGAACGTGCGACGCTAAGCAGCGTATCGGTGGCATAAGGAGCTCCCTGGCGCCCCATTGCCGATACCACAATTACCGGATTGAAGCCCTGTTCCCGCGCCTTCTCAATTTTACGCAGAACCAGTTCCCTCACTTCGGGTGACGCTACAGATGTGCCCCCGAACTTCTGGACAAGTATTCGCATTTTGTACACCTCAAATTAAGTTATGCTCAATCATATACTCGGCAATTTGCACGGCATTAAGAGCTGCACCTTTTCGAATCTGATCGCCTACTACCCACATATTCAGCCCATAAGGAACCGTTTTATCCGGGCGGATACGACCAACGAATACCTCATTGCGGTCAGAAGTATATAAAGGCATAGGATACAGCATTTCTGCCGGATCGTCTTGTACAATAATGCCTGGGAATTCAGCCAATAGCTGTTTTGCCTCTTGCGGGGACAGCGGACCGTCCATTTCTATGTTTATTGATTCAGAGTGACTGCGATATACCGGTACTCTTACGGTGGTCGCAGTGATTCCGATAGAATAATCATTCAATATCTTATGAGTTTCATGTACCATTTTCATTTCTTCTTTAGTGTAATCGTCCTCAACAAAGACATCAATATGTGGCAACAGATTAAAGGCTATCTGATAATGTTTGGGCAGACTGGCACTTGGCAATATATTAGCTTCTACCGGACGGTTTTCCATAATGGCCTTAACCTGATCTGTCAGTTCGTCAATAGCCTCCTTGCCGGCGCCAGAGACTGCCTGATAGGTTGATACAACAATCCGCTTTATTTTGGCAGCGTCATAAATAGGCTTCAAAGCCATAACCATAATAATAGTTGAACAGTTAGGGTTGGCAATAATTCCTTTGTGCTTTTTTATGGCCTCAGGATTAACTTCCGGCACTACCAAAGGCACTTCCGGGTCCATGCGAAAGGCACTGGAGTTATCAATAACAACAGCTCCCCGTTTAGCAGCTTCAGGTGCCAGTGTTTTACTGATCGAACCGCCGGCAAACAAAGCAAACTGCACGTTGTTAAAAGCCTCTGGTGTTGCTTCTTCAACTATGTAACTTTTTCCCATAAATTCTATGGATTTTCCGGCTGATCGTTCAGATGCCAACAATTTTAATTCATTAAACGGAAATTTGCGTTCTTCAATAAGTCTTAAAAATTCCTGCCCAACTGCTCCAGTTGCACCTACAATTGCTACATTATACTTTTTCATGTAAGCCACTCCCCCAAGCTTTTCACATTATTTTGTACTACTATACAAGACTTTAGTCCATTATATGTTCAAGGCCAACTATTAGCCCATCCACAGTCAGTACCTTTTTACAAGCCAGTACAACTCCCGGCATAAAGGATTCGCGGGATATTGAATCATGGCGAATGCTAAGCGTTTGTCCTAAACCACCAAAAATTACTTCCTGATGGGCAACATAGCCTGGCAAGCGAACACTATGCAGCCTAATTCCCGCTAATTCGCCCCCACGCGCACCAGGCAGTTTCTCAGTCTCCCGGGGATGACCCTGACGCATTTCACCTCGCACACTGGCAATCATCTCCGCCGTCCTCAGGCCGGTGCCGGAAGGTGCGTCAAGTTTTTGATCATGATGCATTTCGATAATTTCGACATGCGGTAAATACTTAGCAGCTTCTTGCGCCAGTTTCATCATGAGAATTGCACCTATGGAAAAATTAGGAGAAATAATTGCATTAACTTTAGAAGCTGTACATAATTTACGGAGCTCATTAATATCGGCTTCCGCTAAGCCGGTAGTTCCAACTACCGGGCACACACCGTTTTTAATTGCCAGTTGAGTATTATTCATAACTGCTTCAGGATTAGTGAAATCAACCATAACTTGTGGTTTTGTCTCATTGATAACCGTAACCAGATCATTGCCTACAGTTACTCCTGTTTTGCCTGCACCGATAATATCCCCTACATCGGCAAAATCTGAGTTAATATCCATCGCACCAACTATACTTAACTGCTGGTCCTCATGAACTGCGCGCAGTACTTCCCGCCCCATTTTGCCATAAGCTCCACATACCATTACTCTTATCAAACGCTGTCCACCTCCTATTAAGATAAAGCAGACTTAGCTTCAGGTGGGGTTTTAACCCCATCTGAAGGTTAGTCGCCCTTATCCTGGGATTTAGCTGCTCTTAACTCCCTTTTGAAAAAGGGAGTCCTAGAGCGGGTTAATCTCAGGGAAAAACCTTCGCTTTTGCCAAATCCTTAGAAAAGTCAAAGGCATAAACATAAAGCAGCCGGTGAGTGCATTTCTCGCCGGCTGCCCTAAAGACAGCATTGGTCTAACCTTAGGAAAATACAAACGTATATTCCTCTGATCAGATGAGATAGCACTCCACCAAGTAATGGTGACAGTCTTAAACCTGTTTGATATAAGACCAGTAAAAGAGACTGGCAGTCCTGCTTTTACTTCGGCGGTTGTCCCTTTCCTTCCAGCTCATCGACGCCGCTCTCCCTGAAAGTACTGTTAACTCCCGCACCTCTACTTCATCCTGTATAGGATGTTGCTTATTCATTTTATACACATTCTATACCAAAGGTTCCAACGTTGTCAAATAAATATTATAAAATAGTGTATTTTACGGTCTAAGCAGGAAAAACCACCGACAAGTTTCTTATAACCATCATATTACTGAGGCGCGGGCGGCCGTTATATATAAGCGGAGTTAAACGCCGGCGGCGCTGTGTTGTATAAACTGAGTAAAAACCGGGGGATTCCCCCGGTTTTTTTTAGCTTAATGCGTGAGTTTCGACATCCTTGGCACCATTTTGGCGAAGGATCTGAGCCGCTTGGTTAGCCTTAGCTGCATCGGCGCGGATAATAGTCAAAATTCCCCCTTGCACTACATGCTGCTCATAGCGTTTTCCCACCTCAGCGGGAATGCCCCAGTCAATCAAACCACCGGCAATACCACCGGCCACAACCCCGCTTAAAGCAGCTGCAATCGGACCGGCAGCAACAATTGGCCCTACTCCGGGAATGGCTAAAGCACCCGCTCCCAGCAGCAAACCGCCAATTCCGCCTAAGGTGCCACCTGTAAGAGTACCATCGGTAATGTCATCTTCAAAAGATCCATCACCTTGGGTGTTTTTTGTGTTTTTGTTCTTAGAAACAATGTTGATTTCTTCTGTTGTAAAGCCTTGCGCCCTGAGGGAATTAACCGCTTGCTCCGCATTATTCCGGCCATCAAACACGCCGATTACACTTTTAACCCCCTGAGTATTTCCCTGAGCTGACTGAGTTACCTGATTTCCCTGCATGGTGCCTGCCGTCATTTGATTGGAAGTGGCCGCCGGCTGGGCACCTGTATTGGCATTGAACATGGCATTGCCTGCCTGTCCTGTAGTTTGGTTCATCGCCTGATTATTAACATTACCTGCTATTTGATTGCCACCATTGTTACTGTTTGTTGTCTCCATCAATAAAGCCTCCTAACATTAGTGTGATATACAATCTAATGTTAGGTTGACCATGTATAAGTTTTTTATTCCCTAAACGTAGAATACATTCGTTCATAAGCATTATTCAAATCAACAATAACAACCTCGTCACCAATCCGTTTGATGGCCTGCCAGGGTATTGTGGTTATCTGACCATCCCCTAAAAAGTTAAAGAGGGATCTTCGTTTGGGTAATACCAAGCCGCCAATAACCCCTGTCCGACTGTCAAAAGTAATTTCACATTCACCGATTATGCCCAACCGGGCTCCATCACCCAAATTAATAACTTCTTTTCCGGCCATTTCACTTATCCGCATATCCTCACCCACTTAATTACCAAATAGTCTACTAAAAAGCGGCTGGATAACCGCCATAGCAATCGACGTCATAGCCAACGGATCAAACGAAAGTATCCCGACCGTTATTTTCTCAGGCAACTCAAGTTTCAGGAAGGAAACCACCATTACCATCGAAAGATATACCCCGCCGGCAGTAGCTACTAAATCCTGTACAGCGGTGGAAAAAGGTGATGGCTTGGGTTCCAGCAAAGGTGCGCTGTCCAATAAGGTACGAGAGCGACAGACACGCAGCCAAACCGATCCCATAAGGAGAAGAATAATGAGTACCAACGCCGCCCATGTATACATCGTATCCCCCCTAACCGGCTTCTACCAATGTATATGGCGCTTTAGACTAAAATATGAACGAAAAATCAGCCCGGCTTCACTCGCCGGTACTGCCTAAGCCACCTGACCGGACAGCGGCAGCACAATCATTATCTGTCTTTAAATACTTATAAAAAATTCCCTGAGCTATTCTAGTCCCTGCTCTGATTGTCAAAGGCTCGGTACCATGATTAAATATGCCAACCAGAATATGTCCCTCATTGTCCGGATTATTATAATAATCGGCATCAATAATTCCTTGCCCATTGATTAAGCTCAAACTATGTTTAATGGATAAACCGGAACGGATGTGAATACCTAAATATTCATCCTCCTGCATATAAGCTTTGAGGCCTGTCGGAATCAAGGCCACCTTTCCGGGATATAAAGTAGTTTCTTGAGCGGCGGCAATATCATAGCCGGCACTTAATCCGGTCTTGCGTACAGGCAAAATTACATTACAGTCCTTATATTGGGTAATTACCTCAAACCCTCTTGTCATACTATTCCCCTTTTAAATCCTAAAGTTCGTATTAATTTTTGCAGAATCAACAGGCCCCAGGGCAGTAAAGCACAATTGCTTGGCAGTAAGCATCTGCTCAATCATCTGATTGACATCGGTTAACGTTACCCTGTCAATTTTACCGACAACTTCGTCTAAGGACACAAATTTGCCTAAAGTAATTTCCAGTTTGCCAATACGGGACATCCTGCTGCTTGAACTTTCCAGTCCCAGCAGCAAATTTCCCTTTATTTGCTCTTTGGACTTAGTTAACTCTTGTTCACTGATTCCTTTTTCTTTGAATTCTCTTAGGTTTTCCAGAATCAGATCTAAAACCTGATTTACATTGCCTGGCCGGGTTCCGGCATAGATAGTGAATAAGCCGGCATCCCGGTAATTAGTTTGATAGGAATAAATGGAATAGGCCAGTCCCCGCTCTTCCCGGATAGATTGAAACAGCCTGGAGCTTATCCCGCCGCCTAAAATATTATTCAGAATATGAACAGGATATATTTCCGGGCTGTCTTGTGGCACACTTGCTGTACCTAAACACACATGTACCTGCTCTATGTCTTTGCTGACAATGGTTTTCGCCGGAGCAAACGCCGGAGCAGTGATTGCCAGATTTCGGCTTTGGCCTTGCATTTGACCAAAATAATTTGCTGCCAACTGTACCAAAGCATCATGGCTTATATTGCCAGCTGCAGCAATAACCAAATTATCCGGTGTATAGAAATCCTGATAATATTTTTTCACTAACGCCTGGTCAAAGCATTCTATCGAAGCAAGTGTGCCTAAAATATTCCGGCCAAGCGGATGAGCCGGCCAGATAGTATCTAAATGAATATCATGAACCAATTCATCAGGTGTATCCTCATACATATGTACTTCTTCAAGTACTACCTGACGTTCCCGCTCAATGTCATCTTCGGCAAATTTGGACCGTAGCAGCATATCGCTTAAAATATCCATCGCCAGCTCGGCATGCGAGTCTAACACTTTTAGATAATAACAAGTGCACTCTTTGGCGGTAAATGCATTAAGCTGACCACCTACAGCATCCACCGTCTCAGCAATATCCTTGGCCGACCGCCGGGCGGTACCTTTAAACATCAAATGTTCAATAAAGTGAGAAACACCATGATTTTCTTCGTTTTCAAACCGTGATCCGGTAGCCATCCATACTCCCATGGTGACTGATTTAACATACGGAATAGTCTCCGAAACAACACGAACCCCATTAGGTAACACTGATTTTCGGTACATACAGTCTCCTTTTCCTCAAGCCAAAGTTAAAGCTTCCACCAGTATGCCTGGGAGAAAATCTTTATCATTTCACATACCTATTATAATGCAATTTATCAAAATAAGCATATTCCTTATTATACCTAAATTCAATAAAGAAAAAAACAGAGATAACCGGCTAAACTTCAGATTGACCAAAATCAATTGAAGTTTAGCCTGCTTTATCTCTGTTTACAGAAACTAATTTATCCGATGACTAACCCGCTCTAAGACTCCGCTTCACAAGCGGGAGACCCCTATGGGCACAGGCGAGCGGCTAAGTCCCTGGATAATTCCGACTAAGATTCAAATGGGGTTAAAACCCCATTTGAATCAAGTCTCCATTTATAGAATTAGTTAGCAAAGTAGCTTACTATCCCATCGAAAATACCCTGAGCCATTTTATTGCGGTAACTGTCTTCCTGCAGTTTACGCGCTTCGCCGGCGTTTGTCACAAATCCCATCTCAACTAAAATACTAGGCATGCTGGTGTTGCGGAGAACGTGGAAGGTTGCCGGCGATGTACCTTTATCTACAGCACCTGTCGCTTTGACAATACCGTTTTGCACTTTAAGTGCAAGCTGGGAAGACTTGCCGCTGGGATAAAAGGTCATTGCTCCGTAAATGGCAGGATTGGGATTAGAATTGGAATGGACACTAACAAATATATCAGCCTTGTTAGCTTCGGCAATATTTACCCTTGCGGCTAATTCCTGTCCAAGCGAGCTGCCCTCGGCAGCTACGGTGCGGTCAGTTTCTCTGGTCATAACTACTTTGGCGCCGGCGCTTGTCAGCTTGTCCCGCAATTTTTTGCTGACAGCTAAGTTATTATCCGATTCCCGGGTATTGTTGGCTACCGCCCCAGGGTTGCTGCCGCCATGGCCTGGGTCGACAACAATGACTTTGCCACGCAATACACCGCTGCTGCCGGTAACAGAACTGCCGTCTCCGGACGGAAGCGGTGTCACTTTTACCGGACTATCCGGCGAAGTTGTTGCCGCCTTGCCGCCATCAAAAATATTCAGTATTGGGCCAAGAATTTTATCAAATAAAAAACTAAAAAGCTTTTCAAAGATATTAGATCCGCCAGAGCTGCCGCCGCCATCTGTTCCGGGAACAGTCGAAGCCCCCAGAGTGCTGACAACACTATTTAAAGATGCCGCATGGCTAACTTGTACAGGTGCCACGACATTAAATACTAAAACGAGAAGCATAGCTATAATCATTATTTTTTCTTTATACACAACAAACCTCCTGTGTCGTTTATTAGTTGGTTATTTGCGGAACTTGTCCCTCAATACCGGCCACACTGCCGGGTCTTCTTCGCCAAGTTTCCACATGGCGGCACCGGCAATATCATACTTGGTAATAAGTGCCAGCTTGTGTTTCAAGCTTTCGCTATTTTCAAACCAAACCGTATGCGCTGTACCGTCTGTTGCGGTATAGCTAAAATGAGGAGATTTAGCTGTGTCATCCCACTGCACGGTTTTACCATAACGCTGAGCTAAATCCATAATAGCGTCAAACTCTAATGACTGGACTCCTTGTGCCGACCAGTCATAACCATAAGCAGCAATGCCAAGATAGAGTTTATCTTTAGGAATAGATTTCAACGCATATTTTAAGTTGTTTTCCACCCAGCGGATATCAGCAATCGGCCCCGGGCCACTCCAGGCACCGTGATTATCGTAAGTCATGATCATAATTTTATCAGCATATTTGGCTAACTCGGCGTAGTCATAGGCAGCCGCCACATCATTGTTCTCATCCTGTTTAGGAAAAACATCAATGGAAACAATATATCCCTGCGGTTTGAGGCGGCCATAAAGCTCACGCATAAAGGCCGTTAAAAGATCACGGTCTTTTGCCGGCACCATTTCAAAATCAACATTGATACCATCCAGATTGTACTTTTTAATATAGGCTTCAAAATTATCAATCGCTTTGGTTCTAAGAGCAGGGTTTGCCAGAACAGTATGCACCGGTGGCGCGTTATCCTGTTTAGCGTTATTCACCAACAGCAATACTGCCACATCTTTCTGATGAGCAGTGTTAACCACAGCTATATGGTCATTGCCACCCCGGTCGGTTAGTGTGCCATCGGCCTGCATGGTAGCCCAAAAAGGCGCAATGGTCTTAATTACATCAGCATTTTGAACCATAGAGTTATACGAGGAAGTATCTTCCCCCCACCATTCAGCATAAAACCCGACAAACTCTTTCGCTAAGTTGGTCTTTAAGCCATTATCGGAACTATTGTCTTGAACAGCTGCATCTGGGCTGGCAGCATTTCCCAGGACTTTACCCAGGAACAGACCAAGGATAATATCAACTACCCCCTTGCCTGCACTCACGCCACTCGTCCCGCCGGACTCAGCAGTCCCGGCAGCCTGTCCTAATATATCAGATACGGAAAAAGCATGTGCCGGCATAACCGGCAGCATAAAAGTCGCCATAACAGTCATCATGACTAACCAAGCCGTTGCCTGCTTATACTTTTTCATCAGCTACCTCCATCCCAGCAGATAAGTTGTCTTATCCTGCTTTTAGAAAGCCATGCTTTCTGTTAAAGCAAGCATAATAACTACATGTTACTTTTTTATGTAAACACATAGTATCACATTTATTGCATTTGGTCAATAAAAAAGCAGGCTTTCGCCTGCCTGTTTTTACGGTTTTAGTATATCAGATACCGTAGTTATTGTATATCCGCGTTTTTGTATTTCCTCAATAAGACTGGGAAGAGCCTGGGCGGTAGGCGCGGTTGGATGCATCAAAATAATGGCGCCGTTATGAAGCTTTTTCAATACCCGCTCCTTAAGTATTTCCGGCGGCGGCCGCTTCCAATCGACCGTATCAATGCTCCACATGATCGTAGTGTACTGTAATTCCTGCGCAGCCAGCAATACTGTATTGTTATACTCACCATAAGGTGGCGCGTACAGGTTTGTTTTTATGCCGGTAAGATTGTTCACTAATTCTTCTGTTTTTATGATTTGCTCTTTGTTTTTCTCTTTGCTTAGGTTGTTAGGGTGCGGGTGGCTATAGGTATGGTTACCCAGTTCATGTCCTCTATTGGCTAAATCCTTCAGTATTTCAGGATATTTATTAGCCCAGCTGCCGCCAATAAAAAAAGTGATGTGAATATTATTTTTATCCAATGTCTTAAGCATATCGGGGAGGTATTCTTCGCCCCAGAATACATTGCAAGCAAATGCCACTTGCGGCCGCGACTGATTTCCCTGAAAAATGGGCGGCGGTACAGTCGTCAGTTGGGTAGTAGCCAGCAGCGGCTGGAGCAGGCCTGATAACATAGCTATTGTCAAAAAGACACCAATAGAAAAATACACATACCACTGGCGAATTTTTCCTACCATTATCATTTTACACTGCATAACAATCAACTCCTGCCTAATACCCCGCATCACTTAAATAGTGAGGTGACGCAAGGTACTATCTACTCGCTCACATATAGTACAGTGTATTAATGGTGCCAGTCATTTATGAGCAAAATTAAAAGACTTGGCTGCTGCCAAGTCCCTAAATTGTTTGACCGATATGGTATTATTCGCCGACTTCAGGGCGGTTTTCCTTTGGCGGTTCTGCTTTTAACAACTCTTTACGCGACAGATTAATACGGCCTTGGCGGTCAATTTCTGTAACTTTAACCATAATTTCATCGCCAATCTTAACAACATCTTCTACTTTGGCTACCCGTTCGCGCGCAAGCTGTGAAATATGGACAAGGCCTTCTTTCCCAGGCAGAATCTCGACAAATGCACCAAAGTTCATGATGCGGGTGACTTTACCCGTATAGGTGGTACCAACTTCCACGCTGCGTACCAGGCTTTCAATTATACTCACTGCTTTTTGACCGGCCTCAACATCAACGGCGGCAATAAATACTTTGCCATCATCCTCAATGTCGATGGTCACGCCTGTTTCCTCAATAATCTTTTTAATAATCTTACCGCCTGGTCCAATGACATCGCGAATTTTGTCAGGATCAATTTCCATCGTAATAATGCGCGGTGCAAACGGCGAAAGTTCTTTTCTCGGTTCAGCAATAGCTTCAAGCATTCTGCCCATTATATGCATGCGTCCCCGCCTGGCCTGAGCCAGCGCATCTTCAAAAATTTCCTTCGTAATGCCGGATATTTTCATATCCATCTGCATAGCTGTTACACCTTTTGCCGTACCGGCTACTTTAAAGTCCATATCACCCAGTGCATCTTCCATGCCTTGAATATCTGTCAGGATCGTATAATGATCCCCTTCTTTAACCAGACCCATGGCTACACCGGATACGGGAGCTTTAATCGGCACACCGGCATCCATTAATGATAATGTACTGCCGCATACGCTGCCCATAGAGCTTGAGCCATTGGATTCCAGCACTTCTGACACTAACCGGATGGTATAAGGAAAATCAGTTTCTGAGGGAATTACAGGCAGCAAGGCTCTCTCAGCCAGTGCGCCATGACCAATCTCGCGACGGCCCGGACCGCGTGAAGGACGAGTCTCACCTACGCTGAAGGAAGGGAAATTATAATGATGCATATAGCGTTTGGATTCCTCGACACCAAGCCCGTCAAGAATCTGTTCATCCCCGATGGCTCCCAGGGTGGTTATCGTGAAGACTTGCGTCTGTCCGCGAGTAAACAAGCCTGACCCATGAGTACGTGCCAAAAGGCCTACTTCACAAGTAATAGGCCGTACTTCTTCAATCTGGCGGCCATCTGGACGGATTTTATCAACGGTAATCATTTTCCGTACAATTTCTTTGAGAATTTTTTGGAACATGTAATTAATGTCTTTTTCATTATCAGGATATAGCGAAAGGAAATGTGCCACAACTTCATTTTTAATCTGTTTGATATTTTCCTCACGCGTATGCTTATCCGAATTAACTACAGCTACCTTTAACTGTTCTGTTGCAAACTGCCGCATAGCTGCATCAATATCGGCAGGGACTTCATATAACGGTTTTTCCTTTTTCGGTTTACCGATTTTCGCAATAATATCTTCCTGGAAAGCAACTATTTCTTTGATGGCTTCGTGACCAAATAAAATTGCTTCAAGCATGGTTTCTTCCAGCAGTTCATTGGCCCCTGCCTCAACCATTAAAATGGCATCTTTGGTACCTGCTACGACTAAATTAAGCTCACTTTTTTCCTGCTCTTCCACCGTGGGATTCAAAATAAGCTTGCCGTCAAGCAGCCCTACACGCACACCGCCAATTGGCCCGTTAAAACCAATATCAGATACGCCTAAAGCGCAGGATGCACCAATCATTGCCGGGATATCCGGCGGGTTGTTCTGATCTACCGACATGACAGTAGCCACAACGTGAACATCGTTTCTCAGCCCATCGGCAAATAACGGTCGAAGCGGCCGGTCGATTAAGCGTCCGGCTAAAATGGCGGCTTCGCTTGGACGCCCTTCCCGTTTGATAAAGCCACCGGGAATTTTGCCAACCGAATATAAGCGTTCTTCATAATCAACAGTCAATGGGAAAAAATCAATGCCCGGCCGCGGCTCGGCCGACTGAGTCGCAGCCACAAGCACAGCCGTGTCACCGTAACGTACCAAAACGGCACCGCTGGCTTGTTTAGCCATTTTACCTGATTCAATGACCAGGGTACGGCCACCTAATTCCATCTGGAATTTCTCCATATTTTGTTTTCCTCCTCTGTTAAACCCCTTTTCTTTTAGCAAAGATTAACTGTTCGACATTTTTCTTATTATTCCCTTTTTTATTTTTCTTTAACCTGGAAAATAAATAAAAAAAAGCGGAAAATCCGCTTTTTCTATTTCCGCAAGTTGAGTTTTTCCAAGATTGAACGGTAGCGTTCAATATCATTTTCACGCAGATAGTTTAAGAGACCTCTGCGCTGACCAACCATTTTTAATAGACCGCGACGGGAATGGTGGTCTTTTTTGTGTTCTCTTAAATGTTCTGTCAAATAATTAATGCGCTCGGTAAGAATCGCAATCTGAACTTCCGGTGATCCGGTATCATTCAAGTGTACACGATATTTTTCAATAAGTTTCTGTTTGTTTTCAGGTGTCAACACGATGGTTCACCTCCTTTTACGTAGCTTTACCCCCATTAGCCAAGACATCGCCGGAGACTCGACTATCCTCGCTATGGTTATATGTGATTTAATCACTAAAATATATACTAACATAAAGATTAACACATGTAAACCTTTATAGCGCTTTAAAAGTAATTTTTTCGCGCAAAATTGATATCATTAGCCATTTGCTGTTTTAGTTGCTCGATGGAATTAAAAGCAATCTCACCGCGAATTCGGTCAAGAAATTGTACCTGAAGATGTTCTCCATAAATCAAACGGTCAAAATCCAAAATATGGATTTCAATCCGGCGGGATTGCCGCGTGAAGGTAGGATTATTGCCAATATTGGCTACTGCATTAAATTTTTGGCCGGACTTATCTATGGCATACACGGCATAAACTCCGTCAGCGGGAACCAGCAAGCCTTGGGGAATAGCCAAATTAGCGGTAGGAAAGCCTAATTTATTACCCCGCTGGTCGCCTTTGATAACTTCCCCGGTGATGGTTACGAAGCGGCCAAGCAAAACAGCCGCCTGTTTGACTTCACCCTCTTTAATTAATTGCCGGATAACAGTACTGCTCACAACAGTACCTTCGATATCAACCATATGTACCACATCGACGCTGAACCCGTGAAGAACGCCAGCCTTTTTCAACATGTCCGACGTCCCTGCCCCCCGATACCCATAGGTAAAGTTTTCTCCGACTATCACATGTTTCAGCTTAAGGTTGTTGACCAGCATTGCAACGAAACTCTCAGGCGTCAGTTGTAAAAGCTGACTTGTAAAGGGGATATTAAATAAAATATCAACTCCCAGGGCTGCAATTAAATTAACCTTTTCCGGGTTGGTTATAATGAGCGGTGGACAATGTTCTGGATTAATAACATTTAGAGGATGATTGCTAAAAGTAAACACAGAGCTCAAGCAGTTTTCGTTTTTCGCCAGCTCGACAGTACGTGAAATGATTGCCTGATGTCCAACATGAACACCATCAAAAGTTCCTAACGCCATATAAATGCCCGGATATTGATGTATGTCTTTTATCTGTGTAAATACTTCCATAGTTTCTCTGTTTCTCCTCGTTACCGCCTTACAGAAGGCTTGAGCGCAATACCTGGCAAGCGCTAGCTATAGCCTTCCTATCAGGGCAAAAATTATAAGGGGTGACTTTTGCTAAGAAAAATCGCTGGAGTGGCGCGCAAAATTTATAAATTCTGTTAGGCAAGCCAATAGTCCGGAACGCTACCGGTCCGGACTTAATATTTTAACTGGCGTTAGTAGCGACTGACCTTCGGCCCCGCTTATTTTCCGTCCAATGCCAATGAAAGTTTTCTGCCAGTCGTAGATTGTAACCAAATCCAGGGCATTTGCCTGACAGCAGATACTGCGTCCATTTTTTACAGCATTAGAATCTTGTTCAGATAATATCACAGCGGGAAAATGAGTAAGAACACTATCAGGCTTTTGGACGGCTTTTTCCTTGAGTAAAGCAATTTCTTCAAGGGTTAAAGACTGTTCCAGACAAAAATTACCGACACGGGTTCTTACCAAAAAACTCATGACTGCCAAACAATTCAATTTACGGCCAATATCAGCACATAATGTCCGAATGTAGGTTCCTTTAGAACAGGTTACATCAAACACAAGGCCTGCTTCATGCTCTGCCACCAATGCAATAGCATGGATCATAATGGTTCGAGGTTTCCGCTCAACTACCTGACCGGCACGAGCCAGCTCATACAACTTTTTACCGCCAATTTTCACCGCTGAATACATGGGGGGAATCTGTTCGTTAACTCCGATAAACGCTGCCAGCGTTTCCCTTATTTGTATTGACGACGGCCTTGTGTACGGACTGCTGGCAATAATTTGACCTGTATCGTCACCGGTATCTGTTTCAAACCCGAAGGTAAGTTCAGCACGGTAATGCTTGTCTGCGTCTGACAGATACTCAACAAGTCTGGTTGCATTACCTAAAAAGATTGGTAAAACGCCAGCTGCCGCCGGGTCCAGCGTACCGGCATGACCGACACGTTTTATACCATATAAGCGGCGAATAAACGACACCACGTCATGAGATGTCATCCCTGGCGGTTTAAGTACATTAATCACACCACTGTGCATCATGCAATAAAACCTGCAGCTAATTGTTTTCTTGCTGCCTCGACAACCAATGTTTTAGCACGGTCAAGCGGCTCAGCTACCGTACACCCCGCCGCCCGCGCATGCCCTCCACCGCCAAAAGAAAGGGCCAGCTTGCTTACATCTGCTGTCTTTGAACGCAGACTTACCCGCACACTATTATCATCTGCTTCCTTAAACATAATGGCTATTTCAACCCCGTCAATGTTACGCGGATAATTAATAAAGCCTTCTGTGTCATCCTTAAGTTTGGTTATTGCATCATAGTTTAACACGATTGTAGCTATGTTCCCGGCATCGCCGCAATCGATGATCTCAAGCGTCTCAAGCACTTTGGGCAGCATTTCAATAACAGCCCTTGGTTTGGTTTCAAGACGTTCGGAGATAACATGGGGCTGAGCACCCAGTTCCACCAATTCCGCCGCAATTTTGAGGGTTTGAGCTGAAGTATTGGCATAGCGAAAAAAACCGCAGTCAGTGGCTATGGCCGTAAACAATGCTTCAGCCATACTTGGCGTGATATTGGCATTTACTTCTTTAAATATCTTGAAAATAATTTCGCCGGTAGCGGCCGCCTGACTATCAATATACCAATAATCGGCAAACTTGACGTTGGATATGTGATGATCCAGGTTCAGTATAGGGGCTTTTATAACCTCACTTACCTTCCCAATTCGCTCCAGATCACTGGCATCAAGCACTACCAGTAAATCGGCGGTATGGACAATACCTTCAGGCTTTTCTACCTTCTCCCAGCCGTGGAGAAAGTAGAAAGCCCGAGGAACTTCATCATCAAGCAGGATTCTTACCTGTTTGCCCTGCGCTGACAGAAAGCTGTAGAGGGCAAACAGCGACCCTAACGCATCACCGTCCGGATGAACATGAGCAGTCAATATGATGTTGTTGGCTTTATTTAACAGCGTAGCGCTGTCTGCAATCGACACTTCCATCGGTGTTACTGGTTGCCTTCTTCCTGCTTAATTTTCAAGATGAGCTCCTGAATTCGCGCACTATATTCTAAGGTTTCATCAAGGTGTAGTGATAATTCCGGCGTACATCTCATCCGGATGCGTTTGCCGATTTCGGCACGCATATAGCCTAAGGCTTTAGTTAATCCAGCCCAGGTTTCAGCCTTTTGTTCATCACTGCCCATAAGGCTGAGATATATTTTAGCACTACGAAGGTCACCGGTGGCTTCCACCCTGGTAACTGTTACAAAGCCTATCCGGGGATCTTTGAGATCTGTCAGGATTATCTTGCTAATTTCCTGTTTGATAAATTCCTGCACCTTTTCTACCCGCAGTTGTCCCATAATAATTCCTCCGCTATCTACAACATCATTAAGCGCGCGGTGCGACTTCTTCCATGGTGAAGGCTTCAATGATATCGCCTTCTTTAATATCGCGGAACTTTTCAACAGTTATGCCACATTCATACCCTTGTGCGACTTCTTTGACATCATCTTTAAAACGCCGCAATGATTCGAGTTTTCCTTCATGAATAACAATGCCGTTTCTCAAGATCCGCACTTGGCTGGTACTGGTGATTTTTCCTTCCGTTACATAGGAGCCGGCAACCACTGCTTTAGGGATAGAAATTACCTGGCGTACTTCTACATGTCCCAAAACGACTTCTTTAAACTCAGGAGCCAGCATACCGGTGATGGCAGCCTCTACATCATTAATGGCTTCATAGATAACCCGGTAGGTTCTAACGTCGATTTTTTCAGTGTCTGCCGCTTTGCGGGCATTACCGTCAGGTCGGACATTAAAACCAATGATCAGGGCGTTAGAAGCGGCTGCTAACATAACGTCCGATTCATTAATGGCGCCGACACCGGCATGAACGATATTTACTCTCACTTCATTGTTCTTGATATTTACCAGTGATTGACGCAGAGCCTCAATCGATCCCTGAACATCGGCTTTCACTACAATGTTAAGATCTTTTAAGCTTCCTTCCTGGATTTGCTTAAATAAATCATCCAGTGAGACCTTCTGCGACTGCTTGATATCTTCTGTACGTTTTTTGGCCACACGTTTTTCAGCCACAGCCCTGGCAGTTCGCTCGTCAACTGCCACTAAAATATCACCCGCCTGGGGAACATCGGCCAATCCCAATACTTCTACCGGTGTAGAGGGTTCAGCCTTCTTAATTTTTTCGCCACGGTCATTGGTCATTGCCCGCACTTTACCATAAGCGGTACCGGCAATGATGGTATCACCGATTCTAAGCGTACCTTTTTGCACAAGTACGGTTGATACCGGTCCCCGCCCTTTATCAAGTTTGGCCTCAATAATGGTTCCATAAGCAAGACGATTGGGATTTGCCTTAAGATCAAGCATTTCCGCCACTAATAAAATCATTTCCAGAATGTCGCTGATACCTGTCTTTTGATGGGCTGAGACCGGAACCATAATAGTGTCGCCGCCCCAGTCCTCAGGTATTAACTGATGTTCTGCCAATTGCTGCTTGACCCGGTCTGGGTTTGCACCCGGACGATCTATTTTGTTAATGGCAACAATAATCGGAACTTTTGCCGATTTGGCGTGATTGATAGCTTCTATCGTTTGAGGCATAACACCGTCATCAGCGGCAACAACCAAAATGGCTATATCAGTTACCTGAGCGCCGCGCGCGCGCATGGAAGTAAACGCTTCATGGCCCGGAGTATCCAAAAAGACAATCTTTTTGCCCTGACACATTACCTGATAAGCACCAATATGCTGGGTAATCCCGCCAGCTTCCTGCGATGTCACATGGGTTTGCCGAATAGAGTCTAACAGTGAGGTTTTGCCATGGTCAACATGCCCCATAACCGTAACAACCGGTGGACGATGAACCAAATCTTTTTCATCATCTTCAATCTCCGGAATTTCTGTCGGATCTTCTTCCGGCGGAATAGCTTCAACAGTGACGCCAAATTCACCGCCTAAGATAGTGGCTGTATCGAAATCGACTTCCTGATTAATACTGACCATGGTTCCCAGCATCATCAGCTTTTTAATTACTTCGCCTGCTTCCCGGCCCATTTTGCCGGCCAGGTCTTTTACCGTAATTGATTCGCCAATTTTGATGCTCTTAGGTTTTGGCATCTCAGCTTTCGGCGGAGTAAACTGATTCCTGCCGGCCTGGTTTCTGTGCTGGCCGGAACGTTGCTGCGAATTCCTATTCCCCTGCCCGGGGCCACGGCGCGAATTATTATTGGTCGAACGGCGATTATTATTTTGAAACTGTGAATTTTGCTGTCCCTGTGGCCTGTTATCCGCCCCAGAAGCCGGATTCGGCTGCTGGCGCTGCTGCCCAGACTGTTGCATAGGAGTCTGTGGCCTTTGCGGTGGACGCTGCTGCTGGTTATTAAAGCCGGGTCTGTTCTGTTGCTGCTGGTTATTGGTACCCGGTCTGTTCTGCTGTTGCTGATTATTATAGCCCGGTCTATTTTGCTGCTGCTGATTACTAAAGCCCGGCCTGTTCTGTTGTTGCTGATTATTGAAGCCCGGTCTGTTTTGTTGCTGCTGGTTATTATAACCCGGTCTGTTCTGTTGCTGTTGGTTATTATAACCCGGTCTGTTCTGTTGCTGTTGGCTATTGGTACCCGGTCGATTCTGCGGCTGCTGGCTATTGGTACCCGGTCGATTCTGCGGCTGCTGGCTATTGACACCCGGTCTGCTCTGCGACTGATTGCTGCGGACCGGTCTGTTCTGTTGCTGCCCACTCTGATTCGGCCTGTTTGACGGCTGGTGAGAATGAGCAGCCGGTACGGCATTAGCGGCTGCAGGCTGCGATACCCGTTGTTCAGCCGGTGCGGCAGGCTGGGATGACTGCGCAGTGCGGACAGGCGTACCCGGATTAGGCTCTCCTGTTTTACGGGCAAACGTTCTATCAATTGCGACCTTTGCATCCTCATCAACACTGCTCATATGATTCTTGGCAGTAATATTATGGCGACCTAAAATATCTATAATAACTTTACTGGTAGTATTATATTCTTTGGCTAATTCATATACTCTGTATTTGGACATTGATCCACCCCCATTTTCTTTCTCCCCCACGGATAAAATCGACTTACCTTGAAGTGAGGTTTTACTCCTGCCACAAGGTTAATCTCCTCAATCCCGGACTTCCCGCTTTACCTCCCACTTGCAGAAGCTGGAAGTTCGAACAGGTCAGTCAGCGGAGATATAGCTTACTCTTCTAACGCCCGGACTAACGGTTTGACAAAACCATTATCGGTAATGACCACTGCCGCCCGTAGTGCTTTGCCGATTGCACCACCCAGTTGTTCTTTTGACAAGGCATAATAGATAACGATATCCCTGGATTCTGCTTGATACTGATACTCTTTTTTCGTAGCATCAGATGCATTGTTTGCCACAATCAGCATTCTGGCCTTGCCTGATTTGATAGCACCCTGAACCGCAAAATCACCTGAGACTATCTTGCCGGCCTTCTGCGCCAATCCCAGAAGCGACATAAGGTTCTTTTCGTTCATTCGGTAACCCCGGCCCTCAGCGCATTATAAACAGCTTCATCAATCTGATGTTTAAGCGCCTTTTCCAGGCGTTTTTCCTTAAAAGCTTTTGTCAAACATTGCTCACACGGGCACATATACGCACCCCGTCCGGCTTTTTTGCCGGTAGGATCAAGTATCACTTCTCCGTCCGGAGTTCTGACCACCCGCAGCAATTCTTTTTTTGATTTCATGGTCTGACAGCCAACGCACATTCTAAACGGAATCTTTTTGGCTTTCACTCAAACTCCTCCTGCGCTGAGCTTAATGGTGAAACTGATGCCTGAGCTGCTTGTGATTCACTCTTAATATCAATTTTCCAACCAGTAAGCTTAGCTGCCAGTCGTGCGTTCTGTCCTTCTTTGCCAATAGCCAGTGAGAGTTGATAGTCTGGAACAACTACTCTTGACATTTTTTCCGCTTCCTGAATATCTACAGAAAGTACTCGGGCAGGACTCAAGGCATTGGCTATATATTTTGCCGGATCAGCATTCCATTTAACTATATCTATTTTTTCGCCTTTTAACTCGTTAACAATAGTCTGTACCCGCATACCTTTATGGCCTACACAGGAACCTACAGGATCCACTGTCTCATCACGGGAGTAGACGGCGATCTTCGATCGTAGGCCGGGTTCCCTGGCTACTGATTTTATCTCAACAACCCCATCGTGAATTTCAGGCACTTCCAGTTCAAACAAGCGCTTCAATAATCCTGGATGGGTTCGGGATACAAGTATTTGGGGCCCTTTGGTGGTTTTCTTTACTTCTACTATATAGGTCTTCAATCTGTCGGCGTGTTTATATATTTCATCAGGAATTTGTTCAGAAGGTGCTAAAACAGCTTCCGCTTTGCCCAAGTCAATAAATACATTTTTTTGTTCAATTCTCTGAACAATACCTGTTACAATATCACTTTCCCGATTGGAAAATTCCTCATAAATCATACCCCGCTCGGCTTCCCTAATACGTTGCACAACAACCTGCTTAGCTGTTTGTGCTGCAATTCTGCCGAAGTTTTTGGGCGTAACTTCTAATTCAACCACATCTTCAAGCTCATAGCGCGGATCAATAGCCTTAGCTTCCTTTAAAGACAGTTCAAGACGTGCATCACTTACATCCTCAACCACATTCTTCCGGGCATAAACATGTATTTCACCGGTAGTTCTATCCAAAGAAACTCTTACATTTTGTGCCGAACCGAAGTTACGTTTATAGGCTGAGATCAAAGCGGCTTCTATGGCATCAAACAAAACTTCCGGCGCAATGCCTTTTTCTTTCCCCAATTGTTCAAATGCCTGCATAAATTCAGCGTTCATACAATTCCCCCCTATTCAATTGTTGCTAAAACTCTATATGTAATCTGATCTGCGCAGCTTTTTCCCGCGGAATATTCACAATTTGTCCCGCGATATCAATCCGGACTTCTCCATCAATTAAACCAAGCAGGTTTCCCACAAGCACTTTTTGTCCATTAATGGCCTCATAGGTTTTTACTTCTACCTTATCACCGGCATGACGGACAAAATCACGCTCCTTTTTGAGCGGACGATCAAGACCGGGGGAAGATACTTCAAGATAATAATGATCTTTAATCAAATTACTTTCATCCAGCTTAGCCTCAAGCTGCTCGCTCACCCATTGACAATCATCAATCTCAATACCTGATTCTTTATCCAAGAAGACTCTGAGATACCAGTCGTGCTCTTTTACATATTCAACATCAACCAATTCAAGCTTACTATCGGCAATAATGTCGGAAACAAGTTTTTCAACAACTGATTCTATTTTCTCTTTAGACATGATTTTTATAACACCTCCGCTTCAACGGCTCAAGCCGGCCGCAACAGTTCCTGCTTTTTATTCTTGCCTAATCTCTTACCCCTCATACCCTAAGATTGATTAGTGCTGAAATACGATGAAAGAGTGGGTGCCGGTACCCACTCTTAAAAAGTCAAATACTTTTATACTGCAATTATTATACCATTAAAATGGTAATCTTACAACCGACTTAATCAATTTTAATTATCAGGCAAACAATTGAGTTTGGTCACTGTCATCAAGCCCCTCTAAACATCCATGGGTTTTCAGAATATCAATAACAGTTTTCGAAACCCGGCTGCGGGACCGCAGATCTTCAATTGATGAAAAAGGCTTACCCTGCCTGGCAGCTACAATGTTTTGGGCAGCTGATACTCCTACTCCCTGCAAAGATCCCAGCGGCGGCAAAAGACCATTGTCCACCAGCTGAAATTTTGACGCATCTGATTGGTATAGGTCAACCCGCCGAAAGCCAAAACCGCGCAAATACATCTCATATGCCATTTCCAAAATGGTATGAGTGCTTTTTTCTTTAGCCGACAAAGCATTGCCCTTTTCTTCCAGCGCCGTAAGCTCAGCCTTAATTGCTTTATCACCTTTGACGATTAAATCAGCATCAAATTCAGTGGCTCTAACCGTAAAATACGAGGCGTAAAAGGCCAAAGGATGATGTATCTTACAATAGGCTATCCGGAAGGCCATCATAACATAAGCCACAGCATGCGCTTTGGGAAACATATATTTTATTTTTTGACAGGACTCTATGTACCACTCAGGAACGTCTTTGGCCCGCATTTTCTCAACATCATCAGGTTTTACGCCTTTTCCTTTACGTACGCCTTCCATAATTTTGAAAGCCACCTGCGGATCAACGCCTTTATGGATGAGATAAACCATAATGTCATCCCGTGCAGAAATGGCTTCTGACAATTTTGCCGTGCCATTTCTGATAAGGTCTTGCGCGTTATTGAGCCACACGTCAGTACCATGGGAAAAACCGCTTATCCGCACCAATTCACTAAAGGTCTTAGGCTTGGTATCTTCCAGCATTTGCCGCACAAACTTAGTGCCAAATTCCGGTATGCCGAAAGTAGCAACCGTACTGCCCAGTTGTGCAGGGGTAAGCCCTACAGCCTCTGTTGAGGAAAACAGGCTCATTGTTGTCTGATCATCAAACGGGATGGTTTTTGCATCAATACCGGTTAAGTCTTCCAGCATTTTTATTACTGTCGGATCGTCATGGCCCAGAATATCAAGCTTGACCAACCGGCTGCTGATCGAATGATAATCAAAATGGGTGGTAATTGTCGAAGAGTTTTTGTCATCTGCCGGATATTGAATCGGCGTAAAATGATGCACATCCATATCCCGCGGCACAACCATAATTCCGCCCGGATGTTGTCCTGTGGTTCTTTTTACACCGGTACAACCGTCAAGCAAACGGTTTATGTGGGCATTACGAGCCACTTGGCCTTTTTCATTTAAGTAATTTTTAACAAAGCCGTATGCTGTTTTTTCAGCGATTGTGGCAATGGTGCCTGCTCTAAATACATTATCACGACCAAACAACTCTTCTGTGTATTTATGCGCCACCGGTTGGTAATCACCGGAAAAGTTAAGATCAATATCGGGAACTTTGTCGCCATGAAAGCCCATAAACACCGCAAAGGGAATATCATGCCCGTTTTTCTCCATCCTGATTTGACAGTGTGGACATTCTTTATCCGGCAGATCAAAACCACCGCCATAACTGCCGTCGGTTATGAATTCACTGTATTGACAGTGTGAGCAGCGCCAATGCGGCGGCAGGGGATTTACTTCGGTTATCCCTGTCATGGTAGCTACAAAGGATGAGCCGACAGAGCCCCTTGAGCCTACAAGATAACCGTCATCCATTGATTTTTTCACAAGCTTATGCGCAATCAGATATAATACGGCAAAACCATTATTGATTATCGAGTTAAGCTCATATTCAAGGCGTTTGGCCACAAGTTCGGGAAGCGGAGTTCCATAGAGCGATTCGGCCTTTTGATAGGACATGAGCTTGATTTCTTCCTCAGCACCGGGAATCTGCGGTGAATATAATTCCTCGGGAATGGGTTTGACCGATTCGATAAGCCCATTAATCTTAAGCGGAGCTTCTACCACTACTTCATAGGCTTTATCGGTTCCGAGGTAATTAAACTCTGCCAGCATCTCGGCCGTTGTCCGGAAAAAAAGCGGCGGCTGCTTATCAGCGTCATCATACCCCTGTCCGGCCATGAGGATGCGGCGGTATATTTCATCTTCCGGATTTAAAAAATGCACGTCACAGGTGGCAACTACTAATTTTCCCAGTTTGGCACCAATGGTGCAGACCTGCCTGTTGATGTCGCGCAGCCCTTCTTCATCGGCAATTTTTCCTTTTCGCAGTAAAAATTCATTATTACCTGTAGGCTGAATCTCAAGATAATCATAATAGTTGGCAATCTTAATTAATTCTTCTTCACTGGCACCTTGAACCATAGCATGAATTAATTCACCGGCTTCACACGCTGAACCTAATAATAGTCCTTCCCGGTGTTCATCCAGTATAGCCCGGGGAATACGCGGTGTACGGTGCAAATACCGCAAATGGGATATCGAAACCAGTCGATATAAGTTACGAAGTCCGATATTGTTTTTCGCTAAAATAATAATATGGCGGGCTTGGTTAATATCATCCTCAAAGAGATAGCCTTCCATACCATAAATCACTTTAATGCCGGCACTAACAGCCTCTTCATATGCCTCGGGAAAGGCTTGGACCACCCCATGGTCGGTAATGGCAATGGCCGGATGCCCCCATTTTGCCGCTGTTTTTATCAGGCTTTTGGCAGATACAACAGCATCCAGCGCACTCATGCGGGTATGGGCATGCAGTTCAACCCGGCGAACAGGTTCATTGTCCTGGCGTTCAGGGGCTTTTTCCGCCCGGCACATGCTGTCGGCAAACAATGTTAGTTCATTGGCAAATTTATCATATTGCACAGTGCCCTTAACGGTCACCAGCATCCCCTTCTTAATCAGCCCGCTAGTCTTATCGAATTGCTCTTTATTATCAAAAAATACTTTGCCGCTAATACCATCAGTCGAATCAACAAGGTCAAATGTCAGCAGAAAACGCCCCGACTTTAACTCCTTCAATTCATGATTAATGATTTGCCCGGTAAGTATTACGTTGCGTGCTTCTTCCTGGATGGCATTTATCGGTTGCCCAGCACCGGCAGCGCCCCGAATGTTGCGGCCAAATATAATAGGACTATCACTTGCTTTAGGTTTATCCTGCGGCGACGCTGCTTCTGTGAGAGCTTCCCGGTATTCAGGCGTTAACAGCGCATCATCACATTCAACTGTTTCTTCAATAATTGAATGGATAAACCTGACCTCAGAGCTACGGCCAAACTCTTGCAGGATAAAGGACTTAATCGCCTGTTCCACCCCACGCTCAGCCAAAATAGCCGTTGACAAACCGCCCATAGTTTCAATGGTAAGGGTTTCTTCGTCATAAGACCAGGAGTCGGAGGCACTTAATAGTAAATGTTTTGTACCATAATGTCCCCGTGCAACCTGTTCAACAAATTGGGACCAATTCTCAGTCAGATACTGTTTTACATCCCTGACCTGCTGGCTAAAAATAACGTTAGCTAAACCGCACTGCTGACACAGCTGTGCCGCCAGCGTATCAAGCGCCTGCCCGGCAACAAGTTTGGCTGTAGTTATATGTATTGCCCAGGTCTTTGCACTGGGATTTACTTCCACTTTTTTAACTTGAGCTGTTTTTAATAGTTGCTGACTAGCCGAATCCAGCGGTAGCCGCTCCACAAATTGAAAAAAGCTTTGGCAATTTTCAGGTATAACACAATAACTAGGCATTTAACCTCTCCCCATCAATAACAGGTCACAGATATTCTATATATTTTACCACGGTTTTTCAATAGAAATCACACCATCAATTTCTGTAAGTTCCGAGAAAATCCGTACCATATCGGCATCTGGCGGAATTGTTAAGGCAAACTCTAATTTTATCACTTTTTGTTCATGTATATGGTGCATGGTTATATTGTGGATACCAATACCATGTTGTCCAAAAAACATACCTACCTGCCCAAGCTGTCCAGGCTGATCACGGATAATCAACTTAATTTTATCCCGTGATTTACTGGTCCAGTGGCGGCGTTCCACTTGCCCAAAAAATACTAAGGTCAAAAATACCAAGGCCGTACCGGCAATACCGGTAAAAAAGAGACCTGCTCCAATTGCCAGACCAATCCCTGCTACCACCCATAGACTGGCTGCCGTAGTAAGGCCTGTAACAGTCAAGCCTTCTCTCAGAATAGTACCTGCACCTAAGAAGCCAATCCCACTAATCACTTGCGCAGCGATTCGTCCAGGGTCCTTATTGACCGTCTCAATGCCGGTGAAACCGTAAATAGATACCAGCATCATTAATGTCGAACCCACACACACCAAAATATGGGTACGCAAACCGGCCGGCCTATCCAGGCTTTCGCGTTCAAATCCAATCAAGCCGCCAAGCAGACATGAGATAACCAACCGTAAAACAATATCTATTTCACTGATTGGAGCCACTCTCTCCCACCTCCCATTACTTGCAGCCGCTAATAAAGAAAACACGGCTTGCGCCGGGCCTGGCGACGATGAAAGCCGATGCTGCTCTTAAAAAAGTTATACTTTCCGTTAGGAAAAAAAGCGTGATCACCGGTATCACGCTTTTTTATGAAAAAGCTGCTTCTATATAATATATACCGCGTTAAATTTTTTTTACAAACAGATGGTGTGCCGGCAAAAGACAAGTCAAACGCCGGCGCAGCATTGTGGAATATATAATTACAGTTTAGCCAGCAATGTTTTGATACCTGCTACATATTCTTCAGGTCCAAAATAGAGTGTCTCGCCGGTACGCCGCACTTTAACTTCAATTAGATTGTCACTGATGGCTTTGGGACCAACTGTGACTTTTACCGGATAGCCAATAAGATCGGCATCCTTAAATTTAACACCAGGACGCTCATTGCGGTCATCCAGTACGGCTTCTACGCCGCTGGCGTTTAACTCACCGTATATTTTCTCAGCCAAAGCCATTTGCAGTTGATCTTTGGTGCTGACGGGAACAACTACGGCATGGAACGGTGCAATAGGTACAGGCCAGATAATACCGTTTTGATCGTAATTTTGTTCAATGGCTGCCGCCATGGTACGGCTGACCCCTATCCCGTAACAACCCATTACCATGGGCTTCTCTTTACCATCGTCATCAATAAAGGTAGTCTGCAAAGCTGTACTGTATTTAGTGAATAGCTTAAATACCTGACCAACCTCAATCCCCCGTGCCGTTTTAATCGGAGCGCCGCAGCGGGGGCACGGATCACTTTCCTGAATCAAGCGGATATCGGTAACAATCGACGCCTTAAAGTCACGGCCGGGATTAACATTGATATAATGTGCATCAGGCTTATTGGCACCGCACACGGCATTATGCATATTCATAACAGTAGCATCGGCTACAATAATAATATCCTTTTTGTCCGCCAGGCCAACAGGACCAATATATCCGGCTTTACTGCCAACAACACTGGCAATAGCTTCTTCGTTAGCCATTTCAAGGTGCAGGCAGCCAACTTTATTTAGCAGTTTAATTTCGTTTACTTCATGGTCACCGCGTACCAGTGCCAGGACAATCTCACCTTTATCGGTGCTATAAGCCAGTGTCTTAATTGTCTTTTCCGGGCTTACCCCCAGGAACTGGCTGAGTGCGGCAATGGTTTTCGTATCCGGCGTATCTTTTTCCGTCAACGGCATGCTTTCCTCGGCTGCCGCACTGATGGGATGCAGTTCAGCTTTTTCAACATTAGCGGCATATTCACAGCCGCCGCAGTACACAATGCCTGCTTCCCCGGAATCGGCAATTACCATAAACTCGTGTGAACCACTGCCGCCGATAGCGCCTGAATCGGCTTCTACCGCACGGAAGCTCAGCCCGCAGCGGGTAAATATCCGGGAATAAGCATCATACATTTTGTTATAGCTTTCATCAAGGCCTGCCTCATCACGGTCAAATGAATACAGATCCTTCATGATAAATTCCCGTCCCCGCATAAGGCCAAACCGGGGTCTGATTTCATCGCGGTATTTATTCTGAATCTGATAAAGCAGGAGTGGCAGTTGACGATAGGAGCGTACGTCACCACGAACAAGGGTGGTAATCAGTTCTTCATGGGTAGGGCCTAAGCAGAAATTGCGGTTGTGACGGTCTTTGAGACGAAACATTTCATCACCATAAACACTCCACCGGCCAGTTTCCTGCCACATTTCGGCCGGCTGGATAATTGGCATTGCCAGTTCCTGACCGCCTTTTGCAGCCATCTCTTCGCGCACAATGGCTTCAATTTTTTTTAAGACACGCCACGCCAATGGCAGGTACGAATAAATTCCACCGGCAGCTTTACGAATAAAGCCAGCCCTGAGCATTAATTGATGGCTTATTACTTCGGCTTCAGCCGGAGTTTCTCTTAACGTTGGTGCAAATAATTGGGAAACACGCATGTTAGTTGTTAGCCTCCTTATTAAGTTTGTCAATTTCAGCAAATAATGCACTTATGAGTTCGTCTTCCGGCACTTTACGGATAATCTTGCCTTTACTGAACAACAGGCCCTCGCCTTTGCCCCCGGCAATACCAACATCAGCTTCTTTTGCTTCACCTGGTCCATTTACCACACACCCCATTACGGCTACAGTAATGGGCTTTTTAAACAGTTTCAGCTTATCTTCCACCATTTCGGCAATATCTACCAAATTAATCTGGCAGCGGCCGCAGGTGGGACAAGATACCAGCGTGGGGCCATATTGCCGCAGTCCAAGTGACTTAAGAATTTCATTGGCCACATGAATTTCTTCTACAGGGTCGCCGGTTAACGATACTCTGAGGGTATCACCAATCCCCTGGGCCAATAGCGCTCCGATTCCTACTGCCGATTTAATGACACCTGACCGCACTGTTCCAGCCTCGGTTATGCCAAGATGCAAAGGGTAATCCACCGCTTCCGACATCAGCTGATAGGCGCGGATCGTTAGCGGTACATCATGGGCCTTCAGCGATATTTTAATGTCATTAAAATTATGCTTCTCTAATATACGGATATGCTTTAGCGCGCTTTCCACCATAGCTTCTGCTGTCGGACTCCCGCCATGTCTGGCAAGCATCTCCTTACTTAGTGAGCCGGCGTTAACCCCGATACGAATGGGAGTTCGCCGCTTTTTAGCGGCTTTAACAACAGCGGCTACCTGGTCAGCGTCGCCGATATTTCCGGGATTCAGGCGCAGGCCGTTAACACCGTGCTCGATGGCAGCGAGAGCCAGACGGTAGTCAAAATGAATATCGGCAATCAGTGGTACCTCGACCGCCGCTTTGATTGCTGCTATCGCCTGGGCGGCATTCATGTCAGGCACGGCAATGCGAACAATATCACACCCGGCGTCAAGCAGCCGCTTAATTTGTGCTACCGTTTCCGGAACATTGTCGGTACGGGTATTTGTCATTGATTGTATTGAGATAGGCGCACCGCCACCTACCGTAATTTTGTCAATTTGGATTGGCCGCGTTTGCTTGCGCTGCATACTTCATCACCAGCTTAAAACAATTTTAATCGCGATATATCTTTGAAGGTTGCCACCACAAACAGGAGCATGAGTAATGCAAACCCAATCATCTGGATAAATTGCATTTGGTTTCTATTTAGCGGTTTGCCTCTGAGACCTTCCACCGCCAGGGTGACAACATGCCCTCCATCCAGTACCGGCACCGGCAGCAGATTAATCAGGCCTAAATTAATACTTAAAAAAGCAGCAAATTGCAGTAACGGAATGATGCCAAGCTGGGCCACTTCTCCTGCCATCTGTGCTACACCAATGGGTCCGGCGACATCGGCAGCCGCTTTACCGGTAATCATCTCGGCAATGCCAACTACCATACTTTGCGCGACAAACAAGGTTTGTTTGCCCGCCAGACCAATAGCCTCAACCACTCCTGGCTGATACTTATTAATTAGCGGCATGACACCAATAATCCCCCGCTTAGTACTTTCATCATATTCAGGCGTCAATATCGCTGTTTTGTCTTGTTCAGAACCTCGGGCATAGGTTATCGTGAGATTCGCTCCCGCATGTGATTGGATTACACTGACAAAGTCACGCCAGGATTCAATCGGGGTGCCATTTACCGCCGATACTTTATCCCCCGGCAGCAAACCAGCCATAGCGGCCGGCTTATCCGGAAAAATCTTGCCGATGATTGGCTGATTGGAAGGAGTGTCGATGCCGGCACTGACAAATACGATGAACAGCAAAACAACCGGCAAAACCAGATTCATGGCAGAACCGGCCACAATAACCAGCATTCTGGCCCAGATAGGCTTCGCGCTGAAAGAACGTTCATCCTGTTCTTCATCAGGATCCATACCGGCAATTTTATTATAGCCGCCTAGTGGTATGATGCGAAGAGAGTATATGGTTTCTCCAATTTTTTTGCTTATTAGCTTTGGTCCGAAGCCGATAGCAAATTCATCCACCCTCATTCCCACGCTCTTCGCAGTAATAAAATGACCAAGCTCATGGACTAGGATTAATAAACCGAAAACAAATATGGTTGCAATAACGGTAGACAAATCTTTACCACCCCTTCATGTATTTGGTTAGGCCTTCCTGCCAAGGTCACTCACTGCCTGGACCGCACATTGGCGCGCCCATGTATCTGCTGCATATATTTGCTCCAAATCTGGAGTGGTAACAAGTGAATGTATTTCCATAGTATAACTTATAATCTGTGCAATATCAAGAAAACCAATTTTGCCCTGTAAAAATGCATACACAGCCACTTCATTGGCAGCATTGAAGACACAAGGCATGGTTCCGCCCTTGTTCCCCGCAGTATAAGCCAGCTTTAATGCCGGAAAATTGCCTGTATCAGGTTCAGTGAAGGTCAACGCCGACAAAGCAGTCAAATCAAGCCGTGGAAATTTGGAGGGTATGCGTTCAGGATAAGACAACGCATACTGAATTGGCAGACGCATATCCGGCATTCCCAATTGGGCCATGACACTGCCATCAATAAATTCCACCATAGAATGAATAATACTCTGAGGATGAACACAAACATCAATTTGATCATAAGCCACACCAAAGAGCCATTTGGCTTCAATCACTTCCAACCCTTTATTAGCCAAAGTTGCTGAATCAATTGTGATTTTACGTCCCATAGACCAATTAGGATGTTTCAGGCAATCCTCGACGGTAACATGAGCTAGTTCCTTGGCGGTACGCCCCCGGAACGGGCCGCCTGACGCCGTTAAAATAATCCGGCCAATGTGTTTATTGTTTTCGCCCTGCAAACACTGAAAAATCGCGCTATGTTCGCTGTCAACCGGATAAACGCTGACATTATAGTCTTTCGCCAAAGCCATAACTAACTGACCGGCGGCTACCAGCGTTTCTTTGTTAGCCAGAGCAATGTTTTTTTTAGCTTTGATGGCAGCAATCGTTGGCTTAAGACCGGCGAAGCCAACCAGTGAGGTCAAAACGGTATCTGTCTGGTGAAAAACAGCAGCTTCTAAGAGCCCCTCTTCACCGGTTACGATTTGGGTTGGCCCGCGATAGGAAGCAGCCAGACGGTCAGCTGCTTGTTTATCAATTAGCACCGCTAATTGGGGTTTGAAATATTCTATCTGCTCTTGTAGCAGCTGTTCATTATGATAGGCAGCCAACACTGTTACATTATATTTATCAGGGTTAGCAGCAATTACGTCCAAAGCCTGAGTACCAATGGAGCCGGTACTTCCTAAAATTGCAATATGCTTCATCTGTGGAACTCCTGTCTAAATTTCTAATAGCCGACAAATGTTCTTATGTAATAGTAGACCACCGGAACGGTAAACATAATGGCATCAAAGCGGTCAAGTACGCCGCCATGTCCTGGCAAAACATTGCCGGAGTCTTTTACTCCGGAAAATCTTTTAAGCGCCGATTCTGCCAGATCACCGAGCGGAGCTGCAAGACCTACCAAAAGACCTAAGAGCAGGGTATGGACCAGCGGCAATCCACTCACCCATCCCATAATACTGACACCGGCAATACTGCCGATTAAACCGCCTATTGCTCCCTCATAGGTTTTACCAGGGCTGATAGCCGGACACAATTTATGCCGCCCCAGCGTGGAACCAACAAAATAAGCCAGCGTGTCACTAGCCCAGGTACCGATGAAAGCCAGCCAAAGATAAGCTGCACCGACCGATAAGGCGCCCAATGCGGTTTGTATATATTCATGGGGGCTGGCAAAGCGCAGCAGCAGCAAATGCGCAAACGGCAAACTGATATATAGTGTTCCCAACACAGTAAAGGCGGCATCCGTCATGCCAAATTTCGCATGGGAAACCACTGATTTGGCGATAGTCGCCAACACAACCAGCAATATAACCATAACCAGTTCCTGCGCATTACCCAACCACGCACAGCCCAAAACTAATATGACCCCCATAAGACCAATCCCGCAGTGAACCTGGATATCCTTTGCCTGCATCATTTTATAAAACTCATGCCAGGCCAAGAGTGCCAGCAGTATTACCGCGGCAGCAAACAGCCATGCACCATAATTAATAATGTATATGGCTATCGGTATTCCAATAGCTGCTGTCAAAATACGCATTCCAAGCAATATAGGCACCTACCGTTTATTCGTATTTTTTATACCACCAAATCTTCGATCCCGTTGCTGATAATCGCGAACAGCCTGCAGCAGATCTTCTGATTTGAAATCCGGCCAGTGAATTTCCGTAAACCAAAACTCAGTATATGCCATTTGCCATAACAAAAAATTGCTAATGCGAAAATCTCCGCTCGGCCTGATCAATAAATCCGGAGCCGGCAAATTGGCAGTATATAAATGTTCTTCAATAATTGTTTCATTGATATCTTCCGGGTCTAACTCCCGCCGTAACACTTTTTCACTAATTATCTTAACAGCGCGCGTCAACTCAGCCCGGCCCCCGTAGTTTACGGCCAGATTTAAAATCAATCCTGTGTTATGAGCTGTAAGCGTCTGAGCTTTTTCAACTTTTTTTTGCAAATTGAGGGCCAAATCCCCTGTATGACCGATAAATCTTACTTGCACATTATTTTCATCTAATTCGGCAAGCTCATTATCAAGATAATCAGACAGCAGACTCATTAACAAACTGACTTCATCAGCCGGCCGCCGCCAGTTCTCCGTAGAAAAGGCATATGCAGTAAGGACTTGTATACCTATTTCGGAAGCGGTCTTTACAATTTCCCGCAGGGTTTCCGCCCCGGCCCGATGACCAAGGGTCCGCGGCAACCCTTTTTTCTGCGCCCAGCGTCCATTGCCATCCATGATTATAGCCACATGACGCGGGAGTCTTGTGGGATCAATATCATTATAATCGTTTTGTTTAAGAGTATGCTTTTTGCTAAACCACTTCATCCACACACTATAATCCTCCGCTAAGCTTTAGCTATAGTTATGACCAAATTATCTCCAGAATATAGTAGTCCGCCAAGCCAAAATCCACAGTGTTTTTATCCATCCTGTGGCTTTAGACTTGGCAGACTACTAGTAAAATTAGCCAACAGATATCAAATTTAAACCCCCTCTTGCGAGGGGGATTTAAATTATTCCGGAGCTACAATTGCACCAGTTGGGCAAACCTCTGCACAAGAACCACAGTCAACACATTCTTCGTTGATGCTGTAGATGGGTTCACCTTCTTGAATAGCGCCAACCGGGCAGGTAGCCGCACAGGAACCACAGGCAACACACTCATCTGTAATTTTGTAAGCCATTAATTAAAACACCTCCTTTCCCATTTTAGCAGCAGCAATTAAATGATAAATTCCATCAGCATCCACTTGCTGCCTAATAACATACAATGTATCATCAAGCTGAAACATATTGCGCGAAGGTTTAGTAATGGTAACAGTATATTTGCTATCATTTTGTTCCAACTTATTAATAACTTCAGACAACGGCTGCGCGACTGTATCCAAGCTGTTACACTTCCATAATGTCTTTTTCTTTTACTGCCATTACCTGATCCACTTCTTTGATATATTTATCAGTCAGCTTTTGAATATCATCTTGCGCCTTTTTGGCTTCATCTTCCGAAATGGCTTTGTCTTTTTCTATTTTTTTAACAGCATCATTGGCATCACGCCGCAAATTACGAATAGCGACTCTGCACTCTTCCGCTTTCTTATGTATAACCTTGACTATTTCCGCCCGGCGTTCTTGGGTAAGCTGCGGAATGGCAAGACGGATAACGGCACCATCACTATTAGGCATCAAGCCTAAGTCGGATTTTTGAATAGCCTTATCAATAGCAGTAAGCATTGACTTTTCCCAGGGCTGAATGATAATCATCCTGGGCTCGGGAACTGAAATATTGGCAACTTGATTAACCGGTGTTGGTGATCCATAATAATCCACCATTACCTTGTCAAGCAGAGAAGGGTTTGCCCTGCCGGCGCGCAAACTGCCATACTCTTTCCTCAAAGCTTCCAAAGCTTTTTTCATTTTATCTTCATGGGCAGAATGAATTTCCTTAGCTGTCATTTCTTTTCTCCCCCAACGATTGTTCCTATATCTTTTCCCAGCGCTGCTTTTAAAATATTTCCGGGTTCATCAATACTAAATACTACAATTGGAATTTGATTATCCATACATAATGAAGTGGCAGTAGAGTCCATAACCCCTAACCCCCGCTGCAGAACTTCAATATATTCAAGTTCTTTAAACTTCTTGGCATCAGGATTGTGACGCGGGTCAGAATCATAGACACCATCGGTACTCTTTTTAGCCATTAAGATAACATCTGCTTCGATTTCGGCTGCTCTGAGTGCTGCAGTTGTATCTGTAGAGAAATAGGGATTTCCCGTACCGGCGGCAAAAATAACTACGCGTCCCTTTTCCATATGACGTATTGCCCGGCGCCGGATGTAAGGCTCAGCAACCTGCTGCATATTAATGGCGCTCTGCACTCGCGAATCAACGCCGCAATGCTCCAGTGCATCCTGCAGGGCCAGCGCATTCATAACAGTTGCCAACATCCCCATATAGTCGGCAGTAGCGCGATCCATTCCTTTAGCGCTGCCTGCCAGGCCCCGCCAAATATTTCCGCCACCAACAACAATGGCTACATCCAGATTGTTTGCTTTTATTTCTTTAATTTCTTTAGCGATAGCATCGACAACTATTGGATCTATACCATAACCTTTATTGCCAGCTAAGGCTTCGCCACTTAATTTTAAGACAACGCGATTGTATTTACCGTTCGCCAAGCGGGAGAACCTCCTTTGATTGTATTTCTACAAATAGTCTTTAAATCCTTTATTTGTCACAACATTTTTTGTTCTGCTCTAACAGAAAGTTATACTTTCTGTTAGAGCTTGAGAAAAAAGAGAACACGAAGTGTTCTCCTATTTGTTAACAGCAGCCATTACTTCTGCCGCAAAATCATTGGCCTTTTTCTCAAGACCTTCACCTAAATGGTACCTGGTAAAACGACGAACCGATATGTTTTCGCCAATTTTAGCCACACTTTCTGTGATAAGCTGCTTAATTGTTTTATCCGGGTCCTTAATGAAAGGCTGTTCCAATAAGCAGGCTTCTTTATAGAATTTCTCCAACCGGCCGCCAATCATTTTCTCGATAATGTTGGCAGGTTTGCCTTCGTTCAGCGCCTGAGCCCGAAGAATTTCTCTTTCATGATTCAGTATTTCTTCCGGCACTTCTTCACGGGCAACATAGCTAGGGTTAGCAGCAGCTATTTGCATTGCTATGTCACGCACCAAACTTTTGAACCCATCGGTTTTGGCAACAAAGTCAGTCTCACAGTTAACTTCGAGAAGAACACCAATGCGTCCTGCCCCATGTATGTAAGCTTCAACAAGTCCTTCCGAAGCTATCCGGCTAGCTTTTTTTGCGGCGGCAGCCAAGCCTTTTTCCCGCAAATAATCAACAGCCTTTTCCATATCACCATTAGTCTCACCCAGCGCCTTTTTACAATCCATCATACCGGCACCAGTACGTTCTCTCAACTCTTTAACCATTCCAGCCGTTATCATGTCTAATCCCCCTAACTATTATTAAAGGTAAGAGGGCAAAAAAGCCCCTTACCTTTATTTTGCAAATAATAGTTTACTCTGCCATCTGTTCGCCTTGACGGCCTTCCAGAACAGCATCGGCAACTTTTGCAGTAAGCAACTTGACAGCACGAATAGCATCGTCGTTGCCAGGAATAATATAATCAATTTCATCAGGATCGCAGTTGGTGTCAACAATACCAACAATGGGAATACCCAGATTGCGAGCTTCAGCCACAGCAATACGTTCTTTACGCGGATCAATAATGAACAGCGCACCTGGAAGTTTGTGCATATTTTTAATGCCACCAAGGAATTTTTGCAGACGTTCCATTTCGTGGCGTAAAGTAATAACTTCCTTCTTAGGCAATACTTCGAACATGCCTTTTTCTTCCATACCTTCCAATTCACGCAGTCTGTTAATACGTTTTTGAATAGTTTGGAAGTTGGTCAGCATACCGCCAAGCCATCTTTCATTAACATAAAACATGTCGCATCTGATAGCTTCTTCTTTTACAGCTTCCTGAGCTTGTTTCTTCGTACCCACAAATAACATAGTTTGTCCTTGGGCAGCCAGGTCACGTACAAAATTATACGCTTCTTCCACCTTTTTAACTGTTTTTTGCAGGTCAATAATATAGATACCGTTACGCTCCGTAAATATGTACGGGGCCATTTTGGGGTTCCATCTTCTGGTCTGATGGCCGAAATGCACACCAGCTTCCAAAAGCTGTTTCATGGAAATAACTGACATAAGATACACCTCCTGTTAATTTACCGCCGCAATCCGCATTTTTTGCCGTCACCATTCTTTGGCACAGTGGCAAAATTAGATTGCGTGTGTGATAACACCGAAAAATAGTATAGCATAAGTTCTTACCGGTAACAAGTAAAAATTCCTTATATTTTTTTACTTTTTATCATTTTTTTGTTTTTATTATACCAAACGGTTCATTTTTTATTCAATTGCAGCAGTAAGGTTATCTCACCCTTACCCACACCGGTGGCTTTAGCGATTTCCGTAATCGTATAGCCTTGATCAGCCATAGCAATAATAAGCCGGTGTTTTTCTATATTAACCGGCTCTTTATCAAGTTTATTATCATCAAGCAATTCAGCTATATCATCAGCAGGCGGAGCTAACTCCATTGCCGGGGTCGGCTCCGGTACATGACTCACAGACTCTGTCCGGCTCTCCTGCCTGTAATTATCGCTATTGGGGCGATTTTCCAGTTCTATCAGTTGTCCAATAATTTTATTGGCATACTCCACCTGCTGGCTAAGTATGCCAATCTTCGCTTCTGCTTCTTCCAGCAGTAACTCAAGCTGTGCTGATTCATCCTCCAGCCGCCTGATAATCGAATCGGCCGTTTGCTCAAGCTGCTGAGAAAATTCATTTGCCGGAGCAGATACATTCAACATAAACATTTTGATAATCATTTCTTTCTTATATACCAGTAAAAAAACTAACAGTAATACAGCTACTAAAGAAACAATCACGCCTGTAAGCAAGTATACCACCCCAATATATCAGGTTTTAATGTCAATAATATGTCCACGCAGCGGGTCCTGTCCCACACCTTCCGGATCTTCTTGCTCAGACGCTTCTTTTGGCTGATCATGATTGCGAGCAAACTCACGCGGATGTTTTTTATGCTTTTGGTTCTCATCCCGTTCAACTTTACCACCTTGACTCTTGTCCATGCCTTGCACTTGCTGCTGGCGCACCTGTACTGTCTTTTTCAGTTCTTCCGCAAATTGCTGCTGCTGCAGCGTACTTTGTTGGTTCAAATTATTTTGCTGTTTTCCGACTTCTGTCGCTTTGGGAATAAGCACCTGCATATCAATTGGTCTGATGCTCATTATATCACCCACCCAATCATAATATAAGCAGATTGGTCATTTATTACTATTTATAAGAACTTGTTTTTATTTCCCCGTCTTCAGCATAAAATTTAACAAACTTAGCGGCATCCCGTAAGGGTTTTACTAATGTTCCGATAACCAATTTAACTCCCGGATAGGCAGTATCCGCCACCTTAACATGTCCATACCGCATTTCTTCTAAAGATATTTCGATTTCTGCCAAACGGTTACGCATGGTTTCAATCTGGCCAATTAAATGAAATTGCGCTTTTGTCAATTTAAGCAGCATTTCGTGCTTATCGGGCGGCAGAGTATTTTGATTCATAGCTTTCAGTACAGTAAGGGCTTTCTTCGTTTGTTCCAGGTTAAGTTCAATCTTTTTGACTTCTTTTCTCAATTCCTGGTATTCTTCCCGCAGCTGAGGATTTACACCAACTTCGATATCGGTATTGGTGGCTGAATTAGTTCCAATAACCTTTGCCCTGATTTCTTCGCCGGCCGATATCTGCCCGCCGACAATTAAACCACGCCGTTCCTCAACAATTACCCGTTTTGCGGCACTTACTTTGCTATGCAGCACAACATCACTGACAATAACGTCTTTCCCGGCATAAACTGTCGCATTTTCAATATACTTGGAAACTACATTCTCGGCGGCCTTTATATACCCCCGGTTCATGCCTTGAATGCCCATACGGACAACTACATTTTTCCCTTCAACAATACCACCGCTGACACTGCCGGCAATTTCTACATTGCCTTCTGCTTTAACCGTAAAACCGGTTTGCACTGATCCTTTAACGATTACACTGCCAACAAACTCAATATTGCCTGTAGACAGATCAACATCGGCTTTGATTTCAATCATAGGTATGACATTCAGCTTGTTATTGAGCATAACCAGCTGACCTGCCTGAGCGGCATACACCTTCAGGCCTTCGTCCACATAAACATTTTTGCCTTTCGGTAATACTACATCCCTGCCCGGCTTAGGAAAAACTTCATTACCCAGAATATCCATACCGGCTGTGCCCGGTGTTGCCGGTACCTTTTCTGCCAGTAATTCATCTGCGTGGACAACAGTAAACATGTTAAGATTTTTAAAATCAACCCGTCCGTCTTCCAACTCTGCCGGGCGTCCTTTATTCTCTAAATCAACAAGATATGTAATACTTGCATTAATTCCATCAACCGGACGCAAGCCGTTGGCACAAACTACTATAGTACCAGGCTTGGCAAACGCTGTTTCCACTGCCGTAAGATCAACGCCGTAAGTAATACCGGCATTTTTAATCCGGTCCATGACCTCTTCGATGCTAACCGGCCGACAGCCTTGCGGCTTAATCACCTGTAGTGTAGCTTCCATTTTATCACGAGAGATTTGAATCTGTATGTCCGGCTCTGCTTCTACCGGTTTCTCTGCAACTTTAACAGGAGTACCTAATGCCTCTCTTACAACACGGGTAAGCAGAGCATTGTCGACCTTATCGATACCAAGCTCTGCCAAAGCTTCAATTATTTTCGGTCCTTTTACAGGCTCGCCTGTCCCTTGTTGAGGATAAACAGTTAGAAAAAAACCATCTTCTTCTGCCGCAATATTGAAATATCCGTCAAGTGAACTAAGTTTCTCCTCAGTATGCTCTAAAAAACGATTGTTGTCCTCCATACGATTATCCCCCATCAATAGCACTCAAACTATCATACTATATGATAAATATCTATACAAAACTCGACTTAACTCTTGACAGAGCGCCACGCAGTCGGAAAATAGCTTTAGTATGAAGCTGGGAAATACGTGCCTCCGATAACTTCAGTATTAGGCTAATCTCTTTTAACGTCAATCCTTCGTAATAGTAAAGACTGACTACCAGACGTTCTTTTTCCGGTAACTTATCAATACTTTTTGCCAACATCTCTTTTACTTCTTGTTCTTCAATATGTTGGGAAGGATTTGGCGTATGCTGCGAAGCGGTCTCAGTTCTGGCGAACTCTTCCAAGGGAATAAGAGTGCTGGCATTTAGATGATTAATAAGCGTATAAAGTTCATTTAGTGGAATTTTCATTGCCATAGCAATCTCTTCATCTTTTACCGAGCGGCCTAACGCATGTTCTAATTTAGCAACTGTTTGTTCATATTGACGTGCTTTTTGTCTAATGGTAGCCGGAATCCAATCCTGGGCTCTAAGTGAATCAAGAATAGCTCCCCTGATTCGAACTACCGCATAAGTCTCGAATTTAACCCCCCGGTCAGGATCAAAACGTTCAATTGATTCCATAAGGCCAAAAAAACCATTACTGATTAAGTCATCTTTATCCACATGCTGAGGAAGACTGACTGCAATACGCCCTGCTACTAATTTCACCAGCGACAGATAGTGTTCAATAATTTTCTCGCGTATTTCCGGACTTCTGTTACTGCTATGATAGTCCTGCCAAAGCTTGAGTGTGTTAGCAGCCTTCTGTTCAGCATTATTACCTGCCATTGGCGCTTACCCTCCCATCCTTACTTTTGCGTTATTGTTATATTATCAAAATTTTCAGGATTCAAGGGTGTAAATTCCGGAATCGGCAACTCTTCTGCCTCAGGCTCATCACTGCTGACAATATCAACATTTGTACCTTTAAGGTCAGCTTCTTCCAGGGTTTCTTGTTTCTCTTGCAAAAAACGCTCAGCAAATTGACCACATGCATATCCTAACACGGCAAAAAGGACTAGCGAGACTAATGTACGGTATAAAATGGCAGTCAGTGCAATCGTGTTAAAAGCACCAACCAGTACAGTCAAGATGCTGGCGGCAAATGCCATATATAAACTAACCCGTAACTTTAGTGCCATAGCCCGTCCTCCAATTATAGTTCTTTTTCGCCTTTATCAATCGTTTTTACCCGAAATACGCCGGTATCCAGCTTTAATTCAACTGTTCGCCCATAATTGCCCCCGGTATCTTCAGCAATAAGCCTTATCTCCAGTTTTTTCAAAACTAAACGTACTGCCTCGGCATTGCGTTCCCCCACCCGCATAATATCAGTAGTATTGGTAAAGGTAAACATTTGCGCACCACCGGCAATTTTGGCGGTAATTCGTGATTTAACGGCCCCAAGTTTAATAATCTCACTTAACATTAGCGGCAAAGCAGTATCGGCAAATTTAGCCGGATTGTCGGTAGCGCGTGCCTGCGTACTATCAGGCAGCATAATGTGTGCTAAACCACCTACCTTAGCCACTGTATCAAATAAGGCAATACCTACACAAGATCCTAGCCCATAACTAATTAAGCTGGCCGGATTACGTCCAATTTTGTAATCAGCCATTCCTACTTTTATTAGTTCTGCCATTATTCCTTCACCCCGATTGCCGCCAAGATTGTATTAAGGGAGCCGGGATCAGGAATAAGGAAGAAATGCCCTTTAACACCGTCGTTTTCAGTGGTAAACTCTGTCTCTATAACCAGAGCATGGTCACCCATTTGTCCCAGTTGGATCAAAATAACACTTAAGATAGCACCGGCCATATCAATAGCCAAGGCCGGAATCGACGGGAGTAAGGTTAATTTAGTAAAATAGGACAAAGCATTCAAGTATGCCCCTGCCAAAATATTACCAATCTCCATCAATGCCGATTCATCCATAGAGTTAAGCAGCTGAGTTTCCCCCTGAGTACGGCCCATAAGCATATCAACCAGATAAAAGGCACTCTCACGGGGAAGAAGAAATAAGATACTGCCAGGCGCCGGACCAAACACTCTCAGATAAACACCTGCAACCATTGCATCAGGGCCGCCAACTACTTCAGGTACCTCCCCCAGAGGAAGAATGGATACCTCGGGAACCGTCATATCAATTTTGTTATTGATAATTTGAGATAGTGCTGTTGCCGCATTGCCGGCACCCACATTGCCAATTTCCCTCAATGCGTCTAACTGCAATGGTGATAAGTTTAATATATCCTCAGACAACCTCGCCCCCCCTTTGATATCTATACATAATAATTATCCTGCCTTAACTTCCTGGCCTATGCCAATAATTGCATCAGTATTCAATAAGATCAACAATCTGTCATCCACTTTTCCTACTCCGCTCAGGTAATCAGCTGCAATACCGCCTACCACAGCCTGTGGCGGCTCAATACTATTTTGGTCGATAGCCGTTACTTCTGATACAGCGTCAACAATCATTCCGACATGTATGTCTTCTACTTTGATAATAATAATCCGGGTATCGTCGGTGTGATCCTGCGGCGGCAAGTTAAGCCGTTTCTTTAGGTCAATTACCGGCAGCACACTGCCGCGCAAATTCATAACACCTTTAATATAATCCGGAGAATGAGGCACACGGGTAATCTCCGTGTTTCGCTTTATCTCTTGAACCTGCAGAATGCTGACACCATATTCTTCGCGCCCCAGCTTAAATACAACCAGTTGAACTTCATTTCCGGAATATGTTACTTCAGACATGCTTTTCCCTCCCTGCCTATTGCTTTAATGCGCTAACATCCAGGATGAGCGCTACTTCACCATTACCCAGGATAGTAGCGCCAGCAATAACCTTAATACCAGCCAACAGCTTGCCCATAGACTTAATGACTATTTCTTGCTGCCCGATAAGTGTATCAACAATAATTCCGGCACGATTTTCACCCATATGAACAATAACTACAAATAATTCATCCTGATTATGGATACAAGTATCAGGAACGTTAAGTACATTTCCTAATCGCACAATGGGAATAATTTGCCCTCTAAGTAAAATAACTTCCTGATTCTGAATGGTTTTAATATCCCGTGGCGTAATATTAATCGTGCTGTCAATGGAGCCAAGCGGTATGGCATAAATCTCTTCACACACCTTTACGAGCAGTGCCTGAATAATTGCCAGTGTCAGTGGCAGCCGGATTTTAAACTTACTGCCGCCATTGATCTTAGTCTCAACATCAACCATGCCACCCAGGGATTCAATCTTAGTCTTAACAGCATCTGTGCCTACGCCGCGCCCTGAAACATCAGTAACTGTCTCAACTGTGGAAAATCCCGGTAAAAATACCAGTCTGATAGCCTCAGCCGGTTCAAGTCTGTCAGCCTCGGCTTGCGTAATAAGTCCTTTATCCACTGCCTTTTGTTTAATAACATCGGCATTCATGCCTTTGCCGTCATCTTCAACCATGATAATAACATTATTGCCCTCATGCCGGGCAATAAGGCGAATTTCGCCGACAGGATTTTTGCCTTTAGCTTGCCGTTCTGCCGGGTGCTCAATACCATGGTCAATAGAGTTTCTTAGCAAATGCACCAGAGGATCGCCAATTTCATCAATGACAGTACGGTCAAGTTCTGTTTCTTCCCCCTGAATAATAAGGTTAACCTCTTTATTCAATTCGCGTGACAAATCTCTAACCATCCGGGGAAAGCGATTAAACACCTGGCCTACCGGCACCATACGGACTTTCATAACAACAGCCTGTAAATCGGTAGTTACCCGGTCCATCTGCTCAATTGTCTCAACAAGTTCGGTAAGCCGATGCGTTAAGCCGATTTGCTCCAGCCGGGTTTTGTTTATAACAAGTTCTCCGACCAGATTTAATAAACTGTCTAATTTATCAATATCAACCCTGACCGATTGTCCGCTTTTAAGTTTTTTATCAACAGCAGGATTATGATCATTAGCAGGCGGCTTTTCAGACTTTTCAGCCACGGCAGCTTTCTTATCCATGTTGCTTAACGTAACGCTCTCTGCTTGAACCGCCGGAGTTTCAACCGTTTCTTTAGCCGTGTCCTGAAGGTCGGACGAAACAACAACTACTTCTTCGACTTCCGAGATACTGCTGACTGCATATTCAAGCTTTTCAGCATCGGCAGCCGTTAAAACAAGTGCCTGGAACGTATAATCAAAATTTTCTCTTTCCAACTCTTCAACAGCAGGAATACTCTTGATAACTTCACCAATTTCTTCTAAGACGTTCATTACCATATAAGCTCTGGCTGATTTTAGCAGGCATCCTGTCCGTAAGGTAACATGAACTTCATAGCATTCAAGGCCTTGTTTTCTTGCGGCTTTGACAACAGTAAGCTCTGTTTCATCCAAATTGACAGCTTCCACCGACCTTGCCGGAGCTTCCTGCTGGACTGCCGCCGGCGGCAGCTTTTCAGCAGGCGCTGGAGAAAATTCACCTCTGGCAATGGCTGTGAGTTTAATAATTAATGGTTTAATTTCAATCGTCGCATCTGAATTTGAAGCCACATTTTCTACCAGCTGTTCCAAGGTGTCAATACACTTAAATAAAATATCAGTAATATCATCATCGGCATGCAGCGTCCCTTTACGCAAGAGGTCAAGAACATTTTCCATTTCATGTGTAAGTTCAGCAATCGTGGTAAAGCCCATGGTAGCGGACATACCTTTTATGGTATGAGCACTGCGAAATATCTCGTCAAGTACAGTTAGACTGCCGGGATCGTTTTCAAGATCAAGCAAGCAATTATTTAACGTCTGCAGATGCTCACGCGATTCTTCCAAAAACATCCCCATATACTGATTAATATCCATTCGTTTACACCCCCATATTACGTCCCAAGCTTGTTACTTCGATAAAGTAGACTTAGCTTCATTGGGGTTAAACCCCAACTGAAGGTTAGTCGCCCTTATCCTAAGACTTAGCCGCTCGCCTGTGCCCGTAGGGGCATAACTCCCCTTGTAGAAGATGGAGTCTTAGAGTGGGTTAGTCTCAGGATAAAACTTTAAGTATTTCAGCGGTTACACCGGTAATGGGTACTATCTTATCAACTACTCCCAACTCAATAGCTGCTTTAGGCATTCCGTACACAACTGCCGTTGACTGATCTTCGGCGATAGTATAACCGTTCTGCCGCTTAATAGCCTCGATACCTTTTGCACCGTCACGCCCCATACCGGTTAAAATAACGCCTATTGCCTTGCTGCCATAAGTACGTGCCACCGATTCCATTAGCGGATCTACCGCAGGTCTATGTCCGCCAATGGGAGGATTTTGATTGAGTTTTATAACGGTTTTTCCACCTTCGCGTTCGATAAGCATATGATAATCTCCCGGCGCAATAAACACATATCCAGGACGGATAACATCATTATGCTCTGCTTCTTTTACAGTAACAGAAGACAATGAATCCAACCGTTCTGCCAATGATTTAGTAAATCCCGGCGGCATGTGCTGTACAATTACAATACCGCAGGGTATATTACCGGGAATTTTAGTAATAATTTCCTGTAAAGCTCGCGGACCACCGGTAGAAGTGCCAATGGCAACAATGCGTTCATCAAGTGCCAGCCCAGGCGGTGAATGCATTTTGGGCATTGCCGGCAAAGCCCCGGCGGTAGCTCTGCCTGTCGCTAGCTGCAAGACATTGGCTCTGACTGCGGCCCGGCATTTGGTAAGTATTTCGGTACGAATGGCTGTAATATTGGATATCGGGCCTGCAGTCTTAGCAACAAAATCGACAGCACCAATTTCCAGTGCCCGCAAAGTAGCTACAGCACCTGCCTGCGTTAAACTGCTGATCATGACAACCGGTGTAGGAGCTTCTTTCATGATCAGTTCCAACGCTTTAATACCGTCCATAACCGGCATTTCAACGTCCATGGTAATTAAATCAGGTTTGAAACGTTTTACTTTATCGATGGCATCTTTGCCATTACGGGCAGTATCAACAACCGTAAAATCAGTTTCACCCGCAAATAAATCTGTTAAAAGCTTACGCATAAATACAGAATCATCAACAACCAATACCTTTATCATAAACTCACCACCAATATCCTGTATTTATTCCAAACCTTTGCGGCGTTGTTCCAATTGCTTCTTGAAGATAAATCTAATAATATTGCTGCGGTCTTTTTCGGTAATTTCAAGAAACTTAATCCCCACCCAAAACAATGTGCGGTCAGGTTGAGGCTGCTCTAGCCTGACCACTTCAGTTTTTAATGTCAGCGGTCCGATTTCCGGGTAGTCAATTGTTACCATTAATTTAGTTCCAAGCGCCCATTTATGACTGGTGGCTATCTGCGCGCCACCGCCGCTGATATCCTTGGTTATCGCCTGGATGACAGGTGTCTCGACTACCTGGTCACCTTCCATATTCATAATCTGTACAGGCAGCGCTACATCAACACGTACGAAAGCCCGTTGTTGAAATTTCTTAATATTATACGGTGCAGCAATAACCCATATCGGCAAAGGGGTCAGTTCCCGTGAAAGTAAAGAACTGGTAAACTCAAACGCCAGCCCATTAACTACCGTTCGCCCAAAAAAGACCTCGCCCCGCTGCAGCATGACCGGATATCCTTTACTCATCGGCATAGCAATGCTCATGCTATTAGCGGTAATATCTTCAATACGGCTGTGGTATTGCTCAGCAAAGCCGTCTTTTCCAGGCACAATAACTACAATACGCTGATTAATTTTAAAGACATTGTCGGGTTTATTACTCATAAGAATACCTCCTCATTTGAGGACTACTACATATATTCTAAAAATTTATGGAAAAATCCTCTTATTCCACGAGACGGCTCAACATTTTCACCATAAAGCAATTTTTTAGCAATGCCTTCAATACACCGGGATGATATGGCTTCAGGAAACGATAGCAGAAGCGGTACTTGTTTCTTAACCGCTTTCACCAGATTGCGATCTTCATAAACATACCCAAGGTTATCAATAGACACATCAAGAAACCGCTCCGAGACTCGCATTAACTTCTCAACAACCATCTGACCTTCATCCCGGTCCACCACACGGTTAACTACCAGTCTAAGCAGCGCGTCACCCCTTTGCCCGGCATACGCTTTCATCATGGCATAAGCATCTGTCATAGCCGTAGGCTCAGGGGTCGTAATAATAATAACTTCATCGGCAGCCGTCACAAAATTCAAGACATTGCGGCTTATGCCGGCTCCTGTATCAATCAAAATAAAGTCTGCCCAATTGTCAAATAGAGACAGTTGAGACACTATATGCTGCAGATGGACATCACTGAGGTTAGCCAAATGATAAATACCAGACCCACCGGCCATGAATAAAATCCCACGCGGTCCTTCAGTGACGACATCGGTTATTTTTAGTCCGCCTTCTAATAAATTAAGAATACTATAAGGTGCAGAGCAGCCTAAAACAACTTCAACATTTGCCATCCCCAGGTCGGCATCAATGACCAATACCTTTTGATCAAACGCCGCTAACGCCAGTGCCAGATTTACGGTAAAATTAGTTTTCCCTACACCGCCTTTGCCACTGGTAATTGTGAGCACGCGGCCTTTAGGTTTTTGCTTGAGAATAGCAGTTTTCAAAATGGGAGAATTTAGGGTCATTTGACGTAATTTTTCCGCTTGATCACTCATGATAATCCCTCAAAATCATGTTCGCTAATTTAGTAGAGTTAACGAGTTCAATATCATCAGGAACACTTTGCCCTGTGGTCATATAAGACAGGGTTGTGGGAAAATGGTACAGCAAATTCAGCACTGTCCCCAAATTACTTGCTTCATCAACTTTTGTAAACAAAAATTTGTGCGGCGAGCAAACTGAAAATTTATTTACTATTTCAAATGCATCCCGATACTTAGTTGTAGTACTCAGCACAAGATGGGTTTCAATATAAGGATCAACCGCTAACAGTTCCTGCAGCTCAGTAAGCTGCTCACGATTGCTCGGGCTGCGGCCGGCAGTGTCAATTAAAACTAAATGTTTATCTCCATGGCGATAAAGCGCAGTTCTAAGTTCATCAGGAGAATATACAATTTCAAGTGGTACGCCGATGATGTCGCCATAAATTTTTAATTGCTCAACGGCTGCAATACGATACGTATCGGCGGTAATCAAAGCTACCTTATAGCCTTCTTTCAACGCAAAATTAGCAGCCAGTTTTGCAATGGTTGTAGTCTTGCCTACACCGGTTGGCCCAATTAAAGCTACCGTTTTGCAGCCTGATGGTGATATGTCAATCCCATCAATACCTTGTAAACACTGGACAATGCGATCAACCAACAGCTTGCGAATCATCCCCGGATCACCGGCAGCACCGTTTTTGCCATCAGGTATTCCTTTAATAAGGCTCTCGGCAATCACCGGTTCAATATCATTCTTCAGCAATACATCCATAAGCGGCGAAGTTGACTTGCTGTCTTGCGAAAATTGACATAACATTTGCTCCATCATTTTCCGCATATTAGACATTTCAAGCTGCATCGCCGTTATTTTTGTATCCTCAATAGTATTGGCTGCAGGCGGAATCCATTGTTTTTTTTCAACACTGGGAGCAGCAGGAGAATCCAGCGCGGCCATAACCTCTACCATCTCTCTGCCGAAAAAGCCCAGGATTCCACCTTTTTTAAAACGGCGAGTATGTAAAATAACAGCATCGCGTCCTAAATCCTGCTTAACTTGCGCCATTGCTTCCGGCATACTATGTGCTGTAAACAATTTGACTTTCAAATTACAATTTCACCATCCCTAACGCCTGTACTTCAATTTTAGCATCTAATTCAGCATAGGATAACACAGCCAAATTCGGCGCCACTCGTTCTGTAAGTTTGCGGAAATATAATCTGGCCCCAGGACTTGTAAGTACCAGCGGTTGATAACCCATGTTAGTCAGTTTCGGCAGCTCATTTGTCAGGCTGGTGATAACAGCCTGTACCTTCTGAGGGTCAAGGGCCACATAGGAGCCTTGCTCGGTGCGCTGCACAGAATTGACAATAATATTCTCAAGTTGTGAGTCAACCGTTAGGCAGGTCAAAATATTATTGTTAACAAATTGGCGGGATATCTGGCGGGCCAGGGCATGGCGAACATATTCGGTCAAAATTTCAGTATCTTTAGTCAAGGTGGCATAATCAGCCAATGTTTCAAAAATAGTTACCATATCTCTAATCGAGATTTTCTCACGCAGCAAATTGCCCAACACTTTCTGAATTTCACCAAGTGATAACAAGTTTGGCGTTAATTCATCGGCAACTGCCGCATTGTTCTGTTTAACAGATTCAATTAAGGTTTGTACTTCCTGGCGTCCCAGAATTTCAGCAGCATGGGTCTTAATAATTTCTGTAAGATGTGTCGCCAGCACAGATACCGGATCAACAACAGTATAACCGGCAAGTTCAGCTTGCTCCCGGTATGTTTCCTGAATCCACAGGGCTGGCAGCCCAAATGCTGGTTCGACGGTTTCAATACCTGGTACTGATTCAAAAACTGCACCTGAATCCATGGCCAGGAAATGATCTAACATTAACTCGCCTCTGGCGATTTCAATGCCCTTAAGTTTGATAACATACACATTGGGTTTAAGCTGAATATTATCACGTATCCGGATTGTCGGAACAATAAGTCCCAGTTCCAATGCACATTGACGACGAATCATAACCACACGGTCCAGTAAATCGCCGCCCTGGCTGACATCAACAAGCGGAATAAGACTATAGCCAATTTCCAACTCCATCGGGTCAACCTGCAGCAATGAAACAATATTCTCTGGCTTACGCACCTCTTCTTTTTCCTTTTCTTCCTGCTGTGACATTTCCATTTGCACTTCAGATTTCTGCGTCCTTATCAGTGCATAGCCAATGACGCCGGTAATAGCGCTCATCGAAAAAAACGGAATACCCGGCAGCCCGGGAATCGTCCCAAGCAGCGCCAGTACACCGCTGGCAATGAAAAATATGCGGGGGTTATTAATAATCTGACTCGTAAGGTCTGAGCCCAAATTCGCTTCAGAAGCCGCCCTGGTTACAACAATACCGGTAGCGGTAGATATTAAGAGCGCCGGTATTTGGTTGACCAAACCCTCGCCCACCGTAAGCAGGGTATAGGTCTGCAGTGCCTGCAAAGCATCCATATCGCGCTGCAGCATCCCGATGGCAAAACCGCCGACAATATTAATCACAATAATAATAATGGCGGCAATCGCATCACCTTTAACAAACTTGCTCGCACCGTCCATAGCCCCGTAAAAATCAGCTTCGCGCTGAATAGTTTTCCGGCGGTCACGCGCTTCCTTGTCACTAATAAGTCCTGCATTCAGATCGGCATCAATGCTCATTTGCTTACCCGGCATAGCATCCAGGGTAAAGCGCGCCGCGACTTCCGCGACCCGTTCCGCACCTTTGGTAATTACAATAAACTGAATAATAATTAGGATAACAAAGACAATAAAGCCAACTACCGCATTACCGCCTACTACGAAATTACCGAAAGCGGCAATGACTTCCCCGGCATGACCATCTAATAAAATCAGCCGGGTGGAGGATACGTTAAGAGCCAGCCGGAATAAGGTAGTAACCAGCAGCAATGAGGGAAATACAGAAAAGTCCAGTGGTTCTATATTATAGATAGCTACCATAACAATAACCATAGCCAACGTAATGTTAAGCGTCAGCAGCATGTCAAGGAGAATTGTCGGCAGCGGGATAATCATCATAACTACAATAGTAATGATGGCCACAGCTATCATGATGTCACTGTATTTAGTTATGCCTCTAACTAACGCAGACTGGTGTGCAGCCATTTATCAAATCGCTCCTTACTAAGACAAGCGTTTTTTTAAGCGGTATACATAAGCCAAAACTTCCGCCACCGCCTGATATAATTCAGGGGGTACAACATCCCCAATTTCCACTACCGGGTACAGCGCACGCGCCAACGGTTTGTTTTCTACCACAACTACCTTGTTTTCCCGGGCCACTTGTTTGATACGCTCAGCGATAAAATCCTGCCCCTTAGCCAAAACCACCGGTGCCGACATATTTTTTTCATACTTTAAAGCAATGGCCAGGTGGGTCGGATTTGTCACTACGACATCGGCTTTGGGAATTTCCTGCATCATACGCCGCATAGCGATGGCCCGCTGTTTTTCTTTTATTTTACTTTTTATTTGCGGATTGCCTTCAGTTTGTTTGAACTCTTCTTTTACTTCTTGTTTGGACATTTTTATGCTCTGGTTATGTTCCCACCATTGATAGATATAATCAAAGATTGCCAGAATCATCATCACGGCAATAATCTGAAAAGCCAGGTCAATCACCAGCGAAGCCGCCAGTGCCACCGAATCGATAATCTCCATATTAATTAACTTAGGAATATCTCCTGTTTGTAACACCGCAAAGCGGTAAATAAAATAACCGATAATACATACCTTGAAAATAGACTTTGCCAGTTCGACAAGTGATCTTTTGGAAAATAAGCGCTGAAAGCCGGATATCGGATTCAGCTTGCTAAATTTCGGCATGATAACCTCTGTCGAAAACATGGCCCCAACTTGCATAAAATTGATCATTACCGCAATGATCATGATAACAAACAAAACAGGCAAAACTGTTTTTAACAATACTACAACTGCCTTAACATATATTAATTGCACAGACTGAAACGTAAAGTCCGGTGTAGCCAAACTTGACAAAGTTGTTTTCATAAAGCCTGTCAGCTGAGTATAGGCATGATCTCCTAAAAACTTAAGTGTGCAAAAAGCAGCCAGAATAACAAATACCGAATTAATTTCATTGCTTTTGGCCACCTGTCCTTTTTTTCTGGACTCCTGCCTGCGTTTCGGAGTAGCCTCTTCCGTCTTTTCACCATTAAATAACTGCAGGTCAAAGCTGGTCAGCTTATACCGGTTATCTTTAGACTGGCGCAAAACTTTCCAGGAGGCGGTACATGTGGTGGAAAATTTCATTGAAAACTACCTCCAAGAAAACAATGTAAAATGGTAAAGCCAAAGATAGTACAAAAATGCCGACAAGAATTTTGCCCGGCACACCAACGACAAAAATATTCATTTGGGGCATAGTACGGGCTAAAATACCTAAAGCTACATCGGTAAGCACTAAAGCAACCGAAATCGGCAAACTAATCTTAACTGCAATAATAAAAATGGCAACAAGCATATCCACCATAATATTAGCCAGCATATTGGGCTGAAATAACCCCTTGGTTACCGGAATGATTTTGAAACTGTAAAACATAGCTGACAAAAAAAGATGATGGCTGTTACTTACCAAATAAACCAGCATCGCCAAGATATATTTAAAATTGCCAATAATCGGCACCTGCTGGCCAATTAGCGGATCAAAGACATTCACCATCCCAAAGCCGATTTGCGTATCTAACAATGCCCCTGTCATCTGTATTCCATGAAAGATAAACGAACAGGCAAATCCCATGATCAGGCCGATTAAAAATTCACCGATAATCAAAGCAACATAGGATAATAAGGCGTCCGGCAAAATGAGATTTGGTTCAGCTAACAGCGGTAACAATATATAGGATAATAGTAACGACAGCCCGGCTTTGACCATTACCGGAACATTGCGGGCACCAAACATCGGGGCTGTCGAAAAAATCCCGCTCATTCGCGCAAAGATCAACAGGCAAAAGCCTAACTGGTTTTGCAGTAAAGTAAACAAATCCAATATTGCTTACCACCAATCTATGTAGAAATACCGCTGCTCCTTCCAGTTAGCGTACCATGGCCGGCAGATTCATAAATATCTCTCTGGTATAATCAACCATTATACTCAACATCCATGGCCCAAAAACAAGTATAGCAACAAAAACAGCGATGATCTTGGGAATAAACACAAGTGTCTGTTCCTGTATTTGGGTTGTCGCTTGAAATATGCTCACCATAATACCAACCAGCAAGCCAAGAACAAGCATCGGAGCTGCGACCATCATAACCATAGCCAATGCATTCCGGCCTAACTGGATAGCCATATCTCCCGACATAAGCGCCCTCCTCTTAGTGAAAACTACTGACCAATGAACGGACAACCAAATGCCAGCCATCTACCAGTACAAATAGTAAAAGTTTAAAAGGCAGCGAGATCATTACCGGCGGCACCATCATCATCCCCATAGCCATAAGGGTGCTGGCCACCACCATATCAATTACGATAAAAGGAATGTAAATTAAAAAGCCAATTTGAAAAGCCGTCTTCAGCTCGCTAATAATAAAAGCGGGAATCAACACCGAGGTGGGGACATCTTCCGGCGCATTAGGGCGCGCCATTTCCGACATATTTACAAATAAAGCCAGATCATTTTCACGGGTTTGTTTGAACATAAACTCACGCATAGGGTTCATGGCTTCGGTAAGTGCCGTTTCCTGGTTTATCGTCCCGGCCAGCATGGGCTGGAGCGCATTTTTATTCACCTGATCAAAATAAGGCGACATCGTAAAAAAGGTTAAAAACAAAGCCAGTCCGATTAAAACCTGATTCGGTGGCATTTGTTGGGTTGCCAATGCACTGCGCATAAAGGATAATACGACAATAATGCGAGTAAAGGATGTCATCATAATCAAAATAGACGGTGCCAGAGAAAGCACCGTTAATGTTAACAGAACTTGCAGGCTCAGAGCAACATCCTGGGGATTATTCGCTTCTTCCACCCCAATATTAATATTGGGAATCAATGGTGCTGCTTTAGCCATTGCCGGAAAAGCCAGTGCTATAATTAAGATCAAAACAAAAACATGGTAATGCCATGTTTTTGCATATGTAATCCATCGTGACACTCTATTTACCTCTTCCTATTATTGTTTTCAGGCTCCTTATCAACTGTTTCGGGAGTGTCTGAACCGAAAACAAGGGGAAAATTTCTTGGCATCTGCTTGAGCGAGACGAGCTGGCGGCGAAAAATGCTGCCAAACTGTTCGGGCGGCAGGGCATTAGCAGTAGACTGCAAAGCTTTAATACGCTCAATCTCAGTTGATGATGTAATCTCATTGAGCAGCGTAATATTCTGCTCGGTCACCCCAAGCACCATAAACTTGCCTGCTATCTCTACCACATGAACAGCACGATTAGGACCCAACGACAAAGTAGAATACACTTTGCCGCCAAAACCTCCGGCCCGTGTCATTCTTTGCCCCAAAAATTTAGATGTAAAATAGGCAAGCCCAAGAACCAGCAAAAAAGTTAACAGCAACGAAATAATATAACTACTGGTAGCAAGCCAGGAGGATGCCGCCGGCTGAGGCTCTTGATATTTTAAATATTCGCCTGTTTCCGCGGCTGCCAGCACCTGGCCTGTCAAAAATAACAAAACAAAAATAATGAGTACAACACTACCGCTTAGATGAAATTTACTGCGCATGTATAGTATATTCCCATCTAGCCAACTGCTTTACGGACAGCTTCAAGCACACGGTCAGGCTGGAACGGCTTAACGATAAAGTCGCGGGCCCCTGACTGAATTGCTTCAATAACCATAGCCTGCTGTCCCATTGCGCTGCACATAATCACTTTAGCACTGGGATCAATTTTTTTAATTTCTTTTACGGCAGTAATTCCATCCATTTCCGGCATAGTAATATCCATTGTGGTCAAATCAGGCTTAAGCTCCTGATATTTTTCCAGTGCCTTAAGACCGTTTTCCGCTTCGCCAACTACATCATAGCCGTTTTTGGATAAAATATCTTTAATCATCATGCGCATAAAAGCAGCATCATCCACGACTAAAACTTTAATCGCCATTAAAATAATCTCTCCCTATTTCGAAATTTATTTGGAATTGCTACTGGAGATTGTTAACCCGCTCCAAGGGACTTATCACATCGGTGATTCTCACACCAAAGTTTTCGTCAATAACTACAACTTCCCCTTTGGCAATCAATTTGCCATTAGCTAAAATATCTACCGGCTCGCCGGCCAGCTTATCGAGTTCGATCACCGAACCTGGCGCTAATTCGAGAATATCACGGATTAGTTTGCGGGTGCGGCCCAACTCAACCGTAATTTGCAACGGTACATCTAGAAGCAGGCCAATATTGGTGTCAACACCAGGCATGCCCCCTGGTTTTAACGGCGCAAATTGAACAGGTTGCACTGCCACATTTTGCACCGGCTGCTGGGTCGGTTGAGCATAAGCAGGAGCCGGTTGCGGTGGCGGCGCTGCGGGTTTAGGCGGCGCCGGCTGCGGCGGCGGAGCTGCTGCCGGCTGCTGAACGGCATTCATCAAATTTTCCACCATTTCTTTGGCAACACTAAGCGGCATAAGCTGCATAAGTTCACTGTCAATAAGCTCTTCTACTTCCATCCGGAAAGACACCCGTACCAAAGGATCGCTACCTGTAACAATCTGAGTAATATCAGGATCTATGGCAAAATCCAGCAAATTGACCTTGGGTGGCGCTATATCCACTTTTTTCTTGAAAATGGTAGATATGGATGTAGCTGTTGAACCCATCATCTGGTTCATAGATTCACTGACAGCACTCATGTACAATTCATTTAATTCGGTCGGCGGATTGGAACCGTCACCGCCCATCATCAGATCGGCAATAATTAACGCATCTTGCTCGCGTATAGCTAAAATATTGGTTCCCAGCAATCCCTGGGTATACCCTACTTCAATAACCAAATATGGCAGCGGATACTGGCGCTTTATTTCATCCAGAGTGGATATTGAGACTTTCGGGGTAGTAATTGAGACCCGTCTGCCCAAAAGCACAGACAGCGTAGTAGCGGCCGTCCCCATAGAGATATTGCCAATCTCACCCAAAGCATCTTTTTCAATATCCGACAACTCTTGCCCAGCCGGAGATGGCGAGGCTGCTACCGGTTCGCCTCTTAATAAAGCGTCTATTTCTTCCTGGGACAGGAATCCGTCACTCATCATTATCATCTCCTTGGGAAATTACTTGAGTAATTTGTATTGCATTTTTATGTCCGACTAAACCTGGTTTACACTTAAACTTTTCCCGGCTGCCAATAATGACACTCAAATCATTTTCAGCCTTAGTGTCAAGCTGCAACACATCCCCCACTCCCAAATTCAAAAGTTCATGAACGCTGATAGTAGCCCGTCCAAGTTCTGTAATAACAGGAATAAGGGTTTTCTCCAGCTTGCGCTGCAACGTATTCATGGTTTCCGGCGAAGATTGTTTGGCTGTTGAAGAAGACACCCAAAAAGTCGTTGTCAACTTAGACATAATTGGTTCAAGCACTAAATAGGGGATACAGATATTCATCAGCCCTTCCGCCTGACCAATCTTTGCCTGAAGCGTAATCAGTACCACCATGTCATTGGGAGGGACAATCTGAGTAAACTGCGGGTTGGTCTCTAAAGCCTCCATCCGGGGCTCGATACTTACAACTTGCTTCCAAGCTTCCTGCATGCTTTCCATAGCTTTATGAATAACCTTACGAATAATGGCTTCCTCAATATCAGTCAAGGCACGTGCTTTGGCAGGAGGCAATCCAGGACCGCCAAACAATCTGTCAATAATCGCTAACACAATGTTAGGATTTATCTCCAGGATTGCGTTGCCTTTTAGCGGCCGCATCTGGAAAATACTAATAACACTGGGATTGGGCATTGACCGGATAAATTCCTCATATGTCAGTTGGTCAACAGAAGCAACATCAATATGAATAAGTGTCCGCAGATGGGCTGAAAGGTAGGTATTGATCATGCGCGCGAAATTTTCGTGCAGCATGTAGATGGTACGGATTTGGTCTTTAGAAAACTTATCCGGACGCTTAAAGTCATAGATTTTAATCTTACGCTGTTTTTCTTCAGTTTTTATTTCCTCAGCAGTGACAACACCAGTCGACAAAGCTGACAGTAAATCATCGATTTCGGATTGTGATAAAACATCAGGCCCTGCCAATCCTCCCCCACCTTTCCACAAAAAACAAAACTATGTACTTAACGAGCAGTTAATTTATTATACAAGAATATTCGACATGATTCTACTGTAAAACAAAATTGGTAATATAAATGTCATAAACCCGTTCGCCGCCAAGAACTGTATTAATTTCATTTTTTAATACTTCTTTTAGCTGATCTTGTTTTGCCGGGTCAAAATCTTCTATTTTCTGCGAACGTAAGACATAAACTGCAGTATCCAATATCTTTATTTCCTCAGGTGAGGGCAATTTCCCTTCTTTTTGCGCTGTTTTCTTCTCAGGTTTCAATTCCACAATCAAACCGATTTTAAGGTACCGGCCGCTATTGACTCCGCCAATATTGAGAATAAGTCCGTCTTTTGCATCCCCTAGCTTAATAAAATGTCCCGGCTCATGCAGCGCACTTTTCTCAACCGTTTTGTCAGATACCACTCTTGTCGCAATCAAGTACGAAATACCACCGGCTAAAATTAAGCCCACAACGATCAAAATGATAATTGTCATCATTGACATTTTTTTTGGTTTTTCCTCTTCAGCCACTGGCACACCTCCATTACATAGATATTTGTTTCATTGACATGCAGCTTACCAGCTATATATTCCGCGTTAAAGAATCTGGCAGTCGCAGGCGGGTGGTGTATTGACAACGCTCCACCACTGGCGTTTGGCTTACGCTTTTGCCAACACACCACCCGCCTGCAAAAATATTTAGCACGTTATATATATAAGGAGAGGTTACCGCATATTTCTAAACAATGCCCGCCGGTAATCCATAACCATGCGTACAATTTCATCCATTGATTCTTCCACAATCAGTTTTTTGCCGCTGGTTAACGTAATTACCGTATCGGGTGTCTCCTCAATGGTTTCAATCAGTTCGGCATTCACCACAAAATCGCGGTCTTGCGACTTAAGTTTGGTAACCTTTATCATGTCAGTCCTCCTCACTTGCTTTTTTTAAGAAAATTATCCTTTCTGTTAGGAAAAAGCAGGTAGCGGAAGAGAGGTCTTCCCTCCGCTACCCTTCATGCAATTATCGCTTCAAGTTAGCCAGCAATTCCAGCATTTCGTCGGTTGTGGTAATAATTTTGGAGTTGGCCTGGAAGCCGCGCTGGGTAATAATCATATCACTGAATTGCTGAGCCAAATCGACATTGGACATTTCCAGCGTACCGCCGGCAAATTCACCGCGCCCGCCGGTACCGCTTGTGCCGATGTCCGCAATGCCGGAGTTATTGGTCTCAGTATACAGATTGTCACCGGCTTTATTCAGGCCGCCGGGATTATTAAATACAGCCATCGCAACCCTTGCCAGATTCTTACTCATACCATTGGTAAAATTACCCACAATCGTACCTGTAGCATCAATGGTAACACCGTCTAAAGTACCGTCAGCCCAGCCATTTTGCTCGGTTGCTTTAGCTGTAGACTCACTGGCATATTGAGAAATTGCCGAAAAATCCAGATCAACTGTGAACGCACCGGCACCGGCATAGGGTCCGCCTGCCGGATCAATCGTCAGGCTGTTTACCATGGTGTTTAACGCATCATACACACCAAAACGATCAAAGGCTATTGTCGACGGATTCCCGGTTATTGTGCCGACGGTAACACCATCTTTGTTAACAGCAGTCCCGGAAGGAGTAAACTCCCAGGTATTATCTCCGGTCTTGATAATGCTGGCGTTTATGGTGTATGGATTTCCTTGTGAATCATATATGGTAACCTGCATCGGTACTTTAGATGTTTCGTTATAGGCTGCTTTCACTGCCTCCGATGCATTTGTAACAGCAGTTGCTGCATCAAGCGCTGTTTGTGATGCAGCTGTTTGTGCAGTTTTTTTAAGTTGCTGGTCAGCTTCTGCTGCCTGTCGTGCTGCTTCTGCAGTAGTGAATGCTCCGTTTGCAGCGGTAACTGCTGTATTTGCAAATCCTTCCGCAGTGGCTGCAAGTCCAACTACTGCACCTATAGTTGATGTTGGAGGTGTAGCAGCCAATTTATCCGCCTCGGTTTTTAAGTTAGTAGCCGCGTTTTTTAGATCATTAGCAGCAGTTTGCGTAGCCGAAGTAGCACTATCTGCGGCAGTGGCTGCGAGAGCTGCGGCTGTATTTGCAAGCAAGGCTACATCAGCTGCTGTCGGTACCGGAGCAGGTGTACCATTCTGCAAAGCTACTGCCGCAGCATGTGCAGCAGCCATGGCTGTTTGTGCAGCCACCAGTGCATTCTGGGACGCCTTTGCTTTCACTTCGTCAGTTTGTGCTGTTGATAAAGCAGTATTTGCTGCCGCTAAGGCAGTGTTTGCATTTTTCAATGCAAGATCTGCCGCATCCTTGTCCGATTTTGCCGTTGTCAAAGCAATGTCTGCCGCCGCCCGTTCGGCTGCTGTGCCTGTCTTGATCGCGCTGGCCGATAAGTTCTTGCCAAAGGTAATTTTGTTGGTTTGCTGCGCCTTCATCATCTCACCAACTGGAATTTTAATGGTAGTAATGTCGCCGGTGGAATCAATATTCCCGGTAACAGAATCGGCCATCCAGCCTGCCACCTTTAAGCCGGTTCCGGGCACCACATAATTGCCCTGCACATCAAAGTCAAAATTACCTGCACGTGTATAGTACTTTTGGTTGCCATCAGCTAAAATAAAGAATCCCTGACCTGTGATTGCCAGGTCTGTTTGCTTGCCTGTAGGCTGGTAGCTGCCATCGGTGAAAATAGTATCAATACTGGCCACAGCCATCCCGAGACCAACCTGCTTCGGGTTGGTGCCGCCGCGATTGCCTTGCGGCGAGGATGCTCCCTGCAGGGTTTGGCTTAAAATATCCTGAAAGTTAACTCTGCTGCCTTTAAACCCAACTGTATTGACATTGGCAATATTATTGCCGATGACATCCATCCGGGTCTGATGGTTGCGAAGACCGGATACTCCGGCAAATAATGAACGCATCATAGTTAAACATGACCTCCTACATTCTTTTAGTAACATATTGGCTGCATCTGTCAATCAGCAGCCTGTGGGGCTTCCTCAAGAGGTCCAGCCCTAAATGATTACCGCACTGTCAATATTGGTAAATACGTTGCCTGCGCCACTTGCGCCGTCCACAGCAGTAATTACCGTTTTGTTTTTCACACTGACGACAAACGCCAAATTATTATCCATAATGATCAGTGATTCTTTTGCACCTTTTTGCGCCGCTTTGTCAATAGCCTGACTGAGCTGATTGAGCTGGCTGCTGTCAAGCTGAATTTTCCGGCTGTCAAGCCGCTGGAGCGCATGCTTGGAAAAAGTAACGCCGGCAAGTTCCTGACCCAGAATTTGATTGAAACTGGTTCCCGCAGCCGGTTGATTCGCCGCTGCTCTTGCTGGTTTGGGTGACGATGATACCGGTACTATTGGCGGCAAAGGCTGATATGACTGGTAAATACGGTTATCAGACATCGCTAGTCACCTGTGGAGCTATCCTTGACGCTGGTTACTTCACTTAGCCCGATAGTGCTGTCGCCAATAACCAGTTTCGGCACACCATCCACCAGGCGCACAGAATTCACCACGCCGTAGGTTTCCTTCCCGTCTTTATCTATCCAGCCTACTGTTTTACCGATCAGGGTGCTGGCCTGAGTCATCTGCCCGGTAGTGTAATCAACCGGAATTTCCGTAACGCTTATTACTTCACTCAGCCCCACAGTGGTATTTTCGTCAAGAACCAGTCTTGCTTCGCCGTTGACTATTTGCACAGAATTGACCATGCCATAGTAAAGCTGTCCACCCTGCGCCCAGCTGACTACCTTTCCAATCAAACCGCTGGCCTGACTCATCTGCATCGAGGTGTTCAGGTTTTTCATTTGTTCCAAACTGGTAAATTGGGCCATTTGGGCAATAAAATCCTTATCTTCCATCGGCTCCATCGGATCTTGATATCTCAGCTGCGTAATCAATAACTTCAGGAAATCATCTTTGCCAAGTTCATTGGTTTTATTGGTCCTGTTATTGGTCTTGTCAGTAGCTGAGCTTGCTGCGCTCTGCGTTGAGTTAGTAGTATATATACCAGCCATGATAACCTCCTTTTCTTATATACGGTAATCCACACCGGCTTGACTGCCGGTTCCGGGAATTCTTCCCTCTGCCACTTCTCCGTCAATTGCCTCAACAAAGCCCTCAGCGTCCTTTTTGTTCGCGAGCTTGATAAATTGCTGACGCGAATTTCTGTCCTGGTCATGGTTGGGCAAAAACTGGTCCAGTCCGGCTGAAACACTTACATTGTCAACCTTAAGACCGTTATTGGCCAAATCCAGCTTGAGCTGTGGCAGCGATTGTTCGATGATATTGCGTACTTCGGAATTATTGGAATGGAAACTGGCGTTTACCACACCATTTTCTACAGCGACCTTGAGGGTAAGCTCTCCCAGGTGTTCAGGTTTTAGCTTGATAATCATTTCGGTGTTTTGCGGCTTGGCAATAAGTCTGGTATGGGCTACGATTTGATCGGCCACTTGATGAACATCGGTAAAAGGAACTCCTGGCTGCTTGGTCTCTGCAGCGGCGGTGGTACCGGTTTTGGTTAAAACAGTATCCAGGCCTTGGGCAAAGGTGTGTGTTTTATTTACTTCCACAGTATTGATACTCAGGTCCTGAGCAAGCTTAGGCTGGCTGAGCGGATTTTCCGCTGAAGAATGCTTTTGGCCTTCTCCGCTAAACCCTTTACTTGCCTGTTTACCCTGTTGGTCGGTCGGCAAGAGCGGCAGTACCTCAGCCTCTGATGGCTGCTGCTCAGCTTCTACCGGGCGTTCATTGCGGCTACCGGTTTCGGCTTTAGGCAGCTGACCTTGGCCGGCAATCACAGTAGGCGCTATATCGGTGATATTTTCCGCGTTTGGCGCCGATTGCGGCAGATTTTGCTGTGCCTGTGACACACTCAGGCTGGCATTAGCCGGTGTGGTTGCAGTGGGAATAAGTTCTGCAGGCATTTGCGCCTGACTGATCGAATTATTGGCGGTTTCCGCAAACAATGTTCCCATTTGCGCACTTTCCGGTGAAACCGCTGCCTGCTGTTGCAAATTGATGCTGGGAGCTGTTACCGGAGCAACTGTCGCTTCAGGAGCGGCAGACTCACTGGCGGCCGTTGGCACTGGAATAAATCCCGGTACAGTCAGGGCAGTATTCACAGCGGTCTGTAAAAGCTGATCAGTAGGAAGCATCGTACCGTCATCAGGACCAGGTAATTCATCTGTGAGCATGTCCAGGATTTCAGGTAAAACTTGCTTGTCGGCAGGCTCAGCAGTCTTGATGACCAGATTTGTTGGCAGGTCAGGCAGTAAAAGCTTCTCTGTCTTACCATCTGTTGTCTGCTGTGCTTCGGATTGTGAAACAGCAGTATTCAGTTTGTCGCTAAAACTGTTGTTTTGCTGACTTTTCGGCTTGTTATTAGCCGTCTTGCCGGAAGCGGCTGCCGTTTGCGGGTTGACTGGTAATAAACCGAGTGCTGTATTCATGTTTTTCACCTCCTTTCGGTGCGTACATACTATTTATGCTACAGGCGTGGCGGCTGGCGCTGGCCTTTGAGCATATCTTCGGTTATGCGGGCGGCGCGTTTAGAATCAAACAAAGCCAGTATTTTAGAAACCTGGTCTTCTTCCATTTTGCCGAAAATGGCAATAACGGTAGCATCATCCAGTTCATTCATAATTGTTACCGCCGCATCGGGCTTCATTCCACCGTACAAACGGGCTAATTTTGAGATACGCTTGGCTTCTTCCTGCTGTCTAAGCTGGGCTTGTTTTTCCAAATCCTCCGGGGTAATGATATTAGGATTTGGCATTTGCGGAGTTGGCACAGGTGCTGCCGGCTGCTCAGCCGGATTCGATATTACCGGCGGCACTGCTGCCGGCCCAGGCGCAGCCATATCTTCCTCCAACTCTACCGGCTCAAAATTAGTTTTGGGCAAAAAACGCTCCATCACCGGATATTGGGACAAATTCATATCACTGGTGATTTTTTCTACATCAAATAATTTAAAATAGACTCCGGCACCAAATCCGATAGCTGTGAGAATACACAGGGAGAGGATTACCACCAAAATTTTAAATACCAGGCCAAATCTTGACTGCGGTTCTTGCTGTACCGGTGGCGGTGCAGCAGGCGGCGGCTGTTTGGATTTGGCAGCAGGAGTTCTAGGTTTTTCAGCCATTAATTACAGACTCCTCTACTTAGCCAGTGATAGCACTCTGGCTACATAGTTACGGGTTTCGCTATAAGGGGGAATACCATTATAATTTTTCACAGCCTGCGGGCCGGCATTATAAGCGGCTACCGCTTTGCTGACATCCCCTCCAAAGGTAGTGAGCATTTGTTTCAGATAGCGAACACCGCCGTCAATGTTCTCCCGCGGATCCTTGCTATTGCGTACCCCTAATGAGCGGGCGGTTTCAGGCATCAATTGCATTACGCCAACAGCCCCAACCGGCGAAACGGCTTCAGGTGACAAGCCCGATTCGGCTTCAGCTACCGCCATTGCCAGCTTGGGGTCAACCCCATATTTGCCGGCAGCCAGGTTTATCATCTTAACAATATCTTCCTTGCCGGCGCTGACTGCAGGTTTGGCAGCAGTTGACTGCTGCGCTGCGTCCGCTGCGGCAAGTGTTGCGGCAAAATCACCGGCAGGCCGGGACTGAGTATGAGAAAACCGCTGTTCTATAGCAGCAATTCGCTGCATCACTTGATTAATACTCTCCATCATGTTAACCACTCTCCTTGTCACGCATAAAGGCTTGCGTTCCAAGCTCGTCAAGAATTTTTTGCTCTTCCTGCAATAGCTCGTTATTATACTGTTCCAACCGTTTTTTTCGCAAGTTATCAACAAGTTTTCGCTGTTGAATGGCAGCCTCCAATAAGGTAAGGCATTCCTGGCGATATTCCGTTGCCTTGGCAACTTGCTCCCGTTGAGCGATAATTTCGCTCTTTATTTTATCGATATAATAACTAAAGGTCTTAAGCTTCTCAATTGTCGGTTGTCCGGCCTGCTCGTCATTAAGCCGGTCAAGGTTGAGTGCCAGTGTATTTTGTAAGTCATTTAGCAATTCTTGTGCTTTGCGCAAACGGTCCGCGGCTTCGGCTAGCTTAATCTGCGCTTGTTCTTCCTGCATTTTTCGAAATTTTAGCAGCGTTTCCAGGCGAAACCGAAACTTCTTCATAAGCTTTCATCCTTAGCAGCTATATATAACGACTATTTTTTTGCAATATTCCACCCGTCTGCACCTGCCAGCTTCTTTAATGGGGAATATATCTCTAAGCGACAAGTTTTTTTAAGCGCTGAACCGTTTCTGACAGCAGGGTATTTTCATTAATGCCTTGCTGGAGAAACTTTTTAATCTCGGCAATGACAGCAATTGCCTGGTCGATAGCCGGGTTGCTGCCATGAGCATAGGCCCCGATATTAATTAAATCTTCAGCTTCGCGATAGGTTGCCAATAAAGCACGCAATTGCTGCGCACATTGCACATGTTCAGTCTCAACAATTTCCAGCATGACCCGGCTGACACTGGCTAAGATATCAATGGCCGGATAGTGATTTTGTGCAGCCAAATTCCGGCTCAACACAATGTGTCCGTCAAGAATGCTGCGAACCGCATCGGCTATCGGCTCGTTCATATCATCCCCGTCAACCAACACGGTGTAAATTCCGGTTATTGATCCCCGGTCGCCAGTACCTGAGCGTTCGAGTAATTTTGGCAGCATGGCAAAGACGGAAGGAGTATATCCCCGGGTAGCCGGCGGTTCACCTACTGTCAGGCCAACTTCACGCTGTGCCATGGCAAACCGGGTCACGGAATCCATCATCAGCATAACATCCAGTCCCTGATCCCGGAAATATTCAGCAATGGCGGTGGCTGTCATGGCTCCCTTGAGCCTGACCAACGCCGGCTGGTCTGATGTCGCAACAACGACAACCGCTCGTTTTAACCCTTCCTCGCCTAAATCCCGTTCAATGAATTCCCGTACTTCCCGGCCACGTTCACCAATAAGAGCAATTACACTAATATCAGCCTCCGTATTCCGGGCTATCATGCCTAAAAGGGTGCTCTTGCCCACACCGCTGCCAGCCATAATCCCTACCCGTTGGCCTCTGCCAAGGGTCAGTAAGCTGTCAATGGCCCGAACACCGACACCGAGTTTTTCTGAGATGCGCCGGCGGGCTAAAGGCGGCGGCGGCACAGCAGTAAGCGGGTATTGACTGTTACTGTTCAGTGGACCTTTGCCATCAATCGGATTACCAAGTCCATCCAAAATCCGGCCTAACAGTTGACGCCCTACATTTACTTTAAGCACTCGATGAGCCGATACAACTTCACAGCCTGGACCAATACCCTGAATTTCACCGACAGGCATTAACAACACGCGATTCTCTCTAAAGCCTACAACTTCGGCAGGAATCGGTTCACCCGGATTGCGCGGGTAAATGTAGCACAATTCTCCGAGGTTTACATGCGGTCCCTGCGATTCAATCACCAGACCGATTATCTGGGTAATTCTACCATTTAATTTCATGGTGTCGGCACTATATATAGCGGAGAGATATTTTGATGGATCAAATGCTGGGTTCATGGCAGCACTTCCTGAATGGCTTTGTAAACCAATTCTAATTTGGTATCCAGCCTGGCATCGACCGTACCCAGCGAGGTGTCAATAACACAGCCTCCTAATGGAACAATGGGATCAACAGTTACACTAACCGCATTTTCCCTGCCAACCATAAGCTGCAAATCGCGTTTGGCCATCAGTACCATTTCATAATCTTCGGGATTGACTCGAATAGTAATTTGTTCCTGGTCGCGAACCTTGCTTAATGCTTCTTTCACAATTGGCAAAATGGCAGTTGGGTTTTCTTCCAGTTCCCGGGCCAGTACTCTTTTGGCTACAGCAAAAGCAATTTCGACAATCTCCCGTTCGGCGTCAAGAATCATCTGCCGGGCCGCTTGTTCGGCCGTCCCGACGATTCCCTGAGCCTTCTCCAGGGTTAACTGCATAGTCTGCTGCATATCAGCCAGTGCTGTTTGGTTTCCTTGTTCAAGCCCTTCCTGCTGACCTTGCTCAAGGCCTTCCTGATAGCCCTTATTGTGGCCTTCTTCATAAGCCTGCTGTGCCAGTTCGTGCGCCTTGCTTTCAGCCTCAGTCAAGCACTTGGCTGCAGTTTCTTCCGCCTTGGCGATAATTGTCTCAGCCTCATACCGGAAAGCCTCCAGGTCGATTGCAGGCACAACCGGCTCCGGCTCCTGTTCACGCACCGGCTCGGGTGCGATAATCGGACGGGCTTTGATAATTACCGGGCAGTTTTTTTCGAAGAACACACTTTTTATGATCTTAGACAATTATTTCGTCTCCTTTACCACGAGAAACAACGATTTCACCCGATTCTTCGAGACGACGTATATTATTAACAATTTTCTGCTGCGCTTCTTCCACATCTCTTATACGTACCGGACCCATGTACTCGATTTCTTCGCGAAGCATTTCACCGGCCCGTTTGGAAATATTTTTGTAAACTTTTTCCGATACTTCGCTTGCGGTTGCTTTAAGCGCCAACGCCAAGTCTTTGTTGTCAATTTCTCTAAGCACAAGCTGAAGCGACCTGTCGTCGAGAAGAACAATATCTTCGAAAACAAACATCCGCTTTTTAATTTCTTCAGCCAGCTCAGGATTTTGCACTTCCATGTTTTCAATAATGGTTCGTTCAGTAGTCCTGTCAACCCGGTTAAGAATATCGACAACAGAATCAACGCCACCGGCAGCTGTAAAGTCTTGAGTCACCAGTGATGATAATTTGCGTTCAAGAATTCTTTCCACATCACGGATTACATCAGGCGAAGTCCGGTCCATCGTTGCAATCCTGCGGGCAACGTCCACCTGCCGTTCAGGCGGCAATGCGGAAACGATAGCGGCAGATTGCTCCGGCTGAAGATAGGCCATAATTAATGCAATGGTTTGAGGATGTTCGTTTTGGATAAAGTTAAGTAATTGACTGGGGTCGGTTTTGCGGGCAAAGTCAAACGGCCGGATTTGCAGACTGGTAGTTAACCGGTTGATAATTGATACGGCTTTTTCGGAGCCCAATGCCTTTTCCAGCACTTCGCGGGCATAATCCAGACCCCCGTTGGAAATATATTCTTTAGCCACACACATTTGATGAAACTCAGCAAGCACTTTATCTTTTTGTTCTTGTGACAATTTTCGCTGATTGGCAATTTCCAGCGTTAATTTTTCAATTTCATCTTCACGCATGTGTTTTAACACCTGGGCTGAGATGTCAGGCCCCAGAGCGATCAACAAAATTGCTGCTTTTTGTTTTCCTGTCATTTCATTTGACTGGTACATGGCCTAAACACCTCTCATTACTCATCCGCTAACCAAACCTTAAGAATCTGAGCTACATCTTCAGGCCGTGATTTGGCAAATTTCTCTATCGAACCTCTTTGCTCAGAGCGTTCTTTTTCCTGAGCGTTTAATTCTTCTTTAGCTGCTTCAGCCTCCAGGTCAGCTATCGGCTGCGGTTCAAGCGCAAGCGCTGCAAGCGCCTCTTCCTCTTCGCGGCGGCGGGCATAGCGTCTGTAGTAGAAGTAGAGCAATGCAATAACGGCAAGAACAGCCAGACCAATGGCCAGCATATACACCTGCTGCTGTCTTTTCGCCATTTCCTCTTCTTCTTTACGTTGTTTGTCTGCCAGCTCTGTGTTGAACTGTATGGTTTCTACCGCAATGGCATCACCGCGTACCGGATTAATGCCAATAGCAGAAGCCACCGTTTTAGTAAGGCTGTCCTGCTGCGATTGCGGAATAGAGGCATCAACGAGAACAGCAACAGTTAACCGCTTGATGGAACCAGGGGTACTTACAACCTTTTCCTTGGTTTCATTGATTTCATAATTGCGGGTAGCTTCTTTTTTCTCGTAGTTTGACTCTGAGTTATTATTGGCGGCAACATAGCCCGGGATATTAGAAGTTGTTCCGGGAACGCCACCCGGCGCAGCCGCCGAATTTCCCTGATAACTTTCATTGATTTCGTGCGAACTGCGAATGATGCCTTTGTCATCGACAACAGGTTCAAAAACCTGCCGGTCCAAGGTACGCTGATCAAAATTAAGCTCAACATTCACCCTGGCCGCAGCCTTTCCTATTCCCAGTGTCTGGTCAAGCAGTGACTGCACATTTTTTTGCAAATCATCCTGTACTTTTTTGGTCATTTCAAACTGGGTGAGCGCAGCAGTGCCGGCAAGCGGCGGAGCTTCTTCCGACTGATCATTCAAAACCCGTGCAAGATTGTCAACAACCGTGATATTTTCCGGCTTCAGCCCCTGCACACTATGAGCCACCAGATTAACAATCCCTTTTACCTGCTGCTGGGTTAACTGGGCTTGCGGCTTGAGTTTCAGCATAATGGATGCCGTGGCCGGCTTTTCAGTTTTTTTATAAAGACTGTCCTCAGACATAACAATATGTACTCTGGCTTTTTCCACTTCACCCATCTGTTCAATGGTTCGCGTTAATTCTCCCTGAATGGCTTGCAGCAGGTGTACTTTGTTTTGAAATTCCGTAGTGCCAAATTTGCTCTGCTCAAAAATTTCAAAACCTTTATTTCCTCTGGGCAAACCCTGGCTGGCCAAATCCAACCTAAGCTTATGTACATCTTTAGAAGGGACTAAAATGTCAGCGCCCTTGCTTCCTGTTTGAACTTCATACTCAGCCTTCATCTCTTTTAGTTTCGCAGTAACATTGCCTGCATCTTCAGCTTCAAGACTAGTAAACAAAGGTACATTATCCGGGCGGCTGCCCCACCAATAACTCCACAGTAAAATAGAAAGAAATATAAATGCGGCTGTACCAATAATAATATACTTATGTCTTTTATTCATGTTTTGCCAAAGACGCAGAGACTGTTCCTTCAAATCAGCCATGTCTCCACCCTTTCAGTTACGGAAAAATATGCCCAAACTCATACAGTAGTCAGACTACAGCACAGATACCCGACAATGGCAGATATCTGTGCTGTTTTCATATTAAACCTGCATTCTCATAACTTCCTGATAGGACTCAACAACTTTATTGCGGACTTGCATGGTGAGCTGCAGCGCAACAGATGCCTTTTCAGCAGCGATGGTTACTTCGGCAATATCTTGAATCTTCCCGGCCGCCAGGTTTAAAGATGCTTGTTTAGATTGATTCTGCAGGTTATTTACACTATGTAGCGCATCTTGTAAAAATTCGCCGAAGGTTTTCTCCGATTCTTCTGTTTGGGCAATCGAAGCGGTTTCCGACAAAGCATTTTTGACAGGCATTAATTTTAAAGCTTCAATTTTCATTTATTGTCTCCTACTTTCCAATATCTAAGGCCTTCAGGGCCATACTTTTGGCAGCGTTGACAGCCGCTACATTAGCCTCATAGGCTCTAGTGGCAGTAATCATATCAACCATTTCACTGACAATATTAATATTAGGCATTTCCACATAGCCATCCTGGTTGGCATCAGGATGATTAGGATCGTACATAAGTTTAAGGGGAGCGTTATCCTTAATAATACCTGTTACGCGAACGCCCTCGCCTGACTCCATCTGACGGGACAACAGCTGACCGAAGGAAGCTTGTTCAGAACGCGGTTCAAATACTACCATTTGACGGCGATAAGGACCGCCTTCTGCGGTGCGGGTAGTATTAACATTGGCTATATTATTAGAAATAACGTCCATACGCAGCCTCTCTGCTGTCATGCCGGAAGCTGCAGAATCAATGGCCCGGAACAATCCCATAATTAGCTTCTCCCTCCACTAATTGCTGATTTGATACCAGCAAAATATTTGTTGATTTGTTGCGCAACTGCATCATAGTAAATAGAGTTTTTTGCCAAACCGGCCATTTCGCTGTCAATGTCCACATTACTGCCGTCACTGCGGAAAGAAGTAGTGGTAATCGTGTGAATAGTCGGCTCAACATTAGTAATGCCTGTTGATTTTATCGGCAAATGCCGGGCGTGTGTCCTGGCAATTGCCGGTTTGCCAGCACTCATGGCTAATTCCAACTGATCTTCAAAACTTACTTCACTTTTTTTAAATTTTGGTGTATTAACATTGGCAATGTTATTACTGATAACTTTATGACGAAGCGAGGCTGCGCCCAACGCTTTTTCCAGTACCGATACCTGTGTTGATTTTAAAAGTGAATCAAGCACTTGGCTGGCCCTCCTATATGTTCAGATTGCACACCACGCCTCAGGTGCTGCGCGTTAGCTATAACCTTATGCATATTTCGATAATGTACAATAAGTTTCGCAAATTGAATTAAGAGAAAAAAGAGGACAAGTTTGCAGTCCAAAAGGTAAAATGAAGTCACCACAACACCATTTACCGAAAGGAGACTGCAAACATGTCCAAGGAAATTATACAGTTGAACGAGGAAATCATCAAGGGAGAATTAAAAGAACTAGTACGCAGCAGCGTGGAGGAAACACTAAATAATCTTTTGGATCAGGAGGCTAGAGATCTGACCCAAGCGGCCAAATACGAGCGAACCGAATCACGACAAGGGTATCGCTCAGGTCACTACGATAGGAATCTAACAACCACCTCCGGGAATGTAACCCTTAAAGTCCCGAAACTCAAAGGCATTCCTTTTGAAACGGCTATCATTGAACGGTATCGGCGTAGGGAAAGCTCTGTCGAAGAAGCCCTTATTGAAATGTATCTGGCCGGAGTTTCTGTTCGTAGAGTTGAGGATATTACCGAGGCGCTATGGGGCACCAAAGTATCCCCATCCACCATCAGTGAGTTAAATAAGAAAGCGTATGTCCATATCGAACAATGGCGGAGCCGCCCGTTGCAAAGCGGGAAATATCCCTACGTTTATGTAGATGGCATTTATCTGAGGCGCAATTGGGGCGGCGAATATGAGAATGTAAGCATACTTGTAGCTATTGCAGTCAATGAAGATGGCTATCGTGAAGTCATCGGTGCCGCCGAAGGCATGAAAGAAGACAAAGCGAGTTGGACAGAGTTCTTCAAATGGCTGAAAGGCCGTGGCTTACATGGTGTTAAACTTGTTATTGGGGACAAATGCCTTGGTATGTTGGAAGCTGTGAACGAAGTATTCCCTGAAGCAAAATACCAACGTTGCACCGTTCATTTTTACCGGAATGTATTCTCCGTTGTTCCACGTTCCAAAGTGAAAGTAGTCGCCAAAATGCTAAAAGCCATTCATGCTCAGGAAAGTAAGCAGTCCGCCCAAGAAAAGGCTAAACAGGTAGCTAAAACTTTACTAGAAATGAAGCTTAAGGAAGCTGCCGCTAAAATAGAAAACAGCATTGATGAAACCCTCTCTTATACAGAGTTTCCCTTTGAGCATTGGACGAGGATCCGCACCAACAATGTAATTGAACGACTAAATCGGGAAATTAGGCGTCGGACGCGGGTAGTTGGCACCTTCCCCGATGGCCAATCGGCTCTCATGTTGGTTTGTGCCCGTCTTCGTCACGTTGCCGGAACCCAGTGGGGCAGCAAAAAGTATATGAATATGAAACACTTAGAAACTACCGGCCTTGAGTCGGATTTTAGTGCTGACTGATTTTACTTAATACGGATTGCAAACTAATTTGCGAAACTATCTTGACGGTACCCATATTTCTACAAAATCTATGAAAATCCTTTAAAAAACTTCCAGCGGATTATTAAGTTTTCCTAAAAAAAAAATTCCAACCACTTAACAGTGGCTGGAATGTAATATTGATTTTTTATAATTCTGTTTTATTTTTTGAGTTTTTTCAACTCATCCAATAAGCGTTCATTAAGCACTTTAATATAGGTGCCTTTCATGCCAAGCGATTTAGATTCAATTACGCCGGCACTTTCAAACTTACGTAAGGCATTAACAATGACTGAGCGGGTAATACCAACACGGTCTGCAATTTTACTGGCGACCAGCAAGCCTTCATTTCCTTCGAGCTCGCTCAGTATGTGCATTACTGCCTCAAGTTCCGAATAGGACAGAGTTCCTAACGCCACTTGCACTGTAGCCTTTTTCCGGGCTTCTTCTTCAATTTTCTCGCTGCGGTCTCTGAGCATTTCCATGCCGACAACTGTTGCACCATATTCGGCCAGGATTAAATCATCATCCTCAAACTCAAGGCTGAATTTAGCGACAATCAGGGTTCCAATTCGCTCGCCTACGCCATGGATAGGCACAATAGTCGTATACTTATCGTTGAATAAGCAGGAAGTACCTTCACTAAAAGAACATAAGCCACTTTCCAGGCGGAGGTTAGGTGAAGTTTGATCAATCTTGCGCAGCCATTCAACATATCTTTCCGGAAACTGCCCCAGTTTAAGCACTTTATCCCGCATGAGTTCACACTCAAAATCGTCAATTAAGGCATAGCCTAACACGCCACCGTCTTTGCTGACAATATAAATGTTAGCAGCCATAACACTGCTAAGCACTGCTGCAACTTCGCTGTATTCGACTTTCTCTGATTTTTGGAGCAGTTTGTTAATCGCGCGAGTGCGTTCTAATAAAGACATACTATTCCCCTACCTTTCATAATGTAAAACCATTAGTTTATAAAATGTAATGACTTAAATCTTGATTAATAACAATATGGTCCAGTCTTGCTTTTACATATTCGCGATTAATAATAACCTGCCGCTCAGCAACATCAGGCGCATCAAACGCCAAATCTTCCAGAAGTTTTTCTAAAATGGTATGCAGCCGGCGCGCCCCAATGTTTTCTGTCTGAAGGTTCACCCGGCAGGCAATATCGGCAAGCTCATCAATAGCATCTTCGGTAAATTCAATTTCTATGCCTTCGGTTTCCAGCAGACCAACATATTGTTTTATCAGCGCATTGGCTGGTTCTGTAAGTATTTGCTGAAAATCTTCTTTGGATAAGTTGGTAAGTTCAACCCGGATAGGAAAACGTCCCTGCAGTTCGGGTATCAGGTCAGAAGGCTTCGAAACATGAAAGGCACCGGCAGCAATAAATAAAACATGATCAGTTTTTACCGGACCATATTTGGTAACAACGGTAGATCCCTCGACAATGGGAAGTATGTCACGCTGGACTCCCTCCCGGGAAACATCAGGCCCTGAACTTTGACCCCTGACAGCTATTTTGTCAATTTCATCAAGGAAAATAATCCCATAGTTTTCTGCCAGGTCAATGGCACTGGCGGTAACCTCATCCATATCAATCAGTTTCTGCGCTTCTTCCTGAATAAAGATTTTCCGGGCATTGGCCACGGTTACTTTGCGCTTTTTCTGTTTCTTCGGCATTATATTGCCGAGCATATCTTGTATATTCATGCCCATTTCTTCGATTCCAGTTCCGGCAAACATGCCCATGACAGGTTGACCACTATCTTCTACTGTAATTTCGATCAGTTCCTCTTCCAGCTCGCCGCTTTGCAGGCGTTTACGCCACCATTCGCGGCCTGCGCTGGCTACCGGCGGTTCTTCCGGTTCCGGCGGCTTCTCCTGATTAGTCCCCATACTACCGGAAAATAGCATTTCAAATGGATTTCGTGTAGTATCCTTCTTGGGAGGTGGAACAAAGTGGTCAAGAATGCGCTCATTAGCGAGGTCTTTGGCTTTGTCATTTACCTCAAGCATTTTTTGGTGTTTAACCATGCGAATAGAGGTTTCCAGCAAATCCCGGACCATGGACTCGACATCGCGGCCCACATAACCTATTTCGGTAAATTTAGTGGCTTCCACTTTGACGAAAGGCGCATTTACCAGTTTCGCCAGGCGCCGGGCTATCTCGGTTTTACCGACACCTGTAGGACCAATCATTAAGATATTCTTAGGGACAATCTCTTCTTTAAGCTCCGCCGGCAGCTTCTTGCTGCGCCAGCGGTTTCGCAGTGCCACAGCAACTGATTTTTTCGCCTGCTGTTGACCGATTATGTATTTATTCAACTCATTGACTATTTCTTTTGGTGTAAGTTCCAGCAAAATCATCCCCCTTTAAAACTATAGTTCTTCTACGGTAATATGGTCATTAGTATAGACACAAATACCGGCTGCAATTTCAAGTGCCGTACGGGCAATACCGGCGGCCGGCAAGTCAGAGTGCTGCACAAGCGCTCTGGCGGCTGCCAATGCATAGGGTCCGCCTGAACCTATCGCGGTGACACCGTCGTCCGGTTCAATGACTTCCCCATTGCCTGATATAATGAGAAGATGTTCGGCATCAATAACAATAAGCAGGGCTTCCAGTCTGCGTAAAACTCTGTCTAAACGCCATTCTTTAGCCAGTTCAACAGCTGCTCTCATCATGTTGCCATTAAATTCTTCCAGCTTACTTTCAAATTTGGAGAATAACGTAAATGCATCCGCAACCGAGCCGGCAAATCCGGCTAAAACTTTACCATGATAAAGGCGGCGCACTTTTTTCGCGTTGTGTTTCATTACTGTATTTTGACCAAAGGTAACCTGTCCGTCACCAGCAATAGCTGTCTTTCCCTGATGGCGAACAGCAACAATCGTTGTAGCGTGAAACATGGTATCACCTCCAAGGGAATTTAGGCACGTGGATGCGATTTCTTGTAATTGGCTTTGAGTCTTTCGGTAGTTATATGGGTGTAAAGCTGAGTTGTCGACAAATTAACATGGCCTAAGAGTTCCTGCACGGTTCTGAGGTCTGCCCCGTTATCTAACAGATGGGTAGCAAAAGTATGACGCAGGGTATGGGGACTGACATTTTTCTTCAAAGCCATTTCTTCCACATACTTTTCAACAATCCGGCGGATGCTCCGGTCAGTGAGCGGGCCTCCCCGGTTATTGACAAACAGATAGCTATGCTGCTTTTTGGTTTGGCGGCCATATTCGCCAGTCTTAGTGCACAATACAGGGCGTGCACGCTGCAGGTATTTTTCCAAAAAAGCGGCTGCCGTCTTCCCCATCAAAACAATTCGTTCTTTCGCCCCTTTACCGGAGACGATAATGGTTCGTCCCTCAACATCAATATCCGGCAGAGTAATTCCGGCAAGCTCATTAACCCGTACGCCTGTCGCATAAAGCAGTTCCAGCACCGCTTTATCCCGAAAGCCAAGCGGACTGTCATCCGGCAAAGCCATTAATTCGCTAACTTCGTTAGCATCCAGAAAGACAGGTAGTTTTTTTTCCAGTTTTGGTGTTCTAACTGCGTCACATGGATTTTCACTTAAAATATTTTCCCGGCATAAAAACCGGAAAAACGACCTAAGCGCCGCAATTCGTCGCATAATGGTCGCTTTAGCGTACTCTTGCGATTTTAAATGTGCTAGATAACTGCGAAGTAACAACGGGGTAACATAACTAAACGGCCTCTCACCGCCCCCCTGATTTGACACAAACTCGACAAATTGGTAAATGTCGCGCTGGTAATTCAGCAGCGTATGGCGGGAGGAATTTTTTTCAACTCGTAAATAGAACATAAACTGATCTATAAATTTGTCAATTTGATTTGTTTGTTTGTTATCACACATTATCATCATTCTTCCCGACAAAATTAATGGCTACTGATTTTGCGGAAATTACTATTATACTAACACACCTAAGAAAATTCCGCAATATTATTGTCGTATTATTCAAATAAATTCTTCTAGCGCCGCCAGTGCCCTATCGGCAATAGCTCTGTTTTTAAGTTTCTTATCTCTGATCTTATGCCCTAAGGGGGGTATAAGCCCAAAGTTTATATTCATAGGCTGAAAATTAGACGGATCGGCCTCTGTGATATAACGGCACAGAGCGCCGTGCGCCGTCTCTTCCGGGAAAACTTTCGGCGCGAGACCCTGGGCTATCCTGCCGGCGTTAATCCCTGCGATAAGACCGCTTGCCGCCGACTCCACATATCCTTCAACACCGGTAATCTGTCCGGCAAATACAATGTTTGGCAGCTCCTTCATTTGCAATGTCGGGAGCAGTGTTTTGGGGGAATTGATATAAGTGTTGCGGTGCATTACTCCGTAACGGACAAACTCCGCGTTTTCCAGGCCTGGAATGAGTTTAAAAACCCGCTGTTGTTCCGGCCATTTGAGGTGGGTCTGAAAACCAACAATATTATAAAGGGTTGCGGCAACATTATCCTGGCGAAGCTGTACAACCGCATAAGGCATTTCTCCGGTTTCCGGATGTCTTAGCCCAACCGGCTTTAAGGGCCCGAAGCGCATGGTGTCAACGCCCCTGGCAGCCATAGTTTCTATCGGCATGCACCCTTCAAAAACGACCATGTTTTCAAACTCTTTGCGTTCTGCCGTTTCGGCGTGGGTCAGCTCGTGCCAAAATACCTCATATTGTTCTTGGTTCATCGGACAGTTAAGGTAATCATCATCGCCCTTACCGTAGCGGGAAGCCCGGTAGATAGTATTCATATTAAGGGAGTCGGCGGCAATAATCGGAGCAGCTGCATCATAAAAATACAGATAATCATTACCTGTAAGCTTGGCAATGGCCTGCGATAAAGCCGGTGACGTCAGCGGCCCGGTAGCAATGACCAGTGGTCTGTCATCCGGTATTGCTGTCACTTCGTCAGGTATAACAGAAATACGCGGATGATTGCAGAGAGTCTCGGTAATGAACCGGCTAAAATCGTTTCTATCAACTGCCAGTGCTCCGCCTGCCGGAACTGAATGAGCATCAGCCGCTTTCATAACCAGAGAATTCAGTCGCCGCATTTCTTCTTTCAATAGTCCGACAGCATTTTCTATAGCAGCAGCTCTTAACGAGTTACTGCATACCAATTCAGCAAACAAGCCGGTCTGATGGGCCGGTGTCATTGTTTTGGGGCGCATCTCATACAAGTCTACAGCTATGCCTGCTTCAGCCAGTTGCCAGGCAGCTTCACTGCCAGCCAGTCCGGCTCCTAATACGGTAACTTTAGCCACTCTTTTTCCTCCGGTTAGCAGAAGCCTTGTTGGAAGTTGGCTTTGCTGCCTTGCCTTCTGCTTTTTTCGTTGTTTCTTTATTCTCAGACGTTTGCCGTGACGGGCAAGACTCGTTGCTGCAAAGAGCGGCAAAGCCGCCATTTTTATATTTATGCCGAACCATATAGGTGCCGCATACGGGACAGTTATCGTTTAACGGCAGATCCCAGGTAGTAAAGTCACATTCAGGGTATTTTTCACAACCATAAAAAATTCTGCGCCGTTTAGTCTTCCTCTCGACAACCGCACCACCGCATTTAGGACATTTCACGCCGATATCTTTCAAAATGGGTTTGGTATTCCGGCAGGCGGGAAAACCCGGACATGCCAGGAAATTTCCATACCGCCCTTGCTTAATAATCATCATTTTCCCACAGTTTTCACAAGGAATGTCGGAAACTTCAACAGGCAGTTCCACCTGCCCGATAGCTTCTTCGGCAAAACTTAAATCTTTAGCAAAAGGATCATAGAATTCTTCCAAAACACCTAGCCAAGAGGCGTCACCTTCGGCGATAGCGTCTAGTTTGTCTTCCATCCCCGCAGTAAACTCAACATCAATGATTCTCTCGAAGTATTGTTTTAGGAGATCAAGCACCACAATCCCCAGATCGGTAGGATGAAACTTTTTCTCCACACGCTCTACATAACCCCGGACAACAATCGTCTCAATGGTCGGCGCATAGGTGCTGGGACGCCCGATGCCCTTTTCCTCCAGTACTTTAACCAAGGAAGCTTCTGTATAACGAGGCGGAGGTTCGGTAAAGTGTTGCTTAGGTTCCAGTTTGGCAAGCTGTAAGACTTGCCCTGTTTTTAGTTCAGGCAAAGTAGTTTCTGTATCAAGATCACTGTCAGAGTTTTGTTCCAATTCCTTGCCTTTACCGATAGCTCCACTAAAAGCGGCTAAGAATCCGGGAAATTTTAATTGTGAGCCTGTGGCTTTAAGCCTGTAATTTCCGGCGGTAATCTCAATGGTAAGGGTATCGTAGACAGCCGGTGTCATCTGGCTGGCAATAAACCTTTCCCAAATAAGCGTGTAGAGCTTTAACTGGTCTTTGGTCAAACTTTTGCCGATAGCTTCCGGCAACAGCTCAAGAGTGGTAGGTCTGACCGCTTCGTGAGCATCCTGGGATTTCTTATTGGCGTAGACAGGCGCTTTAGCCGGCAGGTAGCTCACGCCAAACTTGTTTTCAATATAGGCTCTGGCTTCCTGCTGAGCAGTTTCAGCTATCCGGGTGGAATCGGTACGCATATAAGTAATAAGACCGACCTGACCGGCCCGGCCAATATCAAGGCCTTCATACAGCTGCTGCGCAACCATCATTGTTTTGCGGGAAGTAAAGCCTAATTTGCGGGCAGCCTCCTGCTGCAGGCTGCTGGTGGTAAACGGAGGATATGGATTTCTCTTTCTCTCACGCTTTTTCACGTCGCTTACTACATATTCGGCATGGGTAAGCTCACTAACAATGGTTTCTGCCTGCGATTGGTTGTTGACATTCAGCTTTTCGCTGCCAACCATAAATAATTCGGCAGCAAATGCTTTGGCTGTACTTTTTTCTTTTAACTTTGCGGTAATTGTCCAATACTCTTCCGGAACAAAAGCCTGGATTTCTTTTTCCCGGTCGCAAATGAGACGAACGGTGACCGATTGCACCCGGCCGGCGCTTAACCCTTTGCGCACTTTGCGCCAAAGCAGCGGGCTAAGTTTATAGCCTACGATCCTGTCAAGTATCCGTCTGGTTTGCTGAGCATATACCCGCGGCAGATTAATGGGACGTGGTTTCTTGATAGCCTGCTGAATAGCCGGCTTAGTAATTTCATTAAATTCAATGCGGCAGGTAGTATGCTCCGAAAGATTAAGAATATGGGCCAGATGCCAGGCAATAGCTTCCCCTTCACGGTCAGGGTCTGTCGCCAGATAAACAGTATCAGCATTTTTTGCTGCATCTTTTAGACTTTTAATCAGATCGCCCTTGCCTCTGATATTAATATATTTCGGTGAAAAGTTGTTCTCAATATCAACCCCGAATTGACTTTTGGGCAAATCCCGCAAATGTCCCATAGAAGCTTTCACCATGTAATTTTTCCCAAGAAATTTTTCAATTGTCTTGGCTTTGGCCGGGGATTCTACTACAACTAGAGCTTTGCTCACTCAATTCCCTCCCTAGCGGCACGGGTATAGCGTTGTGCACTATGTTCAACCGTCAAACCCCGTAATGAAAGTTGCAATAATATATATGCGGCTGTTGCCGGCAATACCTTCAACTTTGTAACAATTTCTTCAATGCTCATGGGCTCGTCATAATTAAGTAACCCATATATGGCTTGTTCTTCTGCTGACAACGCCAGCGTTGTTGGCTTAACTGAAAAATTTTCCCAACCATATTCTTCAAGAATATCGGTCGCACAATCGACAGGCTTTGCTCCCAGCTTCAAAAGCTTATTGGCCCCTTTACTGGTGTTTGCAAAAATACTGCCAGGTACGGCAAATACATCCCGCCCTTCTTCTAAGGCAAAATCAGCAGTTATTAAGGCTCCGCTCTTTTCAGCGGCTTCCACGACAATAACCCCGCGCGCCAAGGCGTTAATGATGCGGTTACGGGCCGGAAAATGACCGGGATGGGCCATGGTACCGGGTGCATATTCAGAAACCACCGCACCGGTTTCAGCAATGCTTGCCAGCAAATTTTTGTTTTCCGGCGGATAGGCAACATCTACGCCGGAGCCCAGTACAGCTATGGTATACCCTTGCTGCTCCAGCGCCCCCTGATGGGCGGCAGTATCAATGCCACGCGCGGCGCCGCTGACAATGCCTACTCCGGCAGCAGCTAATGCTGCCGCTAACATGCTGGCGGCATTTTTCCCATAAGCCGTAGCTTTCCGGGCGCCAACAATGGCGATCAGCTTATCGGTTGCCGGTAAAGTCCCCCGGTAATACAATACATAGGGCGGATTAAAACTGTTCTGCAACAGCGAAGGATAATTGTCTGCCGTTAACGTACACAGAGAAATTCCTTTTTTAAATAAAGTGTCCGCCAGTTTATGTATATCTATCTTGTCCCGGCAGCTAAGTAAATTATTACAAATAGCAGTATCTATACATTTGGATAAAAATAAATCGCCCTGGTCAGCTAGCCAAGTCTGCCGGGCGCTACCAAAATAATCAATCAAGACCTTCATGCGTGAACTGCCGATACCTGGCACCATTTGCAAAGCAGCCAAGTAAAATTGTTCCATATCAGTTCCTCCACATTAGCTGGCATTAAACTGCCAAAACATAGCAAGCACCTGGTAAGTCATAGTACTTGCAATTATAACTGGGATAAAATCCAAAGGTCAAGAGCCAGGAGTCCCAATTTAAATATTTTTTTACAATATTTTAGCTTTTAATTAATAAAAATACTTATTAACTAAAAAATTAACTATATTTTTAGCCGCATCAGGGCAGCCAACTGCCGCAGCCCGCTGCTGTAACCGGCTAAGCTCGCCATGCTCGCCTGCCATCAAATTCAGCAAAATAGTTTTTAACTCCGGCAGCGAATCAGCCCTAAACGCTGCCCGCCTGGCTAATAAGTAGCGGGTATTTGCTTCTTCCTGACCCGGTATTGGCCGGTAGATAATAAGCGGTACCCCCAGAGCCAACGCCTCAGATACACTCATACCGCCGGGTTTAGAGATTAATAAGTCGGCAGCGCTCATAATTTCATGCACATTGTCAATATAACCCAAAACCCTTACAGGATGCCTGGCTGCTGTGGCAAAACGCATAAGTTTTCGATACAATTGCCGGTTATTGCCGGCAATGGCGATAAACTGCAACGGTTTATCAATTTCCATACACATATCCAGAATGCTGTCCATCGGCAGGACGCCGGCCCCGCCTCCCATAATCAGGATGGTTTTCCTGTCCGGAGCAAGCGTAAGCTTGTTGAGTATTTGACTCCTGTCACCCGGTTGGCTAAACGCCAGACTTACCGGAATGCCGGTGACAGTAACAGCTTCCTGCGCAACCCCGTATTGACCTAAGTACTCCACCATGCCGGCATGGGCCACAAAATAATGGTCCAACTCCGGATAAACCCATAGCCGGTGGGTAACAAAATCTGTGACAATGGCTACTGCCGGAACTGTGAGCAAGCCGTGCTTTTTACACCAGGCCACCAGCCCCGCCGGGGTAGCGTGGGTACACACAATGACCGATGGCTGAAAACTTCTGATATACTCCTCCATGCGCCTGGCAAGAAACCGGCTGACCAAGTCCCGCCCCATCAAAGCCAACCGGCTTTGATTACCCCAGCTATACATGGCGGCGTAAGCCTGCGGAAATATATCCAGTATTTTTAAATAGCTTTTGAGTATTGCCTGTCCAATACTTGGATGAAAAAAATCAAACACGTTGCAAAGTTCAGTCTGGCAGGCAGTGTCAGTCATTTTGAGCATCTGACTGACTGCTTGTGCCGCCCGGATATGCCCGGCACCGACCGGCGCGCTCATAAACAGAACCTTATTGTCAGCCAATGCCGTTCCCCTGCCTGGACACCGAGAGCCGGCCATACAAGGTAACCTGACTGTCGTCCGGACTGACAGCCAGCAATTCCTGCGCTGTTTGTCCCTTAAATATAGGTACATTGCCGGCAATCTCGGCTAATGGAATCAATACAAACCTTCTGTCAGGCATCCGGGGATGCGGTAGTTCAAGTGCCTGAAGGGCCATTTCCACATTATGATATGCTAAAAGATCAACATCAATATTACGCGGTCCCCATCGAACCTCGCGGACTCTTCCCATTTTTTGCTCAGCAGCAAGACAAACGGCAAGTAATTCCAGCGGCGGTAAATCAGTATCAATGGCAATTACCGCATTCAGAAAGCTTGGCTGCTCCTTCAGTCCTACCGGTTCAGTCTCATAAAGTGAGGATACTTTTGTCACGGTAATGCGCGCATGCTCGTCCAGCAGGTTGATAGCGGTTGCAATATTATCTTCTCTGGTAGTATTGTTGCTTATATTAGAGCCCAAACCTAAAAAAATCATTCGCCACGTCTCCGGACAGCTTCCACTTCCACACAATCAAGAGCAGCGGCAATGGGCACCGATGGTTTGCGTACCCTGACGGTAACTTCCTCGACCAGAGGATGCAAGCGCAAAACCTCCCCGGCAATGTGGTAGGATAACGCCTCCAGTAATTGGAACCGATGATTTTCCACTATTTCTTTAGTCTGGTTATATACAGAAACATAATCTATGGTTTCTTCAAGCCTGTCATTTACGCCGGCTTGCCTTAAATCGGCTTTCATATCAAGATCTACATAAAAACGCTGTCCCAATTCCCTCTCAAACTCATATACCCCGTGGAAACCGTAAAATACCATATTTTTTAAAGATATTTTATGACTCATTGCTACTCCCCCTATTGATATTTGGCATTTAGCATTACATCTGTCATACGGGCCATGCGGGCTATAGCTTTTACATCATGCACCCGGACAATATGTGCCGCACCCTTGATAATTCCCAATACGACACTGGCCCCTGTTCCCTCTACCCGGTCATCAGGCAATGCGTCCAAAATTTCACCGATAAACTTTTTGCGTGAAGTGCCGAGCAATACCGGGCAGCCCAGTGAATTCAATTCTTCCAGCCGTGCCAGCACGGCCAGGTTTTCCGGCAGCCCTTTGCCAAAGCCAATGCCTGGATCAATAATAAAATTCTTGGCGTCAATACCGGCTGCCATACCAATTTCGATACTCTTACGCAAGAATTCCAGGAGATGTGACATAATGTCCCGTTCATAATAGGTGCCCTCCTGGTTATGCATAACTACCACCGGCACATTATATTCGGCAACTGCTTTAGCCATTTCCGGATCAAATTGCAGTCCCCAGATATCATTAATGATGTGTGCCCCGGCTTTAAGTGCCTCCCTGGCAACACTGCCTTTATAAGTATCGACAGAAACAGGCACACTAAAATTGGCTAATATTTTCTCCAGCACAGGCATTAACCTGTCTAACTCCTCTTCGGCGGAAATCTTCTGCGAGCCGTATGGCCTGGTAGACTCGGCGCCGATATCAATAATGTCGGCACCGTCTTTAAGCATTTGTTCGGCATGCCGCATGGCCGAGTCAAGAGTATTAAACTTGCCGCCATCTGAAAATGAATCAGGCGTAAAGTTCAAAATCCCCATTACCAGCGTTTTCCCCGGAGTAATCGCCAGGCTATGCTGTCCCAGCTGATAGGCACGATGCGGAAAATTTTCACCGGCGGCGATGATAGCCTCTAACTCTTTAGCTAATTGCCCCAGTCCCCATGGCTGACCCTTAAGCTGGGGAATGGCTTGCTTAAAGTGTTTTAAGCTGCCGCTTAACAATACATCTGTATACTCATCGCTAAAATCGGCTGCGCCTCTGGTAACCGCTGCCTCGCCGCCTTTAGAAAGAAAAGTTTGTTTTAAAATAAGCGAAGCTTTACTTAATACATGCTCGACTTTTATTGTCTTGTGCACAACTTTATTGGACATAATAGCCATACCGCCAGGATCACAATTGACTTTTGCCAGTTCCTTCCGGGCTTGTTCCTGGTTTTTTATTTCAATTATTCGCATATTGTATCGCATTAACGCTCCTCCCCTATTGCGGCAAAATGTAATTTTATTGTATCATAAAATTATGTAGAATAAATATTATTATGCAAATTTTAGAAATTTGTTATTCAATTTGCAATATCTAGGAGGCCTTTAATGAAACAACGCTTATCGCCTGATCTTTTCAATCTTCCTGTTGAGCAAATAAAAAGCGGTTTTTTTAGTGACAATTATTTCGTGCGTACCCAGGAAATCCTCATCAAAGACAATCACCGGCCCAAAGTAGTCATGCAGGTTTTTCAACGTCAGCATGCTGTTGTGTGCGGTGTAGATGAAGCCATTGCTATAATTAAAAAGTGCGCACATAATCCTGAAAGTCTGACAATTCATGCCCTGCATGACGGGGATTCGGTTGAACCATGGGAAACCGTTATGACAATTGAAGGAGACTTAGCTGACTTTTCTCATTTGGAAACCGTTTATTTAGGTGCACTATCCCGTCAAACTAAAATTGCGACCAATGTACGCAAAGTAGTTGCAGCCGTCAATGGCAAGCCGGTGTTGTTTTTCCCGTCACGCTTTGATCATTATGCAGTGCAGACCTCTGATGGTTATGCGGCCCATATTGGCGGCGTTCACGGAGTATCCACTCCGGCCAATGGTGCTCTTTGGGGCGCCGAAGCACTGGGCACCATTCCCCATGCCCTCATCGCCACATATGGTGGCGATACCGTCAAAGCCACCAAAGCCTTTGACCGGTATGTTGATCAACGGATAAACCGGGTGGCCCTTGTTGATTTTTCTAACGACTGTGTTGCTACATCCCTGGCAGTGGCCAGAGAATTAGGCGATGCGTTATGGGCAGTCCGCCTCGATACTGCCGATAATCTTGTCGACGTATCTGTCATCCCCCAGATGAGTACTTTTAAACCTACCGGTGTCTGCGCGCAATTGGTGCTGAATGTCCGCCAGGCATTGGATGCAGAAGGCTTTAACCATGTAAAAATCATGGTTTCCGGCGGCTTCAATGCTGAACGCATCCGCCAGTTTGAAACCGCCGGCGTACCTGTAGACATTTATGCGGTAGGCAGCAGTTTGTTTAATGACAATATCAACTTTACCGCCGATATTGTTATGGTCGATGACAAGCCTTGTTCCAAAGTGGGCCGCAGCTACCGGCCAAACCCTCGACTGACATTGGTGGAATAGTAAAAAAGGGTTGTGGATAACTTGAAATCAAGTTGCCACAACCCCTTTTTTTGTCCGCCACTTAACCGCACTACCCCTCCGTTTGCCGCATAGGGGAGTATTTACGGAGGTAGTCGGCTTTTCAGGCATATTTATTTTTTATGATTTACAGTGGAAGCCAGCCCGGCAAGCTGTTCCGACATTGCCATCAGCATTTGGCTGTGGGCTGTCAGATTCTGGATGGTTTTTGCCTGATGTTCGGTAACAGAATCAACCTGCTCAATCTCGCCGGTGATTTTTTCAATAGACTGTTTGATATTATCCAGAATACTGGTAATTTGCGTGGCTGAACCGGCACTATTGGCAGCCAGTTTGCGCACTTCTTCCGCTACCACGCCAAAACCTTTTCCCATTTCGCCAACTCTGGCAGCTTCAATAGCAGCATTGAGTCCCAGAAGATTAGTCTGACTGGCTACGTTTTTAATAAACCCGACAACTGCATCAGTATCGGTTACCTGTTTGTTGGCGGCAACTGAAAGGTCTTTGAGAAACCGGCTGCTAGCAGCCAGTTCTTCTGCCTGAGCCAAAACGGCTTGAATGGCTGAAGACATCTCAACCGCAGAATCAGAAAGTTGCTTTGCGGCAGTTTCCAGCATGGTTTGACGCTCCAGTGATTCATGGATAGCTACAGCGCCAATGACTTCTCCCTGCTCATTCATAACCGGCAGACTGACGGCAACATAGGGAATACCATAGACTTCACTGCCAACTGCCGTAACGACCCGCTGCCGCCGCTGTATGGCTTGATGAGCAGCAGAGCCTGGCTTGAGCGGTTCTCCGACAACCACTTGCCCTTCCAGCTCAGGAATCGAATAAGATACCAGCCATTTGTTCCGGTCACTCACCACCATGCCGACTTTACCATTGACTAGCTGAGGAATGTATTTTGCCACCCGGGTAAAGCACTCCAACAGTGAAACTTCTGCCATCATAACCCCTTCCTTTTCTCACTGAATGCTGTGGAATATTATATTCCTTACCATCTGCGGCTTGACCCGCCGCCGCCGCCCGAACCCCCGCCATAGCCGCCACCGCCACCGCCGCCACGGGATCGCAGCAGGGAGAGAATAAGGTAGGTAATGCTGCCCCCAAAAAATACCCAGTCAATAATAAATAGGCCTAGCATTCCGGCGGCAATTGCCAGTTGAGCCCACCAAGGCAAAGTATCCCACCAGGATTGCTCTTGCACAGACTGTGTTTTTACGGCTTTTGCATCGGTACTGATGTCTGTCTTATACTCGGCGGCGGTAATACTTACCAAGGCCTGATAACCGTTCCAAATTCCCTGATTATAATCACCGGTACTAAAATAAGGTATCATGTAACTATCTTGTATCATACCGGTTTTAGCGTCATTGAGTGCCCCTTCCAGTCCATAGCCTACCTCAATCCGCGACTGCCGGTCATTTACAGCCACCAGCATCAGGACACCGTTGTTTAGCGCTTTATCCCCGATCCCCCAGTGCCTAAGTACAGCTAAGGCATATTCTTCCAAGGATGCCCCTTCCAGTGATTTTACCGTCAATACTACAATTTGCGCTTTGGTCTTAGCTGCCAGCTTAGTGCCCAAGCTGTTAATTTTACTCTTTGTTGCCGCATCCAGTACGCCGGCGTGGTCTTGAACATATATGCTCTGCGTTGGTGTTGGTGGAATTTTTGGCTGAGCCCAAACAGCAGATATCATCAATAAGGATAAGCATGCGATTAACGTCAGCCAAGCCAGCCTTTTATTCATAAGCCATCCCCCCGCCTGGCAATTTAAAAGTTAACCTGGGGAACTTGTTTAGCACTTTCTTCTGCTGTAAAGTATTCTTTAGGCCCAAAGCCCATCATCCCGGCAAATAAGCTTGTCGGCAGTGAACGTATTTTTACATTATAGACTTGCACCGCGTCATTATAGTCTTTACGCGCTACGGCAATGCGATTTTCTGTTCCGCTAAGTTCATCCATCAGCGCCCGGAAATTAGCATCAGCCTTAAGGTTGGGGTAATTTTCCGCCACCATCAGGAGTCTGCTGAGAGCAGAACTAAGTTCACCATCGGCTGCCGCTTTGCCCGCCGGCCCTTGGGCGCCGGCCAACTTGGCACGCGCATCGGCAACAGACTGAATGGCTTGTTGTTCATGCGCGGCGTAACCTTTTACCGTATTAACCAGGTTAGGAATCAAGTCGCCCCGGCGTTGCAGCTGGTTCTCAATCTGACTCCACTTGCCGGTAACATTTTCATTCATGCCAACCAGGGTATTGTAACTAAACATGGCGCTGACCAGGAGCGCTCCGACAATGGCGATAATAATCCATACCGACTTATTCATAAAAACCTCCTTTTAGCTTTACAGTCTCCTGTTTATTATATCTATATACAACGCGTTAAATTTCTTGCAGGCAGATGGTGTGTTGACAAAAGCGGACTGCGAGATATTTTGTTTAATTCAATTTATTTCCTGGAAATAAATTGAAAGTCACTGCGAAATTGAATGGCTTCCGCAATATGCTCTGCCGAAATCCGGGCTGACTGCTGTAAATCGGCAATGGTCTGAGCTACTTTTATGATCCGGTCATAGCCGCGAGCACTGAGATTCATTCTGGCAAAAGCCTGCTTTAGCAGGTTTCTCGCATCAGGCATAAGCTGACATAAGGTTTTAATATGCTTGTGCTGCATTTGAGCATTTGCATAAAGTCCGATACTTTTGAGACGTTCCTCTTGAATCCATCTGGCGGCTTCTACCCGCTGCCGGATAGTAACCGATGACTCCTGCGGACTATCTTTGACCAGATCGTTATATTCCAGACGCGGCACATGGATTATTATGTCCAGCCGATCAAGCAGCGGCCCTGAGATTCTCTTCTGATAACGGCGAATATCGGCCGGTGTACACGAACATTCCTGAACCGGATCCGAGCTAAAGCCGCAGGGACAGGGATTGAGTGCGGCAATAAGCATTATTTTTGCCGGATAGGATAATGTAGCATTAACCCGCGAAATGGTAACTTCCCCATCTTCAAGCGGTTGACGCAGGACTTCAAGCACCGTCCGCGGAAACTCAGGCAATTCATCCAGGAATAGGACGCCATTATGGCTCAGGGTGACTTCACCCGGCCTCGGTATACTGCCGCCGCCAATCATACCGGCGGTGGAAACAGTATGATGCGGACTGCGGAAAGGGCGCTCAGTAACCAGCCCCATATTGTTTTTCAGCATTCCGGCCACACTGTAAATTTTGGTAACTTCAAGCGCTTCCTGGGGGGTCATGGCAGGCAGTATTGAAGGAAGCCGTCTGGCCAGCATGGTTTTGCCCGAACCCGGCGGCCCCGACATTATAACATTATGAAAGCCGGCAGCGGCAATTTCAAGGGCCCGCTTGGCAACAACCTGGCCTTGTACATCAGCAAAATCAAGTGCCGAATCAACAGCCTGGCTTGCCGGCAGCCGGGAAATTGCCGGGAACAGTACTGTCTCACCAGCAAGATGTTTAACAACCCCGTCCAGCGTTTCCGGGGCATATACGGTTAAATCTCCGGCAAGCAATGCTTCCTGAGCGTTTTCCGGCGCGACAATCATTTCCTCGATAGTATTACTCCGGCAGTTAGCCGCCATCGATAATATCCCGGATATAGCCCGCAGCCTTCCGTCTAAAGACAGCTCTGCCGCAAATACCTGATTCCGGCAATTGGCAGGGTTAATCTGGCCACTTGCCGCCAATATGCCTACCGCAATGGGTAAGTCCAGTCCTGAGCTGTCCTTCTTGATATCGGCAGGTGCCAAATTAACAGTAATACGGCGGGACGGAAACTCAAAGCCGCTATTCTTGATGGCTGCCCGTACCCGTTCACGGGATTCACGTACAGCCGTATCAGGCAAACCTACAATATCAAGACCGGGAATGCCATTGGCAATATCCACTTCAACAGTTATCAGCACCCCATGTAAGCCTAAGGTCGTAGAGCCGAAAGTTTGTGCAAACACTAGTACCTCATCTCCCTCAAAACCAAGGATATTTTGCGCATCTTTTCCCGCACTGCTTCGTTGTCGTCGCCTTACATATTCCCGATATGCGCGGCTCCTCCGCCTTGCATTGCGAAAAAATCTGCGCAACCTATTCCATCGGTTTTAAGAAAGATGAGGTACTAGTTACCCCCACAGTAAATTAACTGCCAAAAGCATTTATTATGTGATTGCAGCGAATAGAATCCTGAGATAAATACACTTCCAGAATATCGAAACGGCAAGCGGCATCAGAAAGCCCGCGCTGGTTGAGAAAACACAGTGCCGTATTTATTATTTTTTGCTGTTTCCTCACATTGACGGCCTCAGCCGGAAACCCATAAGCAACTGAGCGTCTGGTCTTGACCTCGACAAAAACCAGGCACTCTTTATCTTTGGCAATAATATCGATTTCACCGGTTTTTGCCCGGTATTTGGTAGCAATAATTTTATACCCAAGCCTGCCCAGATAGCTTGCAGCAGACTGTTCACCTTTGTTGCCAACGTCAATATGGTTCATAACATCCTCCGCCGGCCTGTCACTTACGCTGCTTGCCTATTTGCTGGTCCAAACGGTAAATATATGCCAAAACTTCAGCAACAGCCTGATACAGCTCAGGCGGTATTTCCCTGTCCAGTTCAACAGCCATAAGCATGCCTGTAAGTGTTTTGTTCTGATATACCGGAATTCCATGTTCTTGGGCCGAGCTTAAAATCTTGCCGGCAACAAAGCCTGCACCTTTTGCGATTACCCGCGGTGCTTTATTTTCCAGTTCATCATATTGCAGTGCAACTGCCTGGGTTATTTTGTCACGCTCTTGCTCTGGCAAAGTAGTATCTCCTCCGCGGCAAATATAATTACCCTACGCGATTAGCCGGTAGTCCAACAGCCCTAACCGGTGCAAAGCTTTGGCGATGATGCCTGCATGGCCCGTATTTTTCCAGCGCATCCATATGTTCTTGCGTACCATAGCCTTTATTGCGACTAAACCCATACATGGGGTATTGGCTATCAAGCTGGTTCATGATGTGATCCCGCTCTACTTTAGCAATGATGGAAGCCGCCGCAATGGAAGCACTGACCTGATCTCCGCCAATAATTGACCGTGAGAGCATCGTAAGTGATAACGGTACCGCATCTATCAATACTGCCTGCGGTGATGGCAACATGTTTTCAATGACTTGGTACATGCCGCTCACGGTAGCTTGATAGATATTAAGCTCATCAATTGTTTCCACACTAATGATACAGCGGTTCACCGCGCTGGCAACCCGGTTAATATCCTCATATAGTTTTTCCCGCTGCGCGGCTGAAAGTTTTTTCGAATCATTTAACCCTGGCAGATAACAATCAGGTGGTAAAATCACACCGGCAATGACTACCGGCCCTGCTAAAGGCCCCCTGCCGGCTTCGTCAATACCGGCAACTAAACTATAGCCCGCACTTTGCAACTGCCGTTCATGTTTGTATAATGCGCTAATGCGCGCTTTTTCCTGCAGTTCCCTTTGCCGCCGGGATTCCCATTTATCTGCAAGCCGCTGCACCGATACCCGGGCATCCTGTTTTAATGCATCTATTATATGTAGGGAAATATCTTCTTTTGCTAATAATGAAGTTATTTGTGCCACCGTCATCTGTGCTGTATCCAAAACCAGTCCCCCAAAACTTATTATATATTTTTACATATTCTTGATTCAACTTACAAATCCTGCCTGTTTAAGGCAAGAATAATAGAACGGCCAAAATTGTTCGGCCGTTCTTGCATCTCCTGCCGCCAGGGGTGGCTCAACAGAGGTTTAGTAATCAAGAGCATTATTACCACTAACAACTTGGAATATAGGTATTTTACAGCTGCGTTAAAATAATAGTCTCATCCTCCAATACGGCAATAGTGTGTTCATATTGAATGCAAATAGAATGGTCAACAGTCCGCGCCGTCCATCCATCTTTATCAATTTGCGCCTGCCATCCGCCATTTGTAATCATCGGTTCAATGGCAATTACCATTCCCGGCTTAATTAACGGACCTCTGCCAGCCCGTCCATAATGAGGAATCTCCGGTTCTTCCCACAAATCCCGTCCGATGCCGTGACCACAAAATTCACGAACAACGCCATATTGATACCCTTCGGCATAAGTTTGAATAGCAGCGCCAATATCGCCGATCCGCTTCCCTGGCCTGGCCTGTTGAATGCCCAAATCCAGGCATTCTTTTGTGATCTTCATCAATTGCTCTATTTCCGGCCTTACCTGCCCAACAGCATAAGACCAGCCTGAATCGCCATGATATCCATTTAACTTAACGCCGATATCAATTGTAATGACATCACCGGCTTTTAACTCCGTCTGATCCGGTATTCCATGACAAATAATATCATTGATTGATGTACAAATACACGCCGGAAATCCATGATGCCCTTTGAAGCTAGGGGTTGCTCCCGTTTGTTGAATAAAAGTTTCAGCAATTCGGTCCAATTCCTTAGTAGTAATTCCCGGTTGAATATGTTCTTTTAAAGCAGCATGACACTGAGCCACAATCCTACCGGCCTCTCTCATAATTTGAATCTCTCTGTCTGATTTGAATATAATCATTTAGATTCTCCTTTCGCACAGCATGCCTAAAGCAAACTGCCGATATTAAAGCATGTTTTCGCTATGTGGACTTTTATAGATTTCCCTGTTGTCTTATTATTTAATTGCTATTCCACCTGCTCCCGCCAAACCCTGCTAATATAACGGAATGGCGCTCCACTTTACTTGAGAACAAGCAGTTCCTTTTTGCTGCTTATGCTTGCCGTCAACAGGAAAATGATCAGGGATATTGAAATAATAGAACGGCCAACATATTGTTTAGCCGTTCCTGCTCACCGTAAAAGGTATATTTTCTTTGTGTTGGTCATTTGGGACTGTCAAGGGTAAACTGCCCCAGCTTGCCGGAACGGAAATCGGTCAGAATAATTCTTCTGGCTTTTTCTTCATCTACCACACCGCCGCTGCGTAAGCAGCCCCGCTTGGCTCCGATGAGTGCTAACAGCTCAGCGGCATCTTCGGGCAGCAGTTCCTGCGTTAATTTATACCGCTCGCATAAGCGGCTGCTATAGTTATCCCGCAATATTTCCAGAAGCCGGAGGATGACTTTTTCCATATCATATATGTCATCTTTAATCGCACCGGTAGCAGCCAGTTTAAAAGCTACTTCCTGGTCATCCATCTTCGGCCATAATACGCCGGGAGTGTCTAACAATTCGAGGTTTTTGCCAACTTTTAGCCACTGCTGCCCCCGTGTTACACCAGGCCTGTCGCCGGTTTTGGCCGTTGCCGTACCTAACAGTCTGTTGATGAGCGAGGATTTGCCAACATTGGGGATACCGAGAATCATGGCTCTTACCGGCCGACCTTTTATCCCTTTAGCAGTCAGCTTAGCAATTTTTTCGCTAGCCTCCTGCTCTACTTTGTTGACCAGTTCTTTCATACCCTTGCCGCTGGCGGCATCGATACTTACGGTTGTTAAGCCCTGACTGCGGAAATGATTAATCCAGAGTATTGTTTGCGCCGTTTCGGCCAAGTCGGCCTTATTAAGCGCCACTACCCTGGGTTTGTCGCCAGCAATTTCGGCAATCATGGGATTAGCACTGCTTATGGGAATACGCGCATCCAGCAGTTCGATCACAACATCAATAAGACTGAGTTGTTTGGTAATCATCCGCTGGGCTTTGGCCATATGGCCGGGAAACCAATGAATGTGCATTACATCACACTCCTCACCTAAGAAACATAAATGATATTAAAATAGCCTCACCATTATTCTACCGTTTTAGAGCTTACAAGATACTAGGGCAAGGTTTTTATGTGATCAAGCGGCCAAAAAACAGTAATGGCTTTGCCTTTGATAAGCTCTAACGGCACAAAACCAACGTCTTTAAAGCGGCTGTCTTCGGAATTGTTGCGATTATCGCCCATTACATAAATGTGCCCTTCCGGCACGGTAACTGCCGGATACGACCCCCGGGTACGCTCTAATATATATGGCTCGTTTAATAGTTGTCCATTAAGGAGAACCCTGCTGTCTTTAATTTCAACAGTATCCCCTGCCACGCCGATTACCCGCTTAATAAAGTCGCGGCTCGGATCACGGGGATAACGAAAAACTAATATTTCGCCCCGTTCGGGTGCCTTAAACCGATAAATAAATTTATTAACAACCAGTCGTTCGCCATTAACCAGCGTGGGCCGCATAGACGGTCCCTCGACCATGTATAATTCAACAATAAAATACCGGATAAAAAAAGCCAAAACGATAGCTATCAGAATCGATATAACCCAGTCTTTTATTTCTTCACCCAGATTGGTAGTACTCACAGTCTTACTCCTTCCGCAATAGGGGATACCTTACATTCAGGGGTGATATGAAGAAAAGGGACTGAAATCAGTCCCTGAGTACCTGTCGATTTAGCGTTTTTCTCTAATACGGGCGGCCTTACCAGTAAGGTTGCGCAGATAGTAAAGCTTGGCTCTGCGGACAATACCGCGGCGCATTACTTCGATTTTTTCAATACGCGGAGAATGTACCGGGAAAGTACGCTCTACACCTACATTATAAGATATGCGTCTTACAGTAAAAGTTTCCCGCACACCGCCCCCTTGGCGGTTGATTACTACACCTTCGAAAACCTGAATACGTTCACGGCTGCCCTCGACAACTTTTACGTGTACACGCACAGTGTCGCCTGCCTTGAAAGACGGGATGTCTTGCCGCAATTGTTCTTGTTCTAAAATCTGAATAATATTCATTTTATTTCCTCCTTATATCAGACGTTCATACCAGTGCGCAGAGGACCGTCCGTATTACACAAAATGTATTATAACACATATTATCCGGCAACTCAACTAACCGATTGCAAAAGTTTGGATAATGTATCACAGTACTCCACCTTTTATAAAGTGGAGTTACTCTTTCTAGATTCAGGCGGGGGTAGAATCCCCATCTGAATCTCCGATGTCCAGCTTTAGCTGGACAAGTTCACTCAGCCCACCAAGATTCGCCCAGCAACCGGTCAAGGATAATGGCAACTGCCGCACGCACAGGCAGATGGTTATAGGTTCCCGGTCCGTAAATCGGTTCTAATATATAATCAAACTGCTTCATTACTGAATTCTCCATACCCCAACCTGTTCCAAACAGCAGCAGGCAGGGTCTGCCGGCTGCTATCTCCTGCCGCAGTCTCCTATAGGAGACTGTATTTTCATACTTACGGGCGTCGGTGGTAACAATCATAGGGCGTACACCTTCCCTGTCCGCAACATACTCGACAGCTGCCGCAATATCAGGAATAACTTCCACGATGCTTAAGGCCTCTTTGCGGTCAGGATTATACTGCCCGCCGTAGCCCTCCTGCCAGTAGCCGATAATTTCTTCGGCCAAAGCTTTCTGGCTGTCATGAGGATGAATGATAAAATACTTGATCAAATCATACGTCCTGGAGGTACGGGCAATATCATGGATATCAAAATTCGTAATGGCGGTGGTTACTATCTCATTATTTTTATTGTAAATAGGATGATGCACCAAGCCAATATATACAGGCAATGCCATAATCAGCCTCCAGCCTGCTCAGTCTTTATTTCTTCCAACAGCTTATGGTCAAGAGGACTTAGCTCCATCCCGGCCAGCAAATCCGGCCGGCGCAAAAGCGTTGTCCGCAGCGACTCTTTCCGCCGCCATCTTTCAATTTTAGCATGATCGCCTGAGAGCAGCACCTCCGGCACTTCCCAGCCATTGAACTGACGCGGGCGCGTATATTGCGGATATTCGAGCAGACCGTTATAAAAGGAATCCTGCTGCGCGCCATCATCGGCGCCAAGTACCCCTGGAAGCATCCGCGCAACCGCATCGGTAATGACCATCGCAGGCAATTCCCCGCCTGTCAGCACATAATCACCGATGGAAACAGCCTCGTCAACCACATACTGGCGTATCCGGTCATCAATACCTTCATAGTGGCCACAGACAAGGATTAACTGCTCATAGCCGGCCAGTTCCCTGGCTTTAGCCTGATCAAAAACTTGTCCGCCCGGACACATCAGCACAATCCGCCGGCGCGTAAGCTTAGCTGTACATACTACGTTTTCCACTGCCCGGAATATCGGTTCCGGTTTCATAACCATACCCGAACCACCGCCAAAAGGATAGTCGTCGGCAATATGATGCTTATCATAAGTAAAATCTCGGGGATTGGTTACATGAACAGCGATATGTCCGCTATCCTGTGCCCGTTTGAGGATGCTGTGCCCTAGTGGACCGGCAAACATATCGGGAAATAACGAAATAATATCAATACGCATAAAACCTCTGTTAGTCCATTTCTTCCTGAAGTTTGACTACCATCTGTTTTCCGGCAAGGTCAATTTTTTTAACAACTTCTTTAATGGCCGGGAGCAGCAGTTCTTTGTTGTTTTGCTGTTTTACAACATACACATCGTTACTCCCCGGCTGCAGGACATCGGTTATACTACCAAGCTGTTCACCGTCTTCGGTAACGACAGTAAGGCCGATTATATCAAAAATATAATATTGTCCTTCCGGCAGTTTGACTGCATCCTGCCGGCTGATTTTAATTAGTTTGCCACGCAGGCGTTCACTGTCATTCATAGAATCAAATCCGGAAAATTTGAGCAGGATCATCTTTTTATGCTGCCTGGCTGACTCCAGCTTCAGCTGGCCAACATCATCGACAAATACGGTTGTAAGATCATGGAATCGGTCAGGAAAATCAGTTAGCGGCAATATACGAACGTCACCCCGCACACCGTGCGGGGCAACAATTTTACCGATAGTAATCAGATCGGGTCCAGACATATTAGTTGCGGAAGGCAATAATTTTGCCATCTTCCAGCAAAATTTCCGTTGCCATCAGTTTGTGGAGGTCATCACCAATACTTACTGTAACGACTCTATCCATAGTACCCTGAACGACTTCCGCACCGATTTCCAGTTGTGCTGTTTCCTTTAGCTTTTCCAGCATATGATTTTTAAAATCAAGCCGTTTTTGCCGCTCGGCATCAATTTGCTGACGCAAACCTACCAGCCCCTGGGCATCTTGCTTGGCTTGCTCGGTCATCATGCGTTTAGCATGAAATTCGATTTGCTGGAGTTCTAAATCGGCTTTTCTGATAGCTTCCTGAATTTCAGCCGCCAAGTGCGCTTTAAGATCTTCTGTTACTTTGGCTTTAACGGTTACCGGGCACTTAATTGTCAAGTTCTCGACGTTGGCCATTAATTCCACCCCTTTGGTTTCAGCTTAACAGTTTTAATTATATTATTTCCACCATTACTCGTTTGTTTTCCCGGGTGGCGGCAGCTTTAACCACAGTGCGGATAGCTTTGGCAATACGTCCTTGCTTGCCAATGATTTTCCCCATGTCTTCCGGGGCCACATGCAGTTCATAGACTGTACCCAAATTATCGGTTGTTTCGTTAACATTGACGTGCTCCGGGTTTTTCACTAACGCTTTGGCGATAACTTCGACTAATTCTTTCATGCAGTTATCACGCCTCGTTTCTACACTTTACTTAGAACGCTTTACTTCATCCCATTTTTTCAGGATGCCGGTTTTGCTGAGCAGGTTTTTAACAGTATCGGTAGGTTGAGCGCCTTTTTGCAGCCATGCGATGGCTTTTTCTTCGTCAATCTTGATAACTGCCGGTTCAGTAGTGGAATCATAATGACCCAGGTTTTCAATAAAGCGGCCATCCCGTGGCGAACGGGAATCAGCTACTACTACACGGTAGAAAGGACGTTTTTTTGCGCCCATACGCTTTAAGCGAATTTTAACTGCCATAATAAGTCACCTCCTTTTTAGAGTATCCCAAAATGTATCTTCAGATGATTAATTCATAAAGGGAAGCTTAAAGTTTGGTTTCTTGCCACTCTTTTGCATTTCCTGAATACGTTTCATCATCTTTTTGGCTTCACCAAATTGTTTTAGCAGTCGATTAACATCTTGTACCCGTGTACCGCTGCCAAGAGCAATCCGCTTGCGGCGGCTGCCGTTGAGTATCGACGGGTCACGCCGTTCTTTGGCGGTCATCGACCGGATAATAGCAATAATATGTTTGACTTCTTTATCGTCAATATCCATGCCTTGCAGCTGTTTAAGCTTACCCATACCGGGGATCATGCCGAGAATTTGATCAAGCGGTCCCAGTTTGCGCACTTGTTCAATCTGTTCGAGGAAATCATCCAGCGTAAACTCTTCTTTGCGAAGTTTTTTCTGCATTTCCTGAGCTTTTTCCAGATTAAGCGTTGATTCAGCCTTTTCAATGAGGCTAAGTACATCGCCCATTCCCAGAATACGCGAGGCCATCCGGTCAGGATGAAACGGTTCCAGAGCATCCAGTTTTTCACCCATGCCGGCAAATTTTATTGGCTGGCCGGTAACTGCCTTGATGGAGAGAGCAGCCCCGCCGCGGGCATCGCCATCAAGTTTTGTCAGGATAATGCCGTCAATGCCAAGGTCATTATTAAAGGACTCGGCCACATTAACGGCATCTTGTCCGGTCATCGCATCAACGACCAGTAAGATTTCATGAGGCTTGACCGTTTGCTTAATAGATTTAAGTTCATTCATAAGCTCTTCATTAATGTGCAAACGACCGGCGGTATCAATAATCACAATGTCGCGGGCCATCATCAAGGCTTGATCCACGGCTTTTTTAGCAATATTGACCGGGTTTTCCTGCCCCATGGTGAATACCGGAATCTCCAGCTGCTGCCCCAGTACCTCCAACTGCTTGATCGCAGCCGGGCGATAAATATCGGCAGCCACCATCAGCGGCCGCTTGCCCTGACGTTTGAGCAGATGTGCCAGTTTACCGGCTGTGGTCGTCTTACCTGCGCCCTGCAAGCCCACCAGCATAATAACTGTCGGGGGACGGGACGCAATGGCAATGCGGCTCTGGGTACCGCCCATCAGGTTGGTAAGTTCTTCATTTACAATCTTTATAACATGCTGGGCAGGCGTCAGGCTTTCCAATACTTCCTGGCCTATGGCCCGTTCTTTGATTTTGGCAATCAGGTCTTTTACTACTTTAAAATTGACATCAGCTTCCAAGAGGGCCATCCGCACCTCTTTAAGAGCATCAGCAACATCACTTTCCGAGAGTTTGCCCCTGCCACGCAACTTTTTAAATGTTTGCTGGAGCTTATCGGCCAAACTTTCAAAAACCATTTATGTTACACCTCCCGGGTGTCTTCTAACAATACACTTAATTTAGTCAAGGCGCAGCGCAACTCAGGTAACTGCCGCACATGATGCGGCAGCTGCTCCAAATTACTGACAACTTCAGCAAGCAGCGTACGTTCTTCATGATAACGGGCAGCCAGTCCTAATTTAGTTTCATATTCTTCCAGTGTCTGTTCAGCCCGGCGTAAAATGTCATGCACCGCTTGGCGTGACACACCAAATTGTTCGGCAATTTCAGCCAGTGACAGATCCTGCAGATAGTGCATATTAAGACAGTCACGCTGTTTTTCGGTCAGGAGCGCATTATAGAAATCATACAATTGACCTACTCTCAGCACTTTATTTAACATGTGGTCTATAACGCTCACCTGCCTATCATGACAAGGGAAATTACTTTACACCACAGATTATATACAAAAACACAAAGCATGTCAAGTAAAATTACTTGTCAGCAAATAAAGCGGCGGCAAAATCAGCAGCAACGAAAGGCCGGAGGTCGTTAACCCCTTCGCCTACCCCTACCCATTTCACAGGCAGATCAAGTTCATTATTAATAGCGATTACCACTCCGCCCTTGGCTGTACCGTCCAGTTTGGTTAATACCACTCCTGAAAGCTTGACCGCATCACCGAATAGTTTAGCTTGATTAATAGCATTCTGTCCGGTAGTGGCATCAAGCACCAATAAGGTTTCGTGCGGTGCATCTGCTATTTCTTTGGCAATTACCCGGTTAATTTTTTTCAGTTCTTCCATTAAGTTCGATTTGGTATGCAAACGGCCGGCCGTATCAATGATAACCATATCGGCTTTCCGGGCTTTGGCAGCCTGTACGGCATCAAAAGCCACTGCCGCCGGGTCAGAGCCCTCCGCATGTTTAATAACTTCGGTACCGGTCCGCTGCCCCCAGATTTCTATCTGATCAATGGCAGCGGCGCGAAAGGTATCGCCGGCAGCCAACAGCACTTTCTTGCCGTTTTCACAATAATAGCTGGCTAATTTACCAATTGTCGTTGTTTTACCAACTCCATTTACGCCAACAACCAGTATAACGGTAGGCGGGTTATGGGCAGCTTCTGCCGGGGACTGACCTACCAGCATAGCACTGATTTTTTCCTGTAAGAATGGTTTTAGATCATCAGGAGAATTGATTAGCTTGTCTTTAATGCCTTTACGAATTTCAGCCATTAATTTGCTGGTGGTTGCTACACCAACATCTGCCGACAATAATACGGCTTCCAGATCATCAAGAAATTCGTCATCAATTGTGGCATAACCAATAACCAGCTGCTCGATTTTTTCCGTAAAGCTTTTCCTGGTTTTCTCCAGACCTGCTTTTAATTTATCAAAAAATCCCATTGTGAATTCCCCCAAATTAGATATTGTTATCCGGCTTTGTCCATAAACTTTACCGAAACCAGCCTGGATATTCCCGATTCTTCCATTGTCACGCCATGCAATACACCGGCGGCTTCCATAGTTCCTTTGCGGTGGGTAACAATAATAAATTGCGTGTTTTGTGCATAATCACGTAAAAATTCGCTAAACCGCTGTACGTTGGCTTCATCCAGGGCAGCATCAATTTCGTCAACCACACAGAAAGGTGCCGGACGATATGTCAGGATAGCAAATAACAATGCAATTACGGTAAGTGCCCGTTCACCGCCTGACAACAGGGCTAGATTTTGCAGTTTCTTTCCCGGAGGCTGTACAATAATATCTATGCCTGTTTCCAGAATATTGCCCGGCTCAATCAGCACAAGCTCCGCACGTCCACCACCAAACAAACGGTTGAATACATCGCCAAAGTATTGATTTATGGCTTTAAAGGCGGTATTAAATTGACGTGACATAGTAATATCAATATCTTTAATTACTGATGTCAAATACTCCTTAGCCTGTGATAAGTCAGTAACTTGCCCCTGCAAAAAGGCATATCGCTCCCGGACACGGTTATATTCTTCAATAGCTGCCGGATTAACCGGTCCAAGTGCTGCTATCTGCTGTTCAAGGGAAGCTATTGTCTGTAACAGCTGTTCAATACTGTCAGACCTTTTTAGCGCACGTGCCTCCTCGATTGTGAGGGCAAGCTGTCCGGTAAGCTGTTCGTGGCAGTTAGCTGCTTCATATGTATATTTAGTGACAAGTAATTCCATCTCGTGCAGTTTGTTTTGCAGGTCAGCACTCTGCCGGCGTAAATCTTTGATCTCTTTGTCCAGCCGGCCTATGCCTGCCAGTTTTTCCAGCTTGTCGGCATAAAGTGCCTGACGTGTTTCAACCAGCTGACATTTATCGCGTAACAGCCCTTCCTTGCTTGCCGAGAGTGAGACGAGTTCGTCCTGAGCTTGTCCATTCTCCGACTGTAGCTGCTGCTTCTCGGTATGGATACGGACAAGCTGCGCAGCCAGCGATGCTTGCAGCTGCGCAGCCTGCTCGCAACCTGCGCGGGCTGTGGTTACCGCTTGGGTAATGGCGCTGAGTTTAATTTTAGCATCGGTCAACTCATCGCCAATAGCCTGCTGCTCAGCTTTTTTGATTTTAAGTTCACCCTGCCAGTTTTCCACTTGTGATTTATAACCGATTTCCCGTGTTTCCAAAGAAGCAATGCTGGTTTTACTTTGCTCGAGCTTTTGTTGACAAACAACTATTTCGCGCTGACCATCCGCTGCTTCGGCAGTTATCGTTCTAAGCGCCAGCTCGCACTGTTCGTCCTCGGTCCTGACTGCAGCTAAATGAATTGCCAATTCGGCTTGACGAAGCTCTATTTCTTTTACATTGTTATCATAACCGGCCAGCTGCGCGTTAGCCCCGGTTATAGCGTTGGCAATAGCCGCTTTTTCCTGTTCTAAAATTTCCCGTTGCTCTTTCAGGGCTGTCAATGCTTGTTTAAGTGTGTCAATTTCATTATTCCTGGCAATAAAACTGGCTTCTTTACGCCCCATGCTGCCGCCGGTCAATGATCCGCCGGGATTAATAAGTTCACCGTCAAGGGTAACAATTTTTACGGAAAATCCACAATTGCGCGCAATTGTCAGTGCATGATCAATGGTTTTGGCAATAATAACCCGGCCCAGTAAATAGTTTACTACTGAGCGATACCGCTCGCTAACCCCGACAACATCTGCGGCAAACCCTAATGCGCCCGGCTGATTGGCGGCCAGTATTTCGGCTTCTCTTGGTTTACTTATTTTAATTGTGTTTAACGGTAAAAAAGTAGCCCGTCCTAATTTTTGTGTTTTCAAGAAATTAATAGCTTGCTTAGCGGTTTGATCGGTATCGGTAACAAGATGCTGTTGAGCACCGCCAAGTGCCACCTCAATGGCATTGACATAGGTATCCGGCACTGTCAAAAGCTGGGCTACTGCGCCACAAATCCCTTGACGCCAGGAACTCTGGTGTTTCAATATACCTTTTATCGCCCTGCCAAATCCTTCTAATTCCTGCTGCATGCTTGTCAAAACACTAAGGCGGGATGAGGTTTCATTTACCTTACCGGCAAGCTGCTGTTCTGTTTCTAAGATATTCTTATATTCATATTCCAATTTAGCCTTGTTCTGCTGCACAAGGCTAATCTGCTGTTCGAAATCCTTTCGCCGGTCAGCAAGCGCTTGAGTCTCGGCCTTAAGCTGCTGATCTTTAGCGCTGATCTCCTGCTGCCGGTTCAAATAGTTCTCATGTTCTTTAGCAAAATTCATCTGTTGTGCGGTTAACGCCGCCAAGTCACGCTCAAGCATGCGCAGGGCGTTACGTTCATTTACCAACAGCTGCAAATGTTCAAAGGTTTGCTCTTTACCTGTCTCAATTTGCTGCTCAAGCTGTCTGATGCTGGCAGCCAGGCACTCGCTGTGCCTGCTTTTCTCCGCTAACATGGCATTAGCAGTGACAATTTGTCCTTGTTTAGCTTCCAGCTCACCGTATAGCTCATTAAGTTTTACTTCTGCCGCTTGCTTTTCAGCAGTTAAGCGGGCAAGCTCATCGTCAAAACGCGCCTGCGCCTTTTGACCTTGTTCAATTCGCTCAGTCAGTACTCCTGTGCGGCTATCTGTGCGCTCTATTTCCTGGGCCACTTCTTGAATATTCTTTTCAGCACAAGTAATCGCTTCCTCTGTTTGAGCAAGCGTTAGCGTTAGCGCATCTTTTTCATTGTCGGCTGTAGTTAACCGGGCACTGGCTGCAATACTCCGGTCTGTTACATTAGCCTGTTCCAGCTTGGCGCTCTCTACCAGCTTTTCCGCTTTTGTCAACCGTTCCAGCAGCAAAGTTGCCTGACAGGCTGTCAATTCCGTGTTTAACAAATTAAACTGGCTAGTCCTGTCAGCGCTTTCTTTGAGCGGTTCCAACTGACTTTCAAGCTCTGCGGTAATATCCCGAACCCGGGTCAGATTTTGTTCTGTGTCGTCCAGCTTACGCAAGGCATCCCGTTTACGCTGTTTATACTTGATGATACCGGCGGCTTCTTCAAACAAAAGCCGGCGTTCTTCAGGTTTGCTGCTTAATATCTCATCAACTTTGTTCTGCCCGATTACTGTCATCGAATCACGGCCCAGTCCTGTATCTGCCAGCATTTCATGAATATCTTTTAATCGGCAGGGTGTTTTATTGATGTAATATTCACTGTCCCCTGAACGAAATACGCGGCGGGTGATGGTAACTTCACTAAAATCCAATGCCAGCTGCCCATCACTGTTATCAAATACGAGAGAAACTTCTGCTACTCCCAAAGGTCTGCGGTTGACACTGCCGGCAAAGATGACATCCTCCATCTTGGCACCACGCAAGGTGCGCAGGCTCTGTTCACCAAGCGCCCAACGAATGGCATCAGAAATATTGCTTTTGCCGCTGCCGTTGGGGCCAACAATGGCTGTTATTCCTTGTCCAAACTCCAGTTCGGTTTTTTCGGCAAACGATTTAAACCCATATGCCTCAAGTCGGCGGAGCAGCATACTAATCACCCTTTATATTTAAAGTCACTCAAAATTTTACCATGCCAGGTACAGTAACACAAGAGCAGAGAACATAAGACCATAACTTAGCCAGCGGATTCCCGGAACATTCCTGAGGCACAAAACGGCCGTTATGCATAAGCGGAAGTTGAACGCCGACGTCGCAGCGTTCCGTGCGGGCTTTGCATTGGCGCGCAAAACTTACAAATTTTAGATATATAAAAAAGCCTGCAGCAGGTGCTGGCAGACTTTTTCACAGCAAGCCGAATCTCATTAACGAGGCTCAACGATAAATCTAATGGCGGTACGTTCTTCCCCGTCAATAGAAATTTCCGCAAAAGCTGGTATGGTAATCAAATCAATGCCATTGGGAGCGACGAAACCACGTGAAATCGCAATAGCCTTGATAGCCTGATTAACCGCCCCTGCACCTACTGCCTGCACTTCTGCGGTACCTTTTTCCCGCAAAACTGCGGCCAGAGCGCCTGCTACGGATTTGGGATTTGATTGTGCAGATACTTTCAGCACTTCCATTTTTTCGCTCTCCTCCTTTGAATTCAGGGCCTATACATAAAGGTATTCTTCCTATTTCCTAAAAATTCCTTCTTTTACATGATTTTTAAATTTCATTTTATCATATTTTTGCTTTTTTGCTCAAAAGAAAGGAAAGGCCCTTATGTCTGAGCAGGAGCGAGCCAGGAATGACTGTCGAATCAGCACATAGTGTTATCGCCGATAAGTTGTATTGCAGTCGCAGGCGACTGAGATTGTTATTATGTTGTCCCCGTACTTTAGAGGTGTCTTTAGGGTGGTGAACAATCGTAAAACCGGTTTCAGTATCGAAGAAATTTTGTTCAATAAACCGGGTCAGCATTAAGTAAAAAATATGTGAATCCACCAGTTCGCCAAAAGCCGGATGATACGGCCCGGCAAGTACATTCTTGTCCAGTTCCTCACTGGCTTGGAGGCCTGTTCGAATAACCTCAATACCCTGGCGTTCAAAAACGAGTTTCATATAAGCGCAGCGGGCTACTGCCTGCGGTAATGACAACGGCTGGTAGACACCCTGCTGATATAATTCTGCCAGCCTTGTTCCGGCAATAACGATAGCCGGGTAAATGCGGACAAAATCCGGACATAAAGTGACGGTCTGACGTACGGTAGTAATTAAGCTCATCCAATCCTCACCAGGTAAACCGGGCATCAATTGCAAGCCACAGCTAATACCGGCAGCTTTCAGCAAATTCACAGCTTCAGCTACAATTTGACTGCTATGCCCGCGCGCCGCATTAAAAAGTACAGCATCGTCAAAAGACTGAACACCAAGTTCAACAATACTCACCCCGTGACTGCGAAGATTGGCAAGCGTACTGCCGGTTATACAGTCAGGTCTGGTAGAAAGACGAATAGCATGAATTTGACCATTATATAAAGCCTGACTGGCCGGAGCCAGCAATTCATTTTGCATAGCCTGCGGCAAAGCGGTAAAACTGCCGCCGTAGAAGGCTACTTCTATCCGGCGAGCTTGATTAATGTCAGCCAGCCGCTCCTGAATAACAGCCGCTACCTGCCTGGCAGTAACTGGTGTCAATAGGCCGGTTATTTTTCTCTGATTACAGAAAATGCATTCATGCAAACAACCCAAATGGGGGATAAATACCGGGATAATATAATGCTTCATAATACTACAATACTCCTATACAGAAAGGACGACCAAAATGGCCGCCCTGGTTTCACATATTATTGAGTTATTGTGCCAAGCTTTAGCAGCGCCTGTTTGGCAGCCTGTTGTTCAGCTTCTTTTTTACTTTTGCCCCAGCCTGAACCCATACGTTCAGTATTCACAAAAACAGCCACTTCAAAAGATTTATCATGATCAGGCCCGCGTTCGTTAATAACTTCATAGGCAATTTTGCTATCATTATTTTTTTGCACAATTTCCTGCAGCCAAGTCTTATAATCTTTTAAATAGTCACCACGTTCAACCAGCTTCAATTCAGATTTAAGCTGATTTAACACATAGCGGGCTGCGCTCTTGAAGCCTGCATCAAGATAAACAGCACCAATAATGGCTTCAAAGGCATCTGCGAGAATGGATATCCGTTCCCGTCCGCCAGACAGTGCTTCCCCTTTACCTAAGAGGAGATATTCACCAATTTTGAGTTCCAATGCTCTTTTAGCCAGCGTTTGTTCGCAAACCACCTGAGCCCTGGCTTTGGTAAGTTCGCCTTCAGGCAATTGTGGGCACTGACTAAACAAATATGAGCTAATGATCAGGTCCAAAACCGCATCGCCTAAGAATTCCAAACGCTCATTATGCCTAATACTGGTGCCTTTAGTTTCATTGGCATATGACGTATGGATAAGAGCCTGATGCAGCAGTTTATAATCGCCGAACACAACTCCTAAGGACCGGCACAACTCAGTTAACGCTTGCATGCGGGTATCATCTAGCATCCCTTTAACTTCTTTCATAAAAAAATAGGTTACGCCTGATATTTTTTTACCAGGATGGTTGCGTTGTGACCACCGAAACCAAAAGAGTTCGAAAGTGCCACATTTACAACTTGTTCCCGTGGTTTATTTGCTACATAATCCAGATCCAGCTCAGGGTCCTGGTTTTCTATATTGATGGTCGGCGGGACGATACTGTTAGCAACGGCAAGCACGCAAGCAATTGTCTCAATACCACCGGCTGCGCCTAACAGGTGCCCAGTCATGGACTTAGTTGAGCTAACCTTGAGGTTTTTAGCATGTTCACCAAACAATGACTTTATCGCAAGTGTTTCATTTTTGTCATTGAGCGGTGTGGAAGTACCATGAGCATTGATGTAATCTACTTCTTTAGGCTCAATTCCGCCATCTTTGAGCGCCATAGCCATGCATTTAGCGGCTTGAGCACCTTCAGGGGCGGGAGCGGTAATATGATAGGCGTCGGCATTAGAACCGTAGCCGATAATTTCCGCATAAATTTTGGCGCCGCGTGCCAGTGCATGCTCGAGAGTTTCCATGACTACTATGCCTGCGCCTTCGCCCAAGACAAAACCATCACGGTCTTTATCAAACGGACGGGAAGCTTTTTGCGGTTCGTCATTGCGGGTAGACATGGCCTTCATGGCACAAAAGCCGCCAACTGCCGCAGGCGATACAGCTGCTTCGGTACCACCGGCAACCATAACATCAGCATCACCGCGTTGAATAATTTTAAAAGCATCGCCGATAGCGTTAGTGCCTGTTGCACAAGCAGTAACTACGCAGCTGCAAGGTCCTTCAAGGCCAAGAGTAATAGAAGTTTGACCTGCCGGCATATTAGCAATCATCATCGGTACAAAGAACGGGCTAATCCGGCCCGGCCCCTTTTCAAATAATGTTTTGTACTGGTCATGCAGCGTATCCATACCGCCAATACCACTGCCGATTAAAGTTCCCATACGGCTGCGGTCTTCTTGTTCAAGATTGATTCCCGCATCTTCAAACGCCATCTTAGCCGCAGCGACAGCAAATTGAGTACATCTGTCCATACGCTTGGCTTCTTTTTTGTCAATATACTTTACCGGGTCAAAATCTTTTACTTCACCGGCAATTTGGGTAGAATATTCGCTGGCATCAAATCGGGTAATACGGTCAATTCCTGATTTGCCAGCAAGCAAAGCCTGCCAAAAAGCGTCTGTTCCAATACCAATAGGCGTAATCGCGCCCATTCCTGTAATTACAACTCGTTTTTTCAAGAAGGTCACCCCACTAATTTATTTCTTCAACTTCCCTAAGAAGCCGTGTAAATATTTCTTTAACAGGTAATATTTCATCTATTTTATGAATATACTCGCCGGTAAATACCAGTCCGGTGTCAACATCTCCCTGTTGAGCACGAATCAGTGCACTAATTATACAAAAATTCTTTTCGCAATGTTTTAGACATGCCACACATTTATCCGGACCATCGACGGTACATTCAAGGATTTTCTTAGCAAAAGGGTTTTTGATAGCACGTCCCGGCAACCCCACCGGGCTTTTAATCAATACTACGTCTTCAGGTTTAGCCTTTAAGTAAAATTCTTTTAAAGCCGGAGCGGCGTTAGACTCCACACTGGCGGCAAACCTGGTTCCCATTTGTACGCCATCAGCACCAAGCTTCATTACTTCAGCAATATCCCGACCGGAAATGATGCCGCCGGCGCCGATAACGGGAATAGCTACGGATTTTTTGATATCAGGCAGAAGTACACTCAAAGATTCATCAGTCCCCAGGTGACCACCTGCTTCTTTGCCTTCAACAATAATAGCGGCAGCGCCCAGCTTTTCTGAAATTTTGGCGGCCTTAACTGATGATACAATTGGCACGATTGGAGTACCCGACTTTTTCCCCATTGGGAATACGTCACGCGAGAATCCAGCTCCTGCTACTACCAAATCAATCCCTTCATCAATGGCAGTATCAACATAGCGAGCAAATTCTCTTGCCGCTACCATGATGTTTATACCAATTATCCCTTTGGTCAAGCTGCGCGCCAGTCTGATTTCATGGCGCAACTCATCAAAAGCCATACCTGATGCTGCGATAAGTCCGATGCCGCCAGCTTCAGCCACTGCTGCCGCCAAACGGGCAGTTGACAGTCTTATCGCCATGCCCCCTTGGATAATTGGGATCTTAGCAACATGTTGGCCAATTTTAAGCTCCGGAAGTTTCAAGTAACAACTCCTCCAATCAATAAACCATACCATAAGCTACCTAACACATTACCTTTAAGAAAGTCCCGCGAAAAAGTTTCCACGGGACTTTCTCCGTTTGAATAAGGTAATGACACCAATTACGACGCCAAAAAAACATTTGAATTACGCTTGCTTTTCCTTGTCTATGTACTCCACAGCGTCTTTTACTGTTTTAATTTTTTCAGCGATTTCGTCGGGAATTTCAATGCTGAATTCCTCTTCAAAGGCCATAATCAGTTCAACAATATCCAGTGAATCAGCGCCAAGATCGTCAATGAAAGTAGAATTGATTGCTACATCAGCTTCATCAACACCGAGCTGTTCCACAACAATTTCTTTAACCTTGTCAAAAGTTGTCATAATGGTATTCACCTCCTTCCAAGGAATTTTAACATATATTACATTACCATACCACCGTCAACATTTAAAGTCTGTCCGGTAATATAATTTGCCGACTGGCTTGCTAAAAATACTACGGCAGCGGCCACATCTTCGGCTTCACCCAAACGGCTCAGAGGAATTTTCGCCTCCAAATCGACTTTAACCTGTTCTGACAAACCATGTGTCATGTCGGTAGCAATAAAGCCTGGTGCAATAGCATTGACGGTAATGCCCCGTGATGCCAACTCTTTTGCCATTGATTTAGTAAATCCGATAACACCGGCTTTGGCCGCAGCATAGTTAGCCTGTCCGGCATTGCCCATAAGACCCACAACCGAAGTCATGTTGATGATCTTACCGCTTCTTTGTTTCATCATACTCTTTGTTACTGCCTTAGTGCAATAGAATATTCCTTTAAGATTGGTATTCATTACAGCATCCCAATCCTCATCCTTCATGCGCATTAACAGTGAATCCCGGGTGATACCGGCATTGTTTACCAGAATATCAATTTTACCATAGGTGTCAATGGCCTGCTTGACAAGACTGTCTACCGCATCGGCGTCAGCAACATCTGCCTTGACTGTAATTGCCTGACCGCCATTATCGGCAATGAATGTACGAACCTCTTCAGCCGCCTCGGCATTGCCGGCATAATTAATTACGACCTTTGCACCAACCTTGGCCAGCGCAATAGCCACTGCCCGCCCAATTCCCCGAGAAGCTCCGGTAATGATGGCAACTTGTCCGTCTAAATGCATTTTAGCGAACCTCCTTGAAATAATCAAGAACTTTTTCTAAAGAAGCCTCGTCTTCTATATTCAGTGTTTCGACATCTTTTGCAATTTTCTTGGTGAAGCCTGTAAGAACTTTTCCTGGTCCTACTTCTACAAAAGTATCTGCGCCAAAGTTCACGATTTGCGCCACACAGTCCTCCCACACCACCGGACTGGCAGCCTGTTTGACCAGCAATTCTTTTAGGGCTTCGCCTTGCGTAACAATTTGGCCGTTAACATTAACGACAACCGGAATAGCTGCATCCTTAACAGACACTTTGTCAAGTTCAGCCCCCAGTCTTACCGCTGCAGGCTGCATCAAAGAACTATGGAAAGGTGCACTGACAGGCAAGGAGATAGCCCTTTTGGCACCTGCCGCTTTTAACAGTTCATTGGCTTTCTCAACAGCCTGTGTCTTACCGGCAATGACAATTTGCCCCGGGCAATTAAAGTTTACGGCCTGCACAACGCCAGCTTCAGCTTCTACCTGCCGGCAAATCTCCACAACCTTATCGCGGTCAAGTCCCATGATAGCCGCCATACTGCCTTCTCCCAGCGGTACGGCTTCCTGCATGAATTGTCCACGCTTTCGTACCAATTGAACAGCATCTGTAAAGGCCAGCGCTCCAGCGGCAACCAATGCCGAATACTCGCCCAGACTGTGTCCGGCCACAATATCAGGAGTAATTCCACGCTGTTTTAATACCTCATAGCAGGCCACACTCATCGTCAAAATAGCCGGCTGGGTGTTATATGTTTTCTTGAGTTCTTCTTCAGGACCATTAAAACACATATCGGTAATTGAAAAGCCAAGAGCTTCATCTGCCGACTTGAATATGTCCCGGACAATATCAAACTTATCATAGAAGTCCTTGCCCATACCGACAGTTTGTGATCCCTGTCCGGGAAAAACAAATGCTAGTTTACCCATTTCTTTCCCTCCTTATGTATTTGTCGGATATTTATATATTTTGCGTCAGTCCAGTAATGACTTTCGGAACATTTTGAATAATATCCTGCATAATTTCATCCACGGTCCGGATTGAGTTTATCAACCCCGCAACCTGCCCAACCATCACGGAACCATACTCTACATCGCCTTCACGTACCGCATTCCTAAGTTTTCCGGCACCTAAACGATCCAATTCCTCAACCGTTGCGCCTTGTCTTTCCATTTCGGCAAATTCGCGGGTTAGTTTATTGGCAATAACTCTTACCGGATGTCCTGTTATTGCGCCGCTAACAACAGTTGAACGTTCTTTGGCTTTGATAATGGCAGCTTTATAGTTAGGGTGAGCGGTACATTCAACCGAAGCGGCAAACAGTGTTCCGATTTGTACACCCTGAGCACCCAAAGCCAGGGCAGCCACAACCCCGCGAGCATCGCCAATACCGCCTGCCGCAATAACCGGCACCGAAACAGCATCGGCAACCTGCGGCACCAGTGCCATGGTTGTTACTTCACCTACGTGACCACCGCTTTCCATACCTTCAGCAATAATAGCGTCAATACCTACCCGTTCCAGGCGTTTAGCCAGCGCCACCGAGGCAACAACCGGAATAATCTTGGTACCTACTTCCTTTAATGCCGGAATATACTCTCCAGGATTACCTGCCCCGGTAGTAACTACCGCTACCCTTTCATCAACAACTACCTGCATAACCTCTTTGACAAAAGGCGACATAAGCATAATATTGACACCAAAGGGTTTGTCAGTCAGAGCTTTTGCCTTTTTGATTTCTATCTTCAGTGCATCAGGCGGCATATGCCCGGCACCAATTAACCCCAAACCTCCTGCATTTGAAACTGCCGCTGCCAATTCAGCGGTAGCTACCCAAGCCATTCCACCTTGCAAAATCGGATATTTAATCTGTAAAAGCTGGCAGAGTTTGCTATTTAGCAATAGTGTCGGCCTCCTTGCCCCATTTTATAACAGCTGATGCCCAGGTTAACCCAGCACCGAAGCCAACAAGCACGACAATATCACCTTGTCTTATTTTGCCGCCATGTACAGCTTCTTCGAGGGCGATGGGAATAGAGGCAGCAGATGTATTACCATATTTATCAACATTGACCATAACTTTATCCATCGGCAGCTTAAGACGCTTTGCCGCCGATTGGATGATCCTGTTGTTGGCCTGATGCGGAATCAGGCAATCAACATCATTGGCACTAAGTCCGGCATGTTCTAATGCCTGAATCGCAGCTTCTCCCATTATTTTAACAGCAAACTTAAACACTTCGTTACCATTCATATGGACAAAATGCATTTTTTGCGTAACAGTTTCAGAACTTGCCGGATTGCGCGAGCCACCGGCAGGGAGTTTTAGTAAATCGCCGCCAGAACCATCGGCTCCTAATTGGGCGCCAATAATACCGTAACCGGCCTCTGTTTCAGCCAATACCGCCGCACCGGCACCATCACCGAATAAAACGCAGGTATTCCGGTCAGTCCAGTCCAGTATTTTAGAAAGCGTCTCCGCACCGATGACCAATACCTTTTTGTATAACCCGGCCTTAATAAATTGACTGCCGGTCACAATACCATAAACAAATCCGGAACATCCGGCCGCTAAATCAAAAGCAGCTGCACGACTGGCTTTGAGATTAGCCTGTACTAAGCAGGCGGTTGAGGGAAAAGACATATCCGGAGTGGCTGTAGCGACAATGATAAGATCAATCTCGTCGGCAGTAACACCGGCATCGATAAGCGCTTTCTCTGCCGCCCGGGTGGCTAAATCAGAGGTTGCCATATCTGGCGAAGCAATCCGGCGTTCCCGGATGCCGGTTCTCGATTCAATCCATTCATCTGAAGTGTCCACTATACTTTCCAGGTCTTTATTTGTCATTATTTTTTCAGGCAAATAGGTGCCAAGACCAATAATGCCTACGTCTTTAATTTCCTTCATGTGTTACAACCCCCTCTTTAGCAATGGTTTCGCGGATGTGGGCGACAACATCCTGCTCAGTAAATTCTTTAGCTACTCTAATAGCGTTTTTTATAGCTTTAGCCTGTGAACTGCCATGGCAGATGATAAACCCTCCATTTACACCTAAGAGCGGCGCTCCGCCATATTCGGCATAGTCCAGCTTTTTCTTTAACCCGTTCAAAGCCGGCAACACCAGCATGGAAGCCACTTTTGTCAAAAAACCGCTGGTTTTGATGGATTCTTTAATCAATTGCAAAATGGCTTTAGCCAAGCCTTCCCCAAATTTTAATACAATATTTCCTACAAAGCCGTCGCAAACAACAACGTCAACCGTTCCTTTCGGAATATCACGGCCTTCCACATTGCCAATAAAGTTCACTGTGTTAAGCTGCTTTAACAGCGGATATGTAGCTAAAACCTGTTCATTGCCTTTGCTTTCTTCCTCACCAATAGTTAAAAGCCCTACCCGCGGGCTGGGAATATTAAGGACATATTCCGCATAGATGGCACCCATAATAGCGTTTTGGACCAAATGTTTGGGTTTACTATCAACATTAGCGCCCGAGTCTAAGAGAATGGTTGTGCCTGTAAGGTTTGGCATCGGTGTTGCAATAGCTGGCCGCTCAATTCCATTAATCCGGCCTAAGCCTAATAGTGCGGCAGCTACAGCCGCACCCGTGCTACCCGCACATATTACCACATCGCAATGCCCCTGTTTAACAAGTGATGTAGCAACAACGACAGAAGCATCCTTCTTTTTTCTCACAGCAGCGCCCGGCGATTCATGCATATCAATAACTTCGCTGGCGTGATGAACAGTAATATTTGATTCTTTTCCATTGCCATGACGTTCAAGCGCTTGAGTAATTTGACTTTGGTCACCGACCAAAACAATTTCAACATCATCATTTACATACGCCTTGGCGGCTTGTAATGCGCCTAAAACAATTTCATCGGGCGCATAATCTCCCCCCATAGCATCAATGGCAACCCTCATTCAATATCTTCCTTTCACGAAACCCCACAGAATATGACTATTTATCCGATGACTAACCCGCTCTAAGACCCCGCTTCTGCAAACGCTATACCCCTACGGGCACAAGCGAGCGGCTAAGTCCCTGGATAATTCCAACTAAGATTCAGATGGGGTTAAACCCTATCTGATCAAGTCTCCATTTATCTACAATACTTTGTTATTTAGGCAAATCAGTATCCATGGAAACCATAATAAATTTAGCACGAAATACTTCTTGGCTATCATTTCTAGTTTTTACCCAAATAAAATATTTATTGCCTCTTTTTTTAATATTCTCTGCTTTGGCTACCAATTTTTCCCCTTCACGCACGGCAATCTTATATTTGATATTCGCAACCCCGGTTACAGCCAAGGGCGCATCAATAATTGCCAACGCCAAAGAATTCGCCTGAGCGAAGATATAATGCCCCCGTGCAACTTTTGTTTTCTCAAATACCATTTCCGGCGTTACTGTCATCAGCGATATTCCTGACTTCCCTAACTCCAGGTCAATCAGATCACCAATAACATCCGCACTGGCAATGGTCTTAAGCTTGTTCTGGGCTTCCTCGGCCATCTGCTTGGTACGTTCCCTAAGCTCGGGTATACCAAGTTCCAGCCGGTCAAGCCGAATGGTTTGCACGCTAACTTTCAAATAGGCTGCCAGTTCTTCATCAGTAAGAAAAGGTGTTGTTAACAACTTCTCTTTTAATTTCTCCTGGCGTATTTTTTTTTGGACCCGAGCCATAACATCACCTAATTTTATCAGCAACTTATAATACCAATTGATAGTATTAATTATAGCTACTTGCTACCAACATTGCAAGTAAAAAAGTGAGCAAGATAAATTTAATTGCCTTTTATCTTGCTCACTGCTTATTTTTTTATTCTGCTTGAACCACAACTTTACCATTATAATGACCACATTCAGGACACACACGGTGAGGCATTTTCTTTTCGTGACATTGAGGACATTCAACTAAACCTGGAATAGTAAGTTTCCAATTAGCACGACGCTTATCACGGCGAGCTTTAGACATTTTACGCTTAGGTACTGCCATTTGTTTCCACCTCCTTAACAAAATTGGCCAACCTGCATAACCTTAGTCCTTGGACAAGAGTTTTTCTAAAACCGCAAGCCTTGGATCGATTTTAATCGGATTACAGCCGCAGGTGCTTATGTTTAGGTTGGCCCCGCACTCGGGACATAGACCACGACAGTTCTCACTGCACACTGGTTTCAACGGCTTGGCCAACAAAATATTCTCACGAATTAAGTCAGTGATCTCCATTTCATCACCAGTAAAACAGCTAAATTCAAACTCGGAATCTTCGCCTGTTTCTTCCAGACCGGTTTCCCTGATTTTTTCACTAAAAGGGATGGTAAGTACGCTAACCACAGATTCCAGGCACCGGCTGCAGGATTCCTTCAGGGTAGCATGGATGGTACCGGTTACTTCGTAATAGGTTCCCTTATTGGTAACCACACCGTCAACCAGGACATTATCAGTCCAGGCTTCTTCCCGCTGGTTAAGGGCAAGTTCGTCAACCGAAGTTTGGAAAGAAAAAGTTTGGGTACCCCCAAGCTCTTTTTTTAACTGTGCTATGTTAATTTTCATCATTTTCCACCAACCTTCATCTATTATATCGACCCCCTGAAACTTTGTCAAGAAATAAAGAAAACACGGCTTGTAACGAGCGCCAACGAAGGTAGAAGCCGATGTTGCCCTGACAAAAAGTTAGCCTTGCGGCTAGGATAAGAAAAGCAGGGAACAAAATGTCCCCTGCCTATCATGCGAAGGTTGTATGGTGGTTATGCAAGTTTGCTGCAAATTGTTTTGGTATCCCGGGCGATAACAAGTTCTTCGTTGGTCGGGATAACAAAAATCTTAACTTGAGCGCCATCAACACTGATTTCTTGCGCTTTGCCGCGAACGTTATTCTTGACAGGGTCAATTTTGGTGCCAAGGAATTCCAGGCCGGTACAGATTTTTTCGCGCATAGAGATAGAGTTTTCACCAAGACCGGCAGTGAACACAATAGCATCAACACCACCCATAGCGGCAGTATAGGAACCAATGAAATTACGCACTCTGTAAGCAAACATTTCGAGCGCCAGTTCAGAACGGTCATTGCCGGAATTAGCAGCATTTTCAATATCACGGAAATCACTTGATACGCCGGAAACCCCAAGTACACCGGATTTTTTATTAAGATAGCTGTCGATTTGTTCGGCGGTCATGCCTTCTTTCTTCATTAAGAAAGGAATAATAGCAGGATCAATGCCGCCGCAGCGGGTACCCATTACCAGACCCTCAAGCGGTGTGAAGCCCATGCTGGTATCAATGCATTTACCATGCTTAACAGCGGCGATGCTGGCACCGTTTCCTAAATGACAGGTAATAATACGCAGATTGGTTATCGATTCGCCCATGAGGTCTGCAGCCTGTTGTGAAACATATTTATGGGAAGTACCATGGAAGCCATAGCGTCTAATGCCGTATTTCTCATAGGCTTCATAAGGTAAAGCATAAAGAAATGCATGTTTAGGCATTGTTTGGTGAAAAGCAGTATCAAAAACAGCTACCTGAGGAACACCTGGCATGATCTCGGCACAAGCATTTATCCCCATAATGTTAGGTGGGTTATGCAATGGTGCCATTTCAATGCATTCTTCCAAAGCATCCATTACCGCCGGAGTAATCAACACAGAATCAGCAAATTTTTCACCGCCGTGTACAACCCGGTGTCCAACGGCCGCGATTTCTTTCATATCAGTGATTACACCATGCTTTGCATCGGTAAGAGCCTCGATAACCAGCTTAATTCCAATGCTATGGTTCTTGATATCGGCATTGATTACTACTTTGTCTTTGCCTTCCGGCTGATGAGTTAATATCGAGCCATCAAGACCAATACGCTCCACCAAACCTTTGGCCAAAACCGACTCATCATTCATATTAACCAACTGGTACTTAATTGAGGAGCTTCCACAATTGACAACTAAAACTTTCACAACAAAATCCTCCTTATTATTGGGTATGGTTTTTCTGTCAGACACTATTTATGAGCTAACTCATTTCACTAACCAATTTTTATGTTTTCGACGCCTGCCTTAGTTTCCCTTCATCAGGAAAACTTATTTAATAAAAAATTTCACAAATGCATAAAATCTGGAAAGTTTTTTGCCGTATGCCGTCATTGGCACTCTGCGGCGACGTTTAGCTGCAGTAATGCAGCTGTAGATGCTATAATAAAACAATATACGAGGAAACAGGGTGATATGTAATGAAAGCAGTCGGTCTGATTGTAGAATACAATCCCTTCCACAATGGTCATTTATGGCATCTAAACGAAGCCAAACGAATTTCAGGCGCACCATTTGCGATCGGGGTCATGAGCGGCAATTTTACACAACGGGGTGAACCGGCCATGACTGATAAATGGTCACGAGCTGCCATGGCTGTTAAGGCTGGTGTCGATTTGATTGTTGAACTCCCGGTAGTGTTTTCGGTACGCAGTGCCCAATACTTTGCAACCGGCGGCATTCGGCTGCTTAATCATTTGGGAGTTGTCAGCCATGTCTGCTTTGGTGCGGAAATGCCGGATATGGCAAAGCTGCTGGCAGCCGCAAACGCGTTAAACCAACCGGCCGTCATTACTGCAATGCGTGAACAAATGAAAACCGGTCAGACATATGCTGCCAGCCTTGCAGCAGCCGTATCGGCAAGAGCAAGCGTTGATGCAGGTCTGTTTCAATCCCCTAATAATCTCTTGGCAATTGAATATGTACGGGCAATTAATACCTATGCTCCCCAGCTTGTCCCTTTGCCGCTTAAGCGTCTTGCTGCCGATTACCATGATAGCCTGATTACTTCTCCTATTGCCAGCGCTACAGCTATCAGGGCAGCCATTCTCCAAAAAGGTGCATTGTCTCCCGGCAGTACGGCCTGGCAAGCACTCCCCCCTAGCTGCGCCCGGCAAATTAACGAATTGATCAATGCAGGAAAGGCCCCTGTAACCTTAGCAGACTTTAGCAATATTATTTTAGCCAAAATCAGAGCCATGCGCCTGGATGCGCTGGCCGGATTACCTGACATCACAGAAGGTCTCCATAATAAAATAAACCAGGCTGCCTTCAAAGCCACTACTGTCCAGGAACTATTGGCACATAGCAAAAGTAAACGCTACACTATAACCCGCCTGCAAAGAATCATAATCCATGCACTGTTAGAAACCACTAAAGACCAACTGGCACAATTTGACCAGTCAGGCCCCTTATATGCCCGTATATTGGCATTTAACAACAATGGACGCCGCTTACTCAAAGAAATTTCCCAGCATGCCACAATACCGCTAATAACAAAAACTGCGCATTATCTTACCAGCAAACAACAACAGCCTGGCAGCCTATCGCCGCTGCAAGCTATGTTAGCCTGTGATATTAGCGCAACAGACATATATGCCTTAGGATTTCCTAATCCTGTGTGGCGGGCAGGCAATCAGGATTATCAGACTTCTCCTCTGTACATTGCAGACTAGCCAATATTTTTTTGATTTCCGGAATAACCGACTCGGCGGCAACTTCACCAGCCAGTGCACATTCATCCATCGTCTCGAAAGAGCTGGGCGAAAAGCTGCCCACATCTGGCTGAATAAGCACATCGCAATGATGCTGGCGATGCTTGCACAATTCCCTTTCCATGATATCGATAGATTGAATAATTACGTCAAACATATTGCTGATATTGGTTATCGTACCTGCATGAGCCAAGTCAACAGCGATAACAACATCGGCCCCCATATTCCGGACAGTGTCTATCGGAGTAGGATTTATAACAGCACCGTCGACAAATAATTTACCATCGATGGTAAAAGGAATAAAGACACCCGGCACAGAAATACTAGCCCTCACGGCTTGGGCAACATCACCCTCGGTAAAAACAACTTCCCTCCCGCTATTTAGCTCTGTTGCTACAACTGCCAAAGGAGTTTTTAGCTCGGCAAAGGTTTTTTGTTTTGTTAAGAGTCGGATAGTTGCCAGCGCCCGTTCACCGGAAACCATCCCCATCTGTGGTATAACAAAATCCAGCCAGTGACGCTTTTTTAGATTTTTGGCCAGCTTAAACATGGTTTCAGGATCAAGCCCGGCCGTGTACAAAGCACCTATCAGACTGCCAATACTACAGCCGGCAATATAATCTACAGGAATATTATACTTTTCCAACACTTTAAGAACGCCAATATGAGCAATCCCCCTCAGCCCGCCTGACCCCAGAGCCAGACCTATTTTGGGCGGCATCATCATCCCTCCAATACAACTACGCAGTATTTGCACCGTATTTTAGTTATATTACCTCTGCCTTGTCAATATATATATTATCAAACCGCACGGCTTGGAGGAGGAGATTAGTATATGCGGATTTGGGGCAGTGGCAAGCGTTATCGTTCACGATTATTGGCCTATTGCATGGCCTTTTGTACGGTATTTGTAACTATCGCTATGGTGACATATCCCAAAGATGCCTTTGATTCAGCTATTATGGGTTTAAATTTATGGTGGAATGTTGTTTTTCCTGCCCTGCTGCCTTTTTTCATTTTATCAGAAATACTTATGGGGCTTGGAGTTGTTCATTTCATCGGCGTGCTACTCGAACCCCTGATGAGGCCGATATTCAATGTTCCCGGTGTCGGAGCCTTTGCCATGTCCATGGGTCTTGCTTCCGGCTACCCAATGGATGCTGTAATCACCTGCAAATTTCGCAAGAATCAATTATGTAGTGCCGTCGAGGCTGAGCGGCTGCTCTCCTTCACTAATACGGCCGATCCGCTGTTTATGGTGGGCGCAGTAGCTGTAGGTATGTTTGGTATGCCCGAATTAGGTGCTACCATTGCCTTGGCCCACTACATATCCAGTTTTTTTGTGGGAATAATCTTCAGGTTTCACGGACGGGACCGGGATAATTACACCCAGGAGGGTCCGGTAGTACGCGGCAATATCATTATTCGTGCATTTCGGGCTTTGTATAATGCCAGACAGGAAGATAAGCGCTCACCCGGCCAATTGCTTGGTGATGCGGTCAAATCTTCGATGAATACCATCCTGCTGATTGGCGGCTTTATCATTGTTTTCTCGGTATTTATCCGTATTATGACCATTGTCGGTATTACCGATATCCTTACAGCCATGTTTGCCGCAATGCTCGGAGTCATCGGTTACAGCGCCAGCTTAGCCCCGGCATTGGTAAGCGGCTTGCTGGAAATTGATCTGGGTACATTGGCTGCCAGCCAAGCTGTTGCCCCACTCGATCAAAAGGTTGTTATCGTCAGTGCGATCATCGCCTGGAGCGGCCTTTCGGTTCATGGCCAGGTAGCCAGTATTGTTATCGAGTCAGGTATACGTATGATTCCGTACATGGTAGGCCGGTTGCTGCACGCTGTGCTGGCTGCCGGGATTACCGTGTTATTGCTCGGCCCGGGAGAGCAGTTTACCAAACTATTGGTCCTGCCGGTATCGATGAATATTGCTCAAAGCAATACCTGGAGCTTATGGCTGACCAGAATCGAACAAACTACCTATCAGATCGGAATATTGCTGAGCATTATGATAGCACTATCGATCGCTGTTCACCTCTGTAGAGAAATATATGGGTATGTAAAAAGATAAGGAGCATAGCTCCTTTCTTCTTTGTCTGTAAGAAAAATATTCTTCTACATTAAAAGCAACGCAGTTAAAAATCCGGCATCGCCATGCCACTTTATTTATCCTGGCTTTTTTTGTTTTGTTGTAACTCGCGATGGCCTTGCTGAACTACTTCAAGTGTTCTTTCCAGATGAACCAACACATGCTTAAATACTTCATCAGCGTAGCTGACCGCATCGGACTGTAAGTCTTTAGCGGTTTTGCGGGCCTGCATAACAAGTTCATTAGCCTGCTCCTGCGCCTGTTTATTTATCAGGTTCTCATCGGTAAGCTTAATACAATAGGTTTTAGCCTGTTCCACAATACTTTGCGCTTCTTTCTGTGCCTCATCAAGAATACGCTGCCGCTCAGCAATAATATGTTTAGCTTCATCAAGCTCTTTCGGCATCAGTTCACGCAGGTCATCTAAAAATTTGGCCAAATCATCTTCTTCGATGACTCTTTTATTAGTAAAAGGTACGCGGGCGGCCTCAACCAGCAGGTTCTCCATGTCATCAAGCAATTTCTCAATAGTCATAGTTTTCTCCCTTCCCATAACAAATCTAGCTTTTTTCACGAATTCTTTTTACTATTTTTTCTTCTAAGCATGCAGGAACCAATCCTGTAATTGGTCCGCCAAATCTCGCTAACTCCTTAATGCCGCTTGAACTAATGAACGAATAATCGCTACTGGTCATCATAAAAATCGTTTCCATATCGGGATCGATTTTCTTGATGAGCAGTGCCCGTTGAAATTCATATTCAAAGTCACTCAGCGCCCGTAAGCCCCTGACAATAAAGGTACTGTTCTGACGCCGTACATAGTCGTTTAAAAGGCCGGAAAAGCTATCTACTTTAATGTTGGGTATACCTTGTGTCGCCAAGGTTAGCATATCTACCCGTTCTTCCATGGTAAACAGCGGCTTTTTATTAGGATTATGAAAAACCGCGGCAATCACTAAATCAAACATTTTGCTGGATCGCAGAAAAATATCCAGATGCCCGTTACTAACCGGATCAAAACTGCCTGGGCAAACTCCTATCCGCATATTGGCTCCTCCTGTAGCAAATTAGTGTCGCGTATTAACGCATCAAAAAAGTTACGACTGTTTCTCCATAGCGCTCGGTACGAATTAACTTGAGATACTGCCATTGAGTAGTTATCGGTTCATGTTTGGAATGTTCAACAACAATGAGTCCCCCAGCTTCTGCAACACCGGTTGTATCAAGCTTGAGAAGCACAGCAGAAACAAGTCCCTGGTTATAAGGAGGATCTATAAATATAAGCCTGAATGTCCGACCCAGCTGACTTAACTTATCAATTGCCTTGACCGAGTCACCCCGCCAGATTTCGGTCTTTTCACTCAATTTTGCCGTATGAATATTGTCTTTTATAGCCGCAAGACTATGCTGACTATGATCGATAAACAGCGCATGCGCTGCCCCGCGGCTAAGAGCTTCTAACCCCAGATTGCCTGTGCCGGCAAACAAATCCAGCACATGGGCACCAGCTACCGCATCCTCAGCAGTTGGCAATTCTAAGTTAATAATAATATTAAATACTGATTCTTTGACTCGATCCGCAGTGGGACGCACATCAAGACCTTTTGGTGCTTTGAGCCTGGTCCCTTTTGCAATTCCGGTTATAATCCGCATATCTACCTCAATTTGTGGCTAAAATTCAGTTTACCATAGATATTTTAGCACATTTAAACCCGTATAACACTTTTTGCTAAAAAATATTTTACATGTTTTTCTTATATATATAACGTGCTAACTATTTTTGCAGGCGGGTAATGTATTGGCAAAAGCGTCAGTGGTGGAGCGTTGTCAATGCACCATCCGCCTGCGACTGCCAGATGGTTTAACGCGAAATATATATTAGTATTATTCCCGCCTTCACTCCGGGCAAACAAAAAAATAACCGGAGATATCCGGCTATTCTTCACTCTCATTTATTTACTACACGGAAAGCTCCTAAAAATCTTGCCTGATAATAGGGCTTAGACATAGCTGTTAAGGTTACCTCGCCGGCACCGGAACTAGCATGAATAAATTGACCATTACCCACATATATACCGACATGAGAAGGACCCGGAATATAGGTGCTGTAAAAAACTAAGTCACCGGGCTGAATGGCGTTTAGCGGTACACGGTGACCAATATTATATTGTTCGTCCGCCATTCTCGGCAGGGAAATACCGTAACGACTGTATATATAGTAAACAAAACCGGAACAATCAAATCCGGTTGGGGCTGAACCAGCCCATACATAGGGAACTCCTAAAAATTGCTGAGCCAAACCAGCAATTTGCTGTCCGGTGTTTCGGCCAAACTGACCGCGGCTTGCTGCATGATTATTCCCTAAATAATTTTGCAGCGCCAACCAGGTTTCCGAACCAACCACACCATCGTCCTCAATACCGACAGTCTGTTGAAATTGCATAACTGCCAGCTTCGTAAGCGAACCAAAATTACCGTCAACATTGTATTGATAGAAACCTATCTTTTTTAATTCTGCCTGCAGCGTATAAATGGCATCATTGGTGTCACCTTGTTGTAAAACAGGTAGATCCTGGCCAGACGCCTGAGCAATATTGCCGGGTGCCGCCAGCAAAAAGAAGGCACAGCTAAGAACCAAAAAAATCGTTTTAACTAAATTCAAACACATACCTCCGCACTTTTCCATTTTTTTCTTACATTTCGACACTTGGTATGAAAAGTCCTTTGGGACTAAAGACTCATAAACCTGATATATCAAAATTTTCTTCAAAAACCTGACCCTGACTGTTGACATAGTATTATGCACGTGGTAGAATTAGTAACTGTGAGCCGGGGCGTGGCGCAGTTTGGTAGCGCGCTTGGTTCGGGACTAAGAGGCCGCAGGTTCGAATCCTGTCGCCCCGACCAGTTAGATCCAGTAATATCAGGCATCCCGAAGCTTGATAAGGCAACACCAGAGCATCACTAAAGCCTTCTATTAACAGAAGGTCACAAATGAATATGCTGATGCATATACAAACATCTTGTTATTATTTACAAGATGTTTGTTTTTTTAGTTTGCCGTTATTTCCCCGTATATACTATGCTGCAAATATAAAACTGCCACCTGCCAGGAACGCTGACCGATGTAAAAGCCCTGCTGCAGCCCCAGGGGCTGCATTGCCGCTCGCGGTACTATTTTCCTTCTGAATCGTCAGCTAAACCACTTTCGTTATCTCATGAAATTAATAGATAAACAGAATGGACAAAAAAGAAAATACAGAATATAATGAAAATAGGAGAAAGAATAAGAAAGGGAGGATGAAGCACATGCTTAAAAATTATCCTGCTACTCAATTATTTCTCTTATCATCATTGATCTTAATAATTTTGCTCCTCATTACTCCGTTAGTGAGGGAATGGTACATTTTTGCTGCGGTGTTAGGCAGTCTGAAGTTCGTGGTAAAGGTTATCTGTGGCTTCTTCTTATTCTTTACAGTAATCGATATTATAGATGGTACACAGCTTCGCAAGCCAAAGCATTAATGCTAATCAAAATGATTAAAAAATTAACCGAAGCCGATGGCTTCGGTTTTTTGTCCCAACAGAAAGCATAGCTTTCAGATGGGGTTAAAACCCTATCTGAGTCAAGTCTCCATTTATCATTTGCATATACCGCATCTTTTACACCCCGCACTGCATGGCAAGGTGTATTTCTCTGCCTGAGCTTGGCGATACTCTGTCAATAAATAGGACATAGGAAAACCCATATGCAAGTTGTCCCATGGCAAAACTTCCGCTTCGTCGCGAAAACGGTACAAATAAAAATCTTCATCGACATTATATGTCTTTAGCGCCGTCCTCCAGGCTTTCACTCCACCCTTAGTCACAGCGGCAAGCAAGACTTGTCCCAGCCTGCGGTCACCCCGCGCCAGCACACTTTGGATATAGGCTTCTTTAGGCTGTTCAATCAGCGTCTCAATTCCCTTCCGCTTCTTTAATGCAGTTTGAATATATTTTAGTTTAGCCGCAACTTCTGACATCGCAGCCATAGGCAACCACTGAAAGGGGGTAAACGGTTTGGGAATAAACGGGTTAATACTCAGTGTCAGCATGCCGTTGCAGCCTAAAGATTCCATGTACAGCTTAATCTGCTCTGCCATTTCAACAATAGCTTCTATGTCCTGTTCCTGTTCCTCCGGCAAACCAACCATAATATACAGCCTCACATGAGGAATACCGGCGGTTACCGCCGCCTTGACTGCCTGGAAGATATGCTCGTTGCTAATCTGCTTATTAATTATTTTACGCATCCGTTCACTGCCGGCTTCCGGGGCCAAGGTAATGGTTCTATGGCCACTGACAGCCAAAGCCTCTACCAGCGGAGCGGTCAATGAGTCAGCCCTCAGTGAGGCAACCGACAGGGTCAACCCCTGAGCTAAAATCAACTGGCACAACTTATCAATTTCAGGATAGTCGGAAATTGCCGCCCCCATTAAACCGACTTTGGCGCGAAACGCTTTAGCCTTGTCCACACCTTCAGCAATTTGTGTCAGTGACCGCACCCGCGGATTACGGAAACAATAGCCTGCCATACAAAACCGGCAATGCCGGCCACAGCCTCTGGCAACTTCAATCAGATACATATCTTTAAATTCTGTATCAGCAGTAACAATAACCGTTTGCCCGGAATATCTGCCCAAATCTTTAACATAGCGGCGGTTTACCCTGACAGGCGCAGCTTCATGCCGCTCATACCGCTCAATAAGCCCGGCCTCATTATATCTGGGTTGGTAAAAACGCGGCACATATACGCCTTCAATTTGCGCCAGGCGTAATAATAATTCCTCGCGTACCAATCCGCACTTACGGCTATCATAATAGCAATCTAAAAACTCCTGAATTACTTCTTCACCTTCACCAATAATACAGGCATCAACAAAGTCAGCCAATGGTTCCGGGTTAAAAGTAGCGCACGGACCTCCGATAATAACCAGCGGCTCTCCCTCTTGCCTGTCGGCAGCCAATAATGGAACCTTACCGGCTGCCAATATGGCAAGCAGATTGAAATAATCCATTTCAAAAGAAACAGCAAACGAAATGAGCGGAAATTCATATAAAGGCAGCTGATTTTCTAAAGTTAACAGCGGTGTGTTTGTCCGGATATATTCATCAAAGGTTTTTTTATCAGGCAAAAACAGCCGTTCACAGGCAGTATCGCCCCGGCTGTTTATTTGCTCGTAAATGATATGCAAGCCAAGATTGGACATCCCAACATGGTAGGTATTCGGATAAACAAGCGCCATGGGAGAACGGGCCCCAGGCGCATATTTCATGGTTCCCTGCTCAGTTGCTACTATTTTCTGCAAGCGCTCTTTTAATTGCCATGTCACAGTAATCACATCCACCTGTAATGTCTCTTATAATAGTTATTGTTAATAACATTACAATAGTATACATTAAATTTTACGCCCAAAGTTTTTTTGCCGCATCCTCCCAGAGTATTACCTTGTTAGCAGCCAGAGTTGCTTTGATATCAATCAGGCGTTGATTGCGGGAACCCCTAAAGGCTAAGCCTAAATCCCGTTCGGCCTCACGATATAATCCGTCAACCAAAAGATCAGTATACTTAAGCAATTGCCCAATACTTTTCCGTTTTACCGCCATGGCCGTCAATTGCTCAAAAGTAAAGCCACTGTAAGTAACAATATCCAGCCCCTGGGCTTTTAGCCGTTTGGCCAGATGGGCCAAAGGCCTTGGCTGAAGAAATGGTTCGCCACCCGAAAAGGTTACTCCCTGTAACAACTTGTTACGGGCAGCGAGTTGTTTAATATGATTAAAAAGATCTTCCACAGCAATAGGATAGCCGCCATTTACATCATGCGTATCTTCATTATGGCAACCCGGGCAGCGGTGCGGGCAGCCTTGCGTAAAAATCACCAACCGCAACCCCGGACCATCCATAATACTTTCTTCAGTGATTCCGGCAATACGAATTTCCATGTATTCACCTTCTTTAAGCAGTGAGCCAGATTTCTAGGAGCGAGAGCGACGCAGAAATTTGTGCGAATCGCTTAGTTCCGAGCGACAGCAAGCGAACATCCTTAAATATGCCGCACTCTTTGGTTTAATTCGTTCAACTTAGCATCATTAAACCGGTCCACCGTACTCAGATAACCGGTAATGCGGCGAACCCGGCGAACACTGGTAGTGCCGCAAGAGGGACATTCTTCGGTGTCAATTACGCCAAGATGGCCGCAGCCTTCACAAAAATCCACCGGAAAATTAAAGCCGGCATATCCGAAATCACATTTGCCCATATAGCGGATAATCTCTTCTAAAGCGCCCAGGTTATTGACAGGCGGCGCAGCAAATTCTACATAACTAATATGCCCGGCATTGGCATATTTGTGATACACACCTTCAATGCGAATTTTATCAAAAACACTGATCGGGTAGTTAACAGGAATATGGAATGAATTCGTGTAATATTCTTTATCTGTAACCCCAGGAATAATACCATACTCCCGGAGATCCATCTTGACAAACCGCCCGGACAAACCTTCAGCCGGCGTGGCTAATAACGTATAATTCAGATCGTAATGCTCAGCTGCCCGGTCAAGCTTATCACGCATAAAGGCCACAATCTCTTCACCCATAATTTGGGCCTCTTCATTTTCTCCATGATGATAACCATTTAAAGCAGTCAGCGCCTCAGCCAAACCAATAAAACCAACTGACAGGGTACCATTTTTAATAACATCTTCAATATAATCATTAGCTTTCAGTTTATCTGAATCAAGATAAAGGCCTTGCCCCATTAGAAACGGCATATCCCGAACCTTTAGTTGAGCCTGAACCTGAAAACGGTGGTATAACTGTTCACAAGTCAAATCAATAAGTTCTGCCAGACTCTCATAAAACTTCATAAAATTTCGTTCAGCTTTAATAGCCAGGCGCGGTAAATTTATGGTAGTAAAGCTTAAGTTGCCTCGCCCGTCAGTTACCTCTGGACCGCAGCGATTGGACATTACTCTGGTACGGCAGCCCATGTAGCCCACTTGATTCCCATAAGGCTTGTTAAAGGTGGAATCCATGAAACTGAAGGTAGGGTTAAGGCGCTGGGCAGCAACGCGGATCGCCAGTTTAAATAAATCATAGTTGGGATCGCCGGGATTAAAGTTAACTCCTTCTTGCAGGCGGAAGATAATATTGGGGAAGATGGGATTTTCACCACGTCCTAAGCCTTTTTCATAGGCTAACAGCAAATTTTTAATTACGGCCCGCCCGGCCGGTGAAGTATCGGTACCTATGTTAAGACTGGAAAAAGGCACTTGGGCACCTGCCCGTGAATGCATGCTGTTTAAATTATAAATCAGCGCTTCCATTGCCTGGTATACTTCTTCATTGCTGGCTTTTTCCATAAAAGCAGCCATATCATGGTCAAAAAAAGCAAACGACTGGCCACCATGCATGTCATTTTGCGAGCTCTGCAAAATAATTGCCGCCAGCGCCGTGGCTGAGGCCGGGCGTTTAGGCTGACGAATAAAACCATGACCATTGTTAAAACCACTATGAAGTAACTTTCCTAAGGGTATTTGCACACAAGTCAAAGTTTTTCCGTAAAAGTCCAGATCATGAATATGATAATCCCCTTTAACATGAGCCTGAGCAAACTTTTCCGGAATCAGCCGGTTTAAATAAAAAGCCTTACTGGCTGCACTGGCGATTTGCAGCATCTTGGCTGATGGCGAATTAGATACATTGGCGTTTTCACGACTGGTTTCCACCAAAATTTCGCCAACTGCATCCATAAGGTCTGACTTGGCTTCACGCAGGCGGGTACGCTTGTCCCGGTGCAAAATGTAGGCTTTAGCGGTCTTAGCATGGCCTGTCTCAATCAAAATCTTCTCAACCGCATCTTGCACCTCTTCCACACCAAATACGCCGCCATTATATTTCTGTTTTAAAAACTTTAACACTTCAAGAGTGAGCTCCAAAGCTAATTGCCGGTCAGCTCCCCCCACGGCCTTGGCAGCTTTATAAATAGCTTCCGTTATTTTGCTTTCATCAAAAGCGGCTTCCCGTCCGTCCCGTTTCTTTATTTTAATAAACATGACTCTTCCCCCATATTCAATTTACTCCTTATGCTGTGTTTTCATTAGGAGTTCAAGTTCCTGCACAAAGTTATTAATATCAGCAAATTGGCGATATACGGAAGCAAATCGTACATAAGCCACCTGATCAAGCTCTTTGAGATGCTGCATCACAGACTCACCAATCTGGCGGGTAGACACCTCCCGCTCAGAATGATTATAAATGTCTTTCTCTACCTTACTAACAGCTCTCTCAATAGTATCAATAGGTACTGGCCGTTTTTCGCACGCCCGCAATAGTCCGTTTAATAGCTTGCCCCGGTCAAACCGTTCCCGACGACCATCTTTTTTTATAACCATCAACGGTATTTCCTCAACCACTTCATAAGTGGTAAAACGGCGGACGCAAACCGAGCACTCTCTGCGTCGGCGAATAGAGTTCCCTTCATCAGCAGCTCTTGAATCAACAACCTTGCTGTCAATCACTCCGCAAAATGGACAGCGCAAATGTATCCACTCCTTGATTACTCCGCAAAATGTGCTATAATATTTATAGCTTCGCAGGTCACAATACTATATATTGTATCTTATAAATTAAATATACGCCATATATTGTGTTTTTCCTGCTCGAGGGAAAAATATTGCAAAAAAATCTCTAACCTATAACCAGGTTAGAGATTTTTTATCCTAACAGAAAGAAAGTATAGCGGTCTTAAAAGCATAAGAGCAGAGCAGGATCAACATCGATTCCACCGTCGCCACAGGCTCGGTGTAAGCCGTGTTTGCTTTATCAGCCGTGTTTGAGCTCACCAAAACTACCTGCTTCCACTAAAATTACGTCCATTCCGATTTTATTAATTTTATCCCAAGGAATAACCACATCTTCATTGCGACCGAATAGGCCTAAAAATTTGCCTACTCCTGGTACAACAATCGCGGTAAGCCTCCCGGTTTCAACATCAATTTCTATATCTGTAATATTACCTAACCGTTTACCATCAATTACGTTTATAACTTCTTTTAATTTCAAATCGCTGGTCTTTAACATCTATCCCCCTCCTCCGTCCCATACCTTTACATTCTACAATAATTATATGAAGGACAAGGGATAAATGTGTGTTGAAATATTTATTTATTAAAGAATTCAACAATTTTCCAGCGGACTTCGGGAACAGGCGCTGCGCTGCCTTGCTGCCCAACCGTTTCTTTTGCCGAGGACAGCGGGGCCAGGGCCTTGTTAGCACCATCAATAAAGCACAGTGGCGGAAATAATACACACCACCAGTTTTGACCTGCCGCCTGCCCTAAAAGAATACGAACAGCTTGATAATCGCCGGCAGGCAATACCAGATTGCCATAGGAGCGTACAGGAAATGCAAAAGTTCCCAGTTGTACGGTAACCGGATAATCGGCGCCGTTGTCCAGCAGTGTTTTTCTTGCCAGTGTGATAATCTCTTGTTTGTGGCTGGTAATAATATTTTCAGCTGCTTTAGCATCGCCAACATCTTTAACATAAGGGGTTATATACGCAACCACCGCATCACGAACTTTTAGCTTGATCTGCTGATCTTCAATACTGTCACTATTGGCTAAGATATGCAGTCTCACATAATCACCCCGATTAGGCAGTGCGACACCTCGCTCGTGCTGATAAAAAAGCAACGCCCAGCCACCGGCAACAAAACAAAATAATACTGCCAATAATACGATTTTAAAGCTAACTATTTGTTTTCTCCTCATAACTATCTATTGCCTCCCACACAGCAGAACCTAAATATATTTGCGCATATGCCCTAAGGCTGCTTTTTCTAAACGGGACACTTGGGCTTGGGAAATACCGATTTCCTCGGCTACTTCCATTTGAGTTTTTCCTTCAAAGAATCGTAAGGTTAGAATATGTTTTTCCCGCTCGCTCAGTTTGCGCAGCGCCTCTTTAATAGCCACACCTTCAAGCCAGCTTAAATCCAGATTTTTGTCGTCGCTGATTTGATCCATCACAAATATCGGGTCACCACCATCATGATAGATGGGTTCAAACAAAGAAATGGGCTCTTGGATGGCATCAAGGGCAAAAATTATTTCTTCCCTTGGCACTTTAAGCTCATTGGCAATCTCACTAATGGAGGGCTCCCGTGAAAACCGGCTAACCAGCGAATCGCGCACTTGCAGCGCCTTGTAGGCAATATCCCGCATCGAACGGCTTACTCTAATGGGATTATTATCTCGCAAATAACGCCGGATTTCCCCAATAATCATCGGCACCGCGTAGGTAGAGAACTTAACATTCTGCGATAAATCGAAGTTGTCAATGGCTTTCATTAACCCGATACAACCAACTTGGAATAAATCATCAACATATTCGCCCCGGTTGTTGAATCGCTGAATTACGCTAAGCACCAGCCGCAGATTACTATAGATTAGCTGTTCACGAGCGGCTCTCTCGCCGCCTTGCATTATTTCGAACAGCTCGCGCATTTTAGTGGCAGAAAGCACCGGGAGCTTTGCTGTATTTACACCACATATCTCAACTTTATTGACAATCATGTTGTTTACCTCCCCAGTTTCCCTAAGCTACTAAAACAACTTACTCACACAAGCATTATTGCCATGGCTTGGAGGTTTTATACTTATATGCCCATAAAGACACGCGCACACGCAAAAAAAAATTATCCGCTGGACTCACTCCATGCGGATAATTTCTTTGCGCAGCCTCTTGATGATTCTCTTTTCCAGTCTTGATATATATGATTGCGAAATCCCCAGCATATCGGCCACTTCTTTTTGCGTACGTTCATTGCCATCATCATTAAGACCAAACCTAAGTTCCATAATTCGCCGTTCCCGTCCGGATAATTTATTCATCGCCGTATACAGCAGGGTTTTATCAACCTCTTCTTCGACCGACTTATAAATTATGTCATTCTCGGTTCCCAGCACATCTGAAAGCAACAGTTCATTACCATCCCAATCGATATTAAGCGGCTCATCAAAAGATACCTCTGCCCGGGTTTTACTATTACGACGCAGGTACATTAAGATTTCATTCTCAATACAACGCGAAGCATAGGTCGCCAGTTTGATTTTCTTGACAGGATCAAAAGTATTCACTGCCTTAATCAGTCCGATCGTGCCGATACTAACCAAATCTTCCACACTGACGCCGGTATTTTCAAATTTGCGGGCAATATAGACAACCAGCCGGAGATTTCGCTCAATAAAAACACTCTTAACCGATTTATCCCCTTTTTGTAACCGATTAAGCAAAAATATCTCTTCATCACTTGATAACGGTGGCGGTAAAATTTCTGCGCTGCCTACATAAAATACCTCATCAGGCTTGAGCCAACCGATGGCTTGCAGCAATGATATAATTTTAAGCCTGATATATAGTTTAACTATTGGCCAGGTTATGCGCATACACTCACCTCCTTTGTGATATGTGCTCCGGTTATAAGCGCCGGGTGCAAAAGTGCCTCATAAGGGCGATCACTGGCAAATACACCGTCATAAAGGCCAATAAGCACCTCGGTCGTATATGCCAAGCCATCCTCAGTCCTCACACTAATACCGTCCGGTCTAAAACCAAGCAGCATATTTTTTCCACCGACAGATTGACAAGGAATAACTTCCACTCTTGCCAGCCAAGCTGCATCCTGACATTCGTGAAGATTTGACAACCAGGCCGCCGGACTGGTAGAAGTTAAATAACCGGCTGCCTGTGAGCCTAGCAACTGAATTGCCGACTGCCAGCATAGCAGGACTACCGGCTTGTTCCCCAGCAGTGAATATAAGTTATTCCCGGTATCCAGCATGCCGGTGACATCTTTGTTCTGTCCATTATATTCAATCCGCACTTGATAGAAATTTCGCCGGCGAATCATTTTCCCCATCAGTCTTCTGGCAATAAGCGTAACAAGCATGACGGCTATGACACTGCCTGCAGCTAAGCTGCTCCAGGACATATCAAGATAATTGCCTGCCTGCTGGGGTGCTTCTGTTTGAATAAAGTATAGCCAACCTAAGGTAGCTCCGCCCAAAATGAAGGAGACAATAAAGAAGGCACCGACAAGGACCAATGTTGTCCTGACCGTCCTGTAACCAAAAGCCAGCAAGACAAGCACTACAGACATCAGCAACTTTCCCGGAATACTGTACAATACCGCCAGCTCCGGAAAAATTCCACTCAAAGCATAAACTCCCCCAAAGAGGGCGGCCGGCAACAGGCGTTTCCAGCTATAAGAAATGCCTGCCGCATGCGCTGTTAAGACCAGAATAACGCTATTCATGATACAATTAACAATCAATACTACATCAGCATAAATATACACTGGACATACCTTCCCGGCTGGAATTTTATAAGCTGTAACACTCTACACTATATGCGCTGAACCTAATTGCTATTCCAATTATAACAAGCAGCTAAGTAAAAGAGTGTCTGTTTTTGCCAGAAATTAACTGCAAAAACAGACACAAAAAACCCGGCTCAGATTGAGCCGGGTTTAATTTTCCTACTATCTTTTTAGCGACGCATCCAGGCGGGGATATCTAAGTCCCGCCCTTTAAATGGTTCAATAACCGGAGTTCCTTCTTTTCCTTCACTGTGTTTCAGGAGTGGCTTAGGATCAAAACCGGTAGCAATAACAGTTACCCGTACTTGATCTTCAAACATCTCATCAATGGTAGCACCGAAGATAATGGTAGCTTCCGGATCAGCAGCTTTGGCAATAATATCGGCAGCTTCATTGACTTCAAACAGTGTAGTATTGGGACCGCCGGTGAAGTTGAGCAATACACCTTTAGCACCATCAATCGACATCTCTAACAGCGGGCTTCTGATAGCTGCTTCAACAGCCGCAATGGACCTGTTGTCGCCTGTGCCAAAACCAATACCCATGAGTGCTGAACCAGCGTCACTCATAATCGTCTTAACATCGGCAAAGTCAAGATTAATTAACGCAGGCACAGCAATCAGATCAGAAATTCCTTGTACACCCTGCCGCAGCACGTCATCAACAATTTTGAAAGCATCCATAATAGAAGTTCGTTTATCAACTACCTGGAGCAAACGGTCATTAGGAATGGTAATTAACGTATCTACTTTTTCCTTAAGCTTGGCAATTCCCCGTTCGGCTTGGAGTTGACGTTTACGTCCTTCAAAAGTAAATGGTTTGGTAACAACCCCAACCGTTAAAGCTCCGACCTCTTTGGCACATTCGGCTACCACCGGCGCTGCGCCAGTACCCGTACCACCACCCATGCCGGCGGTAATAAACACCATATCGGAACCTTTAAGAACCTTAATGATATCCTCGCGGCTTTCTTGCGCCGCTTTTTCACCAATATCCGGATTAGCGCCTGCCCCTAAACCTTTTGTTAACTTTTCCCCGATCTGAATCCGATAAGCGGCTTCAGAACCAATGAGCGCCTGAGCATCGGTATTAACAGTAATAAATTCCACGCCCTGCAATCCGGCACCAATCATGCGATTAACCGCATTATTGCCGCCACCGCCTACACCGATAACTTTTATAGAAGCAAACTGGTCTAAGTCCATGTCAAATTCCAACATTACAAAGTTTTCCTCCCTTAACATCTATCAAATTTTCAATAGTTTCTTTGCTTTATCAATAAATACACCCCACGCGCTCTGACCAGCCTCCGGCTCGTTTGCAACAATCCGTGTACCATGGCTTATAATGCCATAACACACAGTATTGGACGGATGTACATATTCAGCAGCCAGCCGGTCTGGTTTCACCACTTCGGTATCAAGCTGAAAAACTTTAGCTACACAAGCTGCCATACTAGGCGTCGCCCCTGAACCACCAGTCAAATAAATACGTTCAAAGGTCTGTTCTGAGCCAGGCAGATACTTGTCCATTAACGGCTTAAGATAATCGTACATCAAAGTAACAATTTCATCTACTCTGCTTTCAATAATATCATATAAAAAGTCAAAGTGAACATGTTTGTCAGTCGTTCCATAATCATTGCAATCAAGCACTATTCCCTGGTTACGCAAATCAGGAGACAGCCGGGAATAGTAGCGTTTGATTTCCTCCGCGTGGGCTTGGCTGACGCCTATTCCCTGCATTAAATCACTAGTTATGTAATCACCGCCTAACGGTAACGAAGCCGAGTAACAAAGGTTGCCACCGACATAAATAACAAGTTCAGAAGTACCGGCACCCATATCGATAAAGATAAAGTTGCCTGGCCGCGCCGGCAGCTCATTTTTCATAGTTTCGGCTGCGATAACACTGCCAGCGACAATACCATTCAACTGGATTCCCTTCCCGGCAAGTGCCTCTCGGAGCTCCTGGATAATGGCTTGAGGAGCTGATATGATATGGGCTTCTACTTCTAAGGCGGTCCCTGGCAGGACTGCCGATTCTTTGGCAGGAAACACATGCAAAATGTCGGCATCATCCTGGGCAACCGAAAACATGGCCGCTTTGCAGGCACGCTCAACATCCAAACGGGTTACCGTTCCAGGTGTTGACGGCGCAACGCTGCCAATACTATTTTGCGTAACAAGTGTTGAACCACTGAGCCCCAAATAAACACCACCGGCAGCTTGGGTGTCAGCCGCCATAATAACACAATCTACTGCTTGTCTTATAGAATAAGCCAAAGCATTTATATCCGTAATGACTCCCCTGGCATATCCTGCTGTCGGGGCAGTCCCACTGCCGACAATTGCTACACTGCCATCGGCTTGTAGTTTTCCGGCAAATACTTTGACCATGCCTGTGCCGACATCAATAGCTAATATGTTTTTTTTGTTCATAAATCCCTCGCAGCACAGTATTATGTTTCTTCCCAATAGTTTCAACAAAAGTAGCATTTTCCCTTTTTTTTTCCGGAAAAATACTCGCTTTTTTTAAGGCAGTAACAACTAGAGCTTCAAGACCGAACCACTAACAGACGGCCTGAAGCTCCGGAGAATTTATTTCTTAAGAAAATACCGGCGAATGATAGCCAGGTTTTGAAAAATCCGTAAACCAAAAGCCAATAGTGCAACATAATATAAATCAATCCCCAGGCGCTCACCAATATAAACTAAGCCGGCAGCCATAAGCGCATTGGTGAAAAAGCCGGTTATAAATACCGTATTGTCAAATTTGTATTCAATTCCGGCTCTAAGGCCGCCAAATACCGAGTCTAACGAAGCCAACAAAGCTACCGACATAAATTTTGCATATTCAAGCGGTACAGTAATCGGGAAAGAGATACCAATAAGAATACCTATAATAAGTCCAATAATCGGCAAGACCATATTACTGCTCACCTTCCTTAGCCGGCTTGGCAAACTCAAACCGGAAAGCGCCTTTATATGCCGGGACCACTACTGCCTCTTGCTTTTTAATTGTCACTTGAATACCCCAGAATTGCAAGGTTTCAATAACACCGCCGCGCATTTTCAGTGCATTTTCCAATGTTGTGGGTTCTCCGATAGCCCGCACATCATAAGGTGGCGAATAACGGGAGTTATTCACCGATAAAGTTGGACCGGCACAGCGAATTTCCGAGCTGGCAATGAGCCGCTGCTCATTAATAGAAATAGCCTCAGCACCTGCCGCCCATAATTCGTTAATGACTTTTAAGATATCATCATCATGAATAAGATACAGGTTAGGGTTTTCCCCCGGTTTGGACGGCCGTTTGCTATCATCAATTGTTACAATAATTCCCGGACCTTCTACGGCTACTACACCGGCGCCCATCCTTACCCGGTCAAATTCCTTGGATGCAACTTCAACACCTGAAGTGCGTTTTAAATCCTGAACCTGCTTAGCCAGCTCATCCCGTTCCTTTTCAGTCTGGTTCAGCCGTTGGGATAAATCCTCTACCCTTTGATAGGGAATACTTGATTTAATATCCTCAGTGGTACGATATTGTACCGCCAGCATAATACCCAGCACTACACAGACCAAGGCAATGGCAAATTGCCCCTGCTTAATAGGTAACAAAATATCGTCTCCTTTCCAATTACACCTTATTTGTCCCGTATTTTGATAATGGGTGAAGTATAGTTAAGATCTATATATTCAACAACCATTTTTTTTGCGGAAATTTCCTGTAAAATTTCACCTGTTAATTTGGCTTTTTCCATAAGCCGTTGATTGTCACCAACCCGAATATAAATCGAGCCGGTGGTATAAGCTACAAGTTCATCAGCAGACTTAATGTTGACCTCGGATAATTGGTTTAAGACCTCCTCATCCAGCGCCGCCAAGTATGTTAATACATTTAAAAGTCCAGGATTATTCACTTGGTCACCAACATATACATTCCCCAAACGGACGCCGGTAATAACAGGCACTTTGACTTGTTTCAAATTTTTAAAAGCCGCCATAACTATGCCCTGCCTGTCAATTTCCACAAAACCATACTGATTGGCGACAAATGCCAACGGCTGACGTTCCTGAATATGAATACCGATAGTAGCCGGAAATTCTCTTTCAACCTGCACTTCAGCCACCCGCAGGTCATTCAGCAATCGGTCCCGTATTTCAGGGGTTTTCAGCCGAAAAATATTTACTTGTTCAGGAACACCCGCAACACGCAATACATCTTCGACAGCAATATACTTATTGCCTGAGACAACGACTGTCCCTACCGTAAAATAGGAAGAATTAATAAATAAAAAAAATGCTATCAGCACTGCTAAAGCCGCCAGACAAAGCGCGAATCGCGAAGCCCGGCGCTTCCTGTCCGCTTTCAAGCGTTCTGCCGTTTGCATGCAATCACTCCTGTAGACACCTTATGCAGTAATTATACAACGGATTGTCCGCTAAAGAAATAAAAAAATGAGCAGTTAATACTGCCCATTTCACCTTTTATTCAGCTACCATCAACAAAATGCGTTCACACAATTCGTCAAAACCTATACCGACAGCAGCTGCTGCCTTGGGCACAAGGCTGGTAGCCGTCATGCCTGGAATAGTATTAATTTCCAGAACATGAGGCTGATTATCGTTGCCCAGCATGACGTCAACCCGGCCAATCCCCCGGCAGCCCAGCAGCTTATATGCGGCAAGCGCTATGCGTTGTACATGGTCGGCAACCTGGGTTTCCAGTCTGGCCGGCACAATATATTCGGTGGCTCCCTTAGTATATTTAGACCGATAATCATACCGTCCGGATTGGGGTACTATTTCGATGATGGGCAGTGCCTCCGGCGAGCCTGTGCCAAGGATGGAAACAGTCAGCTCTTTCCCCCGGATAAATTCTTCAACAACAATGTGACCGCTGTAGTTAAAGGCTTCCCGCACAGCAGACTCAATATCACCGGCCTTTTCGACAATGATGACACCGATGCTTGAGCCCTGAGCGGCGGCTTTTACTACTACCGGCACACCAAAGGTAGTTAAAATATCCTCTGCCACCAAAGCCAAATCTGTATCCTGTTTGCTGTACAGCCGGGACTGCGGGGTAGGTATCCCTGCAGACATAAACAAGCGCTTGGTTATCGCTTTATCCATGGCCATCGCACTGGCTAACACTCCTGAACCGGTATACGGTATTCCCAGCATCTCCAGGGTGCCTTGCATCAGTCCGTCTTCACCATACAGTCCATGAATAGCATTAAAGACTACATCAATCTGCTCTTGTTTAAGCTGTTCAATGAAATTAGGGGGATCAAGGTCTACGCCAACGGCAGTATACCCTTTTTCTCGCAGCGCTGTTAAAATAGCCCGCCCTGTATTTAACGATACTTCTCGTTCAGACGACGGCCCACCCATAACAACTGCAATTTTTTTGTTTTTCATAAAAAATCCCCCTTTAGTTACCCTGTCCTTACAATTTGTGCTCCTAAAGACTGCAACTTTTGCTCTAAATTTTCATAACCGCGCTCAATATGATATACCTGTTCAATCTCGGTGGTGCCTTTCGCCGTTAATGCCGCCAAAACCAGCGCACTGCCGGCGCGCAAATCAGGAGCAGCCACAATGGCGCCTGTCAGGCTCGCTACCCCGCGGATAATGGCAGTACGGCCTTCCACCTTGATTTTGGCCCCCATTCGGGTAAGCTCATCAACATGCTTAAACCGGTTCTCAAAAATAGTTTCGGTAATAATACTGGTCCCTTTGGCAATGGTTACTAAGGAGAGCATGGGTGCTTGCAAATCGGTGGGAAAACCGGGATATGGCAGTGTTTTAATATCGACACCTCTAAGCTCCCCGGCCTTTATTCTGATAAAATCATTGCCTGTTGTTATCTGCGCTCCAATTTCCTGAAGCTTATCGGTCACTGAAAATAAATATTCGGGAACAATATTTTCGATAACAATATCACCGCGGGTCATAACTCCCGCGATCAAAAAAGTACCGGCTTCAATTCTGTCGCACATTACCGTATGTTCGGCAGGAACCAGTTTATTTACACCATTAATCCTGATAGTGTCAGTACCTGCGCCGCTGACTTTTGCCCCCATTTTATTCAAAAAAGCCTGCAAATCAGCAATTTCCGGTTCACGAGCCGCATTACGAATAATGGTAGTACCCTTAGCCAGTACAGCGGCCATCATGGCATTTTCGGTAGCACCAACACTGGGAAAATCGAAGTTAACTTCGCCCCCTGTCAGTTCTACTGCTTCGGCATCGATAAAACCAAAACTTTCGTCAACTTTTGCGCCAATTCTCTCTAGAGCTTTAATATGTAGATTGATTGGTCGAGGTCCGATAGCGCAACCGCCGGGATAAGACACTCTAACTTTACGGAATCTTCCTAATAGTGGCCCCATTAAAAATACTGAGGCTCGCATTTCCCGCATCAAATGTTCGGGGATTTCAGCCTTACTGACGTTGGTAGTATCAATAAGCATGGTATGGTCCTGCCTGGATATCTTGGCTCCAAGCAGTGTCAAAATATCCTGCATGGCCTGAATATCACGCAAAAAAGGAACGTCATGAATAACGCTGACACCGGAACATAGAAGCGTTGCCGCCATAATTGGCAAAGTGGCATTTTTGGCCCCGCTGATCCGGACACTGCCACATAGTTGTACTTCTCCTTTGACGATAAATTTCTCCATCGTCTTCCCTCCTAGAAAAGTACAATCACCCTACATCTTATCTCTAAGCTCTCCAAAATCCTCTATAAATTAAATTATAATTTTTGCATAAGCTTTTCTACCAATTCTTCACCAACCTCATAAATATTACCAGCTCCCATAGTCATTATCAAATCTCCGGGCTCGGCAATTTCGGCCAGATACCGGGCAATTTTACTTTTGTCCGGTATATAAGTTACCTGCTGACTGGATTGCCTCTCAACCTCAGCTTTGAGACTTTCACCGCTAACTCCGGGAATAGGTTGTTCACCGGCCGAATAAATGTCGGTAAGAATCAGTAAATCAGCCGAAGTGAAAGCACCGCCGAATTCCTGGCATAAAAATTTGGTACGCGTATACCGGTGCGGCTGGAAGACACAGATTAAACGCTTAGGTTGCGTCTGCCTTGCACCTGACAAAGTGGTAGTAATTTCCGTAGGGTGGTGGGCATAATCATCCACTACCCAAATACCATTAACCCGCCCTTTGGACTGAAACCGGCGTTTAGCGCCCTGGAACAGGCCAAGACCATCCACGATCTGCGAAAAACTGAGCCCGGCTTCCCTGCCTACAGCTACTGCCGCTAAGGCATTGGCCACATTGTGCATGCCAGGCACACAAATCCTTGCCGTACCTAATGATTCTCCCCGGTGATATACATCAAAGATGGTAACCGGACCGTCGGATTTTATATTACGTGCGGTATAATCTGCTTCATGATTCAGTGCATAACTTACATAGCGCCGATCCAACTTAGACGCTATATTTCTTACATAAGCGTTGTCAAAGCATAGTACGGCCAGCCCGTCTGCCGCCTCAAGCTTATGTAAAAACTCCTCGAAAGTGCGTAATATATTGTCCATAGTCTTGTAGTAATCCATATGGTCATTTTCAATATTAGTAACAACTGCAATTTGCGGTGAAAGCTTCAAAAAAGAAGCATCGCTTTCATCGGCTTCCGCCACCAAATACCGGCCCTGACCGAGTTTGGCGCTGCCGCCTATGGATTCTAATTCACCACCAATGATTATCGTCGGGTCCATACCTGACTTTTCCAGCATGAGAGCAATTATGGAAGTCGTTGTGGTCTTGCCATGAGCACCGGCTACAGCTATGCCCTGCCGCCTGGCCATCAGAAACGCCAGTATATCAGCCCGGTGGTATACAGGAATTGCGTTTTCCCTTGCGGCCCGGACCTCCGGATTGGTTTCGGGAATAGCGGTGGAAACAACCACAGCTTGCGCGTCACCGATATTTTCATAATTGTGGCCAGTATACACTACTGCACCCGCCTGCTCAAGTTTGGCTGTAACAGCTGATTTTTGGGCGTCAGACCCAGATACAGCATACCCCATATCCAGCAGTACTTTGGCAATAGCACTCATACCTGAGCCACCGATACCAATAAAGTGAATTCTTTTTATAGTATTTAACATGATATTTCTCCCCTTTCTTGCGCACCCCTCGATACCGCATCCGCAGAAAGAGTTATTCCCAGCCTATCCGGCTGCTGCCTAGGCATATCATAGTGTATGCAGTGCTTACAGCCATTGTTACCTTATACCCCGCGTTTAAGGTTTTTTCAGACTAAGCGCTAAACGGGCAATGGTTTCTGCCGCTTGCGGGCGCCCTAACTCTTTGCTCTTTTTCGCCATATCGGCAAGTGCTTCCGGGTTGTCCAGCAGCCTTTCAATTGTATCTATTAGTATAGCACTTGATAATTCCTTATCGGCAATAACACAGGCTGCTCCCTGTTTTGCGAGAGCTTGTGCATTGAATTCCTGATGATTTTCAGCCGCATACGGATAGGGTACAAGTATTGCCGGAATGCCTCGGGCTGTTAATTCAGCCAATCCCACTGCTCCAGCCCGGAAAATAGCCAAATCAGCCGCCGCTAACGCTAACGGCATATTATACAAATACGGTTTGATGATAATATTACCATCACTGGAAATGTCTATACCAGCTTGCTTATTATTGCCAACTATGCTATTATACTCGTTTTGTCCTGTCACATGCAATATTTGAATACGCTTGTTACCGCTAAAATGTTTGTGAACACCAAGCATAGCGTTATTAATACTGCGGGCCCCGCGACTGCCGCCGACAACCAACAGGGTGAGTCTGGCAGAGCTAAGCCCCAAGGCAGCCTGTCCTTCCTCGCGTGTTGCCGACATGACTTCCGGCCTGATAGGATTACCGGTAAAGATAATTTGTTCAGGCTTGTATTCGGTAAAATATCCCCGGGCCTCCTGGTAGCCGATAGCGATTTTGTCAACAAAGCGTGCCAGAATTTTATTCGTAATGCCTGGTATAACATTCTGTTCCTGAATCATCGACGGTATCTTAAGCAAACTGGCACTGAGCAGCACCGGACCACATACATAGCCGCCGGTGCCGATAACAACATCTGGCTTAAAAGCCTTGACAATCCGGATAGATTTCCAAACACCGCCTGCCGTATTAAACAAAGTCTGCACATTTTTCCAGGAGAGTTTGCGTTCAAGACCGCGCACCTCAATGGTGGTAAAGTCAAAACCTTCTTTAGGAATAATATCGGCTTCCAGACCTTGTTTTGTTCCCACAAATAGTATTTCACAGTGCTCGGCCAACTTGGCTATCTCTCTTGCGATAGTAATGGCGGGGTAGATGTGCCCACCTGTCCCCCCGCCAGAAATAATCATCCGCATAGGTTTGCCCCCTACATTCATTTCCAGCTGACATATCGCGAAACATTAAGCAGAATACCCACTCCGGCCATGGTAAAAATCAGAGCCGAGCCCCCAAAGCTGAGAAAGGGCAGCGGTATTCCGGTTACCGGCATCGAGGCGGTAACTACTGCGATATTCATCAGCGCCTGTAAAACAATCATACTGGTTATGCCGGCAGCCAGCAAACTGCCATAAATATCCGGCGCCGAGATAGCTATTTTAAAGCCACGCCAGGCAAATAAGAAGAACAGGATAAGAACAGTGGCCGTACCAATAAACCCAAGTTCTTCCCCTAAAATGGCAAAGATAAAATCGGTGTGCGGTTCAGGCAGATATAAGAATTTTTCCCGGCTGCGTCCCAGTCCAACGCCAAATAAGCCGCCTGAACCAATAGCATATAAAGACTGAATAATATGATAGCCGCTATTTAGCGGATCTGCCCACGGATCACTAAACGCCAATAGACGCTTTAACCGATATGGTTCGGCAATAATGAGCCCAACAATGCCGAGAACGCCGACTGCCCCTAAAGAACCCAAATGCGCCAGTTTAGCACCGGCGGCAAACAACAGAATAAAGACCGTACCACCGATAACCAGGGCCGTACCTAAATCAGGTTCTTTTAAGATTAAGCCAAATACCACCAAAAGTATAGCTAACTGGGGAGCAACACCTTTCATAAAGCTGCCGATTTTATCTTGCGTCAGAGCTAAACGGTTGGCGGTAAAGAGCACCATGCATAATTTGGCTATTTCTGACGGTTGCAGATAGAGTGAACCAAACCCCAGCCAACGCCTGGCACCATTGACTACTTTACCTAACCCGGGAACGAGGACAAGCACTAGCAATAGCAGCGTAACCAGCATGATTGGCTTAGCTAAATTTCGCCAGGCGTGATAATCAATATTCATGGTAAGCAGCATCGCCAGAATTCCCAGCACGGCCCAGATTATCTGGCGTTTTAGAAAATAGTAGCTGTCATTATAGTTGACATATGCAGAAACAGCACTGGCGCTATATACCATTACTATCCCAAACCCCAATAAACCAATGATGGCAAAAAAGATGACATAATCGGGCGACTTAGGTCTGCCTACCACTCCCGCTCCCCCCTTAACCAAACGCAATTCAACAACTTATGGCTTTAAACTCACTAACCGGTGTACCAAATCTTTGAAGGCTTTCCCCCGCTGTTCATAATTATCAAACATATCATAGCTGGCACAAGCCGGTGACAATAGCACCACTTGCGGCGGTTGGGCCACACTGTGAGCAAGGGTTACCGCCTCATCAAATGAAAATACCTGGTGAACATTTTTTATGTCCTGCCGGGCAGCAGCCTCGGCAAAACGCTGCTGCGCTTCCCCCAACAGGATTACATGAGCAGTTTTTTCTTTAGCCACCTGCATGAACTCGGTCAGGTCTGTGTTTTTATCCCGCCCGCCGGCAATGAGAATAATCTGTTCGTCAAAAGCCTTCAGGGCTTTTATCGAGGATTCAGGATTAGTACCTTTAGAATCATTATAATAAGCTACACCGTCAATTTCAGCTACAAACTCCAGGCGATGCTCAACACCGGCAAAGGTTTTAAGAATCGCCGCCATAGCTTCTGGCCGGACTCCGGCAAAATAGCCGATGGCGCAGGCTGCCAGCGCATTTTCTATATTGTGGCCGCCCTTGATTTTTATATCGCTAACAGCACAAATATCGGTTTTTTTTCCGTTCCAGCTGATTCTGACATTGCCGTCTTCGACAAAAGCACCTGCTGCAAGCGATTGTGTAAGACTGAAATAAACTGCTTTACCGGCTGCCCGCTTAGCCATATCGCGCACAACCGGATCATCATAATTCAGGATTATATAATCAGCAGCTTGCTGCTTGTTAAATATTTGTTCTTTCATTCTCTGATAAATATCCATGGTACGATGCCGGTCCAGATGGTCTGGTGTTATATTTAAAACAGCCGCAATATGTGGTCTAAAATTAACAACACCTTCCAGTTGGAAGCTGGATATCTCTGCTACCAGAATGCCGTCCGGCTTCACTGCCAGTGCTTGCTCAGACAGCGCCGCACCGATATTGCCTCCAACAGCTACTTCCCGTCCGGTGGTTTTAAGCATTTCGCCGACAAGGGTTGTCGTCGTCGTTTTACCATTCGTGCCGGTAATCGCCACAATGGGTGCTTCACTGAGGCGATAGGCCACTTCCACTTCACTCATGACAGTAATCCCCTGCTCCCGGGCGGCAGCAACAAGCGGGATATAGATAGATATACCTGGCGACAATACCAAATACTCTACTCCATGCAAAAGCTCTGCCTGCTGGTTGCCTAATGCCAGCACAATGCCGGCTGATTGCAATGCGGAAAAATCCTTGCCAAGCTGCCCGGCAGGCTTGGCATCACTTAATGTAACCGCTGCACCTAAATTCCGCAAAATACAAGCTACCGAAATCCCACTTACCCCGGCACCTAAAACCAAAACTTTTTTATTAGCAAATTCCGTCTGTTTAACCACTTAGATACCTCCTGCCCGGCTGACCGCCAAGATACTCAAAGCTATCGCGGCAAACAACGTACCTGCCAGCCAGAACACGGTTACTACCTTGGTTTCCGTCCAGCCGGACAATTCAAAGTGATGGTGAATGGGACTCATTTTAAAAACCCGTTTGCCTGTTGACTTAAAGGAAACAACTTGAATAATAACCGACAGGGCCTCGATAACAAATACACCCCCGACGATAACCAGCAGAAATTCCGTTTTGGTCATCACGGCTACCGCAGCCAGTGCTCCCCCTAATGCCAGCGAACCAGTATCCCCCATAAAGACTTTCGCGGGAAAAGCATTATACCGTAAAAAACCAAGACATGCGCCGGCTAAGGCTGCACAAAAAAGGGCTAAATGAGGTTTGCCAAAATAAAGCGAAATTACGGCATAGGCCAATGCAGCTACCGTTGTGGTGCCTGCTGCCAGGCCGTCAAGACCGTCTGTAAGATTGACTGCATTGGTAGTACCGACAAGCACCAGGAAAATTAATAAATAATATAAAGCCCCAAAATCGACATTGGCTCCCCAAACAGGGATCCATAAATCTGTTCCCCGCCCAAAATAAATGCTGGCAATATAGGAAAGAGCCACAGCCATAATAATTTGTCCCAGCAGCTTTTGCCGGGCCTTAAGCCCTAATGAGCGCTTAAGCACAACTTTGATAAAATCATCCAGAAAACCAATCAAGCCATGACCCAAGGTAACAAATAAGGCTAGTAATACTTCCGGATTGTTGCCGGAAAAAATCAGACTGGGGACAACCAGCGCCAACAAAATCAGCACCCCTCCCATAGTGGGGGTACCGGCCTTTGCATAGTGACGCTCCGGCCCTTCTTCTCTAATACTTTGACCAAATTTCATTCGTCGTAGCATGGGAATAACCACCGGTCCGGCAAGTATGGCGATAGCAAATGCCATCACGGCGGCATACAGCAATTCTTGCATGGTAACCTCCTGTATCGGATCACTGCTGCTTACAGCAAGATATCGTTAAACGCTTCCAACATAGTTTCCATCTTCATCCCGCGGGAACCTTTAAGCAAAATATAATCCCCTGGCTGAAGCAGGCCGCGCAAAACCAGAGTAGCTTCCTGGTGTCCGGCAAAAGCCTGTGCAATTTTTACGCCATCCTCACAGGCAGCATCGGCAATATGTTTGGCTAATTCCCCCACTGTCAACACAATGTCAATACCCACTGCCGCCGCCTGCCTGCCGATGCGGCGGTGCGCTTCCTTAGCAGCCTCGCCCAGTTCCAGCATATCCCCCAGTACCGCAATCTTGCGGCCCCGGGTCATGGCCGCCAAAGTATCAAGCGCCGCCGCCATAGATAAAGGGCTGGCATTATATACATCATTGACAACCGTGTATTCTCCGTATCTTTTTACCTCAAGCCGCATCGCACCCGGGACAAAACTGCCAATACCTGCTTGCAGTTCGGCAGGCTTTAAGCCCAGTTCCCAGCCGGTGGCGATAGCAGCAAGCGCATTATACACATTATGAATTCCCACGGTATGCAAAACAACCGGAAAAGAACCGCGCGGACTACAGCAGTCAAATTTTGTTATCAACTCACCATTGTCACTGCTGCTGATATTTTCAGCCCTCACAACAGCTTCCGGCTGTAAGCCGTAAAACACCACTTTTGCCTCAGTTTTCGTCTCCATGGCCCGTACATGGGGATCATCGGCATTGAGCACCACCAAGTCATTGTGAGTAATTGCTTCCACAAGCTCGGCCTTGGCCATAGCGATATTTTCGACAGAACCAAGAATCTCCATATGAGTTTCCCCGACATTAGTGACAACCCCCACGGTGGGTAAGGCAATCTCAGTTAACTGGCAAATCTCGCCGCGCGCCCGCATGCCCATTTCCACAACAGCCGCTTCGTGACTGGCTTCCAGCTTTAGTAAGGTAAGCGGCAAGCCAATTTCATTATTGAAATTGGCTTCGGTTTTAAGTACATTAAATCTACTGGACAACACCGCGGCCAGCATATCTTTTGTCGTTGTCTTGCCATTAGAACCGGTCACAGCAATGACCGGAATAAGAAACCGCTGCCGGTGAAACCGTGCTAACGCTTGCAAGGCTGCCAAAGTATCCACTACTTCGATCACTGCGACATTATCAGGTACCTGAACCGGCCTGCCGGCAATCACCCCGGCCGCCCCTTTAGCCACAGCCTGAGCAATAAAGTCATGGCCGTCAAAACGCCCGCCCACTAACGCAATAAATAAACTGCCAGGCTGAAGATTCCTGGTGTCGGTAGAAATTCCCCTGAATAATTTTCCGCCGCTGGCTGCAGCCAAACGGCCGCCCGTGGCCTTCAGCACCTCTGGCAATGTAAAATCAGCCATTCTTTTTCATCTCCCTGATAATTTCACGGGCTGCCTGCCTGTCATCAAAATCAATCGTTTTGTCTGCCAAAATCTGATATGTTTCATGACCTTTACCGGCGATAAGCACAACATCCTCAGGCTCGGCAAGTGCTATCGCCCGGGCAATTGCCTGGCGGCGGTCAGCAATTTTCTCATACTGTTTGCCGGCCTGATTGCCGGCTAAGGCTTCTTTGATCCCGACTTCTATATCTGCCAATATTTTTTCCGGGTCTTCACTGCGGGGGTTATCTGAGGTAGCGATGACTATATCACCATACTGCACGGCCAGTTTGCCCATAACCGGGCGTTTCGTGCGGTCGCGGTCCCCGCCGCAGCCAAAGACGACCAGGATTTTGCCTGCAGCAAACTGTTTTGCTGTTCTGAGCACATTTTCCAAACCATCAGGCGTATGGGCATAGTCAACAATAACAGTAAACGGCTGCCCGGCCTGCACCAGTTCAAATCGCCCCGGTACGCTGGTAAACTCCTCAAGTGCTTGTTTAATTGTCTCCGGGTTAACACCTTCCGCCAAGGCGGCTCCTACTGCTCCTAATACATTATACACATTAAACATCCCGGTAATACTGAGCTTTAGTTCTCTTTTGCCAAAGGGCCCGTGAATGTCAAAGCTGACGCCTGCCGACTTAACGTCAATATTGGCCGCGGTTAAAACCGCGTTATTCGTAACAGCATAACTTATTACCGGACAAGATGAATATCCGGCCATTGGCACACCAGCGCTATCATCGAAATTGATTACCGCGGCTTTACCTGTTTTGGTGTTTTGCGGCCGGCTTAAGGAGCGAAACAACCCGGCTTTGGCATCAATATAATTCTCAAAAGTTTGGTGAAAATCCATATGATCCTGGGTCATGTTGGTAAAAACACCAACATCAAACTCGCAACCGGCCACCCGGTTTAGCGCCAATGCGTGAGAGGAAACCTCCATGATAGCATAGTCTATGCCGCTATCAACCATTTCCGCCAGTGTGCTTTGCAGTTCAATGACATCAGGAGTGGTATTTTTAACAGGCAGCACTCTGTCTTCAATCAAAGTCTGAATGGTCCCGATTAAGCCGACTTTATAAGCAGCTTGCCGTAAAATACTGCGAATCAAATACGTGGTCGTCGTTTTGCCATTCGTGCCTGTTACCCCAATCATCCGGAGCTTATGTCCCGGATAATCATAAAAACAGGGTACAACCGCCTGCATGGCCGTCCGGGTGCTTGCTACTTTAATAATGGTTATCGCCGCATCTGGCGGCTCTGGCACATCTTTTTCCACTACGACGGCAACTGCACCACGCCGGGCAACTTCGGCAACAAAATCATGCCCGTCAGCATGAACGCCGGTTAAGCAAAAAAACATAGTCCCGGGAACCACTTTACGGGAATCATGCGCCACCGCAGCAATGGTTTGGTCAAGCCGTCCCCGTACCACAGGCTGCGGCAATAATGCCACCAATTGTTCTAATTTCTTGGCCATAAAAATTCCTCCTGCCTATATTACGAAAAAAGTTAGTAAATCAATAACCCCATTATACTATTTTTACCAAAATCAGTTATATATAGTATACAAAATATACAAAAAATCTTTATTGAAATTCTGAGAATGAATAAAATACCGCTACTCAAAATAGACGTCAATACTTGTTCCTGATAACACTTTACTGCCAGGCAAAGGATCTTGCTTGATAACTTTGCCGTCTTTGCCGTCTATTCCAACCGGATTAATGACAAAGCCCAGTTCTGCCAGCATATCAGCTGCCTCCCGCTGTGTCCGTCCGGTTAGATCCGGCACAGTAACCTCACCGGCTACATACCTTGGCGTCATAGTATACAGCAATACCCCGCCGCCGGGCGGCATGCGGCTGCCAGGTTTAGGAATCTGATCGGCTATTCTATCGCCTGCTTCCTCTATCCGTGGAGTCAAGCCGGCTTTTTTCAGTTCCGCCACAGCTTCCGGAACGCTTAAATTAATTAAACTGGGAACCAGTACATGGGCCTCGGTCGTCCCGGATTTTGCCGACGGGGACAACTGGGGGCTAATTTTGAGATATTGCAATACATCTTTCATTACGGCGCCAAATACCGGGGCAGCAATTTGTCCGCCATAGTAAAGACCGACAGGTTCATCAATAATCACCAACAGAGCTACCTGTGGGGCGTCAGCCGGCGCAAACCCGACAAAAGACGCCACATATTTGTCAGGTGAATATCCGCCTGCACCGACCTTTTGCGCCGTACCCGTTTTTCCGGCAATCCTGAACCCCTCAATATATGCATTTTTCCCGGTACCTTGCGATACTACCGACTCCAATATTTCATTAACTTGCTTAGTTACCGAAGTATCAAGCACTTGCCGGACAACGTCCGGCTGAAACCCTCTGATAACCTGCCCTGATTTGTCCTTCACTTCTCTGACAATCTGCGGCCTTAAAAGCTTGCCGTCATTGGCCACCGCTGCTACCGCAGTAACCAGTTGAACAGGAGTAACCGCAATACTCTGCCCGATTGACATGGTTGCAATATTAATCGGCGTTGCTTTAGTACGGTCAATAGTAATACCCTTTGCTTCTCCCGGCAAATCAATATTGGTGTGACGGCCAAAGCCAAAATCGTCAATATACTTGTAAAAGGACTCCCGTCCTAACCGCAATCCTACAGTAACAAAACCGACATTGCAAGAGTTTTGTACCACTTCGGTGAAGCTTTGACTGCCATGCCCCCCATGTTTCCAGCAGTGAATATGGCGTCCCTGCACTTCCACTTCACCAGGATCAAAAAACCTGTCTTCCGGTCTTACAGTATGTTCTGACATAACGGCAGAAGTAGTAATAATTTTGAAAGTTGATCCAGGCTCATAGGAGTTGGAAACGGCAATATTACGCCAAAGTTTAGGGGAATACTCACTGAATTTATTAGGATTATAATCCGGCTTGTTAGCCAAGGCCAAAATACCGCCGTCACGTGGATCAATGGCAATAATCGTGGCCGCTTTGGCCTGAGTCTCTTTCATCACCCGTTCAAGTTCACGCTCAATAATCTGCTGAATAACCAAATCAATGGTAAGGTAAATATCATTCCCTTCAACAGGAGCTACAAACCGGTGTGAGGCGTGCGGTATCTCCCGGCCCCTGGCATCATATTCGATGACAATACTGCCGGAACGTCCCTTTAAATAGCTGTCAAACGTCATTTCCACACCATCTAAACCCTGGCTGTCAATCCCGTTAAACCCCAGAACATGGGCAGCCAAGTTATCATTGGGATAATGGCGTTGACTTTCCTGTGTCAGACCGATGCCCGGAATATTAAGCACTTGTACCTTACGGGCTGTTTCAGCATCAATTTTTCGTTTGATCCAGGTAAAAGCCTGGCGCCTTTTTAGCTTGTTTTTAAGATTAGTTTCATCCAACGCCAAAATAGCAGCCAGACTGGCTGCTGTTTCTTCAGGATTCCGTATTTCGGCTGGTATTGCATATACAGATTCAGTACTGACACTAACCGCAAGTTCGCGGCCATTTCGGTCGTAAATAATGCCTCGTTTGGCTTCAACAGGAATTTCACGTATGCGTTGATCAACAGCGTTTTCCGAAAGCCAGGCGCTCTTATAAAACTGGAGATAGAGTAAGCGACCAATCAACCCCACCATAATTACCGATATGACAAGAAAAAGGAAAGCCACCCTCTTCCTGATGGTAACATGCGAAACAGATGCCACCTATATATCTCCCCCATCGTCTAAATTACCGCCCTTTACTCGCCTCCGCTTTGTGTACTTTGATTGCGCTCAGCATCTGCTCAGCAATACTCTCCGGCTGGACAGGCACTGTTAAGGACTGATCGGCTGAAGGTGTGGCTGCCGCTGCGAAATAGGCATTCTTAGGAATAACCATGCCTAACTCGTTCATCGCAATGGCTTCAATACGCTGCGGTGATTTCAATTTTGCAATATCCAGACGCAAGAGCTCATTTTCTTTTTCCAGCTTTGCTACCTGGCTTTTAACTTTCACTAAATCATAGCCTGCTTGAACAATGGCAGCACTTTGCATAGTGGTAACCACAGCAATTAGTATCGCCATGGAAACTAATATCAGACACTTAACACGCAATTGTTTGTCAGCTTTTTGCACAATCTTCGGCGCAGGTGAAGCGGCTTCTTGTTCATAAACATACAGTTCTTGTTTTTTCTGTACTAACATCTTTATTGCTCCTCCCCACTATTTAGAACAATTTATCATGCTAACTTTTCGGCTAACCGCAGCTTGGCACTCCGGGCCCGAGGGTTATATTCAAGCTCGGTGGACGATGGCAGGATAGGTTTCCCCTTCACCTTAACCTTTGCTTTCGTATTGCAAATACAAATCGGCATTTTGGGCGGACAGACACAGTTTTTAGCCAATTCCTGGAGCGTCTGTTTGGCAATCCGGTCTTCCAGCGAGTGGAAGGTGATGATCCCGATACGTCCTCCCGGCTTCAGTCTGTCGACTGCGGTGATAAAAGTATCCCGCAAAATTCCCAGTTCGTTGTTCACTTCGATTCTAATAGCCTGAAAGGTTCTTTTGGCAGGATGCGGGCCGCCCTGGCGTGCTCCGGCAGGAATAGCCTTCTTGATAACCTCCACCAGCTGCCCGGTTGTTTCAATACTGCTTTTGGCTCTATTTTCAACAATAAATTGAGCAATTCGCTTCGCCCAGCGTTCTTCCCCATAATCGGCAATAATAGCTGCCAGATTCTGTTCACTGTAGTTATTGACAACCTCATAAGCGGAAAAATCGGCATTAGGATTCATCCGCATATCAAGCGGCGCATCCTGCATGTAGGAAAAGCCCCGTTCAGCAACATCCAGTTGATGTGATGAGACTCCCAAATCAAACAAAATGCCATCCACCAAACCGGTCTCTAAATGCTCTAACACCGAACCTAAGTTGCGGAAATTATCCTGAACAATACTTATCCGGCAGGCAGCCCCTGATAAACGCTGCTTGCCGGCTTCCACGGCTGACGGGTCCTGGTCGATGCCGATTAACCAGCCGTTTGGTGCTAACTGTGCAGCCAAACAGGCCGAATGCCCCCCGCCCCCAAGTGTACAGTCTACATAAATTCCCCGGGGATTAGAAAAAATACCGTCAACACTTTCTTTTAATAATACGCTGGTATGTTCAAAGTCTCGCACTCTTTACCCACTCGTTTCGGTTATAGTTATAATTAAATGCCTAAATCAGCTAAATTCTCCGCAATAGCAGTAACCGTAGGATTAATCTGCCGGTTATATTCATCCCAGGCCGCTTTATCCCAAATCTCAATCCGGGTCGATACGCCAATGACAACCACATCCTTGTCCAATTGAGCATGCTCCCGTAAATTGGCCGGCAATAGCACTCTGCCCTGCTTATCGCATTCCAGTTCAGCCGCTCCGGAAAAGAAAAATCTCACAAAAGCTCTGGCCTCCGGCTTAGCCAATGGCAGCTTTTTTAATTTTTCTTCTAGGATAGCCCACTCATCCCGGGTATATACAAACAAGCAATTATCTAATCCTTTAGTGGCAATACAGGTTTCTCCCAACTCCTCACGGAATCTTGCGGGAAAAATCAGCCGTCCTTTATTGTCAATGGTATGCAGGTATTCACCCATAAACACGGCTGTCATCACCACCATAAGAAAAATTTAACCACTTTACACCACTTTACACCACTTTTTTAGACTATTCTGGGCAAAAAAAAAAAATCCTGCTTATAATCTGCAAGATTCTAAAAAAATCCATTAAATGGAGACCTAAGTCCCATGTTTTTAATACTAGTACCTTGTTAGTTCCGTATCAACCCAAACCGTTCCAATACCGGCGCGGCATTAAGCCTGACAAAAAAGCTGCGGAAAGTCTGCTGTCCTCTAAAGATAGGTATGCGCTCCAACGCATACGGATTGCTTTCAGCGCCTGCCTGACCAAAACGGATAGTAAAAGCCGCCTTATAGCCTGCTTGTTTCACCATTTCCTCCACCTGCGAATTATATGCGCCGGTAGGATAGGCAAAATATCTGACCTTGCTGCCTAATTGCCGCTCAATTTCCTGGCGCGAACTTAGCAGTTCTTCCAGAGCCTGCTCACGGGAAAGCGCAGTAAGCGCCTTATGTGATACGGTATGGGAGCCAAAAACAAAGCCGTCGCGCTGCATCTCCCGCACTTGCTCCCAGGTCAGATAGCGTTCATCATGTCCCACCAAATTGGTAATCAGAAAGATTGTTGCCGTAAAACCGTATTTTTTCATAATCGGATATGCGTTGGTATAGTTATCCAGATAACCATCATCAAAGGTAATTAGAACCGGCTTTTCCGGCAATGCCTTGCCATGGTTGAGATAAGCCATCAATTCGTCCGGCGTAATGGTGGTAAAACCGTTACGGGACAGATAGTCCATTTGCTCCTCAAAATCCTGGGGCGAAATAGACAGCGCATGGTGCAGCGTATCAATTTTATGATAATTCAAGATGGGAACATCATCAAGCGCCGCACCTATGTCGCGATTACGATTGTGTCCGGCTACCACAGCCGTGGTACTAATTGTGGATGATGCCAACAGTAATAAAAAAATAAGTCCCATAATAATAAAACATCCCTGACGCCGGCTAAAACGAACCACCGTATTTCCTCCCTCTGCTAAACCACTTCACCATTTTTCCGTCTCTTTTTATTACGCCAAGCCAGCAAGGTTCCGCTCCATATTAGGATAATGGCACTGACTAGCTGGGCCAAACGCCACTCTCCCAGCATTTCACTGTCAAGCCGGAACTCCTCAATAACCAAGCGGCCCAGCGAGTATAAAATCAAATACAGCAAAAACAGGCTGCCAGATGCCAGTGTGCTCGGTTTTCTAATTGTTAGCCGGCTTACTGTAATAAGTAAGATAAATATAGCTAAGCCCCAACCGGATTCATATAAAAAAGTAGGATGAAAGAAATCGAACTGCTCATACCCTGATGGACGGTATATGTAATCAATATAGATACCCCAGGCTGCGTCTGTCGGATAACCGAAGGCATCCTGGTTGATAAAATTCCCCCATTGGCCAATAGCCTGGGCAAAAGCGAGCCCTGGTACAACGATATCGGCCCAGCGCCAAAAAGAAATTCTATTGATTAGCGAATATAGCCAAATCGTTAAAGCAATACCAATTAACGCACCGTGGATGGCTAAGCCGCCATGCCATAGCTGCAAAATTTCCCGGGGATTGCCGGCGTATAACTGCCAGTTTACAACAACATAATACAATCTGGCGGAAAATATTCCTATAGGTATGCTATACAGGGTTAAGTCCAGTAAAGTATCCACATTTTCACGGCGTAAGCGAACCTGATACCAGCTTATGGCACATGCTGCCAGAATGGCGGTGGCTAAAATAAGCCCAAACCAGCTAAAATGAATGGTGCCTATTGAAAAAGCGATTTTTCCCATGGAAGCTCCTAATGCTGATTAAATTTCGTGGAAAAGCGTAAAAAACACATAAAAAAATATCGATAATACGATACTAATACAGTAATGCGGCCAAGCACCGGCAGTGGCAATACCATGCCCTTATCAGTTGTCATGCACCATACACGCTGCTACTAAATTCATAATAAAGTCATGACAAGCATTAGTCAAGTGTGATATAATTAATTATGTTACCAACATATTCCATTTAACTGTAATTTAAGGAGGCTGTTACAATGACTATCACTAAAGACATGAGCATCGTTGATGTTGTTCAACAATATCCGCAGACTGTTCAGGTATTCCGCAACTATGGCATGGGTTGTCTGGGTTGCGCTGCTGCCCGCTTCGAGAATATCGAACAGGGCGCTGCTGCCCACGGCATTGACGTAACTGCACTGATTGACGATTTAAACAAAGCTGTAAATGCATAATTATAAAAACAGGGCAATATGGCCCTGTTTTTATTTCTCCTTTTTATCCTGCCGGCAGCTGACAACAGCAAGACCAACGGCCGCTTCATAATCCAGCGCCAGTTCAGTATTACCAATCCTGAGAACATAGACCGGTGATGTCTGTACCATCTCAATCTCTACCCCGGGCAACAAACCAAACACGGTAAGTTTGCGCAAAGTCCTGACATCTTGCCCGGTTATTGCCACAATCCTGGCTTTTTCACCGGCTTTGAGTGCTGTTACAGACTGTTCTGTCATAGCATCCCTCACCTTTAGTTTCAACATGTTATTATTCTGTATATTCCGCTTTGCCAACACACCTCCCGCCTGCAAAGCCTTAACGCATTATATATATCCCTGCCATGTTTGCACAAACTCTTTACTATATCGGAATAGGCAACAGGTTAAGAATATGATGCACCACCGCAGCCGAACCAAAGGCAATTATAATGATCAGCAACACCATAGCTATAGCCCCGAATAGGCCGCGTTCCTTAACCATAACGGCAAATTGAGCGACACAGGGGACAAATAGGGTTATCGCTATGGCGGCAATTACCAATTGAGAATCAGTCAGTTTGCCCTGAGCCGCCAGGTCATACAACCCGGCGGCACCATAGTCACGACGAAAAAATCCCAATAAGAATGCCTGAGCTGTTGCCGGCGGCAGGCCGACAAATACCATCACAGGCTCAACCCAGGTAATTACTGTATGTAAAACCCCGCTGTGATGACCAGCCCACAGCACCATGCTTGTTACAATAAATACCGGCAATATCTCCATTAAATACCATACCATTCTGCTATAGGCCTTTTTTATAACATTACTGACCAGCGGCAGCCTCAGCGGTGGCAGCTCCATATAAAAAGCACTGCGACTTCCCGGCACAATTTTGGCACTCAACCAGCCGACAGCAATAAAAACAATCAGCATATATACACTCCAGATCGTAACGGCAGCAGTATTATGCGATAACAGTGCCAGTACTACCCCTAGTTGAGCCGAACAGGGTATGGCCAGCGACAGCAGGAAGGTAGCCAGCAGCCGTTCGCGTTTACTTTCAAGAGTACGGGTAACCATTACCGCCATCGTGCCACAGCCTAATCCCAAAGTCAGCGGGATGACAGCCCTGCCATTTAAGCCAAAATACCGGAAGACGGCATCCACCAGCATGGCCAGTCTTGGCAAATAGCCGGTATCTTCCAATACCGCAAACATCAAAAAAAATGTCCCGACAATTGGTAAAATAATTGCTAATGCATAGCGAAATCCCATGGTAAAAATGCCGTATTCCCCTACCAGCAGCCCTTGTGCCCACTCCCACGGAATACTGCTGCCAACAAGCTGCTCGGCTATCGGATTAATCAGCGGTATAAATACGCTATTGTTAAGATAATCGACAAGATAACCGGCACCAAACTTCCCAACAAATTGATATAAGCCAAAGTAAAGTACCAGGCAAAGGATAGGAATCCCGCTTACCGGTTGTCTGGTTATTTTGCCCAGCCAGCCTGCCAGCCTTTCTGTCGGCCGGCGTTCAAAACTCGCCTGCTTAACCACCTTACTGATAATCTTATCGGTAACCTCCTGCCGCAATGCCGCCGCGCTAGCCTCAAGGCTGCCTTTTTTTTGTCCTGACAGCTGCTTGATGGTATCGGCGATTTCCGGCCAGGCTGCCTCCGACCGGGCAATATCTGACATCATAGTATCACCCTGCAGTAACAAGAGCGCAGTTATCCGCTTACTAAAACCATATTGCCGGGTTAATCTGCTGCTAATACTGGCAATTGCCTGTTCAAACTCTTCGTTCAGGCTAAAAACCTTCGGCTTAGTCCGCTGATAATTGCCAACTCCTTGTTTCAGTGTTTCCAGCCCTGTCCTTTCCACAGCCGATGTAGTGATAACCGGGATTCCGAGTATTTTTTCCAATAGCAGCCTGTCAATTAACATCCCCAAATCCCGGGCTTCATCCATAATATTCAAGTTAAGGATTACAGGCAAGCCGGCATCAATAAGCTGAAGGGTCAGCGGCAGCATCCGCCGGATGTTTTTTGCATCAATAACATGAATCACAATATCTGGCACCAAATTGCCCAACAACAGTCTGGTAACCTTCTCCTCATCAGTCAGCGGAATTAGCGAATACATCCCCGGCGTATCAATGACTTCAAAGCGCCGTCTGCCGTAGTTAAAATGACCTGTTGAAATATCAACCGTAGTACCCGGATAATTAGATACGGCAACATAATTTCCCGTCAAATAGTTGAATATTGCACTTTTACCAACATTAGGCGAACCTACCAGTACAACTTTTGCCGGTGTATTTCGCATGCCATATCCCCCGCTTATCAAAAGTACCATGTTAAATACTACTGCTAATTTCCTATGCCGGTACAGGCGTGGATATGCGTTCAGGACAAATAAAATTCCCGGCCCACAAGGGCCGGGATAAATGGAGAGCAGGTTAATCATCGGATAAAAAATTATATTATTTTTTCCAGTTTGGCAACAATATTGGGTTTAGGCATATAACCTGTTATTTTTTCCAATTGATCGCCGTCTTTAAAAACAATCATGGTCGGCAAACTCATGACACCATATTTTTGCGCCAGTGAACGGTTTTCATCAACATTAACTTTAGCAACCTTAATTTGATCTTGCATTTCTTCTGCCAGTTCATCCAGGAGCGGTGCTAATCTGGTGCAGTAGCCGCACCACGGTGCCCAAAAATCTACAAGTACCGGCTTAGCAGTGTCAAGAACTTCCTCTTGGAAATTATTTTCATTCGCATTGACTACATTTGCCATTAGACAGTCCCCCTTTTTATTATTATAAAACGGGTATGTATCCTACTTGTGGTTGCAAAGTTCAACCAGTACACAATTCTGATCAACCACATTAAGACCAATATTTGCGGCTGCCGTCACTACGCTGGCAGCATTGGCACCTGGCTGCAGCCAAACATTTTTTATACCCAGCTCAGCACAATGGTTCATAATTTGTTCGCCAATTTTAGGTGGCACAACAACATTTACCACCTCAGGCACAACCGGCAGGTCCTTAAGCGCCGGATAACAGGTATCACCAAGTATCTCACTTACACCGGGGTTTACCGGGTACACCTGATATCCCGCTTCTTTTAATGCTTTAAAAATCTTATAACCAAACTTATCCTTGTTGTTAGTAGCTCCTACAACAGCCCATGTTTTCATTTGGAGCATTGCATCAACATGGCTCATAGAGTATCCCCCTTACCGTTATTTTACGGCAATAACCCTTAAATCATTCCTCAGTAACAGTTACTTTATTCATTGTGTCACCTTGGGCAATTTGGTCAACGGTTTCCATGCCTTCAATAACCTTGCCAAATACTGTATGAACACCATCCAAGTGAGGCTGGGGCTCGTACACAATAAAGAACTGACTGCCACCGGTATTGGGGCCGCGATGTGCCATTGACAATGAGCCGCGCTCATGTTTGTTAGGATTGCCTTTAGTTTCACAGGGAATGGTATAGCCAGGACCGCCGGTACCATTGCCGCTGGGGCAACCGCCCTGGGCAACGAAACCTTTAATTACCCGGTGAAAGGTTAATCCATCATAAAATCCTTCTTTGATTAACTTCTCGAAATTGGCTACTGTCTGGGGCGCATCTTTCTCAAATAACTCGATAATTACATTGCCTTTATCCATCTCAATAATTGCTTTTTTCAAAGTTTATCCCTCTTTTACATAGAATTATCTCAATTATATCACAGCTAGGTATACTTTGGCAAAATTGGAAACAGGTTTACAGAAAAAATAAAATACCCTTTCACAAAACGTATGCCGAAGCAGTTAGAACATTTTTCGAAGTATCTCAATAGCAACGCCAGCCATAACCTTGTAACCGGCCTCACTGGGATGTACGCCGTCACAGTGCAGCCCTGACTTTATTTCAGTATTGCTTTCGTCAATCATAGCTGAATAAAAGTCAATATAGACAGTACTATTATTGACAGCATATTGTTGAATAACTTCCCGGTATTCACCCAGCAAAGTTTCGGCATACCAGTCATTACACGGTATCGGCAGACCAATAATTGGAGTAATACCGTTTTCCACTGCCAGCTTTACCATAACTCGAATGTTATCAATGACCTGGCTAACCTCAACACCCTCGTAAGCATCATTAGTCCCGCCCATAATGATAACATGCGAAGGCTTATGCCCAAGTGCATCACGGTCAAAGCGGCTCAGCATACCGGTTGTTGTATCCCCGTTGATACCACTATTGACATGCTCAATAGCAAATTCTTTAGAAGCTAAGAAAAACCACGATTGCTCTGGCAAATAGGGAAAGCCGTATGTAATTGAATCGCCTATGGCGACTATTTTTATTGTATTAACAGTACTCACCTCCCTTTTCGAATTTTGTAAGACCAGCAACAACATACTGTCCATTTCTTAAAGGTAGCTTGTCCAGGAATGGCGAGAGTATAGGTTTAGGCATAAAAAAATTCTCCTTCTCACGAAGGAGTACCACTTGTTAAATAATTATGTCGGCCCACGGTACCGTGCTCTCGTATGTTCATACCCGCTTCTCAGCAGGTGGGCGTTTTCTAGTTATGTTTTTGCCTTCCACTCTTAGGAGGCTTGGCAGCTGCGTAACATCTAACTCCCCAAGTAAATGAGTCGGTTGAACATATAAGAGGTTAACGAATACCCCAGGCATTAGCGTCTTCTGTTATTATGTATCTTATCATGCCGGCTGCATTTGCTCAAGGCGGAAAATCAGGCAAAAAAGTAGGGTTTTAGCTTAATTAGCCGGCTTCATCAGGCTAATGCCATTTCACCCTTGAGCGCGCGCAGTTATTAATTATTTGACTTTTTAGTAATTCAAATCCTCTGGCTCTAGACTTGACAGACTACTAGCCTTATTTTTTAAAATGGCTGACACAATTTAATAAAGTGATTGTCGGCCGGCCATCATAATATTCAATAATATTTACAGCAGTATTATCTTGTCTGATACTCCATACATGATTTAGGTGTATATCGAGGACCGCACATAAAATTGTGCCAATAGTACCGCCATGGGCCACTACGGCTACTGTTTGGTCCGGATGGTCGGCTACAATTTTTTCAATAGCGGTATATGCCCGCGCTTTGAGCTGATGAAAAGTTTCACCGCCAGGTATTTGCAGTTCATCAGGTGTTGTCCACAATTTACCTAATAGTCCCGGCCAACGCACCGAGATTTCTTCATAAGTGAGGCCTTCCCAGTCGCCAAACTTTATTTCCCGCAGTTCCGGCACAGTATGTACTGTCAGATTATGTTTAGCCGCAATATATCCAGCTGTCTTATAGGCACGAGACAAGTCACTGGCATAAACCGCCGCAACGGCTTCTTCAGCTAAGCGCTCTGCTACCGCTTGAGCTTGTTTAAGTCCGGTATCGGTTAAGGCAATATCGCTATGTCCCTGATACTTTCGTTCCAAATTCCACAGCGTCTGACCGTGGCGTACTATAATTAATTTCGTCATGGGTTCACCTCAATACCTGCTCTAAGTGTTCGAGCAGCATTTTGTTTTGCTCGGCCAATTTGACAGCCACCCGCATATAATACGGAGATAATCCCGGATAATTACTGCAATCACGAATTAAGATACCGCTTGCCGCCAACCGCTGCCGCAGGCAGGCTGCCGAATGGCCGCTTAAGCTGGTATCTATTAATATGTAGTTGACAGATGGCATAAACGGTTTTAAACCAGGCAAAGCTTTCAGACCTTCATACAATACATCTTTTTCCCAGTTTATTATTCCCCGGCTTTTTTGCTGATACTCCTGATCCGCCAAAGCGGCTACACCGGCTGCCTGTGCTAACGAATTGACATTCCAGGGGTCTTTGGCAGCATGGAGTCTGGCAGTGAGCCTGGGATGAGCAAGGGCAAATCCCAATCTAAGGCCGGGAATAGCATAAAATTTAGTAAGTGAATGGAGTATTACCAGGTTATCATATTGCTTAAGCAGCGGCCGACAAGTATATTTGCCGCCATCTATGATAAAGTCCATAAAGGATTCATCCATAACCACCATGACCTTAGCTTGTCTGGCAGCAAACAGTAACTGTTCAAGCTGGCTTACCGGCAAAAGTGTGCCGGTAGGATTGCTGGGATTGCCGATAAACACCATTTCAACCCGGCTCAGGTAATCACACAGTGATTTTACATCAAGCGCAAAATTATGTTCCGGCGACGCATACACGTATTCGACATCGGCCCCGGCCGCCCTGGCCGCCCGTTCATATTCACAGAAGGCCGGTACCGGAATAAGCACCCGTTTGGGGCGTAAGCTGTGGGCAAGCACATACAGCAGTTCAACAGCCCCGTTACCGGCAGTTATGTACGTTGCGTCGACTTGATAATAGCTACTTATTGCTGTTTTGAGCAAGGCTGCTTCGACATCAGGATAGTGAATTACCTGACCAACAGACTGAACTATAGCCGTTTGAACACTCGCAGGCAAACCAAGCGGATTTATATTGGCGCTATAATCCAGCACACCGTTTAAGGTTCCCCCACGCTCCCGTGCCCAGGCATACACATTGCCGCCATGAACATGATTATCCGCGTTCACTGCCATCATCTCCTGTTATGATAAGTCCGCCGGCGATCAAGCGGACAGTTTTCAGATAAGCAACTTCCGGACAGGCGCGGCCCAGTTCCTTAATACAGGCATCGTGACCGGCCATAGCTCTTTCGCAGAACATAACCCCCAGCACTGTGCCGCTATGGGCAACGCAAACACCCACAGCACCGAAATCCCGGCTAATATGCAGCACTTGTTCAAGACAAGGTTTATATAATATCTTTTGATTGGCAACGGCACTCATCGTAGCTCCCTGTCCGATAAGCCGGGCATCTCCGGTTATGAGACCTTGTGCTACTAAATGAACTGCCGCTCTAATCGGCTCCTCATTGGCTTGATTTAAGCCGGCTAAATCCTCACGCTTATTAAAGGACAGCGTATCAACCTCACCACCTGCGTCAAAAACAGCAATTTTCATTGGCGGAGGATTCCCCAGGTGGCGGCGAATCTTGCCCTGCACATGATCAAACATAATAATTCCCGGATAAAAAATGCCGTCAGTCGGTTCAATGGCCAGAGCAATATCAGCAATTTCGTCATAAGACAGCCGTTCACCGGTGGCCGCCAGGGCTACAGCCTGACAAGCGGCGCTGATATCGGCACTGCTGGATGCCATTCCTTTACCTACCGGCAAATCCGATTCTACTTGTATGCCAAAATCGCCGGAAACAGTAAGATATTCAAGTGTTTTGTCAACAGCTGCCGCTGTTTTAGGCTCAACACCTGTCAATTTGCCGGCAGGAATAATTGAGACTTCAGAATACCAGTCCACCGGACAAGTAATCAAAAAATTGATCCCGTTTACCGTTCCCTGAACCAATTCGCCGCATGAGCCAGGTGCTTTAACTTTAATGGTCATAGAAAAGTCTGCCTTTCAGTGATTGAATCTTATTTATGCTAAATGATAAACACCAGCAAGGCCACTAACTCAGTGATCTCGGTAATAGCTCCATAAGTATCACCGGTTAAACCGCCCAGCACCTTGGCAAAATATCTTGCTGACAGTACTCCGGCCAATACGGCGCTACCGGCACTGATTGCTGCCTGCATACCAAACGGAATGATTGCTATAAGTGCGATAACACCGGCAATAACCAAAGTAGTACGGCCGGCATACTGGGCAAACGCCTTTCCCATGCCGTCAGGACGCGCATAAGGAAACGAAGTGATGCTAATAACCATAGCCATACGGCCTGCCACCGGCATAAGAAAAAGAGCGGTAGTCAGCATGGCCGGCGCCATATCGGCAATAAGCGAATATTTTAATAATAACAGGAGGCCAAAGGCTACTACACCATTAGCTCCTACCCGGCTGTCTTTCATAATCTCCAGCATCCGCTCGCGTGAGCGGCCTGAAAATACACCGTCGGCTGTATCCATGAATCCATCGCAGTGCAAACCGCCGGTGAGTATAATTTCGGCGATAATAATGGCCGCCGCCAGTACATGTGACGGCAGGAACTGGGCGAAAACATAAGCCAAACCAGCCAACAACAAGCCGATAACAACACCAATCAGTGTAAAATATTTTACACTGCGGCCAAAACTGTCCGGCGACCAGTCGGTTTGCTCCACAATGCGGATACGCGTAAGAAACTGTAATCCGGTAAAAAAATCTTTCAAACTCTGCTTCCCTCCACCCTGCATGAACGCGCAGGATAAGAAATCATAATTAAGCCGGATTTTGCTCAGGCTAAAGCCAATAAGCCTTTGCAGACAAATGCAGCTATAAGAAACAAAATGGTAACCGCATACATAATTTGAATGGTTTGTTCAATATGTACAGGCCGAAGCTCATGCCTGGCCTCACCCATATAGGCCCGGAAAGAAGCCACTCCACCATAGTAATTGAGACCGCCCAGTCTTACTCCCAGCGCTCCGGCCACTCCGGCTTCCGAAAAGCCGCTATTAGGACTGGGATGTTTGACTGCATCGCGCCTGATAGCCTTCCAGGCGCCTTGGGTATCCAGCCTGAGCAGTGCGGCGGCCATAATGATCAATAACCCGGTAATTCTTGCGGGAATGTAATTAAACACATCATCAAGCCGGGCCGCAACCATGCCGAAATCCCGGTATTTTTCATTTTTATAACCGACCATGGAATCCATTGTGTTTACCGCCCGGTACAAGCAAGCAAGTGGTACACCGCCAATTATAGCATAAAATAGCGGCGAGATAATACCATCAACAATATTTTCAGCCACTGTTTCCACAGTGGCACGGGTAACTTCAGGCGTATCAAGAGCAGCCGTATCACGGCCAACGATCCAGCCTACCTTAAACCTGGCCTGTTCCATATTGCCGGAATTGAGAAACCCGGCAATCTCCCTCCCGGCTTCCGCCAGAGCACGGGGCGATATGGCAAATGACAGCAGCACTGCGCCGGCGATGTAGCCGGCCCAGGAATGAATGGCGCTTAACGCCGCCATGATCAGCCATGCCACCCCATAGGCTGTTGTCAACACAATAGCAACCAATACCGCCCCTGCCATGGTTTTACGCATAGCCGGATGATTGACAGCCAATAAATGTCTTTCCAGCCAGGCAATAAACGTACCAAGCATAACGACCGGGTGAAATGATGTACGCGGGTCGCCAACCAGTCGGTCAATAATAACCGCGCCTAATGCCACATACTGTTCCATGACTAGCTACCAGTGGCTTCATTCAGAATACGATAGACCAAGTCCATATTCATATTCTGACGGACAACCTTTGCCAACCGGTCATAGGCGGCATTTTTCAGCGCCTGTGTATCCTTAACGACCCCCAGCGGTGCCAGGCCCTTGCGCACTCGCAGCGCATCAAGCACGGCACGCCGATAGGCGTCATTATCGAAGATTCCGTGCATATAAGTTCCCATGACCAGTCCGTCTGCTGAAACAGCACCATCCGGCATATTTACCTGTTCACCCGAGCGGGTGGTAATACTAAAAGCATGGTCAACAGGGCTCAAAAACTGGGTGCGGCCCATGTGAATTTCGTAACCTGTCAGGTTACCGCCGCTAAAATTAATTCCCAAAAATTTGTGATTGTCAGCCGCCGCTGTAACTTGATGGGTTACTTTATCAGCGACAAAAACAGTAATACTGTCAATTAAACCCAAACCCATTACTTTATCCAGGTCTGATTCGGTATGGTCAGGGTCCTGCACTTCCCGTCCCAGCATCTGGTAGCCACCACAAATACCAACAACAGGTGTGCCGCTTTTTACCAGCTTAATAAGTTCCTGCTCATAACCATTATTGCGAAGGTATAACAAGTCTTCAGTAGTGTTCTTACTGCCGGGCAGAATGATAAGATCAGGCTTGCCAATGGCTTCTCCCTGCCGTACATACCTAAGCCTGACATCGGTTTCACCGGCTATGGCGTCAAAATCAGTAAAGTTCGATATTTTAGGAAGCCGCAGTACGGCAATATCCAGGTCACCGTTTTTAGCGGGCTGCCCTTTATCTTCCAGTGATACCGAGTCCTCATCATCAATACCCAGCCGGTCAAGATGGGGAATGACACCTACCACCGGTTTACCGGTCTTAGTTTCGAGAAAATCCAGTGCCGGTTTCAGCAAATTAATATCGCCCCGGAATTTATTAATAATAATGCCTTTAACCAAATCGCGCTCATCCGGCTCTAACAGTTCCAGAGTGCCGACCACAGAAGCCAGCGCCCCGCCTCTGTCGATATCAGCAATCAGCAGTACCGGCGCCGCAGCCAGTTTGGCAACACGCATATTAACAATATCATTAGCTTTAAGGTTAACTTCCGCCGGACTGCCGGCCCCTTCAATAACGATAACGTCAAAGTCATTATGCAGTTTCTCAATACACTCGGTTACAACCCCCAGTGCGGTGAGACTATAGCCGGAATGATATTCTTTTGCCGACATATTGCCGACAGACTTACCCATAACAATGACCTGTGAACAGGCATTACCGGTAGGTTTTAATAATACCGGATTCATTTCAACAGCTGGGTCCAGTCCGGCAGCCTCAGCCTGAGCTACCTGGGCCCGCCCCATTTCGCCACCTGTTTTGGTTACATAGGAATTAAGCGCCATATTTTGTGCCTTAAATGGAGTTACCCGCTGTCCATCCTGTTTAAAAATCCGGCACAAGGCCGTTGTTAAAATACTTTTGCCAACATGGGAACTTGTTCCCTGTAGCATAATTGCTCTAGCCATTATGCTCACCCTCCCCCAGACTAACGGCTATTTTTTTGAGTTCCACTGCCAGACCGCTGACCACCAGATATACTTCATCAGCAACCCCGGCTACTTTCTGATTCACCAGCCCGGCAACGTCCCGGTATTCACGGGCCAGCGCATTATCGGGCACAATGCCTGCTCCGACTTCGTTGGTAACAAATATTACCTCCGCCTGATCCTGCCTGGCGCTGGCCAGCAGTTTATCGATGGCTGTCAGTACAGCTTGCCTGCGTTCTTCCCGGTCAGCAGGCGCAGTCGGAGCCAGGAGCAAATTACTGGTATATAGTGTCAGGCAATCAAACAGCACGGCTTCGGCGCACTGAACAGCCTGAGCCATGGCTTGTTCGGCCTGGTAAGGAGCTTCAAACGTCGGCCAGCCGGCCGGCCGGCGGCTTTGATGCAGCTTTACCCGTTCCTGCATTTCTTCATCATAGATTTGGGCGGTAGCAATATAGGCAACCTTCCGGCCGCCTTGCGCCGCATACCGCTCGGCAAACGTACTTTTGCCGCTGCGGGCCCCGCCGGTAACCAAAACAATGCTTGCTGCCATACTATTTCCCTCCCTGTCCGGTCAGGTGCTTATACCGGATACACCGTTCGACAAACCGCTTGGCAGCTTGCCGATTACCGGCAAAATGCATATGCAGATAGGAGGCCAATACCTCGCCGGACACATAACCGCCCGGATATTTGGCTCCTGTCCGCATTTTTGTAAATTCGAACGCCCAGGGAAACTCTGCTGCACTTACATCGGGAATCATCCGGGAAAAATGAAATTCATGCCCGCGCAGCCTTTCGCCGCCGGTACATAACACATTATCCTGTAATGCGGTTGTTTCCACATAGCCTACTGTTTCGAGCTTAGACTGCATCTGGCATACTGCCGGGATAATTCCGGCCATATCATAGGCCTGGCCGTCAAAGTCGATAATCTGCCGCGCCAAATACATCAGGCCGCCACATTCAGCATAAACAGGCATGCCGGCTGATGCCGCACGCCGCAGATCATTTCTCATCAAGACATTGTCCGATAATTCCCTGACAAACATTTCGGGAAAACCGCCGCCCAGTACCACCCCATCTACCTCAGGCAGACAGTTGGCAGCAAGCGGACTAAACGGTACCAGCTCGGCCCCGAACTCAGTCAAAACCTCCAGGCTTGAGGGATAGTAAAAAGTAAATACATCGTCCTGAGCTACACCAATCCGGACTTTGGCCGGAACTGCAGGCTTCCCGCTACTCCCACCACTGTCTGGCAGTGGCTCAGCGGTTTTAGCCAGCGCCAGCAACGCATCCAGATTAACCTCTTGCGCTATCTGACGTCCCATTTCCGCCACAGTGGCAGCCGCATCCTGCTCAGTTACCGGCGTCAGGCCAAGATGCCGTTCCGGCATCACCAGTTCGTTGTTGCGAAACACAGTGCCGATAACGGGAATTCCCAGTCTGGCAAAGGCCTCACAGACCATCAACCTGTGGCTTAGTGAGCCAAGCCGGTTAATAATGACTCCGGCCAGCTTAACCTCCGGATCATACATTTTAAAGCCCAACGCTATAGCCGCCGCACTCTCGCCCATAGACTTGGCATTAATCACCAATACTACCGGTGCATTCAGCATTTTTGCCACCGCGGCCGTGCTGCTGACACCGGAGCGCCCGCCATCATACAACCCCATGACACCTTCAATAACGGCAATATCATTGCCTGCTGCCGTACTGGCAAAGATTTCTGCCAGCGTTGCCGGCGGTACCAGCCAGGTATCGAGATTATGCGCGCTTTTGCCGCTGGCCAGACGATGAAAGCCTGGGTCGATGTAGTCAGGGCCAATTTTATAGGATTGGACTTTAAGGCCGCGTTCAGCCAAGGCTGACAGCATACCGGTTACAATGGTGGTTTTACCCACGCCGCTGCTGACTCCGGCAATGACCACCCGGGGAATGTTTAATTGGCCCATAGGTAACCCTCCTGTATTCAGCAAATTAGCGGCCTAACATATACATAACCGCATTAACCGAAGCTGCTGCAATCGGGCTGCCGCCTTTGTTGCCAAGTACAGTGATATAGGGAACAGGCGAAGTGGTATGCAGCAGTTCCTTGGATTCGGCAGCACCAACAAAACCGACAGGTACGCCAACAATGAGGGCCGGCTTGACATTATTTTCTTTTATCATTGCGAGCACCTCAAACAGGGCTGTCGGTGCATTGCCAATGGCCACAATGGCGCCATTAAGCTTATCACCAAATTTGCGCATGGCCGCCATTGACCGGGTAATGCCGGCTGCTTTAGCTTCCTGGGCCACCGTTTCATCAGCTACCAGACAATAAGCCTGGCCGCCCAGTTCGGCCAGCCGGCGCTTGTTTATGCCGGTGCGAACCATTTCTACATCACAGAAAATGTCGCAGCCGTTTTTAAGCGCCGCAAGCCCGGAAGCAATGGCTTCCGGATGAATTTTAATAATTGAGGCATAATCGGGGTCACCGGCAGCGTGAATAATGCGCGAATACACCTTGATTGCCTGTTCATCTAAATTAAAACCGGCCAAATAGGGAGCGATAATCTCCATACTGCGGTTTTCAATAGCCATCGGGTCTTTTATATATTCCATGCTAGTCCCTCCCGAATGTTAATTTGCGTTGGATTGAGAGATGGCACTCTCATTTCGCAGCAGTACCGGCCAACAGCCTTGTCATGACTTCATCGCTGGTCCGGCAAAGGTTTTTATACTCAATCGCCGGACGGCCAATGACAACCAGCTTCAGCCCCAGTTCCATCGCGGCCGATATTTTGGTATCGGCACCGCCAATCGTACCACTGTTTTTGGTTATGACGACCTCTGTGCCATACTCCCTGAATAACGCCGCATTGAGCGCGTGGGAAAATGGCCCCTGGATGGCCACAATATCACCAGGCTTGAACCCCAGTTCGATACATTCTGTTATCACCTCAGGCTGTGGCAGCACCCGGGCGATCAGGCGGCAATCTGCCAGCAGCGGTTCTGTCTTGAATATCTTTAACGTGCGGCTGCCTGTGGTTAAAAAGATGTTCTTGCCAAGACCGGCTGCTATCTTTGCGGCCTCGGCAGCATCTTTAACCAGATGCAGCTGCCTGTATTCCGGGACACTCACCTCTGAGCGTTCGTAGCGGATGTAGTCAATTCCGCCGGTTTCACAGGCAGACATAGCATTGGCCGATACATTGGCGGCATAGGGATGGCTGGCGTCCACGATTGCCTTAATCCTCCTGGTTGCGATGAATTCCTCCATCCCCGCCAGGGTCAGCTGTCCGGTATGAACGCCAATACCTGGTAATTCAGCCAAACTGCGGCCATAATCACTGATTACCGATACCATTACCTGATAACCGCCTGCCGCCAGACAGGCAGCCAATTGCCGGCCATCCTGCGTACCGGCCAGCACTAAAATCATACGTGATAGCCTCTGGGGGTAATCATTTTCCCATTGGCGGTATAGGTCTGGCTGTTGCCAATAATGACCAGGGAAAACATATCAATATGCTCCTTGGTAAAGTTGTCCAGGGTTGACAGGGTCATATCCTCTTTGGTCCGGGTAGCGTGATGCACAATCCCTACCGGAGTATCGGCCTGCCGGTGTTTTAGCGCAATTTCGCGCACCGTTTCTATTTGGCTTGTCCGCCGGGTACTTTTGGGGTTATAAATAGCAATAACGAAATCCCCGGCAACCGCCATTTCCACTCTCTTTTTAATAACTTCCCAGGGAGTTAATAAGTCACTCAGACTGATAACGGCAAAATCGTGCATCAGCGGTGCTCCCAGGATAGAGGCTGCCGCACCGACGGCGCTGATACCGGGAATAACCTCTACTTCCGGCTGCCTGGCTGCCGGCTGCTTGCCAACAAGTTCAAGCACTAAACCGGCCATACCATATATTCCCGGGTCGCCGCTGGAAATTACCGCCACCTGTTTTCCGGTCATGGCTTTATCTACCGCCGCCTGACAACGGTCGATTTCCTGCATCATGCCTGTGCCAATGGTGGTTTTGGCTGGCAGTAGAGCTTTTATCAAATCCAAATAGGTATCATAACCAACAATAATCTCAGCATCTTCAATCGCCTGCCGGGCTCGCGGCGTCATATCCTCCAGGCTGCCTGGCCCTATTCCCACCACCGATATTTTACCGTTGTGACCGCCACAGTCACTTTGGGATATTTTGTTTTGGGCAAAATCAGCTTGTTGTTCCGCCCCGCTAGTATGGCTGCTGGTTCGCATACATTTCCCACTCCTATCTTCTCATTAACAAAATCAGATAACGACAATTCATATTGGTCTATACATTGTTCCAGTTGTTCATTGGTAAAAAACTTAATCGGCACACCCAGCTGCTCCGCCACTGCGAGCAAACCCTGTTCATCGGCTTTTACGACAGTACTGCCAATCACAGCCACACTGTTGCTGCTCCGTCCGATTGTCCGGCAAGCCTGATTGATGGCTGACAAAATTTCAGCACCGGTGGTATCCCGCCGGCAGCCGATGCCAAGGGCTAAACTGTGGGGACGCAAATACAGATGCGGTTTCTGAATAGCAAGTTCTTTATCGGTAATGACTACAGCAGCATCATACTGATCCGGATGGATAAGTTCACTGCTATCAACTAATGCAACCCCTTGCCTGGTGGCCAAAGCAATATACCGCTCATGGTCAGCCAGTTCCTTATCAATAAAAAACAACACCCTGTCACCATTAACAATGGCGGCGTTTATGGTTTTGAGCGAACTGAACGGTTCGATGGTCAGATCAAGTTTGACTGCCAGTATGTCAGCAGCCGGCAAGCCGGCAACATCGGTGGCGGTAGTGATAACCGGCACAGCTTTGGCGGCACGGCTCACTAACCCGGTTAACTCATTGGCGCCGCCGATATGACCTGACAACAGGCTTATCGCATAATTGCCGCCATCATCCATGACAACTACCGCCGGATCGCAGCGTTTGTCCTTCACCTGTGCCGCAATGACCCTCACGACAATTCCTGTCGCCATAATGAACACCAAGCCATCATATAAGGAAAATATTTCAGCTACCAGGTCGCTTAAGGAGTCATAGGTATGATGTAACTCTGGCAGATTGCGCCCGTTTTTAGCATAGACATCAACCCCCGGCCCCAGCAGCGGTGCTATCCGTTCAGCCAGTTCGGCCCCTTTGCGGGTAACAGAGATGACTGCCAGCTTCACAATTTATTTAGCCTCCTGCGCCTGTCTGAACATATGTCCGAATTCCGGAGCATATAACCGCGACAAAGCATAATCGGTTTGCAAGACCTTACCGACCACAATCATGGCTGTACGGTCAATATTATTTTCTCTGGCAATTTGAGCAATAGTGCCTAAGGTAGCGCGGAAGATTTTTTGATCAGGCCAGGAGGCTTTTTGCACAATAGCCACCGGGGTTTCGTAGGTATAGCCGCCATCTACCAGCTCTTTAACCACATTGTCCAGCATATGCACACTCAGGAAAATACACATCGTAGCCTCGTGGCTGGCCAGCTTAACCAGTTTTTCTTTTTCCGGCACCGGGGTGCGCCCTTCCAAACGGGTAATAATTACCGTCTGGGATACATCAGGCAATGTATATTCCTGCTTTAAGGCAGCGGCTGTAGCCAGGAACGAGCTAACGCCGGGGATAACTTCAAAATCAATATTTTTCGGTGCCAGTGCATCCATTTGCTCCTGAATGGCACCATATATGCTGGGATCGCCGGTATGTAACCGGACTACCAGCTTGTTCTCTTTAACCCCTTGCTCCATAACAGCAATGACTTCATCCAGCGTCATGGAGGCGCTGTTATAGATGGCAGCTCCATTTTTAGCGAGGGATAAGAGCGCCGGATTGACTAACGAACCGGCATAAATAATGATATCTGCCTGTCCCAAAAGGCGCTGCCCTTTCACGGTAATCAGCTCAGGATCTCCCGGACCGGCTCCTACAAAAAATACATTCATTGATATTCTCCCTTCATCCAGGCTGTTTCCCTATCCGGCAGCCTGCCCTTCTTTAGTACAGGTAATAATATATATCGGGTTAAGTGCTTTAAACATATTACTGGTGCCCACCGGCTGAATCCGGGTAACTTGTACACAGCAAGCCTCAACCGCATAGGCCGGACGCTGCCGCATAAGCTGGAGAGCGGCAGACAGTGTTTCTACGGTAACAGCTGTTACAATCAGGCGTCCGCCCGGTTTCAGCAATTGATCGGCCGAGGACAAAATGTCGGGCAGCCTGCCGCCACTGCCGCCGATTAAGATGACTTCCGCCGCCGGCAGCCCGGCCAGCGCCGCCGGTGCCGAACCAAGCACAGCCTGAACATTGCCGGCCTCAAACTTAGCGGCGTTGGCCTTAATCAGTTCAATCCCCTCGGGTTCGCGCTCAATGGCATATACCCTGCCTTGCCTGGCCAATAAAGCCGCTTCAATGGATAGCGAACCGGTACCTGCCCCGATATCAATGACAGTGTCGGCAGCACCAATGCTGGCCTTAGCCAAAGTTAAGATGCGAATTTCCTGTTTCGTCATCGGAATGTCGCCTCTGATGAACTGCTCATCCGGAATACCTAAGCTGTGACTCATGCTTTCACCACCATTACGCTATGTTCAAAACCGGGAGTTTCTGCGGCCTCGGCTAAGGTCATAGCAGCCACCACTTCATTGTCATAAGACAAATTGGCGCATAACCAGACATGAGCCGCCTCCGGCCACCCGAATGCTAACAGGATGCGCGAAATACAGGCCGGATTGTGCTGAGTGTCAGTCAGGATGCCCAGCTTATGCCCTGGCCGGTAACGCAGTACCTCATCAGCGGCTGTACGGCCATGCATACTGATCAGAGCGGCATCCTGCCACACTTCGGCCACCCGGGCAAACGCCATTTGGACCGAACTAATACCGGGAATCACCGTAATACTCTCTGGCGCAAACCGTTTTCTGACTGCCACCAGCATGCTGTAAAATCCAGGGTCGCCGGACACCATAACCACTACATCCTGACTTGCCAGCTGTTCTTCAATAAAATCAAGCACACCGTTAATATCTTTATCAATAATCCTGGTAGCCTGACCGCCTGCGGCAAAGGTATCCAGCGCCCGCTTACTGCCTACCAGAACTCTGGCCTGAGCAATCGTCCGGCTAACGACAGGCAGCACATAATCAGGCGATCCGGGGCCAATGCCAACAACTACTACCTGGTACCTACATTCCATCCTAAATGGCCTCCAATTTCACGGGCTGTCTCATCAAGCCCCAGTATATCTCCCTGTAAAGTCACAATAACGGTTCCCACTGTCAAATCACCAAACACATAACGCTTTGCCCGGGCACTGGCCCGTTCGGCCAGTACAGAATAAACCTCAGTCATATTATACCGGGCGATGATTGGCATAGCAGCTTCGGTAGTAGTCGAAGCCATTATTTCTTCAATGGCCGTCTGTGGCGCTCCGTTTAGCGCCATATAGGCGGCTATTGTCTCCAGGCGGGCATCGGCCATCCGGTTATGAGTATGGAATATGCCGGCCGACACTTTAACGATTTTGCCAAGATGGCCAAATAACAACACCCGGCGCATGCCGTATTTTACTGCATTCTCCAACATATGTCCGATAAAATTGCTTGTCTGGATTACGGCGGCGGCCGGCAGGCCGCAACGGTTGATGGCTATATCCTGTCCGATTTTTCCCGGAGCAAATACTATATCTGTATAGCCTAATGCCTGCACCACACTAATCTGCGGTACAAGTGAATTTTTAAAAGCCTCTTCTGACATCGGTTCAACAATACCGGTAGTGCCAATAATCGACAGTCCGCCAACAATCCCCAATATGGGGTTAAGCGTTCTGGTCGCCAATTTCTCTCCCTCGGGAATAGAAATTGTCACAACAGCCCCTTTATCTGTTGGCAAACACTCAGTCACAGCCCTGGTAATCATGGAACGCGGCCCGGGATTTACTGCCGGTTCACCTACCGGCACAGCCAGCCCGGGTTTAGTCACCGTTCCTACGCCAATACCTGCTTTGATCACAACTCCCGGTTTATCGGTAATAATGATCTCTGCCATAATCCTAACCCCATTGGTTATATCCGGATCATCACCGGCATCTTTGATTATTGCCGCCATACCGCCGCCGGCAACCGGCCAGCTTTCGGCAACAGGTACTGTCAGCAGGACTCCTTGTGGTGAAAAAACCTGAAGAACAGTCACCGGCTGGCCCAGCCAGGCCATAACCGCAGCCTTGGCTGCCGCTGCGGCACAAGTCCCGGTGGTTATCCCTTTGCGCATTTCTTTATCGGACAATAAAAAAGCCCCCTTGAGCAGGGGGTATAACACCAAACAACATGTAAAGATTGCCTGAATATTGTACCCACACCTGCCTATCTTCCGTAGGTCCTAGCGGCATGTGTTAGAACAGGCAGGTCTCCTGACTCTGGTTCTTCGCGTACTTAGCCTTCCCAGTTTCCCAGTGGCATGTATTAAGCAGCATCCCCATTACAGTGGCGGGACCGCGCCGGTATTACACCGGACTTCCCTATTAAGCGCAAAGCACCCATTCCCTTACATGTATCAAATTTGCGATTAGTACTATTATTCCATATAGTTAATTATTTTCCTGCTTACCAGGCAGGAATTATCTAAATTAAATAATCTAAAAATTTTTCTGTATTTTTTGCGTTTTTTGTCAATTTTTAAAAGGGTTTTAGCCTATTTATTACGAAGTGTATACTGGTCAGACCATCATACCGATTAATTCGGTTATAAGGGAGTGGAGAATTTGAAAAAAGTAAGTGAAAATTGGACCCATGCGCTTACCTCCGGTACTTGTAGCGCCAGCCTGTTCCCGGAGTTCGAAACCCGGGCAAAAAACGCGGCCGCCGAAGTATTTCGCGTCAAAACAGCGGCTGAAGCCAAAGAAGTCATTGCCAATTTAGTCAAATACACCAACGCCCGCAAAGTAGTAGCCGTTGACAGCCCCTTGCAACAGGCAGCAGGAATTAATGCCACCCTAACAGACCTGGGTGTAAGCCTGTACACCGAACAAGCAGATATCGCCGAGCATGCTGAAAGTGCCGATATTGGCATCTCCGCTGTTGAGTTTGGCATTGCCGAGTCAGGCAGTGTTTGCCAGGATGCGTTAGCGTTTGAAAGCAGGCTTGTCTCGATGCTGCCTCCTTTACATATTGTTTTCATGAACAGCAATAGAATTGTTCCCGGCATAACAGAAGCTATGGAAACAATCGCCAAAGTCTACGACCGCGGTTATATCAGCTTTATTACCGGCCCCAGCCGCACTGCCGATATTGAACGCGTACTGACAATCGGCGTACATGGTCCCAGCCGTTTTGTCATTATTGCCGTTGATGAAGAAGTTAACGGAGGTAAGCAATAATGGAAGCGAATAATCGTAATATAAAAAATGAAATCCAGGAAAAGTTACAGGATGAAGTGCTGCGTGGCGCATTAAGCCGCTTTGCGGAGGCCTATCCGATATCCAGGGCCAAAGCTTATGAAAATGTTGCCGATATTGAGGCTCTGCGCGAACAAGTCCGTCAAATGAAGATGAGCGCCGTTGCCGATATTGAAAACCTGGCCGATAAATTTGAAGCAGAAGCTGCCAAACGGGGCGCTAAAGTGTTTCGCGCCAAAGATGGCAATGCGTTAAAAGAATATTTGATAAACCTCTGTAAAGAAAAAAATGTAAAACGAATTGTTAAATCCAAATCCATGGCTTCCGAGGAAATTCATCTTAATCACGATCTGGAAACAGCCGGCTTGCATGTTAAAGAAACTGACCTGGGTGAATGGATTATCTCTCTGGCCGGTCATAAACCGTCCCATATGGTTATGCCAGCCATTCACTTGAACCGTGAACAAGTTGCCGGCTACTTCTCCAAAGAACTGAAGCAGGAAATTCCGACCGATATTCCGTTCATGGTTCAGGCTGCCCGCCAAGCGCTCAGAGGGGAGTTCCTGGAAGCTGATATGGGCATATCGGGCGCAAACTTCGGTATCGCTGAAAATGGCGCTATCGGGCTGGTAACGAATGAAGGCAACGCCCGCCTTGTCACTACCCTGCCACGGGTTCATGTTGTCATCATCGGTTATGAAAAACTGATTCCCACCATTAAAGATGCCGCCCCCATCCTGCGCACCCTGCCGCGTAATGCCACCGGCCAGCTGATGACCAGTTATATGACAATGACTTCCGGTGTAACCCCGGTCATGGTCAAACAAGACGGAAAATGGGTTGAGCAAGACAAAGAACTTCATATTATTTTATTTGATAACGGACGCTTACAAGCTGCCCATGACGATAAATTCAAAGAAATCTACCAATGTGTTCGCTGTGCTTCCTGCCTCAACGTCTGTCCTGTATACACAATTGTCGGCGGTCATGTGTATGGTCACATCTATGCCGGCGGTATTGGCGCCATCCTGACGGCCTTCCTCAACAGTATGGGGGATTTTGAAAAAATCAATGAACTTTGTATCGGCTGCCGCAAATGTGTTGAGATATGCCCTGGCAAAATTGACATACCACACCTGATTGAAGAACTCCGGGCCAAAGCCGTCAAGGAACACGGTCTGCCTTTCGGTGTTAAAGCAGTAGTTGAAAACGTACTGTCAAACCGTAAGGTATTCCACACCCTGCTGCGGTTAGCAGCGATCGGTCAAAAACCGTTCCAATCCGGCCGTGTAATCCGTCATTTGCCGCTATTTTTAGCCGGCATGGCCAAAGACCGCAGTCTCCCGGCAGTGGCTGATGTTCCCTTCCGTGACCGCGTATCCAAGGTAACCAGGAAAATAAATCAGCCTGTCAAGAAAATCGCCTTCTTTAGCGGCTGTAACATTGATTTTATTTTCCCGGAAACCGGTGAGTCGGTGTATAAGGTACTACAGGATCTTAATATGGAAGTAGTTTTCCCGGAAGAACAAAGCTGCTGCGGCAAACCGGTACTGGGGATGGGTGACCGCGAAACAGCCAAACGGATTGCCAAAAAGAATATCGAGGCCTTCGAAGCCACAGGCGCTGACGCCATTCTTTCAGCTTGCCCGACTTGCGCCGAGACCTGGCATCAAACTTATATCGAATTGTTTGAAGATGAGCCGGCCTGGAAGGCCCGGGCCGAAAAAATCGGTCATAAGGTCTGCGAGTTTACCAGCTTTGTCGCGAAGGAATATCAAAAAGCCGGCCGCCTGGTCAAAACTGCCGGCAATGTAAAAGTAACATACCATGATTCCTGCCATATGAAACGCGGCCTTGGCATTTATACCGAGCCGCGCCAGTTGCTTGAAGCGGCTAACGGCTACGAACTGGTAGAAATGAAAGACTGCGATAAATGCTGCGGTATGGCCGGTGCCTTCGGCGTCAAATATACCGAGCTGTCCATGCCTATCCTTAAGCAAAAAATTACCAACATTAAAGCCAGCGCCGCTGAGATAGTCGCCGTTGCCTGCCCGGCATGCATGATGCAAATTCAGGGTGGCCTTGATAAGCAGCTGCCAAATGTAAAGATTAAGCATGTAGCCGAGATTTTAGCGGAAAATATTAAAGAGTAATAAAGAAAACACGGCTTGCGCCGAGCCTTTGGCGAAAGCGGAAGCCGATGTTGCCCTTATCCTAACAGAAAGCTATGCTTTCTGTTAGGATAAAAAAAGGAGTCTTTCGCTGAGAAAGACTCCTTTTGGCTGTTCATTTTGCTGCTTATCTCTCTGCCTGCCCCAGGGCATAGCCGGTTTCAAGCGCTTTCTTGTTAAGTTCTTCAGTACCTTTAGGTACTCTGGCCAGCACAGCCTTGGTCAAACATTCCAGTTCTACCAGATCGGCAAAACCGGCCAATGCACCAAGAGCAACAATATTGGCAACCATAACATTCCCCAGTTCATTACGGGCAATATGGGTTATCGGCAATGCCAAGACTTTGGCATCTACTTCCGGCAGTGTTTTAACCAGGGTAGTATCAACAACCAGCTTGCCGCCTTGCTTTAACAGGCCGATATATTTATTGCAGGCTTCCTGGCTCATAGCCAGCAAAATATCTGCCGCGGTAGCTTTGGGATAATCGATTTCCTGATCACTGATAAGGACTTCGGATTTGCTGGCTCCCCCTCTGGCCTCCGGACCATAGGACTGGGTCTGAATGGTCTGCTTGCCGTCAAGAATAGCCGCTTCCGCCAAAATAATACCGGCAAGAATCAAACCTTGACCACCAGTACCGCTCAAGCTAATTTGCCACATTATTTATTCCCCCTTTTGGCCTGAACATGAGCAATCAGTTTGTCATATTCTGCGGTAAACTCAGGGGCTTCCGAACGGTGAAGTTCGCCAATAACAAACTTGTCTTTAAGCTGTTCCTGCGAAAGCTTGGCAGCAGCCTGAACCGGAATTGCGTGTTCTTTCTGCCATTCCATCATTTTAGCTGCCGAACCCATCTTGTTTTTACGTCCGTAAGAAACAGGACATTGGGTAATGGCATCAATTACGGAAAAGCCTTTATTTTCAATACCTTTGACGACGAGATCTGTCAACATATTGGCATGAAATGCGGTTGCCCTGGCCACATAGGTAGCACCGGCAGCAATAGCTAATGCCCCAATGTCAAAGGACCGCTCAATATGACCAAACGGTGCCGTCGTTGATCTGCTGGCAAGCGGGGTAAGCGGCGAGGACTGTCCGCCGGTCATACCATAGATATTGTTGTTAAAGATAATGGTAGTAAGGTCGATATTCCGTCTGGCAGCATGAATGAAATGATTGCCGCCAATAGCGGTAGAGTCGCCATCACCGGTAATGACCAAGACATTCAGTTCAGGTTGCGCCAGCTTAATACCTGTGGCAAAAGTCAGCGCTCTGCCATGAGCTGTGTGGACAGTATTGAAGTTCATGTAACCGGATGCCCGGGACGAACAGCCGATACCTGATACAATAATGGTCTTTTCCTGATCAAGACCTAATTTATCAATGGCGCGAATGATAGAAGCCAAGATGATACCATTGCCGCAGCCGGGACACCAGATATGGGGAAAAGCTGACGGCCGCAAATATTTTTCGATGTCTGCCATTATTTAGCACCTCCAACGGCTGTAACAATTGGTGCCAGTATTTCTTCCGGTTTAAATAGTTCACCGTCGACCCTGGTAACAGAAACTACTTTGTCCTGACCTACATACCGCTCAATTTCACCGGCCAATTGGCCATAGTTCATTTCAGGCACAATAACCTTTTTGACTTTTGCTGCTGCCTGTTTTACAACATCGCCTGGAAACGGCCAGATGGTAATCAATTTCAAGAGACCTGCCTTAATCCCCTGCTCTCTGGCTGCCTTCACAGCAGCAATGGCTGCTCTGGCCGATCCGCCATAAGACACAACCAATACTTCGGCATCATCAAGATAATGCTCGGTGTAAAGCGTCAGTTCCTCTTTGGCATTATCAATTTTAGTGTGTAAACGTTCAATGAGCTCAGCTGTAAGGTCATTAGCCTGGGTAGGCTGTCCCAGATAATTATGCACCAAGCCTGTTACATGGTAATAATAGCCTGACCCGAAAGCAGCCATCGGCGGAATGCCATCGGCCTCAGGTTTGTACGCCTGATACTCGCTTGGCGGGACAGCAGGCAATTTACGGTCAATGATCTCAATTTCATCCGGTTCCGGTAATTCTACCCGCTCGCGCATATGGCCGATGACTTCGTCCAACAGCAGCACAACAGGAGTACGGAACTTTTCCGAAAAATTAACTGCTTTGACGGTTACATCAAAACATTCACGCACAGATGCCGGCGACAGAGCAATTACACCACGGTCGCCGTGACTGCCCCAGCGAGCCTGCATAACATCCCCTTGACCGGGTGATGTAGGTTTGCCGGTGCTTGGGCCTAAACGCTGCACATTAACAATTACAACCGGAATTTCAGCAATAGAGGCATAGCCGATTAATTCCTGCTTGAGTGAAAAGCCGGGGCCACTGGTAGCAGTAAGTGCCTTAACTCCGGTCAGGGCTGCGCCGCATACGGCACCCATGCTGGCAATTTCATCTTCCATCTGGATAAACTTACCGCCCAGCGCCGGCAGTTTTTCAGCAAGTATTTCAGCAACTTCAGTACTTGGGGTAATAGGATAACCGCCAAAAAAACGAACTCCAGCCGCCAGTGCCCCTTCGGCACAAGCCTGATTACCCTGCATTAAGCGTGCTTTTGTCACTTGGCAGCCCCCCCATCGGTTTTCGTACTGGTTTTTTCTTCTTTGGTTACTTTAATCGCATAATCCGGGCAACGCAGCTCGCATTGACCACAGATAATACATTTATCTGGATCTTTTGCATAGATTTTGCCCATTTCGTCTAAATCCAGAACGGCTTTAGGACAAAAATGCACACAGATACCACAGCCTTTACATAGCTTTGGTTTAATAGCCAGTGCCATAACAGCTTTCACTCCTCTTTCAATCAGTGTATGACTAGTGTGGATACTGATATATATACCCTAGTATAACCATAATAATTGGTTATCCAATTTTAAATTTGCTGTTATTGCGACATTTTCCTGCTAAAAATTTTATAAGCTGCAAAAAAAAAGTTAGTAATTTACATTGCCTTATTCAAAGCATGATAGGTTCGTCGCAGGCCTTCAGGCAACGGCATATAAGGCTGCCAGCCAATACCGGCAAGAGCAGCACGATTTGATAGTGTCGAGTGATAAATATCCCCTTCTCGAGGCGGCAGATAGCTCCTGTCTATTGGCTTGTCAGCCACAGCCGCCAATATTGCAATCAAATCGTTAACACTGGTTTGTGTCTGACTGCTAATGTTATATACCCTATTTACCCGCGTATGCGCCATAAGGGCCTGACAATTTGCCTCAGCCACATCACCAACATAAATAAAGTCTCTGGTCTGGCCGCCATCGCCAAAAATACAGATCGGCTGATTTTGATGAAGTTTGCGGGTAAAAATGCTTACTACCCCTCCCTCGCCGCCGTCGCCTTGACGTTCACCATATACATTGGCATAACGGAGAACAACATAGTCAAGCTGATGGATCTGGCTGTAGAGCGCAAGATACTTTTCACCGGTACACTTGGTAAGACCATAAAAAGACCCGGGCTTAAGGTGCGCTTCCTCAACAATCGGCAAACAGTCCGCATCGCCGTAAACTGCAGCACTGGAGGCAAATACCACCCGTTTAACACCTGTTTTGCGGCAGGCTTCCAAAACATTCACCATGCCGAGCAAGTTTACCTGACAATCAATATCAGGATGGTCAACAGAATAGGGTACTGATGTTTGTGCAGCAAGATGCACTACACAATCAAACCTTTCCTGAGAAAATACATTCAACAGCTCAACGTCCAGAATATCCATTTTCACAAATTTGACCCCGTCCGCAACATTGGCACGCAAGCCTGTACTTAGGTTATCAAGTACAACAACCTCCCAGCCTTTGTCCAGCATCTTATCAACAGTATGCGAGCCGATAAAGCCGGCGCCGCCAGTTACTAGTGCTTTCATATTGCTCATCCTCTATCTGTTATTCTTTCTACATAGTACGCCACCAAGCCCAAATTCAAGTGTCCCTGCCAATTCAGCCTACGGTTTTAGACTTGGCAAACTACCAGACTTAGCAGGCTACTAAACCGGGCGGACTGCCAGACTGCCAAAGGATACCAGTTTGACCTGCCGCTGTGCCAGGCATTCCATCACCTGCCGGCTGGCAACGGCCGCCAACTCCTGCTGCCAATGATAATCCCAGCCAAATGCCTGGTGTAATACGCTATTATCCAGACCCGGATGGACCATAATTTCTGACAGACCGTTAGGCAGATTATCAATAATGTTCAGCAAAATCTCTTCATTCATGCTGCCGCCGGCCAACATTCCATAAAAATGTTCAGGCGCAGCCAGCCCTGCACGCCGCACCTTCGGGCGGGCCAAGTTTGCCAGCGTACTAAGACCCAGCCGGCCAATAAGCCTACCGGCAGTTGGCCTGAAACCACCGAAAAACAAGGACGGCTCGGCCGGTATCCGCAAAGCCGGAATAGCAAACTGTTTGGCAATGTCGATGACAACATCGATTATCCCAGGCACCACATGCATATGTTGATGGCTGTCAAGATGAGTAATGGCAATGCCGGCTGCCATTACTTTTTTCACTTGGGCGGTAAACTCCCGCCTTACATCCTCAAGACGAACACCGGCTAAACAAAATTTTTGCAAAAATACCGGATAGCTGGAGCATAGCAGTCCGTCCTTATCAATTAGCGAAATAACCTGTCCCGGTTCGGCTGCCGGCAACCCGCCAACCAGCGTGAGATGAACCCCTATTCCCAACTGCGGATGGACTGCCGCTAAAGCGGCTGCATGATTAAAGGCAGGCGCACCGGCCATGATTGAAGTGCTGGTTATACAGCCCTTAATATATCCTTCAACGATACCGAGATTAATGGTTTCATGCAAACCGAAATCGTCGGCATTTACAATTAACTGTTTCATAGTTTCCTCAAAAAGATTTTATTTCCTCTGCGAAAATGGTTAATGGGGCAAAATATCCCTGGTATGAGTTGATATGTGATTTCTGATACTATTACTGGTTGCGTGACCAAATATAAAATACAGGGAGGTAATTACACGATGACACAATCCAAACAAAGCAAGCAAGCTGAAAGCAAAAGCGAATATGGTACCTTGACTGCTAAAATGGATGCCAACAAGGATTATTCCAGTAACACTGCCGGAACCAGCGCTTCCTCTTCCACGGCTGCCGGCACCTCGGCTTCTTCAGCAGATATGAACCAATTAAGCCAACTGGCTAAGCAGTCGCAAACCAGCAGCAGCACAGCTGCTACTAACGCAAAAACCCAAAAGGCTAATCAAACATTAACTGCAAAATATGATGCTAATGGCGACTATAGCGCCGAATAGCAATAAGTAAAACCGACGCGGCGCCGGACTCATTCAAAGAGTCTGGCGCCGCTTGTTTCATTGTTCCACGCACTCAACATGCGCAGCATAGGCACTATGATTATGAATGGACTCATAGTTTTCGCATTCCACTTCAAACCACTCTACACCATCAATCTTGCGCAGTGTTAGTACCAAATCCCTAAGCACATCTTCCACAAACTTTGGATTTTCATACGCCTTTTCCGTAACATACTTTTCATCTTCGCGCTTTAACAACGCATACACCTGGCAGCTGCCCTGCTCCTCCATCATGGCCGCCAGATCTTCAATCCAAATAAATTTGCCTGGCAGCTGTTTAATTTTTGCCCGCATAGTTCCCCGCTGGTTATGGGCTCCATAATGCGAAATTTCTTTACTGCACGGACAAAGCGACGTAAATGGCACCGTAATTCCAAACATAAAGTCCAATTGTTCGCCGCGAACCAGTTCAGCGGAAAATACGCAATCATAATCCAGCATGCTTTTTAAGCCGCTTACCGGCGCCGCTTTCTCAATAAAATATTTAAAATGAATATCAATATGTGCCCGCATGGCATGTAAGCGATCAATAGTATCTGTCAGCATATACTCCACTTCGCGATAGGATACCGGTTTTTGACTCCAATCACTCAGTATTTCGATGAAGCGGCTCATATGGGTGCCTTTAAACTCTTGGGGCAAATCAACAGCAAGCTTAATTTTTGCCAATACCGACTGGAACGAGCCACTCTTGGTTTTTATTAAAAAAGGTAAGTGAACATCACTGACCCCAACCTTCTGAATAGCAATACCACGCTCATCACAGCTGTTTTGAACATCCTTAATCCCGCTCTTTCCCTGGGTCGTTTGCTTCATGTTATTCACTCCTAGTATGATACAAAATAGGGTCCTTCAGTCCTGCCTCAGCAAATCCTTTAAGACGCAAAAGACAGCTGTCACATTGTCCACAAGCCGCATCCTGGCCCTGATAGCAGCTTGTTGTCAGATGAAGCGGTGCTGCCAGCTTATCCCCTAATAATACGATATCCTTTTTGCTTAAGGCTATCAGGGGTGTCTCAATAATAATCTTCCGGCCATCCTCAGCCGTAGCTTTGGTAGAATAGTTAGCCAGTTGCTGAAACATGGCAATGAATTCAGGGCGGCAATCAGGATAGCCTGAATAATCCAAGGCGTTAACACCGATATATACCCGCTCAGCTTCCGTTACTTCAGCATAGCCAAGAGCATAACTCAAAAAAATCAAATTCCGGGCAGGCACATAGGTAATAGGAACTTCAGCAGCGCCGGTATCCCCTTCCGGGACAGCCAGCTTAGGATCAGTCAGCGCACTGCCGCCAATGGCATCCATATTTGTCTCAATAATCAAATGACGGTCAACATTATAATGCTGAGCGACACTGGCGGCGGCCGCAAGTTCCCGCTTGTGCCGCTGATGATAATTAAAGCTTATTGGCAGCAGTTCATAGCCTTCGCTGTTAGCGACAGCCATACATACTGTAGAATCCAATCCGCCAGACAACAGCACAACTGCCTTTTTCTTCATAAGCGTTCCCCTATCTAATCATTTATTTTCTGCAATTAAGCTCTGATAACTTTTACAATGCTCAGACTCTTATTACGTTCCAAATCAATGTATTCTATGTCCGAAGTGACTACAACCGGCCTTGATGCCAGAAAATGTCCAAGATAAATCACCTCTGCCTGTCGTCCATCACTTAATTCTACAATATTACCCACAAAAAAATCGCGAATATTATTTAAAAATACTATGCCAATCTCAGGGTCAAGCTTATGAAACATTTCCTCAAGGATCATATCTACCACAGCAAAGGGTGTAATCTTGCGATGATATACACGGTCGGAAGTCATGGCATCATAGATATCAGCAATGGCAATAATTTTTGCGTAGTCGTGAATTTTATCACTAGCAACGCCCAGTGGATAACCGCTGCCGTCAAAACGTTCATGGTGCTGGAAAACTCCATAAGCCACACCCATTGGCAGATTAGGTATATCACACACCAATCGGTACCCCCGGATTGTGTGCAAACGCATAATTTCCATTTCTTCAGGCGTAAGCTTGCCAGGCTTATTGAGTATTTCCAAGGGAATCTGGGTTTTGCCAACATCATGCAGCAAACCGGCTAACATCAAATCCTGCAAATCCTGTTCGGCAAACCCAAGCCATTTTCCCAATACGCCACAAATTACCGCCACATTAACTGAATGATGAAACGTATAATCATCCTGACGGCGTATCATATGAATATGATTGATTACTCCGGTTGAATTAACCAACGGGTCAATCGAATTATTGGTTAATTCACGTATAGCCGCCAGTGGCACTTCCTTGAAAAAGCGTATTTTAGCAAATGACTCTTTGAGCGCATGCACCGTATCGTCATAGTCAGCATAAAACTTTTTTTGCTGGAGAGTTTCCGGAATAGAAAAATCAATATCAGGCTCATCTGAGAGTAATTCCTTAATAAATACTGTGGAAATATCCCAAAACTTTAGGCCTTCAATCATGCTTTGTGAGAGAATTGTTCCTTCACTGAGAACAATCTTTTTGTCCCGCGTCAGTACCATCCGCCCAATTTCCATCCCAGGCTTTACTTCGTCGAGCGGATATGGTTTGATACGATACTTTGCAGTCATTGCTTTCCCTCCCCGCACGCCACTCCCGGATATATAATTAGTATATGTTACAATATTAACAATATAATTTTACATGTTTTCCTTTTTTCCTGCTAAAAATTTTCCAAATTGAGTTATATCTGCTCAAAAGTCTTAAAATGGAGCTTGCAAACTTGGTTTAATGCCGCTTTTCCATACTTTCCGGCAAATTCCCGGGCAACGCCAACTACCTGGACTGCCCCTTTAGGAAAGCTGATGCCAAACTGTGCAGAAAGCTCGGCCATGCTGACTAAAAATCGGTCACGCGCCAGGATGGAAGCGGCGGCAACGGCAATATTGCGCTCAGCCCGGTGCATCTGTATTAAGGTAATCTCCTGACCTTTTTCTAAGAGTTCGGCCTGAATAAAACGTTCGTGGGCGAATTGGTCGGCGATGGCAAACTTGGCCGGCTCCTGGGTTAGCAGGCTCTCAAGAGCCCGGGCGTGCGAAAAGGCCAGAAAATGATTGAGGTTCCTACCGGCACTGTTAAACTTGCTGTACATAGCATTATACTCAGCCGGCATCCACGCCAATTCAACAAACCGGTGTGCGCACTCTTCCCTGATACGTTCTGCCAGAGCACGGTTTTTTTCGTCAGACAGGGCTTTGCTGTCTTTTACTCCTACGGCGGCCAGTTTATCGGCCGTCTGTTCGTCCACCAACACCGCAGCCACTACCAGCGGACCAAAGAAATCGCCTTTACCTGATTCATCAAGACCAATCCATTTATTATCAAAATCAACCACAGCCTCAAAGCCTGGCGGCCGTCCGGCAATTAGCTGCGCCTTCCCGGCACCCCCGCCCGCAGCCGGCGTTTTTCCTGCGCAAATGGCCTCCACGGCTGTTTTGAGCGGGGACCCAGAACCACCCACAACAATACTAATGCCCTTTTTTCCATTATATATATTAACAGTCACTGTGGCCTGCCCGTCGGAAACCTTTACCTGCCAGCCATAATTGATCGGCTTTTCCGCCGTTATCGTAAATCCTGCCTGGGCAAACCCTTCCTTCAGAACCGCCAGTCTTGCGTTTAGCATATCCATCTACAACCTTCTGTCCTTAACAAATTGACATAGCTTCTTTTAACGCAATATGTTGAACTACCTTAAGCGGCACCCCGGTGGCTTCAGCAATTTTGCGGCAATCTTCATATTCGGGCGCTACATTACATATCTTGCCCTGGTGGGAGCTAATTTTCACCTTGACTTCTCCCCAAGGCAAGCTAATAACCATAAACTCGCGACTAGCCATAGACCGTGATACCGGATAGATGCGCATGCCAATTGAGGTGGTTTCCTGTAAAACAATATCAACTGCTTTAGTCCGGCAATCTGCGGGAATCAGTACAGACAGTTTCGTTGCCGGCCGGTTTTTCTTCATAAAAATAGGCGTCAGCCAAACATCCAGTGCCCCGGCAGCAAAGAGTCTGTCCATTACATAACCATACAACTCCGGGCTTTGGTCATCAATATTGGCTTCCAGCACCAAACATTGTCCGTCCTCCCGGCCACTCAGCAAGGCGGACACATTGCCTGCATATAACCGCAAAACATTGGGAATTTCCAGTTCCCAGGTACCAGCCCCATAACCAATTCGGGCACTGACAAAGCTTTCAGGCATAGCTCCAAAACCATTGCCTAAGGTCGCCAGCACAGCAGCGCCGGTAGGTGTCACCAGTTCTTTGGCAATATCGCCCTGATAGCAGGGAATACCCTGCAAGAGTTCGGCAGTGGCCGGTGCCGGTACCGGCATAAGTCCGTGACAACACTGAACAAAGCCGCTGCCAACATGCAGGCGTGAAGCATAGATATGTTCGATCCCCAGGTAATCAAGCGCCCAGGCAATCCCAACAATATCCACAATCGAATCAACTGCGCCGACTTCATGAAAATGAACCTCTTCGGCCGGCATGCCGTGAACCTTCCCTTCGGCCTCTGCCAGACGGGTAAATATCCGCTTAGCCAGTTCCTTAACCGCAGGTGCAAGCTCTGCACAATCGATCATAGCGACAATATCAGCTAAAGTGCGATGCTCATGCACCGACTCGTCTACCTGAACATCTAGATAACAGGCATTGATACCGCCTTTGTCCACTCTGGTTATTACTAGCTCATAGCCGGTTACTGGCAATTTAGCCAGTTCTGTCCGAAGCAGTTCTGCCGGTGCACCGGCGTCCAGCAGCGCCCCCAGCAGCATGTTGCCGCTAATACCGGCAAAACAGTCAAGATAAATTGCATTATATTTTACATCCATTAGTTCAAATCACCTCATTTGATTAATAATGCTGGCCAGCCTGCCTGCGCCGAAACCATTGTCAATATTCACAACAGCGATACCTGCCGCGCAACTGTTGAGCATGCTTAATAATGCCGCAAGCCCACCAAAACTTGCGCCATAGCCAATACTTGTCGGCACTGCAATGACAGGTTTGGCTGCCATGCCGCCAACAACACTGGCCAGCGCCCCTTCCATCCCAGCAACAACAATAAGTACATTAGCCTGCTCGATAAGCTGCCTTTGATCAAGCAGGCGATGAATCCCGGCCACCCCCACATCATATACCCGTCTGACTTCATTGCCCATAATTTCAGCAGTAACAGCCGCTTCCTCAGCTACCGGAATATCACTGGTGCCGGCACTCATCACCAAAATAAACCGTTCACTATCAACAGGCGGTTTTTGCCGCTCAACAGTAATTAATCTGGCCAATTCATGATACTCAGCATCAGCTACAACGGCTTTTACGGCAGTATACATCTCTTTGCTGGCTCTTGTCGCCAAAATACTATGATTATATTCGGCCAGCCGTTGAACAATAGCCTGCACTTGTTCCACCGTTTTCCCCTGACAGAAAACCACTTCGGCAAATCCTTGCCTGATCAGGCGATGGTGATCCAGTTTAGCAAATTCCAAATCTTCATAAGGCAGTATCTTTAGTTTCTCAACCGTTTCCTCTAAGCTTAATTCGCCTGTCTTAAATTCTCTTAGCAGGCTGCTTACATGGTCAACATCCATTTTCTACACCTCGTTCAACGTCTCATTCATACTGCCGGTGCGATAACCACTAAGATCAAGCGTAACATATGTAAACCCAAGCTGCTTTATACCTGAAACAATAGCCGGCAACAACTCCTGGCTGGCTAACAGCTTTGCCACTGCTTCCGGCTGCAGCTCGATACGTGCCAGAGTATCATGATGACGCACTCGGATCTGACCTGAACAATACTGCCGCACCACTTCCTCGGCAAGTTCTACCTGCCGCAACCGTTCAGCGGTAATCTCCAGCCCATACACCAGGCGTGATACAAGGCAGGCCGCACTTGGCTTGTCCCAGGTGGGCAGCCCCCATTCTTTCGACACAGCCCGGATATCCTCTTTGGTAAAGCCGGCTTCCAGCAGTGGGCTTTTTACCTGTGGCAGTTCGGCAATGGCTTTCATCCCTGGGCGAAAATCTCCTAAATCATCGGCATTCGAGCCCTCAATAACCCAGTCAAAGCCATGCTCCCGCGACCAAGCCACCAGTGCGGAAAACCGTTCCTTTTTGCAATAATAGCATCTCTGGGACGTATTAGCAACAAAATCAGCGCTATTCATCTCTGAAGCTGGCAGCACGGTATGCTTGATACCAATTGCCTGGGCAAACGCCCTGGCCTCCTCGCACTCTCTGGCCGGAGATGATTCGGATACCGCCGTTATGGCCATAGTATTATCCCCCAGCACCCTATGCGCGGCTGCAGCCAAAAAAGTACTGTCAACACCGCCGGAGAAGGCAATAACTGCACTTTTGAGCGTTAAGAGTATGGTATTAAGCTTATTTACTTTTTCCTGGATTGTAATCATTGCCATCCTCCTGTTACTTATCAACATAAAGACATAATGTTTTTATATGCATTATGTCTTTATAAGAATTCCCTATGAACAGCCAAAATCCTGTTTATGGCTGAATTTTTTTAATTTTGCAATTGGGGAGCAGGATGTGAGTTTTCTAAAAGTTTTTCCAGGGTCTCGATGATTTTCAGTTGAGTTTCTTCCATAAATAGTATGCACTGGTTTAGCAACAGAATTTGCGGGTGAATCCGTATTTGCCTTTCCCGCGCAACCAGTTCCAAATACCCAATTGCCAGTTCCATTTGTTCAGCAGCCGCTAAAACCTGGCTGTCAAGTAATCGCTCCCAGAGAATATAGTGATATGCCTGCACCAATTGGGCAGCCTGACTATATCCTTCACTATTGTAATGATAATGGGCAAATTCGGAAACATGTTTAACAAACTCATTAAATTCATGACTGGTAGGCAGCATCATATCCGAGACTGTAGTTAAGATGAGTTTGTTTAGCTCATGAATATTGCTGTTTTGCAGTTTCATTAATGTTAACAAATTATTTACTTCATCCGTCTGATTAAACAATAGCATCCCCCCAAGGCGGTGCCTTTTAGAGCATTATACTTCATAGTATTCAGTTCCCCCATATTATGTCACGAGTACCTCATCTTTCTTAAATCGAGGGAATAGTTTGCGTAGATTTTTTCGCAATGCAAGGCGGAGGAGCCGCACATATCGGACATATGTAAGGCGACGACAACGAAGCAGTGCGGGAAAAGATACGCAAACTATCCTTGTTTTAAGGGAGATGAGGTACTAGGTACCTGCAAAACAAAACCGCCGCAAAACCTATTCGTAAGAATAGTGTCTGCGACGGAATTTTACTGCTACCATATGTTAGAAGGAAATTTTACCGGAATTTCTATTCGTAAATTTGCGAATTGACACAGGTAAGCGGCTTGCCGCCGGTGAGAACGGCAATAATATTGTTAGCAGCAATCTCGGCCATAGCGTTTCTGGTCTCAATGGTTGCATTGCCCAAATGCGGCGCTAACACTACATTATCAAGTTCTTCCAGACCGGCGGTCACTTTAGGCTCAAATTCATATACATCAAGAGCCGCACCGGCAATTGTCTTGCTCTTGAGTGCCGTAAGCAAGGCAGCCTCATCAATCAACGGGCCGCGGGCCGCGTTAATCAGGAACGCAGTAGGCTTCATACTGGTCAATTCCTTAGAGCCGATCATATGTTTCATGGCCGGATTATAGCTCTGGTGGAAGGTTAGGAAATCGGCCTGCTTAATGACTTCTTCCTGTGGCAGATATTCAAGCCCCAGTTCCTGCTCAAGTTCAGGCTGCAAACGGGTGCGGGTATAATAAACGATCCGCATATCAAAGCCTCTGGCACGTTTTGCCACAGCCCTGCCAATATTGCCCATACCAATAATCCCCAGTGTCTTCCCTGTCACTTCAACGCCCAAATGATACAATGGCGCCCAACCGGTAAACTTGCCGGCCCTGGTAGTTTTATCCCCCTCAACAATACGGCGGGCAATAGCCAAAATCAGCCCCCAGGTTAAATCAGCAGTGGCATTGGTGGAAACTGCAGGTGTGTTGGTTACCGGAATCTTCCGGGAGGTAGCGGCAGCTACATCAATATTATTAAATCCGGCACCATAGTTGGCAATAATCTTCAAATTGGGATTTGAAGCGATTATTTCGGCATCAATGTTATCCGAGAGCAGGCACAATAATGCATCTTTTCCTGCCAGGCCATCGATAATTTCCTGCTTGTTTAAAAGACGAAGATCGTTGTGCATGGTTACTTCAAAATGCTTGGACAGCATCTCGGCCGCAATTTGGGGAATAAGCCCCGAAACAAATACTTTTTGTTGCATTGTCAACAACTCCTTTTTGTTACCTGCATTGCCAGTGCCTCACCCGGCGGGAACACGAAGTATATCACCGGCCTTTTTGCTGCCAGGCTTTGTTGTCGTCGCCTTACATATGTCCGATATGTGCGGCTCCTCCGCCGCGCCTGACAACAAAAATTCTCGGAGCTATACTTCATAACCCCGCCGGATGAGACACTTGATATATTTTAAATATATTTTACCAAAATTCCTTACTTTATGGTAGAGTACGCCGGCAGGATATTGTAGCTTTATCCCGAACAAATTTGGTAAATAGGTAGAAGGAGGTATGTTTATGGCAACGCTGACAATAACTGACCAGGCTCTCGAATATATTATTGCTCGCGGCAAACCGGTATATCTTGAACTTTTCCAAGTCATTTCCTGCTGAATTGACATAAGAGAAAGCCCGGCTGTACGCCTGGGCCAACCGCATAACCCGGAAAAATATTCTCTTAAGGAAATACAAGGCATAAAAGTATATACCCCTTACGACCTGCCTGACATCCCCCTAACCATTGCTCTCAGCCGCTTCCTATGGTTTAAGAAGCTGGTTATCGAAGGCTGGCAACTGACTTAGAAAGAAGCCCCTGGCATTACATGCCTGGGCTTCTTTCTGTTGTATCAGGATTAGCCTGTTTAAAATGATTTTGTAGTCTGTCAATCAAAAGATATACCAGCGGAATAATAATAAGTGTCAGGAAAGTTGAAGTAATTAAGCCGCCGATAAGGGTTACTCCCATGGATGAGCGGATTTCAGCCCCGGCACCAATGCCCAAAGCAATGGGCAGCATGCCGAAAATCATGGCAAGTGTTGTCATTAAGATCGGTCTGAGCCTGACTGAACCTGCTTCTACCAGAGCCTCGACGGTCGGCACACCGCGTGCGCGCAGCTGATTTGTATAGTCGACAAGCAAAATAGCATTCTTAGTTACCAGTCCCATCAGCATGATAACACCAATCAACGACATGATATTAATGGTATTGCCTGCAATTAATAAGCCGAGTATGGCTCCTACCAGAGAAAACGGTAAGGACAGCATGATTGTCAGCGGATGGATAAAGCTTTCAAATTCCGCTGCCAACACCATATAAATCAGAATGATAGCCAGGATAAGCGCCTTGGCAATCTCATTAAACGAGTTTTCCATCATCTGGGCCTGGCCCACCAGCTTATGGGTATAGCCTAAGGGTAAATTAAGCCCCGGAATCAAATCTCTTACCTGAGCAAGGATTTCACCCGTAGAAGTGCCTACCGCATTGGCATAGACAATGACCTGACGCTGTCGGTCTTCCCGGTCAATTTGCGTCGGGCCGGATGACAGCTTCACTTCGGCGATATCACCGAGGCGGATAAAGCCGCTCCGGCTCTGAATCCGCAGATTGGCCACATCGTCCATACCCAGGCGATGTTCTTGCTTAAGCTGGACGCGAATATTATAGTCACTGTCAGCCACATTATACTGGTTGCCGGCTGTTGACCCCAGAAAAGCAGTTTGTACCGCCTTGCCGGCAGTTGCCGCATCCAGGCCGACATCGCCCAAACGAGCCGGGTCAAATTTTACCTGAACCTCCGGTTCAGACTGTTCGCTGGATATATCAACATCGGTAGTACCGGGAATTTGTTTTATTTGTTCGGCAAGTAAGCTGGCATACATATTCAGATTGTCCAGCTCCGGACCGCGCAGCGCCACCTGTACCGGACGCGAATCGCCCCGCCCCACGCCTTGCCCGCTTGACACCGATACCTTTAAGCCTTTGACACTCCGGAACTTAACCCGAAGCTCATCCATAATCTGCATCATGGAGCGTGAACGCTCCCCGGTGCTAACCAGCCTTACACCAATCATTGAGCGATAAACCTGACGGTTGCTGCCAACAACCATATAGGCTGATTCCAGTTCCGGAATAGCCAAAATTTCCTGTTCAATCTGGGCAGCTAATTCCCGGTTCCGCTCAATCGACGTTCCTGCCGGAGCCGTCATATTAACAATAAATTCACCGGAGTCATAGGTGGGTTGAAATTCAGAGCCAAGAAACTGCACCAGCAAGCCATTAACCAACAGGGATATTATCGCCAGCGCCACCAGTTTTTTCGGCCGCCGCAGCGCCCAATGCAATACCTGCCGGTAAAATTCCCGGAAAGCCTCAAACCCTCGCTCCCATTTATCAAGCATGGCCTCCAGCCAGCGGATTCCACCTTTTTCCCCGCCATGACCGGCCTTAAGCCAATAAGCCGACAACATGGGTGTCAGTGAAAAAGCAACAAACAGGGAGAACGCCACGGCAAATGCCACCGTCAACCCGAACTGCTTGAAAAACTGGCCAATAATCTCACCCATATTGCCGACAGGCACAAAGACGGCAATAATGCAAAAGGTTGTCGCCAGCACTGCCAGCGAAATTTCTTTAGTGCCTTCACATGCCGCCTCGAAGGGTTTTTTACCTTGCTCCATATGGCGGAAGATATTCTCAATGACTACGATGGCATCGTCAATCAGAATGCCTACCGCCAGACTAAGCCCCATTAACGACATATTGTTAAGGGTAAAATTCATCACCTTCATCAAAAAGAAGGTGGCAATAATGGAAGTCGGAATGGCAAGAGCGCTGATAATGGTTGCCCGCGTGTTGCGTAAAAAGAGAAAAGTAATGGCCACAGCCAGGAAACCGCCAAACACCATGGTCACCATGACATCTTCCACACTGTCTCTAATATACACTGAGTTATCCCGCACTTTGGTGACCTTGATATCAGGCGGCAGCACATTCTGTTGCAGATGCTGCATCGACTGTTTTACTTTGTCCGCGACACCAACAGTATTGGTGCCTGATTGTTTTTGGATGCTGACAATTACGCTGGGTATGCCATTGGTTGCAGCATAGTTGCGTTCTTCCTCCCAGGCATCTTTGACCTCAGCCACTTCGTGGAGCCGCACTAAACGCCCCTGTTGGTTAAGAACAATAATTTGCTTGATATCGTCAATGCTTTTGTATTTACCAATGGTTCTAACCGTTAACTCCATGCCTTTTTCTTTGACATGCCCGCCCGGAGTATTGACATTATTGCTGTTAACAACCTCCAGCAATTGCTGCAATGACAGACCATAAGCCTCCAGTTTGCTGGGGTCGGCCAGAATTTGAATTTCTCTTTGGGCTGCCCCATAGACACTAACCTCGGCTACCCCTTCCAACTGCTGGATTTGGTCTTTAACAATATCCTCGGCAATTTTGCGGATTTCACCCCGCGACCGGTTGTCGGAGGCCAGACTAAAAGTAAGGATAGACTGTGCCGTAATATCGTACCGCTGGACGACAGGCTCATCAATCTCGTCCGGCAGCCGCCGACGAATACCGGCGACCTTCTCCCGCACATCGTTGGCAGCCAGTTTGGCATTTGTCCCCAATTCAAACTCAATCGTGGTCTGCGACACGCCTTCCCGCGATACCGAGGATAGTGTTTTAATGCCTGACACTGAGCTTACGGCATCTTCGACAGGTTTTGTAATCAGGCTTTCCATCTCTTCCGGCGAAGCGCCGGTATAGGTAACACTAACCAAAACAATAGGAAACTCCACATCAGGATACAGGTCAATCCCCAGGCTCGGATAGGCGTTAAGCCCGAATACCACCAGCAGCATAACCAGCATAGTGGTAAATACCGGCCGCTTGATAAATAAATTAATCATTTAGCTGCCGAGCCTCCCCCGGCGCAGCCAGTCGGACCAGCGAACCGTCCCGCAGTTTATTTTGACCGGCAATGACAATCTGCTCTCCCTCTTTAACGCCGTCAATCACTTCCGCCCAGCCGCCGCCCACATACCCCAGAGTAAGCAGACGCTGCTGCACTTTGTTGTCAGCGGTAAGCACATACACCGTTTTACGGTCTTCCCGCATCACCAGCGCCGTTTCCGGCACAACAAGGGCCTGCTCATGCGCCGGAACAGAAACATCCACTTTGGCAAACATACCAGCCTTGAGAATATTTTGTTCATTAGGAATGGAAATCTCGGCGGTAAAGGTTCGTGAAGGCATGGCAGCTACCGGTGACAGACGGGTTATTGTCCCCACAAACTCCTGGCCACCAAGCGCATCTACCCTGACCTTTACACTGGCACCGGTCTTAAGCTGGGTAATCTCCGCCTCGCCTACCGTAGCCTTAGCTAAAAGCGTGCTAATGTTGGCCACAGTAACCAGCGGCGTACCTGCTTTGGCATAAAAGCCGACTTGCAGATGACGCCGGGTGACCACACCACTCTGCGGCGATAGTATGGTAGCGCCTGTCAGTTTGCTTGCATAAAGGCTTAACGCGCCTTCAGCCGCCCGAACCTGGCCTATAGCCAAATCGCGTTTCGTTCTGGCAGAATCGAGTGTTTGCACCGATATGGCACCTTGCTCAGCAAGTCTGGCCATCCGGCTATAATCAAGCTCGGCTTGTTCAAGATTGGCCCTGGCCTGCAGCAGAGTTCCCTCTGCCTGAATCACCTGGGCCGAAAGTTCTCCCATATCAAGCACGGCTATCGTCATACCGGCAGTGACAGCATCCCCTTCATCCACCGTAAGGATCTCTATACGACCGTCAACTTTACCGGAAATATCCGCACTCCACACCGGCTCAAGACTGGAGGAAAAGGTCAGCACAGGCGTAACGTCCCGTCTGGTAACAGCAGCCACTTCGACCGCCACTGCCTGCCCCTGCGCCACGCGCCCGGCCCGTTCTTTTCCCGCCTGCACATTGCTATAGATACGGTAGCTGATAATCCCGGTTAAAACCAATGCCATAATTGCTACAATAATGATTGCCCTTTGCTTGCGTGCCACCTGTTCATTCCTCCACATAAATTTTAAAATCCTCAGTTTTTATTCGACAAGTGGCTAGGCTATCCTGCTGTTGTGATGCAAATTTAAAGAAAAACCACTGATGCGGTTCTTTAGTTTTGTATAGATTAGATAATCCTGGAGTATTAAAAGAAAGCTTACTTTTGGCATTGCCCCATAAGCAGAGAGTCAAGTTATTAGGAGCAACGCGACGCTAGAACTTGTGTGAATCGCTTAGTTCCAAGCGGAGCGCGGAACTTCCTTTAGCTAAGGTCTAGGCCTGGAGCCTCCAAAAGCTGAAAAGCCGGATGGTATTCCTAAAATCCGTAAACTCGCTTACGCTCAAACAGTACGGATTTCTTAACGGAATACCATCCGGCTTTTCTCCTGCGGAACGCTTTTTCCGGCAATGGCCGGAGGGTTACGAGAATTGCAAGAAGCACTCTCTCTTGCTGTAACTCCCTGTTGTCAGGTGATCTGCGCCAGCGCTTCCTTAATTGCAGAATCCGTAACTTCGCGGGTTATCTTTACCTGGCCAATGCCTGTCATAAGTACCCAGTTGATTTTACCGCTCTCCATCTTCTTATCTCTCTGTAAATAACTTATAAGTGCTTGTGGCGAATAGCCGGGAGCTGTAAGCGGCAAACCCATGCGGCTGAGCAATTGCTGTAAAATCTCTACATCCTCGTGCTTGCATAACCCCATACCCTTGCTGATAAGTCCGGCAGCATGCATACCGATGGCTACGCCTTCCCCGTGATTATACTCCGAATAACCGCCCACAGCTTCAACGGCATGGCCAACAGTATGCCCAAAGTTCAGCAGCATACGGAGTGAACTCTCCCGTTCATCCTGGGCCACAATTTCAGCCTTAAGCTCGCAGCACCGGCCGATAACCGTCGCCAGCACAGCCGGCTCGCGAGTCAATAAAGCGGCAGCAGCAGCGGCTAAGTCAGCAAAAAAGTTCTGATCGGCAATAACACCATATTTTATGACCTCTGCCAGACCGGCTTTTAGTTCCCGATCAGGCAGCGTTTCCAATGCTGTCGGATCGATAACGACCAGATTCGGCTGATAAAAAGCACCGATTAAATTTTTCCCCAGTTCATGGTTAACGGCAGTTTTGCCGCCAACACTGGAATCAACTTGCGCCAATAAGGTCGTCGGCACTTGGATAAAGGGTACCCCGCGCAAATAAGTAGCTGCCGCAAAGCCGGCCAAATCGCCGACAACACCACCGCCCAAAGCAATAATCGGCGATTTACGGTCAAGGCCTTTACTAATGGCCTCAGTGAACACCGCATTTGCTGCAGTAAGCGATTTTGAACCCTCTCCCGGTTTTACAGTTACCATCGCGACTGTAAAGCCGGCAGCTGTCAGGCTGTCAGTTAAGGTTCCCGCATAGAGCGGACATACATTTTCATCGGTCACAATAAGGGCTTTATCGCCCAGCGGCAAACGGCGCATCAGTGCACCCACATGACTGATTCCGCCGGGCATTATATGGATGGTATAGCTATGTGCTTCCAGGTTAACTCTTACTTCGGCCACGCAAATAACCTCCTTCCCGCAGCAATCCAATAATTTTCTCTGTCACTTGGTGGGGCGGCATACAACTGGTATCAATAGTATAGTCGGCCCTCATATAGAGGCTGGCCCGCTCTTGAAACAACCTGGCTACCCGCTCGGCCCGGTCCTCACAATCTAAGAGCGGCCGTACGCCACGGCGGGAGGTTCGTTCCAAAATGGTATCCAGCGAAGCCGTGAGCGAGATAATAATTCCCGTATTTTTAAGTCTGACCATATTCTCCTGTTTAAGCACTACCCCTCCGCCTGTGGCGATAACCGTGTTGGTATAACGCGCAACCCGTGAAATAACCTCCCGTTCTAATTGTCGGAAATGGTCTTCGCCATAGAGTTGGAAAATATCACTAATAGCCAGTCCTGTTTCTTTTTCAATTTTTTTGTCAACATCAACAAAGGGACGGTTTAGTCTTCCTGCCAATAACCTCCCGGTACTGGTCTTACCTGTACCCATAAATCCGATTAGAACTATGTTTTTCACTTGTTCCTCCAAATTAAACATTGCCTATTTAACAATACGTGGGGTAAGGAAAATGACTACTTCTGTATCGTTGTGTGTTTTACTAAAATTTTTAAATAAAGCACCAATTATTGGCAGTCCACTGAAAAAGGGCACAGCCTTTCTCGCTTCACTGTCTGTAGACCCGATTAAACCACCAATTACCATGGTTTCGCCGTCCTTCAGCCGCACTGTAGTCTCAGCCTGACGGGTGGTAATCTTATATTGTTTAATATCTGACACTAAAGTGGGACTACTGACTTCTGTAAGAACCTGTACGGTAATCAGTCCGTCGGTATTAATCCTCGGCGTATAAATCAATTTGATACCGGCATCTACATACTCGGTACTTGTTGTTGTTGTCCCATTAGTTAGTGTTTGCACCTGTACAGGAATACGGTCACCAATAAGGATCTGAGCTTGCTGCCCGTTAATCGTGGTAACCTTGGGCCTGGCAAGCACTTTCGCATCGCCGTTGCTTACAAGTGCATTAATCGTTGCCTGGTAATAAAACTCGTAAGGATAGCCTTCCGGATTACGGCCAAATTGAATAATCCCTTTGTTATTTTCGCGGGTAACCGTAATATTATCATCATCATCTTTATCCCGCTCTGCATATTGCGGCGTTGCTTCCCATGACCACTCAATTCCTAAATTTTTTGTTTTCTCTTTACTGATAGCCAGTACTTCGGCTTCCAGTGATACCTGCTGATAGGGTACATCCAGCTCATCCAACAGTTTTTGAACCCTTGCCGCCTCGGTATTGGTACCAAAAAGAATTAATGAATTTGTTGCAAAATCAATAGTCAGCCTGTCTAATGCTGTTGATTCTTCGCTGGATTTTTCACCGGCAGTGGCGGCAGCACTGTTTTGCTGTGTATTGGCAGTTTTCACAGCCGAACTACCCTCGGTTTGTGTGATTTTCTGTCCTTTTTTCGCCCCAAACAAAATGGAGAGAATTGTGTCTTTAACAGAATCCGGATTGATAAATTTCAGCTTAAAGATATGTACCGATCCAAACGCGCGGCCGATTTGTTCAGCAACCCCTACCACCATAACATCACCGACTAATTGGTAGGTGAGTCCTTTGGTCTTGCATACCAAATCAAAAGCCGAATCGTACGGGATATTGGTAAGCTGAATGGTGATCGTCCCCTTGACCGAATCATCCAGTATCATGTTTACCTTGCCGACACTCGCCAAAGCCGTAAGGACATCCCGGACTTCCGCATTGCTCACCTGCATGTTGACGGGGGGTTTAGCCGCAGCAACACCTGTTATGCTAAAGGAAAAAAGACATAACACTATAAGTATTGATTTCTTCAGGCAACACATTAAATTCACCTTTCTAAAGTCAAAACTTTTTCGCCCTGCGGGCCCCGCAGAGTGGCCGTGCCTTCCCCAATAGTTACCAGTTGATATATACCGATGTACTCCTTAATCAGATAAGAGCGGCTAACACCGTCTCTTTTTATTATCGCAACCTGTTGCCCGCCGCCACTCACTGTTCCAGTCAGTTCTAACGAACTTTCCGGCGTTGCAGAGGGTAACACGGCAGATGCCTGAACACTTGAGTAATTCTTTGCTGACGGTAATGCAGCGGCCACCGCCGCCGGCTGAAATTCCGGGGGAACGGCAAACGGGTCACGTACCACGGCATGTACCGGATAGCGTGATGGCATTACCGCCCGTGACATTGCCGGTGAACTAATGCTTTGCCGCGAGGAGCCCGGATGAGTACCGGAAAAGGCAGTCCGTCCCGGCAACCAGAAAAAATACCCTGATGCCGCGGCGATAAAACAACAGAAAAGGATCAGCTGGATACTATGCCGCCAGCTTCGCCTGTGCTGCTTGCATTGTGTGCACTGCCCCCGGTTAAGCCTTTCCACAAAGCAACTCCTCACTTAGTAAAACATCATGACACATAGATAATGAATTTAATCATTAATCCGTATTCTATAATTATTAATGGCCAGCCGCAAATCGTCAATACTGTCACCGCCGAATTTTTCCAACAGACACTGAACCATTACAATAGCCACCATGGCTTCGGCGACAACCGCGGCCGCGGCAACAGCACACACGTCGCTCCGCTCCGTATTGGCCTTTTCTTCCGATTTATCGGCTATATTCACAGTCGCCAGCGGCTTCATCAGTGTCGGAATTGCCTTCATTACGGCTTTAATAATAATGGCCTCACCATTACTTATACCACCTTCAATACCACCGGCATTATTGGTGCGACGACAATACCCCTGACTGCCCTCATAATATATTTCATCATGTACCTGACTGCCTGACAAATTGGCATAAGCAAACCCTGCCCCGAATTCTACGCCTTTAATGGCTTGAATAGACATAACAGCGGCCGCCAAGCGGGTATCCAATCGCCGGTCCCATTGCACATGACTGCCTAGCCCGGGCATAACCTGAGCAACTACTACTTCAAAGATACCGCCCAGAGAATCGCCTGCCGCCTTGGCTTTCGCAATAGCCTCCAGCATTTCTGCCTCAGTTTGCGCACCACCGATGTTTAAAACTCTGGAAGTTATGGTAATACCAGCCACCGCCAAAAGCTGCTTAGCAACAGCGCCTACCGCAACGCGGGCTGCAGTTTCGCGGGCGCTGGCCCTTTCCAGAATGTCCCGGATGTCTTGCCGCTGGTACTTTAACACCCCAGGCAAATCAGCATGTCCGGGTCTGGGAGCCCGAATGGGTTCTCCCTGTGGCTGGCCAAATACAGCCATCCGCTCTTGCCAGTTATCCCAGTCACGGTTATGAATAAGCATAGTTATCGGACTGCCTAATGTAACGCCAAAACGCACCCCTGAGGTTATTTCGGCTTTATCTTTTTCAATCTTCATCCGGCCGCCGCGACCGAACCCCTGTTGGCGGCGTGCCATATCGGCATTAATTTGATCCAAATCCAAGGCCAAGCCTGCCGGAATCCCTTCAATAATAGCGGTAAGCGCCGGTCCATGCGACTCGCCGGCTGTAAGGAATCTGAACATGAAAACACCCCTGTTTAATTTTTTTTATTTTTTACCGGAGATGACTGAGACGGCTGTTTTGCTACAGGTTCGGAAAAAATGCCTTGGCTGTACACAACTACTATAAGTTTAACTTCTAATATGCCTTGTTTTGCTTGAAGATGAGCATATGTAAGGTAATTAAACCGCTGAAGCTCACCCATTTTTTTCGTAAATTCAAGCAGATTGGGAAATGATGCTTTGAGCTGGATTTCTATCGGAATCTCCCTATAGCCATTTCTATTCACCAAGGCCAATGGCTTAATCTCCAAAAGACTTACTTGGCTTAGCTTAGCGGCTTGTTCAATTTCTTTTAAAAAACTGCCAATCTCAGGTTTATCAGGCAGTTTTGCAGCCAGTTTGGCAACCTTCGCATCCATATCCCGTACATGTTGTGACGGGTCAGGGTACTTTTGTGCATAGCTTTCAATAGTTTTTATGCGTTGCTGTTCTATTTGGCATTGAGCTGCAAGGACATCCATCCGCTTGCCTTGTGGCGCTATTATCCCTAAATAGACCAAGACAATGGCAGTCAGCAACCCTGCCCCGAATAAAATCACCTTGTGCTTACTGTCTAAGTTGGCCAGCCAGCCTGTCACAACTATATCCCCTTAATTTTCACAGTCATTTCAAAGGTAGTATACAAATACTCAGCCTCTTGTTCGGCCTTAAGCAGAACAGGTTCGCCCAAAAGTTCATCCTGTTCCAGCTGGGTAATAAAATTGGCCAAATCAGGGTAGGTCGCCGCGTTGCCTTTTACCAGCAACACCTGCTGCTCCCCGGCACTTAGTTCGGAAAGCCATATTTGCGGCGGCGTTATCACGCCAAAATGCACTACGATGGCATTCCACGAAGTCTGTTCAGCCGTTATGTTAAGCAGAACTGCATGTTTTTCATTAATCAGACGTTGTTTATCTATGACCAATTGCATTTTTTCCTGGGTTGGGCGTAACAGCTCATATTGCTGGCTCAAAGCTGCCAATTGCTGTTCCAATGCCCATATTTTATAAGTATTAAAAAGGATTATTCCCAAAACCAAAGTGGTAAAGACTCCGCCGGTAACCAGTGCCAGCTTTTTCAAAGGCCATTTTGAGCGTCTCCTGGCAGGCGGCAGCAGATTAATAGTTAACATCCATTCCTCCGTGCAAAGCAAGGCCAATCGCAACCGCCAGCTGTGGCGCCAAGCCATGCAAATACTCTCTATCCAGCGAAGCAGCCGGAGTTAACACGCTGAGCGGGTTATGCCGCAGCACCTGAATGTCCCCTAATTGCGCAGCTAAATATTCCGGCAGATTATCCAGCTTTGACCCACCGCCGGTAAGATAGATTCTGTCAAGTACAGTTTCCCGGTTTTGTGCCTGATAATACTCGACCGTACGCTCTACTTCACGCCCAAGTTCACTGGCGAGCAATTGGAGACGCTGGTGCGCCATAGACAATTCGCCTTTGAAATCACGGCACTTCAACATGCCGGTCTGTTGTTTCAATCGTTCAGCCTCTGGATATTCAAGCTCTGTTGTCTGCATAATGACTTCAGTAAACTTGCGGCCGCCGATCGGAACAAGTCTGGTAACTGCCGGACTTTCACCCTGAAAAACACTAATTTGAGAAACAGTTGTGCCAATATCAATAACCATGGCATTTTTCACGTCATGCAATGTTCGAAATACAGCCAATGGTTCAATATCGATGGCTAACAGTTTGCACCCAGCCGCTGCCAACGCGTCAGCTAAGGTGTTAACAAGCTCATGAGGTGCTGCCACCAGCAGCACCTTGAGCTCTGCTTCATCTTTCCCCGGCCCAATTACGGCAAAGTCATAATAGTAACTGTCAGGCTCGTAAGGCACATACTTCTCCATATCCCATCTGACGGCCGCTTTAAGTTCTTCCTTAGTCATAACCGGAAAAATGATTTCCCGGACAAATACTGCTCTGCCGGCTACTGCTGCAATCACGTCCCGGGAGGAAATTCCACTGGTGGCCAACAGTCGGCGAATACTATCTGCCAGTGCCTCGCGCTCAAGCACATACCCGTCCTCTACCACATGTTCAGGCAAAGCAATCAAGCCTGCGGCTTTAAGTACCGGGTGTCCGCTATGTAAGGATAGCTCTGCCGCCTTGACCTGTCCGGTGCCAATGTCAAGACCCACAATATTTTGGGACTGCCCACCAAGCCAGTGAACCAGATGCTTTTTAAGCTTTTTTAGATTCATGACGCGGCCGGCTGGACACAATCTGAATAGCCTGACTAATGGCGGTAAGAATATCAACATTAAATTGCTGTTCCAGTGACTTTGCCTTGCTAAACGTTTCCCCCCGTGCGCTTACGACATAATGAGGCGGCAAAAGGTTCAAAGCCAGGGCAGCGGTGTCAAAGCGGCATTGTTCACACCTGCAGGCATGTTTATGGTTTTCAATGACTTCATCAAGCTGTTGCCAAACTAAGTCTTCCATAAAGTTTTTAAGTTCCACAAAGATCCCTCCCACTGTTTAATAGTTGCTATACGAATCTATAGATAAGCCGGACGTACTTGCAGCAGGTGGCGTAACCCGGAGTATTACCTGCCGTTTGGCAGCTGTTTTACCACTGCCAACTGTCCCGGTTGAAGTAATAATGCGGCCTGTCCCCGAACCCGTTACCTTGACAGTATAGCTGCCTGCTGTAGGAGTTCCCTCATTTTTAATGGCAGAAGTCTTGATAACCCCTGGAGGAATTCCGGTTTTTGCCACAAAATCAGTCTCTGTTTTTAATTTGACAATAGCCCACTGAACTCCTGCTTCAGCGAGATATTGAGCAGCAACTCCATTGCGATAATCTTTGCTTAGATCCACTTCAGTCGAACTAAGTGAGATAAAGGCTCCGCCTAAGCCTAAAAGCAAGGTCATGACAATGATCACCATCAGCGTAACCGAACCGCGTTCCGGCGATAAGCGTCGCGTAAACAGCAAGAGCATCACCTCTGTTTCTTTCATCCTGACAGAAAGTGTATAACTTTCATAAAAACAGGATCAACATCGGCTTCCACTGTCGCGCCAAAGGCTTGGCGCAAGCCGTGTTTTCTTTATCAAATAAGCGTGATAATTGCTTCAGATAGAGTTAAAGCTCCACCTGAAGCAATTCTTACTTTGGCATTATCACTTAAAGGTCTGCGTCAAACTGGTAACTGCCGAATAAAGCACGAAACTATGCCCGGTAACAGTATCCTTTGCTTCCACCGTTATGGTTATCGTATCAGGTTTGCTGGGATCAGGCTGCCTAAACAGGGCTTGATTATCCGGGTTAAGAATAATGTAGTTCGCCCCTTTAACATTCTCGCCAGTCACCGGCTGCGAAACAACTTGCGGAATGATACCGGTCTTATATAATTTATGGTCGGCTGTACTGACATGATAGCGGTAGGTATTGCCATACTGGCCTGATTTTATATTACGGTAGGTAATAGATCTGCCATCGCTCCCCAGTTCATAATTATCACCATAACGTAAATCCCTAACCATACTATCAACCGCAAAACGGGCTGTCTGCTGTACCTCAGACCGGCTGATGCCGGACTTCCAGGAAACAAGCGAAGTAGACAAAAGCCCAAAAATTCCGGACAATAATACTACTGTCAGCATAAGTCCAAGCATCAATTCGATCAAAGTCATTCCCCGTTGCCCTGTCATGCTGTTTTGCATTTAACATCTCTCCAAATACTCCAAGTAAAACCGGCAACTGCAATAATTATGGAATGCAGGAGTAAAAAGTGGTTAGTTGTACCTGACGCGCTTGTCCCTGCCTGGTCCATGAAACCACCACCACCACTTCGACAAGGCGGCTGTCATCGATACTGACAAAAGCGGTAGTTGCAACCGAGTAAGGACCTGTTGCCGCTGCCGTTCCCTGCCACGCAATGCTGGCCGGCAAGGCTAGATTTTTCCAATAAGTATCTGACCGCAGCTTTAACAGTTCCAGCTGTTTTTGCGCTAAATTGGTAGCCGCCGTATATTCCGCAGCGCCACCGGCAGCTTTGGTGGACTGGAGGAACATACCTGTAACTGCTAATAAAACTATGCTGGTAAGCATCATCCCCACCACTACCTCAGCCATAATAAAGCCATTTTGCCGCCTTAGTCCAGACATTCACTCCACCCCGTCACAACGGTTACTCGATACGTATCCGCCCCACAGAATCAATGATCACTTGTTTGCTCAAGCCGGTTATCTTCCTGCTGTTTAATTTAATGGTCGTCCCCATACCGTGGGGCAAAACCGGAAGTCCGTTTACATTAAAAGATACAACAGCATTAACCACAAAAACACTGGCCGGCAGCCTAACAGATTTTACACTGTGACCACTCACCATCACACTGTATTGATAAGGCTCGGCCGAAGCAAAAACCATCCTGGGGATAGCTTCGCCGCCGCTATTAATTGTCAATTGCTGCATCCAGCGCAGATCGGCCGCTAATTGCCTTGACGCACTATCCATTTCCCGTCTGGCTGTCGAATCTCCCAGTTTCGGGACAGCTAATGCGGTCACCAGCGCAAGGATGGCAAGCACCATCAGCATTTCTATAAAAGTAAAGCCGCTTTGACCAGACGGCTTTAGACAAATTTTCTTCTTTATGGCAAAAATTGAAAATACCATTGGATAATCTCAACTCCGTATAAAGCACTGATAAAACCGGCAATAGCAATAAAAGGGGCAAAGGGAATAAAATCTTTGCGGGTTTTCAGTTTGAACAGCAAAAGCAAGACGCTGCTCAGACCGCCCAGGACAAAAGCTAAAAATAAGGTCAGCATGGTGGGTTCTAACCCCAGCCACAAACCAAGAGCTGCAACAAGCTTGATATCCCCATCGCCCATACCGCCGCGCGTAATTAGGGCGAGAAAAAGTAAGACTCCCCCGCCGGTAACAGCAGCAAGAAGCATATCCCCAATAAGGGGATAACCGGTATATAGCTTGGCAACAACACCGGCTCCGGCAAACCAGACAAGCACTTTATCCAAAATAAGCTGATGATCATAGTCAATGAAGGCAATAATGACCAGAAATGAAGTAAACATCAGAGCTATAACCAGTTCAAGCCCTGCGCCAAAACACAAGAAACACCAAAAGAATAATAATCCGGTAAGCAACTCAACCACCGCATAGCGTGGCGAATAGGGCTTGCCACAATAACGGCATTTGCCGCCCAAAAGCAGATAGCTCATTATAGGAATTAAATCCCGAACTGTAAGCAGGGTGTTGCATTGAAGACAATGCGAAGGCGGAGTAACTACAGACTCGTTTTGCGGTAAGCGATAGATACAAACATTGAGAAAGCTGCCGATAACAGAACCAATAAAAAACATGAACATACTTAACAACTAAATACCCCTATCAACCCATATAGTTAAAGCAGCTGATTATTTTGCTGCTCAATACAGCAATAGTCCTAACAATCGCTTATGATTTTTCGCTCCAGTCTGCATAATACGACTTGGCTGTGGCTTCCACAGTCGCAAACGCCCGTCCACCATCAATACCATAAATAACTTTCTTGTCCTGATACTTAAAGCTTTGTTCTCCGCTCTTCACTGTTGAGATAAAATAAGGCGATAAGGTAGCAATATCTGTGGCAAATACGCCTGTGGCAGCATAATGCTGGGCAATTGCGCTGTCGATACTCCGCAAATCAGCCTGAATTCTTGCCTTGGTTGCACTGTCGGTAGCACTGGTAAATTTAGGAACGGCAATGGCAGCCAAAATCCCGATAATGGCGATCACTACCAATAATTCAATTAAAGTAAAGCCTTTTTGACTTTTTATATTGTTTCTGCTGTTCATAAGCATTTATTTCAACCCTCTGTCAATTATAAGATTGATTAAAATTAGTAAGCACATCAAATATCGGCAGCATCACCGAAATCACAATAAACCCAATAATCATCCCCACAATTCCAATCAATACCGGCTCCAGCATACTACTCAGCCTGCTAACCATATCCTCAACATCACTATCATAAAAATCGGCGATCTTCTCTAACATCTTATCCAGTTCGCCTGTTTCTTCACCAACGGCTACCATCTGTACCACCATAGGGGTAAACACGTTACTAGCCCTTAGTGGCATTGCCAGCCCCATTCCCTCACGAATACTGGCCTGAGCCGCAGTCAATGCCCTTGTCATGCTCAGATTGCCTGAGCTCTTTTTCACAACTTCAATGGCCGTGATAATAGGTACCCCGCCCCGTACCAAAGTTGACAGCGTACGGCTAAAACGGGCAATTGCCATCTTTCGCCATAGCAGGCCAAATACCGGTAAAACAAACAGTAATTGATCCAGCACCAGCCGGTATTGTTGCTGCCGTGCCAATACGATTACCCCATAGGTGCACAACAGTAGTGCCGCTGTCAGCCATAGGCCATAATCGGTGAGCAAACCGCTGATTTTCAGTAATACTTGTGTCGCCAGCGGTATTTCAGCCTGCATATCTTCAAATAATTTCATAAAGGGAGGCAAAACAAAGGTCAGAATAAAGCTAACAGTTATTAACGCAATACCTACAACCACTGCCGGATAAACCAACGCCGATTTGACCCGTTCATTAAGTTTGTGCTCTTGTTCGAAGTGAATTGCCAGCCTGCTTAGCATCTCGTCAAGCACACCGCCAACTTCCCCGGCTTCCACCATATTAATCATAATATCAGGGAAAATAATGGCATGCCCGGCCATAGCCCTGGACAGAGTTTCACCTGCTTGTACCTTTTTATAAATGATTTTTAGGGCAGCTTTGAGTTTAGGATTATAGGTCTGTTCAATCATGATGCTGAGACAGGCTAATAAGGACAGCCCGGCATCCACCATTGTCGAAAACTGGCGACAAAAAACGGCTAAATCTTTTATACTAACCAACTGCAGCTTATCTAACATCGCACCAATAGTGGATGCTGATTTCTGTACTTTGATTTGGGTGACAAAATAACCTTTATCCCGGATATAGGCAGCTACTGCCGCCTCGTTTTCGGCCATGATACTGCCTGTCAACACTTGACCGGTTCGGGCTTTGGCCTTATAGCTATATGTTTTTATCACTTCTAAATACACCTCTATGTTTAGCGAATATACATTTAACCATTTGCCAAACGGATAAAGGTCTCCTGGTCTATAGCCCGCGCAAGAGCTTCCTCATAAGTTACGATACCCTTGCGATACAAATCACGCAGTGACATATCCATAGCCTGCATCCCGCTTTTAGCTCCGGTCTGAATAACCGATATAAGCTGGTGGGTTTTGCCTTCACGGATAATATTGCGCACCGCCGGTGTCGCCACCAAGACCTCCATGGCGGCTGTCCGCCCGGCAGCATCACGGTTGGGCACTAGCTGCTGCGCTACAATCCCCTGCAATGTGAGTGACAACTGAATCCTGATTTGCTGCTGCTGGTAAGGAGGGAAAACGTCAATGATGCGGTCAATGCTCTGGGCAGCATCACCGGTATGTAAAGTAGCCAGCACCAAATGTCCGGTTTCAGCAGCTGTCAGCGCAGTGCCAATGGTCTCCGCATCACGCAACTCACCTACCAGAATAACATCCGGGTCTTCCCGCAGTGCTGCCCGGAGAGCGCTTACAAACGACCGGGTGTCTACATGAATTTGGCGTTGGTTAATAATACTTTTTTTATGATTATGCAAATATTCAATAGGGTCTTCCAAGGTAATGATATGACAAGCCCGCTCGGTGTTAATTAGATCAAGCATAGCGGCTAAAGTAGTTGACTTGCCGCTGCCGGTAGGCCCGGCGGCAAGCACCAGCCCCCGTGGTTTGCGCGCCAGGGTTTTGAGCACTTCCGGGTGGCCAAGCTGCTCTAAAGTAGGTACCTGCTCGCTCACCACGCGAATAGCAACCGCCAGGGAACCACGCTGTTTAAAAACATTGACCCGAAAACGGCTCAAACCAGCAATACTATAGGCGAAATCAATCTCTCCCAAAGCCTGAAGCTTGTCTTGCTGTTCCTGAGTGGTAATCTCCCTAACCATGAATTCAGTATCTTTAGCTGCGAGTTTGGGATACCGGGTGCCTTGCAAACTGCCTCCTACTCTAAAAATCGGGGAAATCCCCACCGTAAGATGAATATCTGAGGCCTGAGCCAATACTGCTGCTTCTAACAGACTATCTATAGTCTTCATGTTTTTCCCTCTACTCCTGGCCAGAGTAAGCAACCCGCATAACCTCAGATATGGTAGTTAGCCCGCTGACTGCTTTGGCAATACCATCCTGGCACATTGGTTCCATGCCTTCCGCGGCGGCAATATTTCCTAAAATGTTGCTCGATACCCGCCGGTTGATGGCCTCGCGCACCGCCGGACTGACAGTCATCACTTCATGGATGGCCATACGTCCAAGATAGCCGGTATGGCTGCAGCGCGGGCAGCCAACACCCCGGTACAAGCCAGGCCTGTCTTTAAAACCATTTGCCAGCAGAAAATGCCACTCTGGCGACTCAGTTGCCGGTGTATATTGTTGTTTGCAATCCGGACAAATTACCCGCACCAGCCGCTGGGCAACTATCCCCAGTACTGCGGAAGCCACTAAAAAGGGTTCCAGCCCCATATCGATTAACCGTATCACTGCTCCCGGCGCATCATTGGTATGCAATGTACTAAATACCAGATGACCGGTAAGCGCTGCCCTGACAGCAATATCGGCAGTCTCCCTGTCCCGTATTTCACCAACCATAATCACATTAGGGTCCTGTCGCAAAATCGACCGTAAACCATTAGAAAAAGTTAATCCCGCTTTATAATTTACCTGTACCTGGTTAATACCGTCTAAGCGATATTCAACAGGGTCTTCCACCGTAATCACATTTTTGCCGGGAGTACTAATCTCGGTAAGAGTCGAATATAAGGTGGTGGTTTTACCTGCCCCAGTAGGACCGGTCGCAAGAACCATGCCATGTGATTGAGAATACAGTTTACGGTATACTGTTAAATTTGCGGCGGCAAAGCCCAGTCCATTAACATCCAAAATAACAGTCTGTTTATCCAGTATCCGTAATACAATTTTTTCACCGCTAATTGTGGGCAAAGTTGATACCCTAAGGTCAATGTCACGCCCAAACTCCTGCACCTTTATACGTCCGTCCTGTGGCAGCCTTTTTTCCGCAATATCCATTTCACTCATAATTTTAATCCGCGAGATAATGGCAGCATGAGTATGTCGCGGGAAAGTAACAACTTCTCTTAGTACCCCGTCCACTCTGAACCGCACTCTCAGCAACTTGTCCTGCGGTTCAATATGGATATCGCTGGCCCGTTCTTTAATAGCCTGGCTGATAATGGAATTGACGATACTCACCACCGGTGCATCGTCGGTAAATTGGAGTTCAGCAGCAGTGGTGCTAGTACCGGCTGCGTCTGTTTTAAGTTTGCTGACAGCCTTCTCAACCAACTCCTGCACACCATAGGACCGCCGGATAGCCCACATAATCTCACGTTCGGCAGCCATTACCGGTTCAATGTCGCAGCCGGACGCCATCCGAACATCATCAATGGCAAAAAAATTCGTGGGATCAACCATGGCCAGGGTTAATGTGCGCCCCTCTTTCCTTATGGGAATAACCTGATAGCGTTCAGCCAAAATGGCAGGTATCGCTGAAGCAATTTCGCGCGAGATCTCCAGGGTACCAATAGTAACATACGGTACGCCAAGCTGAAACTCCAGTATTTCAGTCATCTTTGATTCGGTAATATAGTCTAAAGCAATAAGCACTTTTCTTAGAGGTTCACCTGTTTTTTTTTGCACGCTTACTGCTTTATTCAGTTGTTCGTGACTGAGAAATCCAGCTTCAAGTAATACATTGCCCAACCGTTTACAATTGTTCAACATTTGTTTATCTCCACCAAAAAATAATTAAACGGCTTGTCCCAAGGTTTGAGCGAAAGGAAGCGATTCAAAGGAAAAAAAGCAACCGGCACAGCAAAACATAGCTATTTTGCATGATCGGTTGCATTACTTGCGTTGGTTGAGTAAGTAATCAAATATAGCTTCAAACTTCATAATCTTTATATTATTTTTATGAAGGATGAATTAGAGAGAGTATTTTTATATAGTTCGTACATAAATAAAAAATTCCTGCCCCAATAATGGTGTTTTTATAAAAAAAATCCATTATTGGGTATTATTTACTTAATTTCGACAACAGCACCTGCTGCATAATGTCACGTGGAGCAGAGCAGCCAGTCCAGAGTTCAAATGCCAATGCCCCCTGCTCAGCAAGCATGCCTTCCCCCCCGACCACAGTGTGGCCACGTCGCACCGCCTCTGCCATAAAAGCGGTTGTCAGCGGGTTGTAAACCAGATCTGAGATAACGGCTGACGGCATCAGCAGTTCCCAGGGCAGGGGTGGCTGGCTGGCTATATTGGGATACATCCCCAGAGGTGTGGTATTAACAACAATATCGGCTTTAGACAGCGCGGCGGTAAAATCCCGGCTATCCCACCCGGTGCCGTACACTGGAGTATTTATTGGCAGCAGCTTTACAATACCGTCAACTTTCCCTTGGTCCCGGGCACTAATAACTACTGACGCAGCATGATTGGCGATAAAACCTGCGGCTACCGCCCGCGCCGCGCCGCCTGCCCCTAAAATAACGACATGCTTTCCAGTCACAGCAACACCCGCCAGTTTGAGGGAGCTGATATAACCGCCAGCATCGGTGTTGTGGCCTATCAGGCGACCTTCCTTATTAACGATGGTATTAACAGCGCCAACCAGTCTGGCACTGTTGTCTATTTCATCTAAATAATCCATGACAGCGATCTTATGGGGGATAGTGACATTGATACCTGCAAATCCCAGCGCTTTAACTCCGGTTACCGCCTGGGAGAGCAGTTCCGGCGGAACTGCAAGCGGCAGATACACGTAATCCAGACCGCTGGCAGCAAATGCAGCATTATGCATAGCCGGAGACAGCGAATGGCTGAGCGGCCAGCCCAACAAGCCAACTTTTTGAGTTGTGGCGGTTATATTCATAAAACAGTTCTCCTTTACATACCGGCCTATAGTCAGTAGCAGACGGCACGCCTGATGCGATAAAGTAGACTTAGCTTCAGGTGGGGTTTAAGCCCCATCTGAAGCTAAGTCGCCCTTATCCAAGGATTAGCCGCTCGCCTGTGCCCGTAGGGGTATCCCCCCCTTTGCAGAAGCTGGGAGTCTTAGAGCGGGTTAGCCGTCAGATAAATCTTAGGATAAGTGTCCGGCAGATTTTAACAAACGGACGGCCAGCTTTTCCAACTGGCGGGTAAATTTCGTGCCAATAAATTCTTGAGCGGCCAGCGGTTTAACCCAAATAGTAAACATACCTAAGCGATTACCGCCTAATATGTCGGTAAACAATTGATCACCCACTACGGCAATTGACGCCGGACTCAATTCCATAACCCGCGCGGCCTGGCGAAATCCTGTCCGGGAAGGTTTTAACGCCCGGGCGACAAAAGGCACTTCACACTGTGCCGCAATTTGCCTTACCCGCCGGTTTCCGTTGTTTGACACCATGCACAATTTAAAATCCCGGTTAACCAAATCGGTAAGCCATCCCAACACTTCCGGACAAATTTCCGAGCTATTCCAGGGAATTATAGTGTTGTCAAGGTCGAAAACGATGCCACGGATACCCTGTTTTTTGAGTTTTTCCAGATTAATGTCATATAAGGTGTCTACCACCAAACAAGGTGCTAATAACTTAAGCAAAATTCCCCTCCTCAGCCAATAGTATTATAGGTTGGTAGCAGCCCGACGCCAAGGTCGGGCATTACTAACAGTATTTATGAAAAAATCGGTATTGGCTGCCGTACAATTACCATAAATTATATCATGGCAAAAGTAAAAACAAAAGGAATTGCCACACAGGCGCTTACAATGACAGCCAAAGTCTGGTCATTGTAAGCGCAGTGCGGCAATCTTATTTGGGTGGGTTTCCATCCACCGACAAAGTCTTACCCAATTTGTTAATCGCATGTTTTTCTATTCTACTGACATAACTGCGGGATATCCCTAAAATTTTAGCAATATCCCGCTGTGTCTTCCGACTGCCATCAGGTATGCCGAACCGCATTTCAAGTACCCACTTTTCTCTTGCTGTCAGTCGGCGAATCTCCCGCGTCAACCGTTCTTGCTCACATAGACTTTCGACTGCTTCGCCCACAACATCCGGAGCTGTGCCAAGCACATCAATCAGTGTTATTTCATTAACATCTGGTATTTATCTGTTTCATGGTTCAAGTTCGTCCGGCTGAGTATCTAATTACGCTTTCGGCTTGGGAACATGCTGTTCTAGCTCTTCGATAATATCTGGCAGCTGAAGCAATAGTTCCTCTATTTCCTTTAATTCTTCTTCACTTAATACAATATCGTCCGTACCGCCCATCACTAACCCTCCCGTACAAAATAAAAATACCAGATTGCGTTTAATGCAACCTGGCAATCATAGATGTAACTCATCCTTAGACCCACGGCTTTGCGTCCCTTCCTTTAAGAAGGTTTGCCCATTATTCTTTTTTTAATTATTTTTATACATCTATTGCCAAAATCCTGCTAAGATGGATAAAAAAGAGTAAATATTTTCCCATTTCTGCAGACATATCACACACCCACTGCCTACTGCAAAAAAAGAGTTAAAAACCGCTGACCCGGTCCTTACAACCGACAACACTACCGAAGCGTAGACGGCCGGTCGGTATGCAAGCGGCGCAGCGTCGTCTGACGGCCGCCCGCGCCGTGTCCTTTGGGAGGCGCACAAAACGTATACCTTCTGTTAGATTTAAAAAACCGTCCTTGCGGACGGCTTACCAGTTATAATCATTCATAAAATCAGGAAAATCTTCAGCTTTATCTAATTCCATTAATTTTTGCCTCGCCTCAGCAAGCGTAGTTCCGATTCTTGTTGATTCTCCGGTTTTATTAATCAACAGAATCTCGCCATTGCCAATTACTACCTGCTCCAAATCATCTTGGCTTGTCCAAAAATATTGAGACTCCATAATAACCTCCCCTTTTACCATTTACATGTACATCTTTCGGCAAAAAGGATTTAATTCCTGCTGCCAAGCAAGTCCGTAGGAACGGTTTAATTGCTCACTTTTTGCTATTCCCAATTAAATTCCATAGTTACCGCCAGTTCACCGGCTTCAGGCTGAACACTAAAATACGAGCAATGGGAAAGTATCTTGCGTAATGATCGGAGCTGTTTCGGAGAATCCCCTGCTATTTTAGGAACTCGAACAATAACAAGCGCCTTATTATTGAAATTCTCGACAACAGTAATATTATTCGATACAAGTTTTATAGCAGTTAATATACGGATAAATGTTTCTCTTCTCATAGACAGCCCCCCCCCTTAAGATGACTTTATGTAAATTATATCATGATTAAATGAAAATTGCATGAATTTATTACTGTAAAAAATTGCGGACATATTTATACCCTTGGTTTTAGGCATGAAAAAAGAGCCCGAAGGCTTTAATTATTTAATTTTATTCTTTAGCATTTGTTGATATTCATTAAGCAGCACGTCCAGCATCTGGCTTGCCCGAACAACTTCCATATCTGTTAGTGATTTGTCTTTCGCGATTTCATGCAACTTATCACGCATTTTCTCAATCATTGCTTGCAGTTCAATTAATTCTTTCATGACTATTGCCCTTTCACCCCCTGGATAATTACAGTCTGCCCAGGAACGAAGGCATCTATTTGCATAAATTCAATATCGCTAATGTTTGGTATGCCGACAACTGATTTACCTCCAGTTTGCTGCCTGGAGTTCTTCGCCCAGGTATCATTCCCACTTGTCCGGATTGCCATCAGCCGATTACTCGGCTTTGAACAGTGTGGTAAGCCTGTGTTGAAGGATTGCAGTTAAATCAACACCCAAATTCAGTTTCAGCCTTTCATCAACAGGCAGCGAATTCCAGGCGGACCAGGCGGCGAAGTGGAATTCGCGAAGGATTATCTCTTTTTCCTCCTCCTTCATGGGCGGCGGAGCTACTATGTGAACCGTGGTTTTACCTAATTTATAAGTAGCGGCATATTTCTTTCCCACGCGATCACCTCATTTATATATATGCCGGTGACCGGTATGGACGGCCCTGCTAACTGCCAAAATTCACCTCTCCGGTCGCAGGAAGGTTCATAAAGTTCTTCCCCGGTCCCGTTTGGCAGTCATCAATAGTCCAATGTTGCTTGCAGACAATATTTTTCACCTCATATATTGTTTGCAAGCAACATATAAAGTAAAATCAACTTAGCGGGATACTATGCTGTGGCTAGATGTAATACCAGAAGTAATAGAAAGCTGAATCATTTATTCTTTATGTGACAAAGAACACAGTACTAATCCCACAGGCTGTGTTTTTGTTGATTATGTAGAATTAATCATATTGGAGGAGTCATTATGTCAAAAACCTTTGAATTTCGTGGTACTGGGTTTGGTTATCTCTGGCTGGTAATCTGGACTTCAATTGTATCAGTCATTACCCTTGGACTATACTTCCCTTGGGCTTATTCCGCTCAACAGAGATGGATTGCCGATAATACTTACGTGAATGGGCGGCAGCTACTGTTTACCGGTACTGGGATCCAATTTCTGGGCCACTGGCTGTTGATCATGGTATTAACCTTTATAACGTTTGGTCTGTACGTGCCTTGGGCTTACTGCCAATTAAAACGCTGGGAAACAGAGAATACCTGCTTTGCCGACGAGGTAACCACGCAGAGTGGTTCCCCAGCAGTCATTAATCATTAAAACCAGTTACCAAACGGGTTGATATGAGCACAGGTTGCAAAATGAAGATTCGAGGAGGTATCTAATATGCGCCAATATAAAGTGATAGAAGTAAAGAAAAAAGGATTTCTGGGAACCTCACGGCTTGATGGCGGACGGCTTGAGGAAATTCTGAATGAACAAGCCGTCAATGGCTGGATTTTTGATAAACACATTTCCGGAGAAACTCTGGTTCTTGATAAAGATACTATTATGCTTGTTTTTTATAAAGATGCCTAACCATTCGACGGAAACCTGTATATTACCCTCAGAGGTGATACTATGAGGCCACCACACACTTGTCAGGACTTAGAGCCAGCCGCCTTTTACCTCCGCAAGTCGCGCGAAGACAGCGAAGCCGAAGCCCGGGGCGAGGGTGAGACACTGGCTAAACATAAACGGGACTTATTCAGACTGGCTAAAGACTACAACGTAACTATCGCCCATGTTTTCGAAGAAATAGTATCTGGAGAAAGTGTCGTTAACCGTCCGGAGATGATGCAGCTTCTTAAGGAAGTTGCCGCAGGAAAATGGCGCTCTGTATTCTGTATGGAAGTTGACCGCCTGGGGCGTGGCGACATGGAAGATCAGGGATTCATTCTTAAAACCTTCAAGAACGCCAATACGCTCATCGTAACACCGCGCAAGATTTATGACCTTAATGATGAATTTGATGAAGAATACACCGAATTCGAAGCCTTTATGGCACGCAAGGAATTGAAAATTATCACCCGGCGTCTGCAAGGCGGCAGGGTGCGTTCGGTGCAGGATGGCAATTATATCGGCGCCAGACCGCCATATGGCTATCAAATTGAGAAAACCAACCGTGAGAGAATATTAATACCACACCCAGACCAGGCTCCCGTAGTAAAGCTCATTTTTGAATTATATACTCATGATGACCCTAATGTCAGAATGGGCAGCAACAAGATTGCTGCTGAACTTAACCGGCTAGGCAAGCCTACCTATAGCGGCAAACCCTGGGAGGCCTCTACCGTTCTCTTTATCCTGAAAAACGAAGTCTATATCGGCCGGCTGCAATGGAAAAAGAAAGAGGAAAAAAAGTCAAAAACTCCGGGCAAAAAAGAGGACGTTAGAACACGCCCCCGTTCGGAGTGGATTGACGTTGAAGGCAAACACAAGCCGCTTGTGGCCAAAGAGATTTTCAGCAAAGCACAGGCAATCCTAAAAGGTAAATATCATGTCCCCTATCGGCAAGTCAATGGTATTACCAACCCACTGGCCGGACTTGTTAAATGCGCAATATGCGGTGGGGCCATGGTATACAGGCCATACTCCCACCAGCAGTACCCCCATATCATCTGCTATAACAAGCAATGCCCAAATAAGAGCAGCCGCTTTGAGTATGTGGAAACCAGCGTGCTGAATGGCCTTGAATATTGGCTGGAGAAATACCGGGCTCAATGGGTGCGCAACAAGCCTGTCGAACAAAAAGATAATGCAATAAGTATTAAGAAAAAGCTATTGCAGCATCTTAACAAGGAGCACAGAGAGTTAGAGCTGCAAAAAGATCGTCTCCACGATTTTCTGGAAAGAAATATCTATGATGAAGCTACCTACCGGGACAGGTCACAGAAACTTTCCGAACGGATTCTGGAAACGGAAAAGGCCATAGCCGACACCGAGACTGCTATCAAGCACGAAATAACAAGAGAACAAGCCAATAAAGATATTATTCCGAAATTTGAAAAGGTCCTTGTCGTTTATAAAAAGACAAAGGACCCGGCGGTTAAAAATCAATTGTTAAAAACTGTATTAGCATATGCCACTTACCGCAAAGAAAAGCACCAGAATGGCGACAATTTCATTCTGGTGCTGCATCCCATTTTACCCAGGTAATGCGCAGCTGTGATTGCTTAAACAGATAACCATTCAGTGTTATTTCATTTCCTTCCTTATCAACCCCGATCGGGTCATACAAACTAACTTCACTGCGTATGCGGCGGGTACTTCTTAAATGCATGAGTATTTCATTCTCAATGCATCTGGCTGCATAGGTAGCCAACCTGATCTTCTTGGCAGGGTCAAATGTGTTAATGGCTTTAATAAGACCTATCGTGCCGATGGAAATGAGATCATCAACATCTTCGCCAGTGTTATCAAACTTCTTGACAATGTGTGCCACTAATCTCAGATTGCGTTCAATTAATACGTTTCGGGCTTCTTCCTCCCCGTTCTTTAACCGCTGCAAATAAATACGTTCATCTTTCTCCGACAGCGGCAAAGGGAAAGTATTGTTTGCTATATAAGAGACGAGCAGGGTGATGCCTTTAATTACCGAAGCTGCTAATACCGTAATAAACGTAAGAGCCATTCAGTCATTCACCCCCAAAAAATCTGTCGATTAAATTCTATGGAGTAGACAAGATGAATGTGCCTGGCAATAAAAAATATTTATATACCACTTGCGCCGGCAGCGCAGGTGGCATATAATCGATAAGAAATGTATGCCGTTCGGGAGGAGCGTGGTTTCGCATGGAGCGTTATATTGCTGATATTGGTGTATTCTTTGCCGGCACGCTGGTAGTACTATACATGATGTGGGACAGGCTGTTTCCCGAGGAGTAGGTAACAGCCACTAATCGATCGAGTAGGAGGTCATCCATTAACTGAATGACCGACCTCTCACACCACCGTACGTACCGTTCGGTATACGGCGGTTCAATAACTTAACGTAAATGCAATACCTCGTATCTCTTTGCTATGTTCATGTAGCCAAGGGATTCGAGGTATTTATCTGTTAGTGTCCTGTTCAGAATTACACTCCCAGCAATTCGCCAATATCCCAATCTTGTATTAGCGTATTCCCACGCTTTGCCACTATCTAGCCCCAATCTTTTCAGATTGTCATGCTTTGTGGAGATTTTCTTCCATTGTTTCCACAAGAACATCCTCAGCCTGCGCCGTATCCACTGGTTCAACTCCTGCATCTTTGCCCGCATATCTCCTATGGCGTAGTAATTTAGCCATCCATTTGTGTACTCTTTCAATTCCCTCAGAATGTCTTTTATTGACCGACCGCGATTTCGCCCGGTTATTTTCTTCACCTTCTGCTTGAATCTCCGGATTACCTTCGCATGGGGGCGGATTCCTACTTTACCAACTACTTTATGTAACGAAAACCCTAGGAACTTCTCTCGCAGCGGACTGCCTATCCGGCTTTTCTTTCGGTTCACAGTCAGTTTCAGTGTCCCTTCTAAATACCGAATACAACTTTCCATGATTCGTTTTGCTGCTCTTGGCGTTTTTACGTAAATATTACAGTCATCGGCATATCTCACGAATTTATGTCCTCTGCTTTCCAGCAGTTTATCGAACTTCGTTAGATAAATATTAGATAACAGCGGCGATAGGTTTCCTCCCTGGGGTGTTCCCGCTTCTGTTCGACTTACTAACCCGCCTTCCATTACTCCGCTTTTCAAATACTTCCGGATGAGCTTTATTACTCTCTCATCCTTTACTTCTTCCCGGAGCATATTAATTAGAATGTCATGATTTACCGTGTCAAAATACTGCGCCAGATCAAGGTCGACGGCTTTCGTGTATCCTTCCTCGTAGTAGCCTTTTGTCTTGCTTATGGCTTGGTGCGCGTTCCTTCCTGGGCGAAAGCCATAACTGTTTTCGGAAAATGTTTTTTCAAAGATTGGCTGTAATATCTGTGCTATCGCCTGCTGTAGCAACCTGTCTAATACCGTTGGTATTCCCAGCTTTCTCTTACCTCCATCCGGCTTCGGGATTTCTACCCGTCGTACCGGCTGGGGTTTGTATTTTCCAGTTCTCAGCTTTGCAAGGAATTCTTCCTTGTTTTCCTTTAACCAGCCCAGCATCGCACCTACTTCCATGCCATCTACTCCTGCAGCACCTTTCTTACTCTTCACCTGAAGGTAGGCTGCATTAAGATTGTCTTTGTTTAGGATTTCTTCTAACAGATTTACGCGGTTCTTTATTACAGGCTCTAGTGATGCCATGCTCCGCGCTCCCCTGCTACTTTTTGTTTCTAACATATCCTCACAGGGGTAGCCCATTTTACTGGTTTTCTGCTCTCTTAACATGACTTCACCTCCTTCTGTTCAAGAACTCAATTATTGTTCGGCCCTTCCTGAAAAAAAAACTTCCAGTACTATGGCCTCGGCTGACTTCTCACGATTAATCTTGTTTCAACCATGTTTCAAAAATTATCTCCACATGTCCGTGAGACCTCCCCGGGTAAGAACGCAGTCTTTCTCTCCATCTATCTGCCACATCTACAGGATTGACCTCGAATAGTTTGGGGCTTCGGTTTGAGTTGCAACCTCACCCGGTTTTTTTCCTGCCTTTTATGTGATTTCTGTTCGTCAGACCGGAGATTTGCCGCTGGCTTCCTTCAGATTCCACCTCGCGATGGACACCCTTGCCTTAAGCTATGCGCTTGGCACTATTAACCCGCGCTAGGGACTTGCTACCCGTTAGACTGCGCCCATGCCGGGCGCACAACTGAAAGGCGAGATGGCAGTGCAGCCATCTCGCCTTTTTCATTTGGTTCATTTAGCCATAGACTGAGTGCAGGCCGGCATTGTTTCAACCTGGATGGTGTTCATTGCTTCGGTAAGCACTTCGCTAATCACTTTGCTTATTTTCATTACCTTAGACAGCGGCGTACTCTGCAAATCAAGGTAACCTATCTGGCTTTGCGCATTCACCACACCAATAATTGATATATCACCAACAGTAGGCAGCCGGTTGCCGACAGCAATGCCTGCAGCCAATCCGCCTTGCCAAACTTCAATATTGCCGATCTCATGGCTTTTCCCCAGGCAAGCGTCAATGGCAATAATAAGCGGATGATGAAACCGATGCTTAATAATATTAAGCATTTCGACGAAATTACCGGCGTGAACAGGCTGCTCCAATGTACCATACACATGGCATTCGGTGTATTCTTCCAGATAGGTTCCGATTAGCGGCCCCAAAGCATCACCGGTATAGCGGTCAGAGCCAATGCACAGTACCACCAACGGCCGTAAGTGTATCCCTTCCTGACACTTTAATAGCATTATCAGATGGTCATATAGTTTTTCCCGGCTATTGGAATCATGCAGATTAACGGTTAGCTTATTCAGAACATGTTTTGCCATTATCCCTCTCCTTTTAGCTGTCCTCTTTAATCTGTATGCCCCCCTGCCTTAGTTTATGTTTAATATTGACTAACCAATAAGCGGCAGCTCTTGATATTCAGGCAGAGTCACTGCCCGGGCCAGCGCATGGGTAACAAATTCAACATGTTCTTTAAAATCAACGTCCATGGCGGCTGCGCTGACTGTAATGGTCTCACGGTTTACCGCACGGGCAAAAGCTTTGTCTTTCATTTTCTTCATAACCGATTTTAGTTCCAGATTTCCTAAGCTCTTATCCGGGCGCACCAAAGCACAGGCAATGATAAAGCCGGTCAGTTCGTCAACTGCCAGCAGCGTTTTTTGCAACAAGGTGCGCTCCGGTTGCCAGTCACGGGCATGGGCTTCAACATCGGTGATAAACTGACTGTTATACCCGGCTGCCGAGAGTAATTCCCGGGCATGATGGGGATGATCATCCGGGAATTTTTCAAAATCAACATCATGCAGCAGCCCTACAGCTCCCCAGTATTCAATGTCTTCACCAAATTTAGCTGCATAGGCCCGCATCGCAATTTCAACCGCCAGGCAATGCTTTAGCAGAACCTCACTATGTACATGCTGACGCAAAAGCTGCCAAGCCTGTTGTCTGTTGTAGTCCATGTAATAATCCTCCTAAATTATGTATAGTAATTTAATCCGATTATACCAAATTTGTTAAATACATTACAAGTTGATTATCTGGCTGTGGGACTCTGTCCGCTGCCAATAACGGTGAAGCTGACGGTAAATGGCCGTTGCCAGATAGCACAAAATTGCGGTAATAATGATGGAACCGCCTGGTGCAATATCCAGGTAAAATGCTGCCGTCAGACCGCACCCTACTGACAATACAGCCAACAGAATTGCCCAGCCCAGCGTAGCCTTAAAGCCTTTCCCCAATTGTTCCGCTGCCGCTACCGGCACAATCATCAAAGCGCTCACCATAAGAATCCCTACCACCATCATACCGGTAACAACAGTAATGGCCGTAACTATACTTAATGCCATATTCACCGCACTGGTATGAATGCCCGCAACTTTGGCCACGTCTTCATCAAAAGCAACCAAAGTAAGTTTGTTAAAATGGCTAAATACCACTCCCAAAACAACAATGCCACACCCGATAATCACCAGGACGTCTTGCCAGGATACTGTAAGGATACTGCCGAACAGAAATCCCAGCAAACTGGCGCTGGGTATCCGGGTAATAGTACTAAAAATTATCGCTAACGCTATTCCCGCATAGAAAAAAATAGCCAACGCAGTATCTGCCATTTGGGTGCGGTGGCGCCGTACAAGCTCAATACCGACAGCCCCGGCAACGGTTAATGTAAATGCTCCTATCGCCGGGTAAATACCTGCCAGATAACCGCCTGTTACTCCGGCAAAAGCAATATGTCCTAACCCGTCACCGATCAGCGACTGCCGGCGTACCACAATAAACATCCCCAAAACCGGGCAAATGACAGCCGTTATAAACCCGGCTAAAAAAGCCCGCTGCATAAAGTCGTATTGCAATATTTCCAAATTAAATCCCCCCACTTGTTCAGTTAGCCTGTGAAGCCGGAATAATACCACAAATGCCGCATAGTGGCATGACTGGAATGAAATTGTTCACTGTCACCAAAAAAACACAGGCTGCGATTAATACACGCTACTTTACTGGCAAAATGGGTAGCGTTTTCAATATCGTGGGAAACCATAACAATGGTAATGCCTAGTGTGCTGTTAAGCTGACCCAGTAGTTCATAAATTTTGGCACTGGCGGCATAGTCGATACCACTGGTCGGTTCGTCCAGCAGTAATAATTGCGGATTACCGGCCAGAGCCCGTGCTACCATTACCCGCTGCTGCTGGCCGCCGGATAGTTCGCCAATCCGGCGGTCTTTTAGCTTATCCATCCCCACCAATTCCAGCATATGCCGGACAATATGCCTGGCTCCTTTTTCCTTCTTTAGCAAACTGGAATAATTAACAAGCCCCAATGCCACAATTTCTTCGACAGTTGCCGGAAAAGCTGCCGTATTCTGGGCATAATGCTGTGGCACATAGCCAAGTATTCCCTGCCTGGCAGCGGTATAAACCGTCTGGTTGTCAATCAACACGTGACCGGCCAGGGGCTCGATAAGTCCGGCCATAATTTTTAACAGCGTACTTTTCCCCGCACCATTAGGACCAACCGCTACTACAAATTCACCCTGAGCTACAGAAAAGGTAATATTATTAAGCACCATTTCTGTGTTGTACCCGAATGTAATATTATGTAAGTTAATTTCAGCCATAGTTTTCCTTTTACTCCTTAAGAAGGATTGCATTGCCGGCATACACCGAACAATTCTAAGTTGTGACGCACTAATTCATAGCCATGGGTTTGCAACACCAGCATGAGGCGGGGGTCTACCGGGCAATACTCAATACATTGCGTTTGTCCGCATTTTACACATACAATATGATGATGATGGCTGGTGTCCACCAATTCATATCTGACACTTTCTTTTCCCAGGGCATTTATCGGGGTTAACGCTTCTAGGTCAACCAAAACATGAAGATTGCGGTATACGGTGTCCAGGCTTATGTCCTTATAGCGCACCTTTAGTTTTTCCCAAATTTCAAAGGCGGACAACGCTTGGCCTGACTCAACCAGCTGCGCAATCATAGCCTGCCGCTGGGCTGTTATCCGGTAGCCTTTATCTTTCAAACGGGCTATTACAGCGATGACACTTGCTGCATGATCGACAGTCATATCCTTTCCCCTTTCTACTGCAAAAAAGATTCCTAATAGGAATGAGATTGCCACGCTACGCCAGCAAGCGATAACGCGGCAATCTCTGAATGCAATTTATTATTCGAGAGCCTGGATTAAATTGGCTAAGTTTGCTCGCATCAGTGTAAGATAATTCTTCCCCTGCTTTACTTCATCAGGGGTTAACGCATCCACCGGATGCAACACCAGAACTTTGGCACCGGCTTCTTTAGCCAAAGTTTCCGCTACCTTGGAACTCACAATTGTTTCCGAAAATATGTAATTAATTTGCCGTTCACGACACAGCTTGGTAATATCAGCCATCTTTTCCGGCGTTGGTTCGGCATCCGGTGACAAACCCATGATGGCAACCTGTTCCAGCTGGTAGCGCTCTGCCAGATAGCCAAAAGCAGCATGGGTAGTAATAATTGTACGTTTCTTTACCTTTTGCAAACCGCTCTGATACTCTTCGTGAAGCTTTTGCAGCTCTTTATTATAATTAGCGGCATTTTCACGGTAATAGGCGGCATTGGCTGTATCGGCAGCAGCCAGAGCTTCCGCAATGTTGTCTACTTCCTTCTGGGCCAATACAGGATCAAGCCAAACATGCGGATCAATTTCGTTTTCTTCATGTTCATGCTCATGCTTATGCTCATCAACATGGTTATGTTCGTCATGTCCATGACTATGGGGAATGCCTTCTTTTAATTCAATACCTTTACTGACCTCAACCGCCGTTGTGCTGCCAAGTACGTCTTTCCCCGTTACTTTGCCAATCCAATGCTCGAAATTGGCACCGTGAAAGAAAAACAGTTTTGCATTTTTAACCTGTATCAAGTCCTTGGCTGATGGTTCCCATTCGTGCGGTTCGGCTCCGGCCGGAACAAGTATATCTACCTCGACTTTGTCGCCACCAACCTGCCGGACGAATTCGTATACCGGATAAACACTGGCCAAAACCTTGATTTTGGCTGCTTGCTGTGTATTATCGCCTGGCGCAGCTGTTCTCTGACCGCAACCACTGACAAGTACCCCCAAGAGAAAAAGTACAACCAAAACCATCCTTGTTTTTATCATATATATCGCTATCCCCTTTTAATAAGAATATTCCTATTAAGATAGTAACAGGCCGGAATCCTACTGTCAACACTTTCCACCCCTTAATAAGATTATTCTTAACAAAAAATCAAAAAAATATAGCGGCAATATAGCTGCCGCTGCTTTTTTTAGCATTATTTTACTTGGTTGCACGGGTGACCTCAAAAGATCGACTGTATATATAGGCATGAAATAACAAAAGCGGGAAGACAGCTAATGCCTTCCCTGCTTGTTGGTTTACATCACCCGGCGGGCGCCAATGTAGCGCGGACCCCAATAGCTACTGCTCATACTGGCAATAGCCACACCGCGGCTGGACGTAGCGCTGATAAAATTACCATCACCAATATAGATGCCGCTGTGAGATGCTCCCGGTGCGTAGGTAGTGAAAAACACCAAATCACCGGGTTGAAGACGACTGTAAGACACAGGCCGCCCAACTGCAAACTGTTCATCAGCCATTCGCGGCAGAGAGATACCACTCTGGGCAAATACGAAGCGAGTAAAGCCGGAACAGTCGAAACCGCCAGGGCTTGTCCCACCAAATACATAAGGCACACCTTGATAACGCAGCGATGTCTGAATAATACGCCGTACCGAAGTTGTGGAAGAATCACGGCTGGCAGGAATATCCCGCCCCATCAAAGCACGATAAGTTTGTGCTCCAACTACACCATCAGGCTCAAGACCCCGAGCTTTTTGAAAAGCCTTGACAGCACTGACCGTTAAGTCGCCAAAATCACCATCTGCTGCGCCGGCATCAAAACCAAGCTCAGTAAGCTGAGTTTGAATAGCGGCTACATCAGCGCCTCGGTCACCGGATTCATATGTACCTGAAGCATGGGCAAAAGCAGCGGTCCCAAAAAAGAGACAAAAAGCAACAATAAACCCGAAATACTTTTGCAATTGGTTTCCCCTCTCCTTGGCCTCCGAGGTTAGCTGACGGGTTAGGGTTGCAGGCACCCTACCTGAAAAGCCAGTGCTAATCAGGTTTCACCCCATAAAACTGGTTCCCCCGTACCTGAGCTGGATTCGGCTTTCTAAAACGCTCCTTGGTTATTATTCTGTATCAAATTTGAAAATCCTGCCTAAAATTCATGGTTTTTTTACAAATTTAGGGAGGATTATAGTTTCCTGATAATTACTACTCGTTACCTTTATTTTGCTGCCGACTCAGATCAGCCTGAAGCCAGTAGAGCGGACGCTGTTTCACTTCTTCAAATATTCTCCCGACATATTCACCAATAATACCAATGCCCGCTAATTGCAAACCGCCCAACAGCAAAATACTGGCCGTAATTGTCGCCCAGCCCGGAACAGCTTCATCGGTAAAAAGCCTAATATAAACAACATGGCCTGTCAGCACAATGCTGCTAAACCCCAGGGCCAGTCCAATATAAAAGGCAAACCGGAGCGGTGTTTTAGAATATGCCGTTATACCATCAAGCGCAAAATGCAGCATTCGCTTTAATGAGAATTTGGATTGCCCGGCAAAGCGTTTCGGCGCAACAAATTCAATCTTAGTCTGCCGATAGCCAATCGCGCTGATCATACCTCGAATAAATCTGGCACGTTCCCGAAAGCGCCGAAAACTATCTACCACCTGTTTATCTAATAATCTAAAATCAGAGCCACCCTCGGTAACCTGTACATTAGACATGGCATTCATCAGTTTATAAAACATGCCTGAGGTAAAGCTTTTAAACCAGGATACTCCTTCAGTATTAATTCTCACTGTCTGGACTACCTGGAAACCTTCTTCCCATTTGGCAAGCAACTGCGGCAGCATCTCAGGCGGATGCTGCATATCGCCATCCATGGTAATAACGGCATCCCCTTTTGCATGATCCAGTCCGCAGGTTAAAGCCACCTGATGACCAAAATTGCGAGCCATAATGAGCGCCCGTACCCGCTTGTCCGCATTGACTAAACGTTCTAAGATAAACGGAGTAGCATCACTTGAACCATCATCGATAAAAATGAGTTCATAAGAATAGGCCAGCGGCTCCATAGCATTAACAACTTCCTGATAAAAGTTGTCGATATTATCCTGTTCGTTAAATACCGGCACAACAATAGATATTACATTTTCCGGTGAAGCCATAATTCAGCCTCCTTTTCACCATTTTATTATTGCACTGCCGGCCAGTGAATGCAAGTCTTGGAACTGAAAAAGCGAGATTACTTCCCATACCTGCAATGACGGTAAGGACCCGCTACAGTCATTGTGAGAGGTACGGCGAAACAATCCCGCTTTTTCACTTAGAACCTTCTTACGCTGTGATATCCTGACGTAAAACCATTGCGTCATGCAAATAAATATGCTTGATATCCTGCTGACAAGTATCGGTATTCCAAAGAATCAATACCCTGATACACAGCGGCAGCGCTTCAGGACACTCTATTTCCTGGGTGCCAAACAATGGCACTTGTGTCCAGCCGAGTTTTCTTGCACCTGCAGCCGGAAAAGCCGCGTTTAAATCAGGGGTTGAGCTGAATATCACAGCGCCAATATCTTCGGTATTCATCGCATTTTCCCGTACAATTGCCGCTAGAAGTTCAGCCACGCGCTCAAAGATTTCTTCACATTGGTTTGCGGTAACAGTTGTCGCGCCTCGAACGCCACGCAGCATAATAACCACTCCTAGAGAAAAATTAGCATAGGCTTAGTATACAATATACGCGAAATTAATCCTTTTTCCTGCCAACATTGTAAATATATATATCCAATAACACTAAAGCCTCGCCGCCATGCTGTTAAAGTTAGTCTTCTTTCTTAGGTTTATTGCACCGGCAGGAGTCGCATACATGGCACCGCCACCAGCCGCATTCGGGGCAAACGGCATTGGACTGATTCAGCTCAACATATTTTCCTTGTTCATACTCTCGCCAACAAAAGCTGGCACCCGCTATTTTCTTTAACATAACCGACCGGGTATCTACCCATAATTTTTGCCCAAAAACAGTAATCAACAGCTCATGTACACCATTCTGCTCGTTAAACCTGTAATCTTCAGCAGGAAATACTTCAGGCACTCCTTTGAGGCTAAGGATAACATAGAGAACATTGTACTTCACAGTCCACCTCCCGCATGTATCCGCTGACTTAATCACTCTAAGACTCCCGCCTCTTTAGGCGGGAGTAAGAGCAGCTAAATCGCTGGATAATTCCGACTATACTCCAGTTGGGGGAACCTTACCGGAAGCAAGTCTTCAGTTATAATACCTATGTAAGCGGCAGGCAGTTTATACCCCAAGAATCTAATACTCGCAATGTCCTGCAGATAGCATTGTCAACACTAGCTTGTACTGTTTCACTTAATTCTAAACCAACATCAATAACGGCCGGCTGAACTCCTAATACAACCACGTCTTTCACCGGCTCTTCCAATACTTCCAGCGCCGCCAGCACGTCCTGAATCCCCAGTTCGTGCATAGATACTTTATGTTTAAAATAAGCCTTGACTTCCTCATTGGCAAACTGAAAAAAAGCCCCTGGTTCACTGCCGCCATTAATGGCATCAATAATCAGCAGCCGGTCAGCGCCTTTGATAAAGCGCAGCAATTCCATGCCAAGCGTACCGCCGTCAAGAACTTCAACAGTATCCGGAAAGGTATAACGCCGGGTAAGTTCCTCAACCACCCGGACGCCAAAACCTTCGTCCTGCATTAAAATATTGCCGATACCCAAAACAACGATTTTTTCCATGATGCAAGCTCCTATCATTCGCTCAATAGACAGAAGATTGCCACGCTAAATTCTGCTGTACATCCGGCGTGGCAATCTCGATCTCATTACTTTATCTTAGTTTTCAGGTTATCTTTGCTAATATCATCCAAATCATCAGGTTCTTCTTCCATATACTTGACACCGGAGAACATAGCCGATATCTCGCCGCCTTTTTCGGTAAAGTCAGCCCTGATTGCCATATATACGTGCACAATGACAAACAAGATGATACACCATGCAACAAAATGGTGAATGATATGAACAGTGTATTCGTTAACCAGCCAGTTGTTAAACGGGCCAAATACTTTTGCCAGGAACCGGTTAGGCTCAATCATGTAGTACATCGCCAAACCGGTTATGGCTTCAATCAGAAACATAAGATATACCGCCAGATAGCCTGATCTGGCCAATGAATTCCGGAGATAGGGACGATGCTTGCCGCGCATGAACATATAATGCATCTGCGTATCCATAATTCCAGTCCAGTACAGCTTAGTCCACGGCTTAGGCAAAAGCCTGTCGCCGGGATTAATGATAAAGCCGTAAATGCGGGGAATAAAGGAGATGATAAGCACATAGCCTGCGATAAAATGAATATACCTTATCATTTCCATCGATAAAACATGATTAACGGCAAACGTTGGCTCTATTCCCTGTGTCCCCAGGAAAAAAGGATTGCCAATGTACAGGCCGGTAAGAAACAGAATAAATGTACATATTACCATAACCCAATGGAAAATCCGCGTCCACGGGCTAAACAGGTAATAAGGTTTCATTGCTCCTTGACGCATGACCGGTATTCCTCCTTTTTTATAAATACGGGTCGGTGCGAACTACTGCAAGTTCCTTGCCTTCTTTGTCATAGAGATGAGTGGCACAAGCCAGACAAGGGTCAAAAGAGTGAAGCACCCGCAGTATTTCAAGCGGCTTTTCGGCAATCTTTACTTTGGTATCAATCATACTGGCTTCATAAGCGCCATAGCCGGCTTTTCCGTCCCGGGGACAAGCGTTCCAGGTGGAAGGAACAATCGCCTGATAGTTTTCAATTTTGCCGTTTTTAATGGTTACCCAATGACTCAGGCCGCCTCGCGGCGCTTCGTGCAGACCCACTCCTTTGGCTTCCTTCGGCCAGGTTGCCGGATCCCAGGTAGCCGTGTTAGCTACTGTTGTGTCGCCGGCTTTAATACTGTTTATCAGTTTATCAAAGAAATACTTGGCAATATACGCATGCAGCTGTGCATCCAAAGCGCGGGCTGCCGTACGCCCTACTGTAGTCGGCATCCATTTTTCCGGCGGCAGATTTAATGCTTTGGACACTGCCTCAATCTGGTCAACCATGAATTTTTCCGCCCAGGTTGGCTCACCGATAATGCCTTGTTTAACCTTGGTATACACAATAATATATTTAGCCAGCGGGCCAACTTCAGCCATTTTACCATTCCATTTGGGTGTCTTAATCCAGGAATATTTGCCATCCTCGTTAAGATACTTCCAGTTGGTCTTGGTCCCTTCTTTCGGTTCGGTATATTGCGGAGTGGTAACACCGTTCCAGGGATGAAGGTCCTTGCCGGCTTCAGGATAACGGTACCAAGAATGTTCAACACCTTCGGTCAATACATTCGGATCAGTCAGGTCTTTACCTTCCAGCGGATGGAAAACAGCCTGGCCAATACCCTGACCAAAGTTTTCTACAACCCCGTTGGCACGGATTAGCAGATTTTTAAAATAATCCCCATTGGAAGTTCCGCTATAGCGGTCTTCGGGGAAATCGCCAAAGGCCAGCACCCGTTGCCCGGCTAAACCGCCGCCGTCGGCAAAACCTGCTTTGACAAACAAATCGCCAATGACCAGCGCATCCGGTATGTAAAAATTATTTACCAAATCTATTGTTAGATTTATCGCAGTATCCACTACGGCTAACCGTTCGGTGTTAATAGGTGCATTCATATCATTCATGGAAATGGAACAGGGCATCCCGCCGACAATATAATGCGGATGAGGGTTTTTGCCGCCGAAGATAACATGGGGAATAACAATTTCCCGCTGACGGTCAAGCATGTTCAGATAATGGGATACAGCCATCAGATGAGCTTCCGGCGGCAGCACGTTATAGTCGGGATGATCCCAGTAATGGGCCGAAAAAAGACCCAGTTGGCCGCTCTCGACAATGCCTTTTATTTTATTTTGAATTTCCCTGAAGTACGCGGTTGTTGCCTTCGGAAACTCTTTAGGATAGGCGTTGGTGTCAAAACTGACAGGGCCCTCAAACGTAAGGCTGTATTTTTCCAGTACCGTGTTCTGCAGCGCCGCCGTAGCTGCCGGGTCGGCTCTGAGCGCCGCTACCGGGCTGACCCAGTCCAGGGCATGCAAATGATAAAAATGGACAAGATGATCATGCACCATTTGCGTACCGGCTATTATATTGCGAATAAAGTTGGCGTTTTTGGGAATTTCGATACCTAACGCATCTTCAACCGCCCGCAAGCTGCCTAAAGCATGTACGGTAGTACAAACACCGCAGATTCTCTGGACAAACATCCAGGCATCCCGTGGATCCCTCCCGTTTACTATTAATTCAATCCCCCTCCAGGCAGTGCCGCTTGAAAGAGCATCTTCCACTTTGCCGGTAGCTTCATCTACTTCTATTTCAACCCGCAGGTGGCCTTCAATCCGGTTTATCGGATCAACAACTATGCGTTTCATCTAAACCGCTCCTCCTCATCCCTATTCATTGTCCTGGCCGCGTTCCGGCTTGGTTTCATCCGTGCCGTCCTGCGCTTTTTCTGCTTTAGACTCATGCATTTTGTGCTGAACATAAGATGCAATACCATGAGTCGCTACACCGGCGGCAGTCACGCCGGCCAAGATAGCGCCAACTTTGTCTGCATTGACAATAGTATTAGGCACAGGGATGTTAGGCAGCCGTTCATAGAAAGGATCATTATCCCAGAAGTTATTGGCGGCACAGGCAACACAGGGCGCACCTGCCTGGATGGGATAACTCAGACCATTCCACCAGCGTATATTGCCGCAGGAATTATAAGCTTCCGGCCCCCGGCAGCCCACCTTGTACAGACACCAGCCGGCCTTGCTGGCAATATCGTCAAATTTTTCCACAAACATACCGGAATCAAAAAATGGACGCCGATAACAAGTATCATGGATGCGATTGCCAAAAAATTGTTTAGGCCGTCCCTGATTATCAACAGGTGGTAACTGGCCGAAAAGAACATAATGCATAATGGTACCTGTCAGCACTTCCGGAATCGGCGGACAGCCAGGCACCTTGATAATCGGCTTGCCACTAACAATTTCACTTACTGCCACCGACTTGGTGGGATTGGGTCTGGCGGCTTGAATTCCGCCCCAGGCGGCACAGGAACCATTTTCAATAATCGCTGCCGCATTTTTAGCGACATGCTTCAATGTCTCAAGCATGGGTTTTCCGCCAACCATACAGTATATGCCAGCTTCCGCAGTAGGCACAGCACCTTCAAAAACCAGAACATACTGACCCGCATATTTTTTTATTGTTTCTTCCAGGTGATGTTCCAGTGGCTCGCCGGCAGTGGCAGCCAATACATCCATGTATTCAAGAGCAATCATATTAAGTACCAGATCGGAAGCCAACGGTGACTGGGAACGAATAAAGCTCTCGTCGCAACCTGTACACTCATGACCATGCAGCCAAATGACCGGCAGCAACGGTTTTTTCTCTGCCGCTTCAATGACACGGGGTATTAGTTCGGTAGACAGCCCCATAATACTGGTCAGAGCCACGCATGTTTTAACGAAATCACGCCTGCTGATATTTTTCTTTTGAAATAATCCCCAAAGGGTATCCCGCTTTTCCATAGTCGCCCCCCTTAAAATAATACTGTTTACAAATTAATCCTTCTTCTGATATTCTGCTTATTTTTCCAGTTTCCTGTCGCACTTGTCAAAAAATAATAAATTACAATTAGAACTTATTATGCCGCAGCTATACAGGCAATTTACAAGCGGGTGATGTATAGGCAATACACCACCCGCCTGCACTACAAACTGCTTTCACTTGTTAATTACTCATAGAGAGTTGGTTCCTGCTGCTTTATTGGCAGCATTAACAGCCTGATGAGATAAATCAATGGACTGCCCCAGCGTGTTAAGTCCTTGAACCGGATTATGGAACCCCATACTGTTGGAGGCTGCCATGTAATCCCAATACCATTGAGCCCGGCGCAGCAATTCACGGGCATTGGCCAGTTCAGTCTGATTGACATTCGGGATTTGACTGGCTTTTTGAATGGCTTCATGGGCTCTGGCAACATTTTCTCCCGCCATATGCTGAAGCTGCCAGGTATTATCCTGATAGGCCTTAACCTGGTTGAATAAAAGTTCCTGTCCCTGGGTATGGCAGGGGGAACAAGATTCATTGAGCGTCTTTAACGGGCTTGTCATCCAGTGCGAACTATACTTCTGTCCGTTTTTTCGCATATAGGGCATATGGCAATCAGCACAGGACACACCAAATTTGCCATGAACCCCATTTTGCCATTCTTCATAATCGGGATGTTGCGCCTTTAAAACAGGCACTTTTGAATCGGTTTGCAGAAAATCATATTCAAATCCGTTCGGTTTGCCGGAATAATACTCATACATTTCCTGAGGAGTCAGGCCTTTATCCCAGGGAAATATTACTTTGAAGGTACCTGGCTCAAAATAGTACTCAGAATGGCATTGACCACATACATAAGAACGCATCTCTTCACGGCTGGCCTTGCTGACATCTATGCCACGCCGTTGCATAGCTTCGATAAAGGCCGGATTAATTACCCGCAATCCCATAGTCTCAGGATCATGACAGTTAGCACAGTTGATCGGATGATCTTTGGCCCGGTCCATGAGTTCATTAAGCGGTCGACTGGCATAACCCCAGCCCATTTCCTGATAAAATTGCTCCAGATACGGTGTTTTACAGGTAACGCATGCCCCTTTAGCTGCCGGACCAATACGCTTGGATTCCCGCAAATCGTGCATCGCATACTGGTGACCGCGATCTTCGGTATAATCTTTGCTGAAGGGATTGCCTTTGAAGTTGACAAATAATTCAGGCTGTCTTTCTGATTTTTGAATATTAATGCCGCCACCATAACCTGTCGGCGAAGGTGCGGTTTCTAAATTCTTCTGATAGCTTTCGTAATACAGCGGGTAGTTTTTACCCCAGGTTTCGATGTTATATTCTCCTGCCGGAAGTTTAACCAACTGCACTGCTGATTGCGGTTTAAACAACCATATACGGCTAAGCACCGCTCCTGTAAACAGGATAATAAGCACGAGGAAAGCAGCCAAGACTTTTTGGGTCTTATTCAACAGGAACACCCTCCTTAACTACAATCTGATTATGAATCATGCCGCGGTGGCATTTGGTGCAGGCGTGCCCGCCGCTTGCCGACATAAATGTATTGCCGATCGTATAGGCATGGCAACGGGCACAGTTATCGTTTACAATAGCTCTGCCTTTGGCGCTAATCCGAATAGTATCAGGATAATCACGCAAGAATTCATGATAGGTGTCATGCATACCGGTTTGTCCTTTGACAATCATTTTCTCAACCAGGTTCTCCTGAGGCAAATGGCAATCCCCGCAGCTAAACTGACGGTGATTGGACGCTTGCCAGGTAACCGCTGCATGCTGCATGGAGTGGCAGCTGCTGCAAAAGGAAGCCTTATCTGCATAAGCTATGCCGCCGCCTGCTATGGCAAACCCGGCAATGGCTGCTAATGCGCCAATCAGCATGAAGGTAAGAGTTTTTCTTTCCAGATAATTTTTCCATTCCAATATAGCCACCTCCCGATAACCGGTTCAGTCTGCGTACTATTCAGCATTATTAGATTCCCATTTTTGGAAGGGTTTATGCCAAAAAAAAAGAAGCTGGCCGAAACAAAGTTTCAGCACAGCTTCTTTTTTAGCAGTATCATCTATTTCCCCGGTTACACCAAGGCTCTTCAGCCAAATAATCTCCGTCAGAGTAATAATACGCTCTGGCACGGCAACCACCACACAGGCTGTCATAACCACAAGAACCGCAGCCGCCTTTGAGCGGTTCCTGGCGCAGTTCTTGAAAGACCTTACTGTCTTGCCATATTGTATCAAAAGCAGCCTCTCTCACGTTACCTACTTTCAGCGGTAAATACGGACAAGGCTGGACATCACCATTAGGCAATATGACACAATAGGTAGTACCTGCCAGACAGCCGCGGGTATAACGCATAGGCACGCCGCGTTCTTTAGCAATACGCATAAACTGTGGGGCACAGGTTGGTTTTATTTCAATAGAGGTGGTTGCCTGCTTGTCAAGAATACGTGTCAGCAGGGCTTCATACTCTGCTGTCTTAAGCGTAGTTTCTTCAATGTCTTTTCCCCGTCCGGCAGGCACAAGAAAAAAGATATGGTGGGCAACAGCACCTAACTCAACAGCCAGATCGGTAATCCTGGTAATTTCATTTTCATTCCAGTTGGTCACGGTGGTATGGAGCTGGAAAGGCAAACCGGCTTCCCGGCAGCTTTTAATCCCCTCCATGGTTTGCTGCCAAGCGCCTTTCACTCCCCGGAAGGTGTCATGACGTTCAGCATCACAGCTGTCTACACTTATGCCTGCGCACATTAACCCGGCAGACTTCAGCCTGGCCGGAACCTCACCGGTTAGCATAATGCCATTGGTGCCGAGTACTGGTCTAAGCCCGACGGCAGCAGCATGGGTAATGAGTTCATAGATATCAGCGCGCAGCATGGGCTCGCCACCGCTTAAAATCATAATCTTAAAGCCGGCTCTGGCGATCTCGCTAAGCAATTTTTTGCCTTCAGCGGTGCTTAGCTCATCAGAACGTTTAGCGCCCGCATCGCGGTAACAGTGTATACAATTGATATTACACTGTTGTGTGGTATTCCATGAGATTATCATGCAGTTACTCCTTGTAATCAGTAAGATAGCACGCCGGATCTTCGCTCCACATATCACCCGATACTGCCTCTGCCCTTATCCGGCAGCCACCACAGAAACTTTTGTAGCGGCACTCGCCACAGCGACCGGTGACATGGCTTTGTTTATCACGCAGCTTGCACAAAAATTCATCTTGTGCATTGTGCCAGATTTGACTGAATGATTGTGTGCGAACATTGCCAAGCGATTTATGGCCCCAGAACTGACAGGCATGAACATCACCCTGGGGATCAACATTGGCCATTTTCTGTCCGGCCGAACAGCCGCCATGCATACCCAAAAGCTCTTTAATTTCGGGTACCCGTTCCGGCTGAGTACGCTCAAAATGTTGCAGAATGTAGATGCCGTCGGCATGATTATCGGTGGTAAGAATTTCAACTTCCACGCCACGCTTGTGAAAATCCAGTGTCCGTTCAATTAAATATTCAATTGTCTGGCGTTTCTGTTCAGCAGTGGTATCAAGTTCAGCCATTTCCTTGCCTCGTCCGGCATATACCAGATGATACATACAGAAACGAGGAATCTTCTCTTGTTCAACAATATCTAAAATATCGGGCAATGTATGATAATTCAGCTTGTTAACAGTAAAACGGATCCCTGTTTTATTACCGGCAGCAATAGAGTTGCGGATGCCGGCAAGAGTTTCTTTAAAGGCCCCTTTTTTCCCCCGGAAATAGTCGTGGACTTCTTCATTGCCGTCAACACTAACGCCAACATACTGGAAGCCGGTATCTTTAATACGTTTGGCCATCTGCGGGGTAATGAGCGTGCCATTTGTTGAAATAACCGGGCGAATGCCCTTCTCAAGGGTATAAGCCCCCAGTTCAAACAAATCCTGGCGGACAAGTGGTTCACCGCCGGAAAACAGTAATACAGGCACTTTCATGCCTGCCAGGTCATCAATAAAACTCTTGGCTTCAGCAGTAGTAAACTCACCTGCATAATCACGGTCTTCAGCACAGATATAACAGTGCTGGCAATTGAGATTACAGCGGTTGGTCGAATTCCATACGACAATGGGTGTTGCGTCTGAGGAAAATTGAAGCATCTGGGGCGGCAAGTGGCGGGAACTACGACCATATTTTACGATGTCGGACACAGTCGCCGTGCCGCAAAGCAATTTGGTGCAACCTATCATCTTGTATTATTTCTCCTTCGATTTTAAGTTTTATAATAATTTCGACATACGGCGAAAAGTTCCCTGCTGGCCTTACAAACTTTTCCGATAATTGTAAACAAGCCCTATAGTTGACGGGGAATATATAGTATCCCATAAGGATTTACAGTAGGTTGTTGGTAAGAGCGCAGGTTAAGTGCCTGCGTCGGAACATAACTAACAACCTGCTGTAGAGGAAAATCTGTATTGGATTTTATATAGTACAACTCCCGGATACCATATAGTACCCGGGAGTTGTGGTTTTAAAACAGCTTTTCCAAAGCATCACCAATATCTTTTTTCGGACGATAGCCGGTAATCCTGGCGACTTCCCTGCCGCCTTTAAAGAATACCAGCGTAGGAATACTCATAACATTGTATTGGCTGGCCAGTTCCTGTTGCTCATCCACATTAATCTTAGCCACATCTGCCCGGCCTTCGAAGTTTTTGGCCACAGCCTCCACTTCCGGTCCCACCATTTTGCAAGGACCACACCAGGGCGCCCAAAAGTCGACAAGCACCGGTTTGTCGGCTTTAATGACATTGTCATTAAATTCAACCGCGTTTGTAATGGTAATTATACTCATTTTCCCGCCTCCTTACTAATGGACTTATTATCTCTATTTCACAACAATATTAACCAGTTTCTGCGGCACAGATATTACTCTGACAACCTCTTTACCGGCAATAAGCTCACGGACTCTTTCCTGCTCAAGCGCTGTCCTTTCCAGTTCTTTTGCACTGAGGCCTGCTGCGACAACCACTTTATCGCGGACTTTGCCGTTAATCTGAAGAACAATCTCGACTTCTTCGACTTCCAGGGCAGACGCATCAAATGTCGGCCAGAATTGCTTATGAACACTGCCGTCGGCAATGGTCTCCAGCCATAATTCTTCGGTGACATGAGGAGCGAACGGAGCAAGCATTTTCAGCAGACTTGCGACTACCTCCCGCAACAAAGCAGCGTTGGGTGTTATACCTTGCTCTTTTAGGGCATACATCGCATTAACCAGTTCCATAATCGCACTGATGGCTGTATTAAAGTTAAACCGCTGACCGATGTCCTCGGTTACCCGTTTGATGGTTATGTGCAGAATGCGGCGAAGTTCTTTTTCTGCTTTAGTCAGTTGGCTTGGATCATAGCTTGCCGTCTCTGCCTGGATATACGGTCCATAATGACCGATAATCCGCCACAGACGTCCTAAGAAACGGTATGCACCCTCAACGCCCTGGTCACTCCATTCCAAATCCCGTTCCGGGGGTGCCGCAAATAAGATAAACAATCTGGCGGTATCGGCGCCGTACTTGCCAATAATCTCTTCCGGCGAAACAACATTGCCTTTGGACTTGGACATTTTGGCACCGTCTTTGATAACCATCCCTTGGGTTAACAGGTTCTTAAACGGCTCATTGACATTAACCAGGCCGGCATCTTTTAATACTTTGGTAAAAAACCGTGAATACAGAAGGTGCAAAATGGCGTGTTCTATGCCACCGATATATTGATCAACAGGCATCCAATAGTTGGCTTTATCAGGATCAAAGGGCTCGTCCGCACTATGCGGGCTGGTATACCGGAAGTAATACCAGGAGGAGCAGATAAAGGTATCCATAGTATCTGTTTCCCGCCGCGCCTTGCCACCGCATTTCGGACAAGTACAGTTGATAAACTCCTCGGCTTTAGCCAGTGGCGATACCGAGCCGCTGGTAAAATCAACGTTTTCAGGCAATAAAACCGGTAATTGTTCTTTGGGAACAGGTACTGTACCACAATCAGGGCAATAGATGACAGGAATCGGTGCGCCCCAATAACGCTGACGGGAAATGAGCCAATCACGCAGACGATAGTTAATCCGCCGCTTGCCAATGCCTTGTGTTTCGAACCATTGCGCAATTTTGACCTTGCCGGCTTCGTTATCCAGACCACTGAATTCGCCTGAATTAACCATAATACCCTGGCCATCATACGCGCCAGTCATATCATTAAGGTCTAGCGCTTGGTCAGCCGGCTGAACTACCAGCTTTTTCGGCAAATCATACTTATTGGCAAATTCCCAGTCACGCTGGTCATGAGCCGGTACACCCATAACTGCACCGGTACCGTATTCTGCCAATACATAGTTGGCTATCCAGATAGGCACCTGCTCACCGGTAAACGGGTGAAGAGCATACGCCCCGGTAAAGATGCCCTCTTTTTCCGTCTCAGTGGACGTGCGGGCAATTTCACTTTGTCCTCTAACCTTCTCGATAAAGGCTCTGACAGCCGCTTCCTCCGGTTTGCCGGTAACAAGCTTGTCCACCAGCGCATGCTCCGGTGCCAGTACAATATAGCTGACACCAAAAACCGTATCATGACGGGTGGTGTACACGGCAATCTTATCATTTATTTCAGGCACGGCAAAACTGAATTCAGCGCCTTCACTACGGCCAATCCAGTTTTCCTGCATAGTCTTAACCCGTTCAGGCCAGCCTTTAAGCTCAGGCAAATCGTCTAAAAGCCGGTCAGCATACTCTGTTATCTTTAAAAACCATTGTTCGAGGTCTTTTTTAACAACATCAGAGTCACAGCGCCAGCAGCGTCCGTCAACCACCTGCTCATTGGCCAGTACGGTATTACAGTCATTACACCAGTTTACTGCCGCTTTCTTTTTATACGCTAATCCACGTTCAAAAAACAACAAGAACAGCCACTGAGTCCAATGATAATAATTCGGATGGCAGGTGGCTACTTCGCGGTCCCAGTCATAAGACAACCCCAGCTCTTGCTGCTGGCGGCGCATGTTAGCAATATTATCCTTAGTCCAGGACGAAGGATGAATGCCATGCTTAATAGCGGCGTTTTCGGCAGGCATGCCAAAAGCATCCCACCCCATAGGATGCAGCACATTGTAGCCTTGCATGACTTTGAATCTGGCGACAACATCACCAATCGAATAATTACGTACATGGCCCATGTGCAAATTTCCTGATGGATAGGGAAACATCTCCAAAACATAATATTCTGGTCGCTGGCGGTTAATAGTTGTGCAGAAAGCATTGCTTTCAGCCCAGAGTTTTTGCCATTTGGCCTCAATCTCGCCTGGCATGTATTTTTCATTCATCGAGTAAATCCCCCTTGGACAGATAAGATAATAAACTATAGCTTACACTAAGCTTTAGCGTAAGAGAAGCCGATTAATTTCTATACCCGTAGAATATAAAAAAATCCCGTGGCTAACGCCAGGGACGAGGCTTCTCGCGGTACCACCCTGTTTGATGACAATTGTCATCCACTCATTTGCCAATAACGCCAGCCTCGCGTCGACCACTACACACGTTCACAGTCGCTCTTCAGCAGCGAGTTCAATAATAGTACAGATTGGCTCACAGCGACCGCCAACTTTCTGAACCGCAGCTATCATTTACTATTCTGCCTCTTAAGATTTGCATTCTCAATTATATAGTAATAATTTGCAAAAGTCAACTTATGGATAAATGGGTCTTTGTGCCGCTCCGGTCAATTAAACTTGTCCACGGCACATAGCCGCGGATCAACGCCGGGATTGATGATAACCAGCAGTACATGGGTGTCGGCTGAGCCGGCTCTAATAGGCGGAAGTATTTCTACCAGTACGACAGAAATGACCGCACCGTCATAAGTCGGGTTGATGGCACCTCGGCCCCTGTTTGACATAAATAGCACCATGTGCAGCAGACTATAAACGCAAGCAGCTGTTTTTAGCAGATGGTTGGCTGGCTCCGCGACCGCAGTAAATTTTGCAGCCAACATCTATATGGTATAATTATACGGTGAGACGTTTTCGAAGGGGTATGGGTATGAAGCATTGGCAAGGTTACTGGCAAAGATACCGGCTGCATTTTAGCGGAGCGGCCTTGTTTGTCGCGCTGGAGGCGGTATGCGATTTGCTGCAGCCGACCATTATGGCCAGTATTATTGATATTGGTGTGGCCAACCGGGATCTGGATTATGTACTGCAGCAGGGCGGCATCATGCTGCTGGTGACGGCGGCAGGCGCTTTGGCGGCAACCGCCCGCAATATCATTTCCAGTACAGTATCCCAGCGGGTGGGCACCGAACTGCGCAGCCAGGTCTATGAAAAAATTCAGACCCTGCCGTTTACCATGGTTGACAAATTTGACCGGGCAGCCCTGATAACCCGGCTGACCAATGACGTAACCCAGATTCAGTCGCTGGTAAACGGCATGATGCGCATTTCGCTGAAAGCACCTATTCTTTGCATTGGTGGCCTGATTATGGCAGTCAGTCTAAACCCTCGCCTGAGCGTGGTGCTGGCCGGCGTTGTGCCGGTGGTGGGCTTGCTGATTGCCATTAATATGAAAATCGGGTATCCCATGTTTCTGGCGGTGCAGTCCGCCCTTGATCAAATGAACCGGACAGTACGGGAGACAGTGTCCGGGGTCCGGGTGGTAAGGGCCTTTAACCGGTTTAGTTATGAACAAACCAAGTTTGCGACTGTTAATACCTATTTCCGGGAGCGGTCGGAGACTGCGCTGCGCCGGATGGCAGTTTTCGGACCAAGCATTGCCCTGACGATGAATCTGGGAGTGGTCGCCGTCCTCTGGCTGGGCGGCCGCGGGGTGAAAAGCGGCGAGATGCAGGTCGGCCATATTATTGCTTTTATAAATTACATGACCCAAATATTATTTGCACTGGTCATTATTGCGCTGGTATTCAACGTATTTGTCCGGGCCCGGGTATCGGCCCGCCGGATCGAAGAAGTGCTGAATGTCCAGGCAGACGGGACGGAGGAACTGGCAGCCGACCCGGCGCCTCTTTCCTTCCGGGGCAGGATTGACTTCGAACAGGTCTCTTTTGCCTATGATGGAACGCTGGCACTGGATAATATTTCGCTGACCTGCCTGCCGGGAGAAACCGTCGGCATTATCGGGCCGACCGGTGCAGGAAAAAGCACGCTGGTGCAGTTGATTCCAAGACTGTATGAACCTGCAGCCGGCACTGTGAAGCTGGACGGCCTCGATATCCACCGGCTAAATCCCCGGCTGCTGCGGGATAGGATAGCCTTTGTGCCGCAAAAGGCCTTGCTATTTTCCGGCACGATTCTGGACAATATCCGCTGGGGCAAAGAGGGGGCAACGTCGGCCGAAATAGAAACTGCCGCCCGCATGGCCCAGGCCCATGACTTTGTCATGGATTTCCCGGAAGGCTATGAAACCCGGATTGGGCAGGGAGGCGTCAATTTATCCGGCGGGCAGAAACAGCGGCTGGCCATTGCCCGGGCACTGGTGCGCAAGCCAGCCATTTTGATTCTCGACGATGCCACCAGTGCGGTAGATGTTGCTACCGAGGCCCGGATTAGACAGGCTTTAGCGGCCTATGCGGCCGGGCTGACCTGTTTTATTATCGCCCAGCGGATTTCTTCTATTATGACAGCCGATAAAATTGCAGTTCTGGATGAAGGAAAACTGGTCGGACTGGGACAACATGAAAAGTTGCTGGCAAGTTGCGCGGTATACCGGGAAATTTGCCAGTCGCAGTTAGGCGGTTGCTGATGGCAGAGCAGGACCGGCGGGAAAATTCCGGCTCCGGATCTTACCGGGGATTTTTGCGCGGCGGCAAGGGTTTGGGCCGGAGCAAACAGCAAGCAGTGACCAAGCCGCAGCATTTTTGGTCAACACTTGGCCGGTTGTGGTGCTATCTTGGGCGGGAGAAAGAACAACTAAGCGTTATCTTTGGCATGGTACTGCTGGAAGGGGCGCTGGCGCTGGCCGGCCCCTATCTGGTCGGTGTGGCAGTGGATGCGGTGACAGCCTACGGGCAGGGAGGTTCTTCCGCCCGGCTGGAGCAGCTCATCTTTATGCTGCTGACTGTGTATCTGAGCACGGCTGCACTGTCTGCCGGCGAGGGCTGGTTGATTGTGGGCGTATCTCAGCGGCTGGTGGCGGTCCTGCGCCGGGAACTGTTTACCAAGCTGCAGAAGGTTCCGCTGGTATATATCGATACCCGTGGCCACGGTGATGTCATGAGCCGTTTTACCAATGACATTGATATTGTAAGTACAACGGTTTCGCAAGCGGCCAGCCAGATAATGGGCGGCTCGATCGCAATTGTGGGTTCATTGGTCATGATGCTGTGGCTGAGTCCGCTCCTGACACTGGCTGCTATGATTACGGTGCCGCTGTTGGTTTTGCTGACCAAGGCAATTTCCCGGCGGACCGGACAGCTGTTTAAGGAACAGCAGGATCAGTTAGGCCGTCTCAATGCTCATGCTGAAGAAACTATCAGCGGGATTGAAGTGATTAGGGCCTATAATCATGAGGCAAAAGCCATTACCGAATTCAACCTGATCAATGACCAGCTCTGTCAGGTGGGGCTTAAAGCACAAATCTGGTCAGGATTTTTAATGCCGATTATGAATGTCATCAACAATATAGGCTTTGCCGCCATTGCCATCGTCGGCGGTATTCTGGCCGTCAATCAGGGGATTACCGTCGGCGTCATCGCCAGCTTCCTCGGGTATTCCCGTCAGTTTGTCCGGCCACTCAACGACTTGGGTAATACCTTTAATACACTCCAGTCAGGGGTCGCCGGTGCCGAACGGGTCATAGAGCTGCTGGATACTGCCGAAGAGCCGCCCGATCCGCCAGGGGCGGCAGTGCTGCATAAGCCACGGGGCGAAGTGATCTTTGACAGGGTTTCCTTTGGCTACCGGCCGGACCGGCCAATTTTGCATGCTATTAGTTTTACAGCCGTTGCCGGCAGCAGCATTGCCCTTATCGGCCCGACTGGCGCCGGCAAGACGACCATCGTCAATCTGTTAACCCGTTTTTATGACGTTACCGGCGGAACCATTTACATTGACGGGCGGGATATCCGCGACTATACCCGCGACAGTGTGCGCAGCACGTTCGGCATTGTCCTGCAGGACACCTACCTGTTCTCTGGGACAATCCGGGATAACATCCGTTATGGCCGGCCGGAGGCATCCGATACGGATGTGGCGGCCGCAGCCGCCAAAGCCAATGCGGCCGGGTTTATTGAGCGCTTCCCACTGGGGTATGAAACCGAACTGACGGAAAACGGCAGTAACTTAAGTCAGGGACAGCGGCAATTGTTAGCCATTGCCCGGGTTATCCTGGCCGACCCCTCCATCTTGGTATTAGATGAAGCCACCAGCAGCATTGATACCCGGACAGAAGGGTATATCCAGGCTGCGTTGAAGACCATTATGCAGGGCCGGACCACGTTTATTATCGCTCACCGTTTAAACACCATCCGGGATGTAGACATGGTGCTGGAAATTCAAGACGGCAGGATTGCTGCCCAAAGACTGCGGCAGCGGGCCTAGTAGTCTGCCAAGTCTAAAGCTATAGGATGAATTGCGCGAGATTTTTCGTCCAGCAAGGCGGAGGAGCCGCGCATATCGGACATATGTAAGGTGACGACAACGAAGTTGGGCGGAAAATATCGCGACAAGAACACCATGGATTTAGGCTTGGTGGACTACTAAGCTACAGGAGCGGCTGTCCATCAAGCCAGCTCTGGAGTACCGGCAGGCAAATGAAAACAAAAGTCAACTTAGGGATAGATGGTGAAAACTGTTCTATCTCAGTCAAACCTTCATACACTGTTCATAAGGAGGTGCGTCATGTATAAGCTTATTATCGGCAATGTCAGAGTGACCGTAAATGATGACAGTATTAAGCGGGAGCAGGCCGCCGCTTATGGCAAACAGGCGATTGCCGCTGCCAGCCAGCAGGGCAAGCTACTCTCCCATGTTGAACTTAGTACCGGACCAGACGGTATTGAGGTTGCCTGCACGGAAAAAGCCGGTTGCCGCATGATCAGAAAATCCATTACCCAAAGTATGCTTGACGGTGTCTTAGATGCCGCCAAAGAGAAATTCTATCCCACCGGAACCTTTTCCCAAAAAGATTTATGGTTTGACAGCGAAACAGGTCAGGAGTGGCGGGGGCAGGAATGCGAGTTAGCGCGTCAGGACGTTTTGAAAAGATTAGAAGAATGGGTAAGTTCTCAAAATTCCCAAACCCATACATAACCGGCACTTACGGACAAGTCAGAAGTAACGGGGAAACAACCAAAACCACCTTGAAACCAAATCGGAATCCGGGTGGTTTTAGTTTGTTCCTAGCAATAGGGATAAGCATCTTTTTCACTGCCGTTGCAGCGCCCGGGTGACAATACATAGGCATATTTGCGTGCATAGTGGTTCCTGTGCTTGGCGGCATGAGCCAATAGGGTGTAAAATATATCTATTTCCTCAAAGTTATTATATATACCGAAACTAATCCGGGCTAAACCGGGTATCCTTTTATCATCATGGGTTTGATAGTATTTGATTTCCGCTTCATTCAAGTTCAGCAGCTTTTCGACATAGGGGTGGGCGCAGAATAAGCCGCTGCGAATGGCAATTCCGGCTTCCTGGGACAAAAGTTCGGCAACCTGACTATGGTGCAAGCCTTCCAGACTGAAAGATATCAGGCTTACCCGCTCCTCTCTTCTTTCCTGGCAACTGTATAAAGTAACACCGGGAATCTCTGCCAAGCTGTCGATAGCATACTCAATAAGTGCCTGTTCGTAATTATGGATTTCAGTAATAGACAGACGGGACAGTGCTTCTATGGCGGTAATCAGCGCCAGCACCCCCATCATATTGGGAGTGCCAGCTTCATATTTTGCCGGTGGGTCATCCCACTCAATATGTTGCTGTGAAACCAGGCCAACTGCTCCTCCCCCCTGATACACGGGAACAGCCTGTTCAAAGCATTTCTTCGGCCCAATCAACACGCCGGTGCCAAACGGCGCATACATTTTATGGGCTGAAAAAGCCAGAAAATCAATATGTTCGGGCGAATGCTGCGGTTTCATGTTCACCGGAGCATGCGGAACCCATTGGGCACCATCAACAAAAATCCTGGCCCCGTATTTATGGGCCAATCTGGCAATTTTAGGAATAGGATTGATATAGCCGGTAACATTAGAAGCACCGGTAACAGCTACCAGGCTTACTTTTCCCCGATAGGTCCGCAGCTTGGTTTCCAGGTCTTCTAATGACAATCTGCCTGATTTGGTTAAGCCTACATAGTCGACAGTGAATTTATCCCGCCAAGGCATGTCATTGGCTAAATGTTCCATATCTGTTGATAACACGACCTGCTCTTTGCCGCCTGCTGCCAGGGCATAGGCCAGTATATTGATAGATTCGGTGGTATTTTTGGTAAAAATAATGACATCACCTGGATCAGCCTTAACAAAATGCCTGACAACTTCCCGCCCACGGTCATAAAGCTCGGAAGTCAGAATCGATTTATAACCTCTGCCCCGATGAACCGAAGCATACCAGGGAGCAAACCGGGAAATTGCTTTTATTACCGGGCTTAACGGCGGCGTGGTGGCTGCATTATCAAAATTGATCGCCGTAACCTGCCGGCCATTTGCCAATGTGACTTTAGTATCACATCCGGTCACTAGGGTTCGAAAATAACTTCCTGGGTTCCGGTAAATCATATTTCAACCCCACTTTTCATTATTTTTTTAATACGCCGTCAATATAATTTATGCAACCGGTCAAGCCGGGGGAATAGCAATGCAGGATTTTCAGAGACCAGAGAATAATTATCTACTATTGAACCATTAAAGATAGCCCGAAGGAGTCGTTATGCTAACAGATGAACAGATTCGGCACGAAGCGGATATTGATGCTTCATATACCAGAGGATTGCACTATTATCGCAATAGCTGTGTCAAAACTTTGCACTTCTCAGCCTCTGACAGCACCTTTGAAGCCAAAGTGCTGGGAAACGACCTGTATAGAATAGCTGTGACATTTACCCCGGCACAAAAGATTGAACAATATCACTGCGATTGTCCGGCTTTTTTCAGATATCATGGCGCTTGCAAGCATATTGTCGCTGTGTTGAAGGCCATCCAGCAGAATTGGGATACCTATTTCACTACAGCCAGCTATGTCCCAATAACGCGTACAACCAAAGCAATGCTGGATTTTTTTCAGAATACCGGGCTTGAAGCCCGAGTGGACAAGCCCTACTCAGCCTCGCGGTTAAAGCTTATCCCCACCTATAGCTTTCACTGGTATCCTGACCAAAAACTAAGTCGGCTGGATTTTACCATTGGCACTGACCGGATGTATGTTGTGAAGAATATTCCACAACTCATCACCGCTATGGATACTAAGCAAGAGTTTGTCTTTGGTAAAAACTTTACCTTACATCCCGGCGAAGCTGTCTTTGATGAACCTTCAGCCGCTCTGCTGCAGCTGCTGAAAAATGCTTACGACGAAGAAACTCAGCGAGCCTTATGGAATTATCATTCGTTTTCCGGGTCATCTGCCAACTCTGCTTTTAGTGAAGCCAGGCATTTTAAACTAACCAATACCTATCTTATGCGCTTCTTCGAGATTATGCACTCTCAGCCTTTTACTGCCATAATTAACGGTCAAACACCGGCTAAGCTTACTGTGCAAAAAGGCAGACCGCCAATACAGCTTGCAGTTGAAGCCACTGAAGACGGTTTACGCTTGTCTATGGCGACCAAAGATGAAGTATTTTACGGACTTGATACCGATTACCGCTACATTTACCATAACAACACTATCTATCATACCGATGCGGTATTTGCCGGCTACGTTAAACGGCTGCTTGAGTGCTTATACGAAACCAGAAAAGCCGAAATAGCTATTCCGGCAATAACAGTGTCTGATTTTGTGTCAGGTACCCTACCGGTGTTGGAAACTATTGCTTCAGTAAAGGTAGATGCCACTGTTTACAGCAAATTCCACAAAGAACCTTTGGTAAAACAAGTGTATCTGGATAAATTCGCGGAAGGGATCAGCGCCAAAATCGAGTTTTGCTATGGTACTGTGATCATCAACCCGGCTGCCGACACCAACGCAGTTCCTTCTGCCCCGGAGGAAAAATGGCTGTTGCGGTCTACAGCGCAAGAACGGGAGCTGTTGGGTGTTTTTCAGCAGCACGGTTTTGTTTGGGAAAATGGCAGCCTGGTTTTGCCTGACGAAGATGCTGCCTATACGTTTCTGCAGCAAGGTTTGCCGAAGCTGCAGGATATTGCCGAAATATTTTATGCTGATGCGTTTCACCATATCAAGATTCAGCCTGCCGCCAGGATTGCCGCCGGTGTAAGACTGAATACCCATACCGACATGCTGGAGTTTTCACTGCAGCTGGACGATATCTCTGCTAAAGAATTAATCGAATTATTAGCCGCATATAAATTGAAAAAGCGCTATCACCGTCTGCCAAATGGTGCATTCATTCCGCTTGATTCCACCGAATTTCAAACAGCAGCCAGGCTGATCGACGCACTGGGCCTGCGCCCGTCTGACATTGAGAAACAAGTGGTAGAACTGCCCAAATACCGCGCCCTGTATCTTGACAGCCTGGCAAGGGAGTCACCGGACTTTACCATGGAACGCAGCAGTACCTTTAAACGCATGGTACAAGACATCCGCGAACCGCAGGATAGCGAATGCGTTATTCCGCAAGGCATCCAAGGCAAACTCAGAGATTATCAAAAAACTGGCTTTAAATGGCTCAAATCTCTTGCCAATTACGGGTTAGGCGGTATCTTAGCCGATGATATGGGGCTGGGAAAAACCCTGCAGGTAATTGCTTTTGTCCTTTCAGAAAAGGCTAACTGTCAAGCGCCGTCACTGGTCATCGCTCCTACCTCACTTGTCTACAACTGGCAGGAAGAAGTGTTCAAGTTTGCGCCCAGCCTAAATGCAGTTGTTATCTCCGGTCAGCCTGATGAACGGGTAGAACAGCTCCAGGATATCGGTAATGCCGATCTGGTCATAACCTCCTATGGCCTGATTCGCCGTGACGTAACATTTTATCAAAAAACTGCTTTTAAATACTGTTTCCTGGATGAAGCCCAGCATATTAAAAATCCCAACACGCTAAATGCCAAATCAGTTAAGCAGATTAAGGCCGGCAGTTATTTTGCCCTTACCGGCACCCCGATTGAAAACACCTTAACCGAGCTGTGGTCGATTTTTGATTTCCTGATGCCCGGTTATTTGCGCTCACACAAAACGTTTACCAGCCGGTTTGAAATTCCCATTGTTAAAAATGGCGACAAGAGAGCGTTAGCAGAACTGGGGCGGCACATCAAACCCTTTATTATGCGGCGCATGAAAAAAGCAGTTCTTAAAGAACTGCCGGAAAAGGTCGAGACTAAGATGGTCAGCGAAATGACCCCAGAACAAACCAAGCTGTATGCCGCCTGGCTCTTAAAGGCCAAATCAGAGTTCGAAGCCGAAGTCAGCGCCAACGGCTTTGAAAAAAGCCAGATTAAAATTCTCTCCCTGCTGACCAGGCTTAGACAAATTTGCTGTCATCCGGCTCTGTTTATTGAAAACTATGAAGCCGGCAGCGGCAAGCTGGAAATGCTGCAGGAACTAATCAGGGATGCTATCGGCAGCAGACACCGGATCTTACTATTTTCTCAATTTACCGGGATGTTGGCCTTGATTAAACAAACACTTACCGCCATGCAGCTCAGCTATTTTTATCTGGATGGCGCTACCAAGGCCGATGAACGCCTCCGGCTGGTAAATGCTTTTAACGCCGGGGAAAACGAAATTTTCCTTATTTCACTCAAAGCCGGCGGCACCGGCCTCAATCTTACCGGCGCCGATATGGTTATTCACTACGACCCGTGGTGGAATCCTGCCGTCGAAGATCAGGCGACCGACCGCGCCTACCGGATTGGACAAAAAAATTCGGTTCAGGTCTACAAGCTGATTACGAAAAATACCATTGAAGAAAAAATTTATCTGCTGCAGCAGCAGAAGAAAGAAATGATTGATACCCTCATTAAGCCTGGGGAGAATTTCCTGACCAAGATGAGTGAGTCTGAAATCCGGGAACTGTTCACCCTATAAGACGCCGGTGCAGCAACCTGCTGCCAGCATCCTTGCCGTTTCCGGATCGTTGGCAGCCATGGCACTCTTACTCATGGCATTGCTATTCACCCCATTATTAGATAAAATATATTCCAGAAATATAGGTGAGGATACTTTTAGTTATGAAGATATTTGCTATTGCTGACCTTCATTTGTCAGGAACACCTCCGGCTAAGCCGATGAGCATTTTCGGCGCACACTGGGAAGGGCATTGGGAAAAACTTAAAGCAAATTGGCACGAACTAGTCACTGATGACGATGTGGTTCTGATTGCCGGCGACACTTCCTGGGCAATGAAGCTGCCGGACGCACTTGTCGATTTACACGCTATTGCCGGTCTGCCTGGGAGAAAAATTATAATACGCGGCAATCATGATTATTGGTGGCAGACAGTAAGCAAACTAACCAAAGCCGTCGATGGGAAGCTGGAGTTTCTTAATAACAGTTTTGCCCCTGTCGGCGAATGGGCCATCTGCGGCAGCCGCGGCTGGACATGCCCCGAAGACCCGCTGTTCAAAGCCAAGGACCGGCCCATTTTCGAACGGGAATTGCTGCGTGTCGAAGCTTCCCTGCAGGCCGCCCGGGATGCGGGCTTTACCCGCATCATTCTTATGCTGCATTTCCCCCCGTTTTATGACCACCAGAGCCATACAGGCTTTGCCCAGCTGATTACTAAGTACAAAGCAGAGATCTGCATCTACGGTCATCTGCACAGCGATTCCATAAAAAATGCGGCAACCGGTATAATTAACGGTGCCGCCTACCATCTTGTATCTTGCGATGCGCTGGAGTTTCAGCTCAAGCAGTTGATTTAGCCGCTCCTCCTTGCTGTGATGTAAACCGGCTGACTATATAGTTCAACCCAATAGGTTCCACAATATGCCTATGCCCTTTTGCATCAAATCAAAGTAAATAAACAGACCTGCGGCAATGAGTATGATGCCAGCCACTTGCTGAACAATCGGCAGCCATTTATAGATTCCCTGAATTTTACTCATATAGCGGTTTATCAGCAGCGCCAGGGCCAAAAATGGCAGACAAAAACCCATAGCGTAAATAAACAGGAGAAATGCTCCCTGGCTAACGGTGGCCGTTGCTCCTGCATACATAAGCACGGTAGCCAAAATAGGACCGGTACAAGGTGTCCAGCCGGCGGTAAACGCCAGCCCTAAGAAAAACGCCCCTGCCGGGCCGGTAAACGTGCTTTGTAAAAATGGCCGGTATTCGCGGGCAAGGCCAGGCAGCTTCAGTATACCAAGCACATGTATTCCCATGATCATCATGAATACTGCCCCTATTTTACGAATAACCTCCTGATAGTCCAAAAACAGCTCACCAATATAGGAGGCCGTTGCGCCCATAGCCACGAATATGAGCGTAAAACCGCTGAGAAAACTAATGGCATTGGCTAAAAACCGCCAGTGATTGTCCGCCATGGTCTGGGCCCCGCCTCCGGCCAAGAGCGCAGTATAGGTGGGCAGCATAGGTAACACACAGGGTGACAAAAAAGAGATCAATCCCGCCCCGAAAACCGTTATCAGGGTGATGCTATAATCCATTCAGCACTCCTTCCAGTTCGGCCAGCGTTACCGGGCCTGACTTCCGGTATTTGATAATCCCTTGCTTATCCACCACTAAAGTGGTAGGAATGGCGTTAATACGAAAGAGCTTTGCCACCTCCCCCTCTGTATCGCTTAAGACGCTCATGGTATACTTGTTCTGAGCCATGAACGCAGCCACTTTATCACCAGGCTCCTGAATGTTGACGGCGTGGAATTCAACCTTGCCACTATACTGCTCAGCAAACTTATCCAATTCCGGCATCTCCTGACGACAAGGCGGACACCAGGTCGCCCAGAAGTTGAGTACCAGAATCTGTCCGGCCGGGGCAACTGTGACCTGCCTTCCGTCCAAAGCAGGCAATGTAAATTCTGGCAGAGCGTTGCCTACTGTAACGCCAGTCTCGGCTGGCGGTTTCTGGGGTTCCGCCCCGGAAAAACTATCAGGCTGCATGGCGACAAATCCCATGGCAACAGTCATGCAAATAACAGCCACTGCTAAAATGATAAGTCTTTTTGGCATAATAATCTCCTCTCATACACTATATGCTTACTAAGGAATATACAGAATCCGCGAATTACTAACACCAATATTATAATGGAGGCCGCACTATGCATCAGTATCTTTTTTTTATCGGAGACTTCCCCATCCGGGCTTACGGGCTCATTTTAAGTCTTAGTATTATTCTGGCTACCTGCACTGCTTATTTTTTTGCCAAGCAGGATGGGCGCTGGCATCAGCATGTGCCGGATATTGGAATTTATTGTGGCTTAGCCGGTATTGTCGGTGCAAGATTATGGGATGTCTTTTTCTTTGACTGGGATTACTACCAACACCACCTGCTGGAGATACCCTTTGTCTGGCAGGGGGGAATGGCCATTCAGGGCGGTGTCCTGCTGGGGGCTATCGCTGGTATCGTCTACACTAAGATCCACAAAATCGACACCTGGGCTTTTGCCGATATTGTTGCCGCTCCAGCGGTTATCATGGGACAAGCTATTGGCAGGATGGCCAATCTAATGAACGGTGATGCTTTTGGCAATCCTACCGGCGGCAACTTTGGCATAATTTATCCGCCGACAACCTTAGCCTACCAGGTGTATGGCGACAAACCGTTATGGCCGGCTGAAGTGTGGGAAGGCCAGATCGATGTTATTATTTTTGTACTGCTACTGCTCTTTAGAACAACCAACCATGCCAAAGGCCAGGTTTTTATCCTTTATGCGATTTTGTATTCAGCCGCCCGCTTTTTCCTCGAATTCCTCAGGGGAGACTATGGCACACTTTTATTTGGCTTAAAATCCGCCCAGCTCACCAGCCTGGGCATCATACTCATTGGCCTGATCCTATTTATCCGACAAGGATATTATGCCGAACGTATCGGCCTCGGCGGCAAAAGTAAATAATAAAAACTATTATAAAGCGAGGCTGTGGATGACTTATCACTAAGTTTTCCCACAGCCTCTTTATAATTTTATGGATATACGGCTATCAATTCAATTTCTACACTGACATCACGCGGCAGCCTGGCCACTTGCACACAAGCGCGAGCAGGCGGCTCATCGGCAAATGCTTGCGCATATACCTTATTCATCACCGCAAAATCTTCCATATCTTTCAAAAATACCGTTGTCTTGACAACATTGGCAAAAGTGAGACCCTCTTTTTCCAAGATTGCCCGCAAATTGGCAATAACCTGGTAGGTTTGGCTTTCTATACCGCCGTAGACAATTTGGCCGGTAGTTGGATCAAGCGGAATCTGTCCTGATACAAATAGAAATCCATTGGCCTTGATAGCCTGAGAGTAGGGACCAATGGCCTGCGGGGCACGATCAGAACTAATCACGGTTTTCATGCTGCAGCCCTCCGGAAAATATATTTTTTTGAAGTATTCTCCATATATCTGAAAAAACCTGCTATCTGGCACTGATTTTTTCTGTCAACTCCAGGCCGGTAGGTGTAACTGCCAAACCACCCTGAGCCGTTTCTTTAAGCGAACAATGCATGGATCGGCCTACAGACTCCATGGCATCAATTACTTCATCCACCGGAATAACACTGGTAATGCCGGCCAATGCCATTTCCGCCGCGATGATAGCCTGAGCCACAGCGCCGGCATTACGCTTAACACACGGTACTTCTACTAAGCCGGCTACCGGATCACACACCAACCCCAGCATATTTTTAATTGTAATAGCTACCGCTTGTCCGACTTGAGCTGCTGTACCGCCTAACAGAGCCACCATCGCGCCTGCCGCCATAGCTCCGGCTGAACCGCATTCAGCCTGGCAGCCGCCTGCCGCACCGGCCAGTGAAGCCCGTGAAGCAATAACCATCCCAATGGCACCGGCTACAATCAGCCCACCGGCCAATTGTATCTGATCAAGGTCATATTCTTCCTTCAGGGCAAATAAGATGCCTGGCAATACACCGCTGGAACCGGCGGTAGGAGCGGCGACAATCCGTCCCATAGCAGCATTGGCTTCCCCGACAGCCAGAGCGTAGGCCACCGCTTTGCCGCTAAAACGCCCCATCAGCGTTTTTTGCCGGCTTTGGCTGTATTGCTGTAATTTCCTGGCATCGCCGCCCACTAGGCCCCCTTTGGAACGAGGCCCCTTTAGCCCGGCAGCAATTGATTCTTCCATTACGGCAAGCATGGCTTCCATCCGTGCAGTAATTTCAGCAGACGATAATTCTGTCTGTTTGACCTGCAGCCCTAAACAAAATTCTGCAAACGGCAGTGCCTCTGCTTCAGCCGCCGTAATCCACTCGGCAAGCGACAATTTTGCTAATGACATTCCCTTACACTCCTTGTCCGCTAATGGCATGAATACAACGTACGGTTTTTATCATCGGCAGACCGGCCACAGCAGCCAGGTCTGCCTCAGCCAGCGGCTGGTCGGTCTCAAGCACCATACTGGCCAAACCGCCTTTATTTTTTCTGAACACTTTCATCTGAGCAATATTAACGCCACATTTGGATAATATTCCTGTTACCTCAGCCACTGCACCGGGACGGTCTTCATGCAAGGTCAGGATTGTCGGAAAATCGCCGGTAAAGGCCAGCGGGAAATCATCCACTTCACTAATTACCACACGTCCGCCGCCAATGGATGCTCCCGCGACCTGACTCTTAACTCCGTTTTGCCCGGTCAGCCAGAATTTCACAAAATTGGGGTGAGCCGCATCACCGGCATCAATTGTCCGAAAAAAATAATGTAAACCGGCTTCCCGGGCATAGTCAAACGCCTGCGGGATCCTCAGATCATCGGTCGGCCAGCCCATAAGACCTGCTACCAGTGCCAAATCAGTTCCATGCCCCCGTCCGGTCTGAGCAAACGATCCATGCAGGCCGATAGTGGCCTCAATGACCGGCTGACCTAAAATTGCCCTGGCAGCATTACCCAGGCGTACCGCCCCTGCGGTATGAGAACTTGAAGGGCCAACCATAACCGGACCAATAATATCAAAAATATTCATTACTTATCCTTGCCTCCCAGTCTGTCCAGCGCCAGCAGCAAACCATAGATAAGAGCCGCCGGACGCGGCGGGCAGCCTGGCACATAGATATCTACAGGAACGATTGTGCCGACAGCGCCGCGAATGGCATAACTGCTGCCAAAAACTTTGCCGCTGGCGGCACAGGCGCCTACCGCCATAACCAATTTCGGTGCCGGCACAGCTTCATAAGTCATAGTTAGGGCTTGCTCCAGATTACGGGTAACTACTCCTGTCACCATCAGCATATCGGCATGCCGCGGCGAAGCCACAAAATCAATACCATATTGCTGCAAATCATAAACAGGATTATTCAGCGCCGTCATTTCCCAGTCACAAGCGTTGCACGACCCGGCATCCACATGCCGGATATGCAGTGACCGTTTCAGCGTGGCTTTAATTTTTTCCGACAACCGGGTTGTCAGCTCAGCCAACCGGTATTCGTCCGAATGATCTAAGACAGCATGCTCACAGGCAGCAACACATGCCCCGCAAAAAATACAGGCCCGGTTATCAATGAGGAGCTGCCCGTCCGTAATCCGGATGGCTCCGGTAGGACAAGCCTTACAGCAACTTTGGCACTGTTGGCACAAACCGGCTGCTTTCGTCACCTCACCGCGGAACCGGGGAGGCACCATGCCACCATCATAGGGTTCGGTTACGCGGCCTGTTTTCACTATTTTTTTGAGAAGTTCCAGCATAGTATTCCTCCTTAGCGATCAAGACACGCATAACATAATTCAAAACTTTTATTGATTAAGGGAAAATCAGGAATAATATTCCCGGGAGCAGCAACCGTAAGCGCCGGCCAGTTAGCATAAGAAGCCGACCGGGAAAAATAACGGTAGACAGTATTATTTTCACCTGCCATCAGCCAGTGCAAAACAGAGCCGCGGGGCGATTCGGCATAACCGCAGCCTGCTTTATATAGCGGGGCAGGCGGTACTTCAACTAACAGCTTGCCACCAGGTAACCCTACCAGTATTTGGTCAATAATTCTCAGGGACTCGCCGGCCTCATCAGCCCGCACCCATAAACGGGCTGCCACATCGCCCTTCTTATACACCGGCACTTCAAAATCAAACCGCCCGTATGCCGCATAAGGAAAATCCCGCCGCATATCAGAATCAATACCTGATGCCCTGGCGGCCACCCCGACAACCCCCAAATCAGTGGCTGCCCGCTGCGGCAAGATGCCGGTAGTATTAACCCTGTCCAAAAAGGCATCATTCTCCCTGAGCAGCCCCAGTAGCTCGTTAAAATCCCGCGTAAGTCTGACAAGGGTACGGCGAATGTCATTGATCATATCCTTAGTAATATCCATAGTAACCCCGCCCAATGTCACCCAACCACGCAAAAACCGGTTGCCTGCCAGGCGTTCATTCAGGCGCATCACCTGCTCTTTTAACCGCGCGCCATGGCTTACTCCCGGCGCAAAGCCCAGCCCGGCACACAAATTGCCAATATCACCAACATGATTGTACAGTCGTTCCAGTTCGGCCGCCAGTACCCGCAGGTATTCGGCCCGAACGGGAATTTCGACCGCAGTCATGGTTTCCACTGCTTGAACAAAAGCCAGCGTATTGGCCACCGAACAAGCACCGCAAATGCGTTCCGCCTGATATAATGCCCGGCCAAAGGACATGCCTTCCACCGCTTTTTCAATGCCGCGGTGAGTAAAAAACAGCTTAGCCTCCAAATTAATGACATTTTCACCTGCCTGACTAAACCGAAAATGACCTGGCTCGATAATGCCGGCGTGAATCGGGCCGACAGGCACTTCAAATACACCTTTGCCCTGAACAGGCGCCATTGTATACTCACTGTCGGCATTAGGCACAGGCGCGCCCGGATCGAAATCCTTCCGGAGCGGGTATAGGCCCTGGGGCCAGTTTTCATGCAGCACAAGCCGCCTTAAATCCGGATGTCCAAGCGGTACTAACCCAAATAAATCATGAATCTCCCGCTCATACCAGGCGGCAGACGCCATCAAAGGCGTAAGGGAAGGAAATTCGGGCGGGTCCTCCTGCTTGATCAGGGCTTTAATGGTTTTAATCAGCCTGTCTGCCTTACCGGCAAATACGGCATAGATGGCAAAACAACCATTGATAGCACGTTCATCGTTCGCAAACATAGCTGTCAGCCGGTAGCGGCCACCATGGCTGAGTACATTGGCGGCCGCCCGGAGGGTTGCCACCGGTATTACTTCTATTGTTGCTGTCATAATCCCCCTCCTGTCATAATAGCCACAGCCCTGGTGATAAGAGTATCAAGCCAGGCCGGCAGGTAAATGCCGCCGCCGGCCATCAGCACCAGCGATACCACTATGGCTGCCATCGCCGGTTTGCCAGGCCGGTAGCCGCTGGCGGCAACCCGCCGTGGCGCTGAAGCAAAGCCCAGCTTTAAAGTATAATAAATCATACCGGCAAAAATAGCTGCCATCAGCAATAATATTATCACTCCCAGCCAGGCACTGCCTGACTGAAAGGCGGCCCAGACAATGGTAAGCTTACTGTAAAAGATGCTAAACGGCGGCAAGCCGGCAATAGCCAGCACGGCAGCCACAAACAAGGCTCCCATAACCGGTGCGGCGCCTACCAGGCCCCGGATACGCAGGATATTCTTGGTGCCATAGTGTTGGATAACAGCACCTGCCAGATAAAACAGGGCTGATTTCGTTATCGCATGATTAATTACATGCAGCAGCGCCCCGTACATGGCGAGCGGTGTGCCAATCCCCAACCCCAGTGTAATCAGCCCCATATGTTCAATACTCGAATAAGCCAATAACCGTTTTAGGTCATGCTGCACTAAAATAAACGGAACCGCAATGACAATGGACAATAAACCGAAGCCTGTCAAAAATTGTTCAGTAAAAGCAGGCCCTACAGCGCCTTTAACTATAATAGAGGTACGGATAATGGCATACAGCGCACAGCTTAAGAGTGCACCGGATAAAAAACCGCTGACCGGCGATGGCGCCTGGCTGTGGGCGTCAGGCAGCCAGGTGTGCATGGGAGCCAAACCAGCCTTAGTGCCATAGCCGATTAAAATAAATACAAAAGCCAGTTTAACCATACCAGGATCAAGCCGGCCGCTGGCAGCTTTAAGCGCCTGCCAGCTTAGTGCCTGCCCGCCGCCGATATCGGCGCTGACCTGCGCATAGTACAGCAAAATGGTGCCTAAAAGTGCCAAACAAATCCCTACAGTACACACCATTACATACTTCCAGGCTGCTTCCAGTGCCGGGCGGTCAAAATAGAACGCCACCAGCAAGGCCGAACTTAAAGTAGTGGCCTCAATGGCAACCCACAGCAGCCCCATATTCTCTACTACCGGCACACATACCATCGTAAATACAAATAAGTTTAGCAAAATATAATAACGTTTCAGCATCTTTAAGGAAGCATGCCCCTGCACAATCTCCAGCTTCATGTATGACAGCGAAAATAGTGTGGCCGTGCAGGTAAGTATCGCAATCACCAGCAACAACACGGCGCTCAGGGCATCAACATAGAATTGACCGGCCTGAATATTCCCATTCACCGCCACCTGATAAACGATAACCAGCAAAGTCAAACTTACCAGACAACTGCCGGTCAGATTAAGCCGCCTGATGGCTTGCTCTGTCAATTGTGCCATATTTAAAAGACTAGTTGCCAATGGCAGAACCAGTGCCAGAACTATCCATTGCTCCATACTATCATCCCTTTAACTTTTTTAACACACTGGTATCTGTCGACATAAACGAGCGTTTCAGCCGGTAAGTCAAAATAACCAGTACCACTACCGCCACCATCACATCCAGAACCACGCCAAGCTCAATAATGAGCGGCAAGCCCTGCGTTACCGACAGTCCAACCAGATACAGGCCATTTTCCATCGTAATCAGGCCAACAATCTGCAGTACCGCCTGACGCCTGATCATAATCATCGTCAGGCCAATTAACATCATGGCGACCGCGGCAGCCAGCGCATCCCGGCTGACGATTTCCGGCAGCGCCTTGTCAGTTAATCCATAGGCCAATACAATCATAATCCCGGCTACCATGGCTGAATAATTAGGCTGTAAAATAGGATTAACTTCCCGTTCCCGCCGCAGCATACCGACAATACGGAACAGAGCGTAAGGAATCAGGCCGGCTTTTATAACCAGTGTAAGCGCAGCCGCAATGTAAGTGTGCACCGCGCCGGTTTCAGCAGCTACAATGGCACAAGCCAGTGCCACCAGGATGGATTGGCCCAGTAAAATAATAACCGCTGTTTTCAGGTTGGTAACCCGGCTTAACAGCAGTGCCAGAAATAACAAAATAATGATAAGCACATTCACAGCCTCACCCCCTTCTTACTGTGCCACCAACGCCAGCAGCGCCAGCATAGCAGCTACTCCCATAAAACCCGGTACTTTAAACAGCCGCATTTTGTTAGTACTGGTCTCGACAACCGCTAAGATCAGGGCCGTAAGCAGTACCTTGCCGGCTGTCCAGAAAAATGCCATAACCGGCGATAAACCGCCCGGCTGCCAGGGTAAAAACAATACAACAAACAAAATGATAAAGACTAATTGTTTAATGGCCGATGCCCAAAAAATCAGCCCCAGCCAGCGGCCGGAATATTCCAGCACCATTCCCTCGTGAATCATGGTCAGCTCCAGATGCGTATCAGGATTGTCAACAGGAATGCGTCCTGTTTCTGTCACTAATATAAGAAAAAAAGCAATAGCAGAAAAAATATAAGGCAGCGAAAAAGGAGTAGCCGCTGCCGCTCCGGTCATAGCCGCCAGCCCGGTTGTTCCGGCTCTCACAGCCACTGTCAGCATGGTTAATAATAGCACAGGCTCTACCAGCACACTGATATACATCTCCCGCGAGCCGCCCATGCCGCCAAAACTGCTACCGGCGTCAAGAGAAGCCAGCACCAGAAAAAAACGTCCGGCCGCCAGCACATAGAGCAAAGTAAATAAATCGCCTGCCGGCAAGAGTGCTGCCGCAGCAAAAGCGCCGGCAAAATAAATAAAGGGCGCCCGGGAAAAAATCCACGAGGTGGTCGGCGATACCACACTGTCTTTTTGCAGTAGTTTAGACAAATCATAATATACTTGCAGTACTCCCGGACCACGACGGTTTTGCATGCCGGCTTTGGCGGTTTTAATCATACCGGCCACTAACGGTGAAACAGCCACAATAGCGAAAGCACAAACAAAATTTTTAATTAGCGTTACTGGTTCCATATTGCTCACCACCCGTTACTTATAATGAGTGCCAGCACGGTAATTGCCGTGATATATCCGACATAAAGCTGGACACTGCCTGTTTGAATACCCTTCATAAACTGAGCCGCCTGGATGATGGCATGATTAACAGGCCGGTAAAGGGCGTTAAATATATCGGTAATACTGACATGGTAACTCAAGCGGCGCCCAAAGTAGCGGTTAGGGCTTACATCCGCAACCGTCTCACGCTGGGGCCGTAAAATTGCCCGGAAAGCCATGCGGATTGGCTTGGAAAAGCCGGTAGCAGTATATTCCATCCTGGCTGTCGGCACAATCCCGCAGGTCCAGGTCTCACCGCCAACAATCTGCGGTTTGCCGTATAACCGGTATAACGCCCAGGCAAGAGCTGCGCCAAAAAACATAATAAGCACGACCACAGGCATCTCCAGACTGGTATTGCCGCCGGCCGGCTGAACCCCGGCCAGATACCAGGCCGTATCGGCAAAAGCCGGCAAAGCATTTACACCAGGTATCCCAAAAAGCACCTGTTTAAGAGCCTCAATAACCAGCTGCGGCCATACACCAAAAAATACGCACAAGCCGGCAAGAGCCGCCATAGACACCAGCATAGGCTTGTTAGCCTCCCCAGCCTGCTCGGCCTGGCTACTGCGCGGTTTGCCCAAAAAAGCAATGCCGAACGCCTTCACAAAGCAAGCCGCTGCCAGCCCCCCGGTAAGCCCGAGCAGCGCCAGCAAAAGCGCTGCCAGCACCTTCCCCAGCACTCCTTGCAAGGCTTGCGGCAAATAGAGCAAAGACTGAAAGGTTAACCACTCGCTGATAAAACCATTTAACGGCGGCAATGCCGAAATAGCAGCAGTACCAGCCAACACACACACAGCCGTGTAAGGCATCTTTTTTATCAGGCCGCCCAGGCGTTCCAGTTCCTTGGTCCTGACAGCCGTAAGCACAGCTCCGGCTCCCATAAACAGCAGCGACTTAAAAATAGCATGGTTTAGCACATGATAAAGCGCTGCCGCCCAGGCCAGCGCTGCCAGCGTTCCCATTCCTTTGGCCATAAATACCATGCCGGCCCCCATTCCCAGCAAAATAATACCCATATTCTCCGCACTGGAATAAGCAAGCAAACGTTTTACATCCGACTCCATCAGCGCATAAAGCACACCCAATACGGCAGACACAATAGCAAATACCAGCACCACTACGCCCCACCAGACCGGGCCTGTGCCCAAAAACTCAAGATAAAACCGGCACAAGCCATAAATGGCGGTTTTAAGCATTACGCCTGACATGAGTGCCGATACATGGCTGGGAGCCGCCGGATGCGCCAGCGGCAGCCAAATGTGTAGCGGAATAATACCGGCCTTAGCACCAAAACCAATCCAGGCACACAAAAATACCATGTTCTTAGTCCAAGTATCAAGACTGCCTGCTGCCTGAACCAGGCTGCCAAAGTCCAAACTGCCGGCCTTGTGAGCCAGCAGAAAAAAAGCAGTGATAACAAAAGCCGTCCCCACATGGGTCATGACAATGTAGACAAAAGCTGCCCGCCTGACTTCATTATGATGATGCTCATAATTGACCAGAAAAAACGAAGTAACAGCCATCAATTCCCAAACAACAATAAAGGCGGCCACATGACTAACAGCAACCACCAGCACCATCGACAGCAAAAAAGCACAATACATCGATACCATAACCTGATAGCGACGTCCGTCCCCCGCATACTCACGGCTGTAACCAACAGCATATATACTGGCTGCAGCGCCTACTACCCCAATAATCAACAAAAAGTACGCCGCCAGATAATCCAGCCGGATGTGAACCGGTTCGCCTAACAGCAATAACGGTGTCATTAAGTCAACTTTGCCACCGGCAAAAATAAAAATCGCACACAGTACAACCGCCAGACACCCCAGCGCCGCCATTCCATGTGCAACATAGTTGACTATTTTGTTACTTTTAGTGAAAAATGGTGACAGTACACCTGCGATAAAGAAAAACAGGGAAAAATACAATAAAACTTCGGCAACCATTGTAACGCCTCCGGTCCGGTAAATAGTGATTGATATTTTATATGATACTATTGTAACATAATATTATTAGGTATGGGGCAAGAAAAAAAATTTTCCAACATGAAATTACAGGTTAACTAAGTGGAGGCTAAAATATGGATAGAATACGTATTGTAATTGCTGACGATCATGCCGTATTGCGTTCGGGACTCAAAGCATTGCTGAATTGTTCACCATTATTTGAAGTCATTGGCGAAGCCGGTGATGGTCAACAGGCCATTCGCATGGTAGAACAGCTCCGTCCGGATGTACTGCTGCTCGATATATCCATGCCGGTTATGAGCGGCGTAGAGTGTATCAAAGAAATGAAGTCCCGGGGACTTTCCTGCCGCATACTTGTCCTGACAATGTATGATGGTGATGAATATATCAAAGAAGTCATGCGGGCCGGTGCCGACGGCTATGTACTAAAAAAATCGGCAGACACCGAACTGGTTGAAGGTATCCTTAAAATTTCCTCAGGAAAAAAACATCTCAATGAAACCATGTCGCAAACCCTGCTGAATAGTCTGCTCAAAATTCCAGACGAAAAAAACGACCAGCGCGATCCCTATACCCTCTTAAGCGCGCGGGAGCGCCAAGTGCTGCGGCTGTTGGCCCAGGGGCATACCAATAGTGAAATTGCCAGTCACCTGTCTTTAAGCACCAAAACGATAGACACCTACCGTTCACGCGTCATGACCAAACTTAATGTCCGGAAAAAATCCGAACTGGTCAATTACGCTCTGCAGTATAAACTTATTAATATGTGAAAATTAAGACTATTTGTCGGATTTTCCCTTACAGGCACTTACAGTAATCCCCCACATAATATTACTGTAAGTGCCTGATTTACATTTTGACGAAATTTAGCGACAATATTATCAAATGCTAATTTTCTTTACTGTCGGAAAATTTTAAACATGAAGGGGTATGAGCAAATGCAAAACCAACATATTGAGGCGCTCAAAAGAATTGTAGGTACTGAGCATGTACTAACAAGTGCGGAAGAGCTGCACTGCTACTCGTATGATGCTACTCCAGGGTTTTCCCATATGCCCGACGTTGTTGTCATACCAGGCACTACGGAAGAAGTAGCCAAGGTGCTGGCGTTGGCCAACAGCGAAAAAATTCCGGTTTATACCCGCGGTTCGGGCACCAATTTGTCTGCAGGCACCATACCGACAAAAGGCGGCATTGTGCTCCTCATGACCCGCATGAATCAAATTATTGAAATTGATACCGAAAACCTGGTGGCAGTAGCCCAGCCCGGCGTCATTGTCTCTGACCTTAATAAAGCAGTTGAAACCCACGGGCTCATCTATCCGCCGGACCCCGGCACCGTAACCACAGCTACCTTAGGCGGCACCGTCTCTGAAAACGCCGGCGGACTGCGCGGGCTCAAATATGGCGTAACCAAACACTATGTGATGGGCCTTGAAGTAGTGCTTGCCAGCGGACAAGTTATGAATGTCGGCGGCAAAAATGTAAAAGACGTGTCAGGCTATGACATGACCAAGCTCTTTACCGGTGCGGAAGGCACCTTAGGCGTAATTACTAAAATTATTGTTAAACTGGTCCCCGCTCCTGAGGCCAAAAAGAGCATGATGGCTATTTTTAAGAACCTTGACAATGCCGGTAATTCCATAGCGGCCATCATCGCCGCCAAGATTATTCCGGCAACACTGGAAATTATGGATAATGCCACCATCCGCACGGTCGAAGATTATGCCAAAGTTGGCCTGCCGGTTGATGCCGAGGCCGTCCTGCTGATTGAAGTTGACGGTATTCCCGAGGTAGTGGAAAAAGAAGCTGCAAAAGTCCTGGAAGTGCTGACCATTAATAAGGCAGATGAAGTGAGACAGGCCAAAGATGCGGCTGAACGCGATAAAATCTGGGCTGCCCGCCGCGCCGCGCTCCCGGCCCTGGCCAAGCTCCGCCCCACAACCTTTGTGGAAGATGCCACCGTCCCCAGAAACAAGGTTCCTGAGATGATTCGCGCCGTAAATGAAATTGCCAAAAAATACAATGTCACTATTGGTACCTTCGGCCATGCCGGCGACGGCAACATGCATCCGACTATTGTCTGTGACATCCGTGATGAGGAAGAAATGAGCCGGGTATATAAGGCCATGGACGAAATTTTCGGTACCGCTATTAAACTGGGCGGCACACTGTCTGGCGAACATGGTATTGGCCTTGGCAAACTTAAATATATGGAAGATCAATTCGGTCCGGTAGCGATGGAAGCTATGCGCAATATTAAACGCGCCCTTGACCCCAACCTCATTTTAAATCCCGGAAAACTAGTAGGAGAGTGTTAAAATGAGTGATTCTAACAAATCCGTCACCGCGCAGGCCATCAATGCGCAGGATAAGGAACTGTTGGCTGACATTCAGGATGCGCTTGCCAACTGTATGAAATGCGGTAACTGTATGGAAGTGTGCCCCATCTACAAAGAGCTGGGCACCGAAACAGCAGTTGCCAGAGGTAAACTCGCACTGATGGAGGCGGTATTAAGCGGTAAAATTCCCATCAGTGAAAACTTCGATAAATGGATGGCCAAATGCGTATCTTGTAAAGCGTGTTCGGTAAAATGTCCTTGCGGTGTACCGGCTGACGAACTTATCGTCCGCGGCCGCCAGGCTGCCGTAAAAGCCCGTGGTCTGCATCCGGTAAAGAAACAGGTGTTTAACCTGCTGAAAAACCGGGCCATGTTTGACCTGGCACTAAGAATGGCCGGTCTCTTTGGCCCGCTAAGCATGAAAAAACTGCCCCGCCCCATGGCGGCCGTAGCCCGTTTCCCGATGCCCGGACTTGATAAGCGCCGCGTAACCGCGCCGTTTGCCGCTACGCCGTTGCGCAGCCAAAACCCGGAAGTAATTAAAGTTGATAAACCCAAAATGAAAGTCGGTTTTTTCACCGGCTGTACTATCAATTATATTTACACCGATGTAGGTCAGGCAGTCATTGATGTACTCAAGGCCAACAATGTTGAAATTGTCATTCCGCCTATGCAGCATTGTTGTGGCACACCGATATTTATGTCCGGCGATGTTGAGTCGGCTAAACTCTTAGCCAAACACAATATCGAAGTCTTCGAGCAATATGATATTGATTACATCATTGCCGCCTGCGGCTCCTGTGCCGAAGCCTGGAAGATAGAGTTCATCGAATTGTTCCACGATAACCCGGTAATGAAAGCCAAGGCTGAGAAACTGGCTAGTAAGACCTATGAAATCAGCCAATTCTTAGTTAATGTTGTGAAACTTGACAAAAGCAGGCTCGGTCCGGTCAATGCCACAGTCACCATGCACGACCCCTGTCACATGGCGCGTGGTATCAAAGTTACCGCTGAACCGCGTGAAATATTAAAATCCATCCCCGGTCTGACCTTCGTAGAAATGAAAGAAGCCGACCGTTGCTGCGGTTCCGGCGGCTCTTTCAGTCTGGCGAACTACGAAATCTCGCGTAAAATTAACGACCGTAAAATCGCCAATATCGCTCAGACTAAAGCGGACACAGTGGCCACCAGCTGCGGCACCTGCCGCATGCATATCACCGACGGCCTGGTCCAAAACAACATGAACCAAAACGTATTCCATGTCATTCAACTGTTAGACAGAGCTTATAAAGCCGGCCAGCGCAAGTAAAGCTTACTCCACATAGGCTGTGATGGTGGCCGATGGTCTGACTCACCCCCCAGTCATTATCACAGTAATGTGTAAATTAAGTCCAGAGTAAAAAATGGAAAGCGGTTAATGGGCTTGGCCCAAACCGCTTTCTGTTTTTTTATGCTGTCGGATAGGAATCTCTACCGCAATGGTCGTTCCTTCCCCTTCAGAGGAATGAATGGTAAAATCGCCTGACAAAAGTGCAACCCTTTCATGCATACCGTGAATACCAAGACAATTATCACTGGCAGTACCGCTGATCCGCTTGGCATTAAAACCAATACCGCTGTCTTTTACTATCAGCATCAGTCTTCCCTTGTGCTTTTTCAGGGTAACTTTCACCTTACTGGCTTTGGCATGTTTGGCAATATTGGTTAAAGCCTCCTGCAAAATCCGGTACAAGGTAATTTCAATCTCCGGCAAAAACCTTTGCCGCGACAAATTAACAACAGCCAGGTCCACAAAAATATTATATTGGCGTGAATAGTTCTCAATATACTTTTGCGCTGCTGCCACCAGCCCCAGGTCATCCAGCAAGGCCGGTCTAAGCTGCACGGCCAGGTGATGCACAGCCTCCAGTGTTGTTACCACCAAATCACGCATCTCCAAAATCTTCATCCGCTCATTCTCACTATGCACATGCTCGGATAACACCCGTAAACCAACGATAATTGACGTTAAGGCCTGACTGGTTTCATCATGCAGCTCACGCGATATCTTTTTACGTTCCTCTTCCTGAACACTAATCACCTTGTTTAACAACGTGGATTGAAGCTCTTCCTTTTCCAGCAGAGCGCGCACCAGCTTTTCCTGTCTGGCATTGGATTCTAAGGCCGCTTCGACAAATCTTGCAGCCAATCGGGCGTAAGGCGCTGCCGTATGAGGTTCACCGGAAACGCCAATAACCCCAACACAGCAATCATTTACCATAATCGGCACATTGAATCCTGCCCGTACCCCTTTTAATTGCCGTTCTTCCTTATCTGTAACGGAAAATTCCCGGATCGGACCACTAAGCAGCATTTTTGCAGCCGCTTCATGAATATGCGAGATACGCTCCTTGCTGAAGGATGCAATAATAACACCGTGATTATCTGTAATATTGACGTTTTGATTTAGTTCTGCGGCAACAATATCAACAAGTGTTTGAGCAAAACGGGGATCAAGCTCCATAGCTGGCCTCGCCGCTGTAAGAGTATATCCGTTTTTTCCGCCAATACCTGCCTGACACTGCTGGTTTCATTGTAAAAATCCCCCTTACAATTAATTTGTGTTTTACAAACTTTGGCTTGCGTCAATATAGATAGTATCTAATGAAAATTTGCAGCCGCCTCACTCTGCTTGCCTGCAATTACCAATAGACCTCCTCCCCGTCAGCTGTGATATAATTAGCAAGTATTGATATGTTATGTCACCTAGTTGGGGAGGTTTCGATCGCATGGATACTTTCTCCCATGCCTTGCTGGGTATTGCTGTTGCAGGTTTATCAGGACACCCGTTAAGCATTGGCGACCCTATTTATGTAGCAAGTATTATCGGTGCTCAGGCACCTGATTTTGATGTTATTGCCAGCGTCCGGGGAAAACTCGCTTTACTCCGTCAGCACCGGGCTTTCTCGCATTCCATCCCCGGGCTTATCCTGTGGTCAGGTTTGATTACTGCCGGCTTTTTCTTAGCGTCACCAGCGACAGCACCTGTTGACGTTTTTGTTTGGTCTTTTCTCGGAGGTCTGTCACATAGTATTATGGATTTCTTTAATGCCCATGGCGCAGCCGTCTTGTGGCCATTTAGCCGGGAACGCAAAAGCTTCAGTCTGTTAAATGTGTTTGATCCGTTACTGCTAATCATTATGCTTGCCGTATTTGTTCCAGGCCTGCCGGCGCGGGAGACTTCCCTGCTCTTTTTTGCCGTAACCGGTTTGTATATTGCGGTAAGATTTATACTTAAGCTACGTGCAACCAATCGGTGCAGACACCATTTTGGCAGCAATGCAATTATGCGAATGCTGCTTATGCCATCCCTTAAGAGTACCCGCTTCTGGGATTTTGTTATTGAAACCAATAACCACTATTATGTCGGGCAAATCGGTGTATTTCATCAGGCGTTCATGATTCATACCGAACTGGCCAAACAAGCCTTATCTCCGGCTGCCCAGGGTGCACAAAAAACCGTTTTGGGCGAATTTTTTTCGTCGTTTACGCCGTTTAGCTATTTTACTGAACATCAGGATCACCAGCAACATGCTAAATTTGTGCACATTTATGATCTGCGTTATTTTTTCAATCAGACCTTCCTGCATAGTGCCACGATTATTTTTGGCAGCGATCAACAGCCTTGTGATTCCTATATTAAGACCTACGGACAAAAAATAAAAATACCCTGTTAAAGCCAAGCCGGTTTCAGGTGCTGCCTGCACCGGCAATTTTATTGTGGAATATACTAGTCGGCCACATTCATAGAATATGGCTGGCTACATTGGTTAATTGCTCCAAATTGCGGCATTCAAACACTTGCCGGCAATATGGCAAATACTCTTGCATGAGACAGTCTCCGGTAAACCACTCTTTCTCCGGCAGAGGATTCAGCCAGTAGATGGCCTCAGCCTGTTCGGCAATTTTAGCCAGTTCGTCCGCCCCGCCCGGATGCCAGTTATTCCGGCCATCCCCTAAAATAATTAGTTTAGTGCGGCTACTAATGGCCGAAAGCTCATGCCGGGCCAGTTGTTCAAAAACAAAATCATAACGTGACAAACCTACCCGGCGGTTAAATCGGTCGCGTAAATGCCTGGCCTGCAAAAAAGCATTAACATCCTGATTTTTAAACCACTCGGTAACTTCAACGGCTTCATCAACAAACACAAACGAGCGGATGTTGGCATAACGCCTGTTAGCCGCCTGCACCAGTTGCAGCATAAACCGGCTAAACTGTTCTACCGAGTTGGAAACGTCACATAATAGCCATAAATCCACCTTACTCTTGCTCTTATCCCGGTATTTTAAATGCAGCGGGCAGCCGCCGGTGCGAACTACTTCCCGGAAGGTGCGGCGAAGATCCACCTTGCCGCGTTTGGCCCGCCGCAGCCGAATGCCAGGCCTTTCGGCCAATTTTTTGGCCAGTTTGGCAATCTCCTGCTCCACGGTGATAATTTCTGCCGCAGCCAGGCCATCAAATTCCCGGCGCCTGATGTTAGCATACTCAACCAACTGCACGATATGCTGACGGCCAAATTGCCTGACCGCTTTACGCTCCAGTTCCCGGCGGATAAGTGCCTCCAACTGGGCAAACAGCTTTTGCCAATTCTGAAACCGGCCTTCTTTCATCTGTTTATTTACATATTGACGCTCAATTTTGTTAACGGCTTCAAACCATCTGAGTTTGACCTGAACAGCCCGCAGCTTTTGCGATATTTCTTCCGGCTCTGCACTGGCAAGAGCTATATCTCTGGTAAATTGCCTGGCCAAGTCTTCCAGCACAACGGCCGGCTGACTATCAATGGTTTCCAGCAGACCTTCGGCATCGCCACCGGCGCCTGCTGAACTGCGGCCACTGCCATCAGCGGTAGCGGCTTTAATTGTCAGCAGTTCCTGATTATGAGCCGCTTGTTCGGACGCCGGCGGTGCTAAATCAAAATAAAGATCAAATAAAGCAGCAAAGACCGGCCGCTCCCACATGCTTTTGACCAGCGTGGTTTCCAGCACGCCCCGCAGCAGCACCGGGTTAAAGCCAATGAGTTCGGCCGACCGCAGGGCATCGGCGGCTTCCATGGTGGTTACCGTTAGACCGGCTTTCCGCAGTAAACGGACAAATTCGACAATCAAATGTTTCATGGCTTAAGTAAATATGGCAGCTTATCGGCGACAAGCTCACGGTCTTTGGTATATTTGAGCAGTGCGGTAAGCGTAGCGCGGACTGCTTCTGGCGTTAATTCGCCGCCAAAAAGATGCATGGATAATGCCCAATCAATACTCTCGGTAACACTGGGCGGCTTCTTGAGCGGCTGTTTGCGAAGATTTTGAACAAATTCGACAAGCTGATTGGCAAACTTCCGGTCAATTTGCGGAGCATTCAACTCAACAATCGCCATTTCCCGTTCAAAATCAGGATAATCAATGTGAAAATGCAGGCACCGGCGGCGCAGCGCATCACCTAATTCCCGGGTGCTATTGGAAGTCAGCACAACATGCGGCCGGGTAACGGCACTTATGGTGCCAAGTTCGGGAATGGTTACCTGCCAGTCAGATAAGGCCTCCAGGAGGAAGCTTTCAAACTCCTGATCGCTTTTGTCAATCTCATCAATTAAGAGCACCACCGGTTCCGGACTGGTAAGCGCCGTTAGCAGCGGTCGTTTTAGCAGGAATTCCTGATCAAAGATCTGCTGCCGCCCTGTTTCCCAGCCGCTTTGCGCCAATGCCTCAATCTGGATGTATAACAGCTGTTTTTGATAGTTCCACTCATACAGCGCCTTGCTTTCGTCAAGACCTTCATAACATTGCAGACGGATAAGCCGCCGGTTGCGCAGCCGTGACCACGCCTTTGCCAACTCGGTTTTGCCAACACCGGCCGGCCCTTCCAAGAGCAGCGGCTTCTCCAGGTTCTCGGCCAAATACATTGCTGCCGCTAAATTATTATCAGCCAGATAGCCGTTTGCCGCTAAGCCGGCTTTCAGGTTCTCAATTGCTTCCATCACTACCAACTCCATTAACTGATTATTGAGCCACCCCATCCTTAAATACTTTTACAACATTTTTTATACACGCGATATCGGTTAGCGGATTGCCGGCCAGCACCAGCAAATCTGCCCGTTTACCCATTTCCAGGGTCCCAAGTTCCTGATCGGCACCTATCGCCTGCGCCGCTAAGCCGGTAGCAGCCTGAAGCACCGCAGCGGCCGGCAAGCCACACTCGGCCAGCAAATAAAGCTCCCGCCAGATATCACCATGCTCTACCCCGAGTGCTCCGGCATCAGTACCGGCAACAATCCTGGCACCTGACCGATAGGCCCGCACTACCATCGCTTTATGCCGCAAGTATACTGTCTCAATGCCCGCCGGCGGCAAGGTCCTGGTCTGATGGGTACGGCCATAGTCCAGCATACGCTCAAACGGCACCAGGGTGGGTATCCAATACACAGCACTGTCAGCCATGATATCTGCCGTAGCTTCATCAATTAGCGCCCCATGCTCGATGGTAGCCACACCGACAGCCAGTGCCTGACGCACGCCGGCTATACCGTTTGCGTGTACAGCAACCTGCCGGTTTAACCGCTGCGCTTCATTGACGCCTGTCTTGGCTTCTGCCAGCGACAGTTCCACAATACCGGCGTCTTGGGCAACAAAGTTGACACAGCCTGTCATCATAAGCTTGATGCAATCGGCACCGCTTCTGACCTGTTCCCGCACCGCCTTAACCATTTCATCCGGTCCGTCAGCCTCCCGCCCGCCGGCATAATGAAAATGCCCGCCGGTTATGGAAATAGCTTGTCCGGCCGTAAACACTCTGGGGCCCGGAATAGTTCCCTGATTTACAGCCTTTTTTAAAAAGGTGCTTATCCCGTAGGGGCCGCCTAAATCACGAACCGTCGTTACGCCCTGACAAATGGTTCGCCTTAGGTTATTGACCGCCCGGAGCAGTGTTGTTTCCTTATCCTCCTTCCAGCGCAAAGTACGTGCTTTTGCGTCTGAAATGCCTTCCAAAAATAAATGGACATGAGGATCAACGAGACCTGGCATAACGGTGTACTGAGTATAATCAACGGCTGCGGCCACACAGTCAGCAGCAAAATCGCCGGCTTGACCGATACCGGCAATGCGTCCCTGCTCTACAGCCAAGTAACAGGTCTCGCGGTAGCGGCCTGTTCCCTCTATTAGCAGACCTATCTTAAACAAATTCATGCTCGTCCTTCTTTCCCACACCTGACTTTGCTTGTAAAATTTAGCTGAGTGTACATTTTCACAGTATTCTTCATGCTGCGATTAAGTCCCTGCCGCTCCCGGATTTTTCTGTAAAATTCTTGACATTATCTTGCCAGATAAGTATAATTACAATGTAATTCAGTGTAATATTATAAAATTTGGGGGTATAGCTCAGCTGGGAGAGCGCTTGAATGGCATTCAAGAGGCCAGCGGTTCGATCCCGCTTATCTCCACCAAGCAAGAAGAATTAACTGTTCATCTGGTTAATTCTTCTTGCTTTTTTATCCTGCACTGCTCCGGGTTAAGTCCGCCTGCTATTTTATCTACTCCTTACCTTGACTGACGCCCGGATGTAAGATAAACTATTTAGAAGGAGAGGAGCGTGTTAATGGAATCGTTAGTAGAAATACTTTTGGAATGGGGTTTTCCCGGTCTCTTACTTGCCGCTTTTACAGAATCCTTTATATCGCCGGTGTTGCCTGACCTGCTTCTCATCCCATTAGCTTTAGCAAATCCGCACTACGCCATATATTACGGGCTAGCTGCCACGGTTGTATCTGTCTTAGGCGGTTTAGTTGGCTATGGCATCGGTTTAAAAATCGGCCTGCCGGCCGCCCGTAAGTGTATGCCGGCCAAATATCTGAGCAAAATACACACCACTGTGGAAAAAAATGCGCTGCTGGCAATATTTCTAGCTGCTTTGTCCCCTATTCCGTACAAGTTTGTCAGTATCACAGCCGGAGCGTTAAGAATAAATATGTCAATTTTTTTAATCATTTCCTGCCTGGGCCGCGGCAAACGTTTTTTACTGGAAGGTGTGCTTATCTATTATTTTGGCCCGCAGGCGGTGGAAATGTTTACCCAGCACAAAGATGATATGTTGATCATTTCACTCATTCTCATTGCCATCGTCGGTGTGGTGACTTATATTATAAAAAGAAGTAAAAAAAACGATACCGTGATTGATGAATTGTAATACCCACTGCCCGCTGCAGTCAAAGCCAGCGGGCAGTTTATTATAAGGAGGTTTAGCAACGAGATGGCGATCATGATCATCCTATAGCAACCGCGCGTGTTTGATACTGTGCATAAAAGGATATGATATGACTGTACCTGTACATGAATTTTACTTTATCCAATGGCTAACTCGCTCTAAGACTCCCGCCGCTTTAGGTGGGAGTATACCCCTACGGGCACAGGCGAGCGACTAAGCCTCTGGATAATTCCGATTAGGATTCAATGAGGTTAAAACCCCACCCGAATCAAGTCTACATTTATCAAAGGGAGAGTGCTATTGTAATTTTGGACACAGCTTCGATTGGTACCGAGATTATAATTATCCTTGTTCTTATTTTAGCCAACGGGCTATTTGCTATGACCGAAATGTCCATTGTTTCTTCCCGTAAAAGCCGTTTAGAAAGTATGGCCACCAGCGGCAGTAAGGGCGCGCAGGCCGCCATTAAGCTGGCAGAAGACCCTACACCATTGCTATCCGCCGTACAGATTGGGATTACCCTAATTGGCATATTGACAGGCGCTTTTGGCGGAGCCAGATTATCGAGCTATCTTGTCGTACCGTTAAATACCATCCCCTTTCTGCGCGGTTACAGTGAGGCCATCAGCCTTGCTATTGTCGTTGGCATAATCACCTATTTATCGCTGATTATCGGGGAACTGGTGCCGAAAAAACTGGCGCTCAATAACCCTGAGCCAATTGCAGCAGCCATTGCCAGACCCATGTCTGCTTTTGTACGTCTTAACCGTCCGCTGGTCCATTTGTTAAGTCTTTCGACAGTTATGGTAATGAAGCTGCTTGGAACCAAAGCGCCTGATGAACCACCGGTAACAGAAGAGGAAGTCAGGGGACTGATTGGGCAGGGAGCACAATATGGTGTCTTTGAAAAATCTGAACGCGAAATGCTGGAAAAGATTTTTATTCTTGGCGATATGCGCGTCGGTGCTCTTATGACGCCCCGGACCCAGATCAAATGGCTGGATCTTGAAGATAATGATCAATATAACCTGCGCATCATCCGCAACTCTAACCATCTGTTTTTTCCGGTAGCTCGCGGCAGTTTAGACGATATAATCGGCGTTGTTTACTCTAACGAACTCCTGGCAAACTATATTCCCGGAGTGCCCTTACGCCTGGAGAAGGCTGCCCGCCAACCGCTCTATGTTCCCAAAAACACCCCAGCCCTGAAGGTTCTGGAAAAAATCAGGGAAACCGATGTATATGTGGCCCTGGTAGTTGATGAATATGGCGGTATTTCCGGTTTGATCAGCCTTTATGATATTGCTGAGCACATTGTCGGTGATATGCCCTATCTTGGTGAAGATGAAGATCCTGATGTCATCATTCGTGATGATACATCCTGGCTGGTAGATGGTATGCTTTCTGCCGAGGAATTGAAAGAATTACTGGATGTAGACCATTTTCCCGGTGAAGAAAGAGGGTATTTTCAAACCCTTGGCGGTTTCATTGTCTCTTTCCTTGGCCGCATCCCGGCAACTGCCGAAAGTTTCGAGTGGAACGGCTATACCTTTGAAATCGTTGACATGGATAAGGCCCGGGTTGACAAAGTGCTTATTACCCGTCAGTTGCCACAGGTACATGGCGATCGTTCAACAGAATAATAACATAGCAGCCCTGCGAATTTGCAATTCGCAGGGCTGCGTTCTATTTATAGCGAAAACATGGCTTGACCTTTGGCGAAAGCAGCCACCAAACCGGTGCTAAAAAGTTCGCATTGACGGAGTGCGTTTTTCATTAATTGTATGAGCATACTCCTCAAGCTGTGTGCTTAACGTGCTGCTGGCTGTTATGATCTCGGCATCAGCCGAATTAGAAGTCTGCATAAGTTCATTAAGCTGTTGCCTAAGTGCTTTAACCTGCAGAGAAATAGTCTGTAACTGCTGGTCCATGCAATATTCCTCCTTATTGTCTTGTATTTATAGTCTTTCCCTCATCATAAAAAACATGTAAGCATTGGGATTAGCAATCATTGTCGCTCATGCTTATTTTGCATCCGGGAAAACTAACACCAGCACAGGAGGTGATAATTTGACAAAAAAGACTGGCTTCTGGAACGGCAAAAACATGGCCGGCGAATCACATGCGGGTGTTAAAGGGTTAATCAGTGAAGGGCCGCGCACAAGCCCTACCCAGTCAAAATATCAGGTAAGCACAGATACCGTCTCTGCCACTGACCTCCAGGCCAACGCAGAAGCTCCGGATACTGCTGGCAAACACACCCCTGGCTGACCCAACAAAAAAAAGCGGTAGTTGTGCCGCAGGCAAACTTTTAAGGAGGGATTATTCTATGGCTGACAAACAGACAAGGAAGGCAAACAATACCAAGAGCAATGAACTTGCCGACAAAATGCATCCCACCGACAAGCCTGCCGACAAAAAAAAGCATGCACCTTGCAAAAACTCCCTTCCCACTTAATAAATAATGAAGGTGGCTATTCGCCACCTTCATTATTTATTAAGTAAGTCCAGCCCTCTTTCTGTTCAATAAGCCGGTCTTTGAGCAAACGACCCATCGCACGTTTAAAGGCCGCCTTACTTATATTAAATTTTTCCTTAATGATCTCCGGCGGTGAATTATCACTATAAGGCATCTGGCCGCCCCTGCTGCGAAGCACCTGCAGTATTTTGGCGGTATCCTCGTCCATGGCATTTTCTTTGGCCGGACGCATGGATACATTGATGCGGCCGTCTTCTCTGATATAAGTAACCCGGGTGTCAAGTTCAGCACCTACCCGGGGCCGTTCTGTCATCTCATCATTGTGCAGGAAGGCAATAAACCGGTCTTTAGTAAAAAGAAAGGCGCCCTGCTCATTATAATTGTATACCGACCCGGTTACCATATCACCGACTTTAACGCCTTCAGCCGGCCGGGAAGCCTGTCTGAGTTCGTCTTCCACCTCCATAGTAACAGCCGGACGGCCGGACTTATCGCGATACAGCTTGACCCACACTTTTTCACCGCGGCGCGGCAGGCCCCGCCTGCCGGCATGCGGCATGAATACACCTCGCTCAGCGCCAATGTTGACAAAAGTGCCGTCACGGGTCGTGTTAATAACTTCCACTCTGGCGACCTGGCCTTCCCGCATTTGCGGCAGGCGCATACTGGCCGTCAGCCTGCCTTTGGGATCTGTATAGAGGTATACCTTAACAGTTTGTCCTACGGCAACAGGTTCTGTCTGTTGGGCATTATGCAGCAAAATATCATCACTGGTATTGCCTGTACCGGCGTCTAAAAATACGCCTAAGTCACTTTTCCGTACCACTGCCAGCTCTACTACATCACCAGGCCTGAATGCATGTTTATTTCTATCCATACTCACACCTAACCTTGGTAAGACATTTGTTTGGCATCGCTCCACAACCGCTCGAGATTGTAAAATACACGGTCATCTTCCACAAAAATATGGGCCACACAACTGCCATAATCGAGTAGCACCCATCGCGCTTCCCGGTATCCTTCTTTACGCAACAGCCTAATGCCTTGTTCTTCCATCTGTTCCACAATGTTATCGGCAATGGCTTGTACTTGGGTAGTTGAATTAGCGCTGCAAATGACAAAGGAGTCAGTAACTGGTGATATTCCCAGCAAATCCATAATAATGATGTCACGCGCTTTTTTGTCGCTGGCAGCTTTGGCCACTAATTCAGCTAAATTATGATTATCAATCATCGGTTAAACATTACCTCCTGGAAACTCTTCGTTATAGCTTTTTCTTTCCAAAATTATTTTATTCGGACCAGACAGGCCAGTTTCCTGCCAAAAAGGGTAAAGCCTCAAAAATAAGCTTTACCCTCGAACATTTTAGTTGTTTCTGGTGCTGGCCGGACTTGAACCATCCCTGGATATGCCATCGGCTGCCTTTTTAGAAAAAAACATTTTTTCTATTACCTGTGTTGTCTGCTCGGTATTCGGCACCCAATAGCTCAAGCCTTCGATGGTGGCAAAATCACCTGGCAGCATTTCCGCATTAAAATTATTTGAGTCAAAGCTTTTGAGACTATTGGCTACTTTGGCCATAGTCATCACCGACATATCGGTATCAACATATTGATTAAGGGTACTGACAAGTGCGGGTACCTTTAAGAGAGTGCCCACCTGCATGGTCTCTTTAGCCAGGGCTTTTACAAAACGCTGCTGTCGCTGCACCCGGCCAATATCACCAAGTTCATCACTGCGGAATCGAACATATTGCCCCGCCATTTCACCATCTAAATGCTGATAGCCTTTATCAATATCTATCGTAAGATCAGCATAAGGGTCACGATAGTGCATATCATGCTCGACGTAAAGATCCACACCACCTAAAATATCAATGACTTTGATAAATGCCTGCCAGTCAATTACTACATAATAATTAACCGGAATATGCAAAAACTGCTCCACGGTGCTGCGGGCAAGTTCAGCGCCGCCATAAGCGTAAGCATGGTTAAGCTTGTCATAGCCCTTGCGTCCGGGGATGTTCACCTTAGTGTCACGCGGCAGGGACAACAAATTGATTGTGCCATCATCCGGATTAAGGCTGGCAACCATCATGGTATCTGATCGTCTGGCCTTATCATAAGGGTTTTCATGATCTTGATCATCAAGACCTAGGAGTAGGATATTGACTCTGTTCTTAAGTGTTTCCGGCGGACGTTCGGTAGACTTTACCACCGGCGTTACTGCCGGTACACGAGCCATACTAAGGTATGCATAAACAGTGGCTCCCGCAATAGCCACTACCGCCAGCAGCAGCAGCACCAGCAGAATAAGAATGCGATCCCAGCGAATTTTGCGTCGCCGCTGCTTTGTTCTATTGTCTGCTTCATTCATGGTATCATCTCCTCTCCAAGAGATTAACAGGACCAACATCGGCTTCCACCGCCGCCAAAGGCTCGGCGCAAGCCGTGTTTTCTTTATCTTTGTAATAAATAATTACGGCCTTCTATTGTGGCCGGATGTATAAGCAAGCCTTGCTCAATAACATAGTAAAGGGACTGATCAAAGGCGGCAAGCAAAGCCGCATTAAGATCGGCGTCAGCTAAACGGCGAAGCTTGTCTACCCCGGGAAACTTCCTGCCCGGTTCTATACAATCAGCCAGATAAATGATTTTTGCCAAGGTTGACATAGTACGCCCGCCAGTAGTATGAAGCCTAATGGCAGCCAGAATATCAGGATCATCGACCCCATATTCCGTGTTGGCCAGAAACGCGCCGACCGGCGCGTGCAATAACACGGGTTGGCAACGTTCGACATCATTCATCACTATAGCAAAAGCTTCTGCCTTTTGCAATAGGCTATCGCTGGAAATGTTGCGGGCACAGTCATGCAACAGCCCGGCCAGGCGGGCTGTTTGTACATCTACGCCAAATCTGCCGGCAAGTTCACCGGCAGTCTGACTTACTCCCAATGAATGTTGAAAGCGTTTGGCAGACAATACTTGTGACAGCTTGTCCATAGCCTGGTTATACTCCATGATTTGACACCACCTTGTTGTTCTTATTATAAAGTAGACTTAGCTTCAGGGTGGGGTTTTAAACCCCATCTGAAGGTTAGTCGCTATTATCCAGGGGCATAACCGCTCTTAAACTCCCACTTTTAGAAGACGGGAGTCTTAGAGCGGGTTAGTCATCAGATAAAATTCGGCAGTTTTTTGCAAAAATCCTCTTACATATATAGTATCCAACAATTGCAGGCAGGTTGTGCAATAAACTGCTGGCTTTGCTGAAAGAGGCAAATAAAAAACCTCCTAAATATATAGGAGGTTAATATATAGGGTTACAGTTTATTATAAACTACAAGCTGCTACACCGGCCTTTTACCCTTGCCGTGGCTTAGCTTCATTGACAACGATTTGCCGGCCGCCGACTTGAGAACCATTCATAGCCTCGATCATTTTGTCGGCATCAGCGTCCTCTACTTCTACAAACCCAAACCCACGGGAACGTCCTGTTTCCTTATCCGTGATGATTCTGCTCGAAATTACAGAACCATGTGGGCGGAAAGTATCTGCAAGCTCTGTGTCTGTAGTAGTCCAGGGCAGATTGCCGACATAAAGTGTTTTTGCCAAAGGGAATCACCTCCGTTACCTCAGGATACTTTTAAACAAAATAAGTTTTACGTTAACATTATTTGCAAAAGCACGGTATTTATGCCTGCCTGATTCTACCTTTTTAAATTGGCGGACTACTATCGGTACAAGCCTTCCTTGTAGATGTAAGCTTCCACACTTTCCGGCACGATATATTTAATCGACCGCCCCTTCTTCACCCGTTCACGAATATCGGTTGAAGATATTTCAAGCTCCGGTGTGGCCAGCCGCTGAATGCTGCGGCGTCCTTTGGCGCCAAACTGTTTTATTACCTGATCAATATAACTGATGCAGCCCGGCCGGGTAGCGGCCACAAAGAAACATAAATCCAGAAGCTGGTCGATATGCCGCCATGTGGGCAAATCTTTTACCGCGTCGGCACCGGTAATAAAATAAAATTCGGTACTGGCACCATAGCAATCAATTAATGCTCTGACAGTATCAACCGTATAGGAGGGACCGGAACGCTCAAGTTCAATGCCTGACACAAAAAAATGGGGATTAGAATAAGTAGCCATCACTGTCATAATATAACGGTGGATGGCTGGCGTAACCAGTGATTCTTGTTTATGCGGCGGATTGCTGGCAGGAATAAATAAGACTTTATCCAGGTTGTATTCAATACGGACAGCTTCCGCCGTTACTAAATGACCGACATGAATAGGGTCAAAGGTCCCACCCATAATACCTACTTTAGCTGTTGCGCACACCATAGTATCTGCCTTTCAAAATATCCAAAAAATCCAAATTCACTTTCATTATAGCAAATGCTTGTCACCATGAAAAGATATTTAAGTGCTGCACCACAAAGCTTGGCTGCTTTTATCCGGAGACTTAATCGCTCTTACTCTTGCCTGGAGAAGCGTGAGTCTCAGCGCGGTCAGTCATCGGCTACATGTTATGATGAACCACACTATGCCAGCTACTGTGGCGATAAGGGCGGCTGCCTGCGCATAATCAACAGCGTCATGCCGTCCCTTTGGCGTACGCAAATAATTCATTACAGCATAATAATAACCTGACAGCTGTTTTAGCTTATTCATCAGTGCCTGCTATGCCAAACTATCGTATTTGCCCATTGCCGTTTACTATATATTTAATGCTGGTCAACTCCGGCAGCCCCATCGGCCCTCTGGCGTGAAGCTTCTGAGTACTTATGCCGATTTCAGCGCCAAACCCAAACTCAAAACCATCGGTAAACCGGGTTGAGGCGTTAACATATACGGCAGCAGCATCGACCTCCTGCTGGAAGCGGTTAGCATTGTCATAGTCGCAGGTGACAATGGCTTCCGAGTGCCGCGTGCTGTATGCTGCAATATGATCCAGCGCCATATCCAAACTGCCGACTACCCGTACTGCCAGAATAAGATCCAGAAATTCGGCCGCCCAGTCTGCTTCTGTCGCTGGCTTAACAGCGGTATGATATGTCATAGTCTGGGTGCAGCCCCTTATTTCAACACCGGCTTGGATATACCGTTCCAGCATGGCAGGCAGGAACTGAGGCGCGATTTTTTCATGAACCAGCAAAGTCTCCATGGCATTACACACGCCCGGTCGCGAAACCTTGGCATTGAAGGCAATGTCCTGAGCCATGGTAAGATCAGCCGCAGCATCGACAAAGGTATGACAGACACCTGTACCTGTTTCAATAACAGGTACCGTGCTGTTTTCAACAACAGTCTTAATCAGCCCGGCCCCGCCTCTGGGGATAATTACATCCAAATATTGATTAAGCTTAAGCATGGCAGTGACAGCCAAACGGTCAGTGGTCTCGATAAGCTGAATGGCTCCTGCCGGTACGCCGGCCGCCTGCGCGGCATTGGCCAGGATGGACGCAATAGCAGTATTCGAATGGATGGCTTCCGAGCCGCCGCGCAAAATAACGGCATTACCGGCTTTTAGGCAAAGTCCGGCAGCATCTACCGTAACATTGGGGCGGGCTTCATAAATAATACCAATAACCCCTAATGGCACCCTCATTTTTGTGACCTTAAGGCCATTAGGCCGCAGCCAGCCGCTGATACTCTCCCCGACAGGGTCTGGCAGTGCCGCAATTTGCCGTAAGCCGTCAGCTATGGCTTTGATTCTGGTTTCATCAAGCATCAGCCGGTCAACGAGGGGTTTAGCCATGCCATTTTCCCTTGCTTGCGCAATATCTTTGGCATTGGCGGCAATAATTACTGCCTGATTGTCTGCCAACGCTGCTGCCATCGCCAAGAGTGCCTGGTTTTTCACCGCAGTAGATAATGTCGCCAGTTTGCGGGCTGCGAGCTTAGCTTTGCCGCCTTTTTCGGTGAGTTCAGTTATGTAATCCATACCTTGTCTCCTTGTATTATAGAGTAGTAGTTATTAGAGCCCCTCTCCAAGGGCTATATGCTACACTGTAAGGGATGCTGTGGATTGGTTTTATCTCCTACCACCAGATGGTTCAAGAGAGGCTCCAACCGCAGCCCTTTGCAGGTTTGTTAATCAGTTAGATACCGCCAGACGGTTGATGTAGAACAAGGTTACAAGAGCAAAGTGTTCTGTGGGTACAGCATCAAATAATACCGTTGGAGGTCTTGCTATGATTTGTGTCGGGATTGATGTCGCTAAGGATAAACACGACTGCTTCATCATCAGTTCGGAGGGTAAAGTCCTTGCAAATGTGTTCACCATCCAAAACAGCATGGAAGGATTTGGCTACCTGTTGGAAAAAATCCGTGCCTGTTCTTTGCCCCTGGACAAAATAAAGGTAGGGCTTGAGGCTACCGGACACTACAGCTACAACATTCTCGGGTTTCTCCTTGACAATGGTCTGGACACCTATGTCATTAACCCCTTGCACACCAATCTTTACCGGAAAAGCCTCACCCTGCGAAAGACGAAGACTGACCGTGTCGATGCGCGAACAATTGCGGCTATGCTCATGTCTGATGTGGGCCTCAAGCCCTACACAGACACAGCTTACCACAATGAGGAGCTAAAGTCACTCACCAGATACCGGTTCGACAAGGTGAAGGTACGCGCTAAGCTGAAGTCCTCAATTGCCAGGCTGGTATGCATCCTGTTCCCGGAGCTGGAAAAGCTGGTATCGTCACTCCATATGGCCTCTGTTTACGCCTTGCTCGATGAGTTCCCGGGGGCTAAGCAGATTGCAGCGGCACATCTGACGCGGCTCACCCATTTGCTTGCCGAATCCTCCAAAGGCCGTTACGGACGGGACAAAGCCATAGAGATACGTGAAGCCGCCAGGCAATCGATTGGCTCTGTGACGACCGCGAAATCACTGGAACTGCGGCATACCATCCGGCTCATCCGTGAACTCGATGCCGAGATTGCGGAAATTGAACAGGTCATCCAACGCATCATGGACAAGATGCTTTCGCCTATTACCACGATTCCCGGCATTGGCTACAGGATGGGGGCTATGATTCTGTCTGAGGTGGGTGACTTTTCACGCTTTGATTCCCCTGACAAGATTTTGGCCTATGCCGGCCTGTCGCCCTCTACCTACCAATCCGGGCAGCTTAAAAATTGCTATGCCCATATGGAGAAGCGCGGCTCCAGATACCTACGCTATGCCATCTTCAATGCCACAAAATTTGTTTGCCTTTGGGACCCTGTCTTTGCCGCTTACCTCGCCAGGAAACGCGCCGAGGGAAAGCATTACAATGTGGCCATCTCTCATGCTGCCAAGAAGCTGGTGCGGCTCATTTATGCTCTGGTGAAATCCGGCGAGCCTTATCGTCTGGCAGCCTGATTCTCTCTCGATAGCCCGCATGGCGTCCTGTGGACGTCTGCTTTGCTATACCCTTTTTGGAACCATCTGTTTTTTGTCCACCATCCTCAATTTCGGGCTTGACTTTTAATAGTTAGTCTCTCTATACCAGTAATACCAGGTTGTCGCGGTGTACAATCTCATCATAGGGTTTAGAGCCAAGTATCTGACTAATTTCATGGGTGTGAACCCCCATGACTTTTTTCACATCATCAGCACCGTAATTGGTAATGCCTCGCGCCAGTTCCCGCCCACAGTCACTTACGATACTGATGGTGTTGCCTAGCTCAAAGTCACCGTCCACGGCTGTTATTCCGGCAGCCAGCAGGCTGGAGCCGCCCTTTAGCAGTGCCTGTTCACACCCTTTATCAACTTTTACCTTGCCGCTCACGCCGGCGCCAAAAGCCAGCCAGCGTTTACGAATTTGCAGGCGATTTTCTTTGGAAATAAAAATCGTGCCTACCCTATGGCCTTGCAGTACCTCACGAACTACACCATCCCGGCCGCCGGAGGCAATCACCATGGTTACCCCGGAATTAACGGCAATTTTCGCTGCCTGTATTTTGGTATACATACCGCCTGTTCCCCGAAGAGTGCCTGGTCCGCCTGCCAACTCTTCAATCGCCGGGGTAATATCCATAATTTCATCAAGCAGAGTGGCCTGTGGGTCTGTCTGAGGATTGGCGGTGTAAACGCCTTCCACATCGGACAAAATGATCAGCAAGTCGGCGTCAATAATGCTGGCTACCATGGCGGAAAGTGTGTCATTATCACCAATTTTCAATTCATCAATGGCAACTGCGTCGTTTTCGTTAATAATGGGAATGACGCCCTGATTGAGGAGCGCCATTAATGTGTTGCGGGAGTTAGTATACCGCTTGCGATTAACAGAGTCGGCGCGTGTTAATAATACCTGGGCAACAATCTGACCGTATTCACCAAACATTTTCTCGTAAATGTGCAGCAAAATTCCCTGCCCAACAGCAGCCGCCGCTTGCTTTTCAGGAATCGTCTTGGGCTTTTCTTTAAGTCCCAGGCGATCCATGCCGGCACCAACTGCACCGGAAGTAACCAGGATAATCTGTTTTCCCTGATTGGCAAGATCAGACAACTCACGTGCCAGTCTCTCTATCCGCAAAAGATTAAGTTTGCCTGTCGTATGAGTTAATGTACTGGTTCCAACCTTAACAACAATACGGTTGGCACTGCTTAAATTCTCTCTGGTAAGCATACTAATACTCCCCTCCACAATTCACGGCAATTCTATTTTTGATTTTTCCTCATTTTTTTTATAAAGTAAGCCGTTGCGGCCAATTACCTGTACTAATTCTGCACCGGTAGCCTTTGCGAGTGCGGCAATAGCAGCTTTCGGTTCTTCCGGGCTGTTTTGCAGCACCCGGACTTTGATAATTTCTCTGGCAGCCAATGCTTGTTCAGCACTTTCCGTAACAGTGTCGATTACGCCACTTTTACCAATCTGCACCACAGGGTCAAGCGTGCTGCCCATCGCCCGTAAAAATCGTTTTTGTTTACCTGTGAGTGTTGTTTCATTCACTTGCACTTGCAAAATATAGCCTCCTATGGTCTAAACTCAAATTCCATATCGCCGATTCGAACTGTGTCACCTTCCTGGATTCCTCTTGCCCGGAGTTCTGCATCAATTCCCAGTTTACGCCAAATGGCCTGAAAACGGCGTAAGCCCTCTTCATCACCAAACCGGGTCATGGCCACCAGTTTTTCGATATTGTCGCCCTGAACGACAAACGCGCCGTCGTCTTCCCGGGTAATGGAGAATTCGTCCTCAGGTTTGGCTTCATATACTTTGGCCTCTTCTATTTCCTCCGGCTCTTCCACATATGCATCCAGGAGCTGAGAGGCCCGCTGCATAAGAACCTGCAAACCCTCGCCGGTAGCAGCTGAAATAGGATAAATCTCATGCCCGGCAGCCTTCATATAGTCGGCTACCTGCTGATAATTCTCCTGCGCTTCCGGCAAATCCATCTTATTGGCGGCAACAATTTGTGCCCGCTTAAACAGTTTTTCATTATACAGTTTAAGCTCATTATTAATTTTGTGAAAATCCTCTATCGGATCACGGCCTTCTATCCCGGATACATCAAGCACATGGATCAGCACCTTAGTTCGTTCAATATGACGCAAAAAGTCGTGCCCTAACCCCACACCTTCATGCGCGCCCTCGATTAATCCCGGAATATCGGCCAGCACAAAGTTTCGGCCTTCAGCAATGCTGACAACTCCCAATACCGGCGACAAAGTGGTAAAATGGTAGGCCGCAATTTCAGGTTTCGCTGCCGATACCATAGATAAGATACTGGATTTGCCTACACTGGGATAGCCGAGCAAACCAACATCTGCTAATAGCTTGAGTTCAAGCAGCAGTGTTTGTTCTTCACCGGGTTCTCCTAATTCGGCAAATGTCGGTGCCCTGTTTACACTATTGACAAACCGGGCATTACCACGTCCACCCCGTCCTCCTTTGGCAACAATAACCATTTGTCCGGGTTCGGTAATATCCCCAAGTATTTGGTTGGTCGCTTCATCTCTGATAATAGTTCCCGGCGGTACTTTAATCAATAAGTCTTCCGCACCGCGGCCGTGCATGTTGCTGGACTGGCCGTTAGCCCCGTTATTGGCTTTGAACTGGCGCTTGTAACGAAAATCAATAAGGGTATTCAGGTTGGCATCCCCCATTAACACTACATTGGCACCACGGCCGCCATCGCCGCCGCTGGGCCCGCCTCTCGGAACATACTTTTCCCGGCGAAAACTCGACATACCGTTTCCACCGCTACCAGCCTTAACCGTAATTTTGGCTCTATCAATAAACATAGAAATCCCCTTGCATTTTTTATATGTAATATGCGCGTTCGCACCCATTCTTATCCGATAGCCAATCCAGCTAAGACTCCCAGCTTCCACAAACAAGAATTAAGCATATAAGCTCCGGGAAGTTTAGAGATTCAGCCACAGGCATAAGTATATTTTTTACACAGACTTATTTTGGTAGGCGGCAAGCAGATCGGATATCATATCAGGGTCGTGCGCCAATTTTTCAATATATTGCAGTGCTTTTTCGCCCCGTCCTAATTGTATCATCGCATGGATGACCTGCAGATGATTTAAAAAATCATGCCGCTGAATACGAAGCAGTTTGATCATATCAGCACAGGTAGCTACTTCAGGGCAAGTGGTATTGGTCATACTATCATCCTTCCAATATACTGCGGATGATGTATCTTTCGCTCCCGGCAGCTAAAATACCTGTCGGACTTCGACATTTTCACTGAAAATTAAAGAAAACACGGCCATCTGTGCCGGTTCTTGTATTGGCACCCAAACCTATACTTTCTGTTAGGGTAAAAAAAACCTGCGGCCAATTAGGCCGCAGGCGTTTCTTACATCGCTTCTTCAGCTGCAGGATACACACTAACTTGCCGGTCATAACGGCCTTTACGCTCGAAAGCGACTTTGCCGGGAACTTTGGCAAACAAAGTATCATCCTTGCCAATACCGACGTTATTACCGGGATGGAAATGTGTACCACGCTGGCGCACCAGAATGCTGCCTGCGGTTACAGCTTCACCGTCTTGACGCTTCACACCCAGGCGCTTAGCCTCGCTGTCGCGTCCGTTACGGGAGCTGCCAACACCTTTTTTATGAGCAAATAATTGTAAATCAAAAGAATTCAATTTAAATTTTTCCATCTTGCTTTCACCTCCTGTGCCCAATAATACGAACACTTTTAGGATATAGTCTGGCAATTTCGGTTAAACCCAGCAGCATTGTTGCAAAAATTGCGTCCGTAAGCCTGTCAGGCTGACCAATAAGTTCCATAGTAAGAACATCAGTGTCCTGTACCAGCTCAATATCCCGCCCCAAATGGCGTTCAATTCCCATGATAGAGGATTGGACCAGTGCCGATACTCCGGCACAGACAATATCCTGACCATGTGGCGCAACATTGGCATGACCGCCGACCGTAAATCCGGTAATTGCCTTGTTGTTATCACGAACCAACGTAATGGTAATCATTATCCGGCCTTATGCTTCAATTTTCGCAATGCGGACTTTAGTGAACGGCTGACGATGACCTTGGCGGCGGCGGTAATTGGACTTGGCTTTATATTTGAAAACCAGAATCTTCTTGCCTTTGCCATGGGCCACTACTTCAGCAGTAACTTTGGCATTAGCAATGAGCGGTTTGCCGATAACGACCTCGCCGTCCTTTACCACAGTCAGAACACGATCAAAATCAACAGTCTGACCTTCGGCAGCTTCGAGCTTCTCAATGTTGAGCACATCGCCTTCAGTAACGCGGTATTGTTTACCGCCTGTTTCGATAATAGCGTACATGTTTAGTTTGCACCTCCCCTGTGTTAGGACTCGCCGAATACGGTACCCGGAACTGCTTATAAACGCCCATCTGCGTTGTTGCTCTTGCGCGTGCTCCCTGCGACGTACTTCCCAGTACGACTACGGTCGCATGCTCATCGCGCCTAGCACCTGAGCATTTCTAAGCAGTTCCTAGTTTTAGTAGAACCTCTCCGTGCGGTGGTGTAGACACTGCCTACATCATCAAATAATATCATACTGGTAATAGTTTGTCAATCTGGTTTCCACAGCAAGGAAAATATCTCCGGATTGAGGTCGGCAACAGATTCTAGCGTAAGGCTTCTGGCTGTTTCCTCTTCCAGACGCTTGAGCTCACCTTGCTTTGTTAACAAGTCAGCTACCTGGGGATGGACTTGAATTAACAGCCTGCCGCCCGGCCGTGACCGTTTATTTAGCTTTCTTAAGTCCCGTTTAATGTCAAGCACTACCGTTTCCGGCGATTTAATGCGGCCTTTTCCCAAACAATACGGACATTGACTGTAAAGCATGCCGTTAATACTCTGCCTGGCCTTTTTCCGGGTCATCTCAACCAAGCCCAGGCTGGTAAAGCCTAACACATTGGATTTGGTACGATCCTTTTTTAATTCCAGCTCAAGTACGGCAAGCACGGCTGCCCGCTGCTCGGCTTTGTCCATATCAATAAAGTCAATGATAATGATGCCGCCAATATCCCGCAGCCTTAGCTGCCTGACGATTTGTGCCGCTGCCTCCAGGTTTGTCTGAAATACCGTTTCCGACAGGTTGGTCTTGCCGACAAATTTGCCGGTGTTCACGTCAATGACAGTAAGTGCTTCGGTATGATCAATGACTAAATAGCCGCCACAGGCTAATTCTACCCGCCGGTTACGCAGGCTGTCCAACTGGGTATCCAGGTTAAAACGGCTGAATATATCACTCTCCTGGCCGGTTGGTGTATACAAGCGAACACACTCTGCCAGCTCGGGCGATATATGGGTAAGTAAATCAACAACCCGGTTGTAAGCTTCCTGGTTATCAATAACAAACTCGGTAACATCCTCAGTCAGATAGTCCCTGACAATCCGCACAACAAGCTCGGCATCCCGGTAAATGAGCGCCGGAGCATTGCTGCGTTTAGCCCTGGAGCTTAATATTGACCACATGTTAGCCAAATAAGCCATATCTTTTATTAAGTCTTCCTCACCTTTGCCTATGGCTACCGTTCTGACAATGACTCCCATGCCGGCCGGACGAATTTTCTCGGCAATCTGACGCAGGCGTTCACGTTCGGGTTCTTCTTCAATGCGGCGCGAAATACCGATATAGTCGACGGTAGGCATCAGCACAATATACCGCCCAGGCAGTGTCAGACTAATGGTAGCCCGCGGTCCTTTGTCCCCCATGGCGTCCTTGGCAATCTGCACAAGTACATCCTGGCCGATGGTCAAGTGCTGACAGGCGGCTTGACGACCCGCATCCCCCATATATAAAAAAGCATTTTTATCCCGGCCAATATCCACAAATGCGGCCTGCATACCCGGAAGAACATTTTTTACTTTGCCTTTGTAGATATTGCCGACCAAATGTCCGCTTTCGCTGCGTTCCACCGATACTTCCATCAGCTCACCTGCTTCTAAAAGGGCCACCCTGGTTTCTTCCGGCATCACGCTGGCGATTATACTTTTACTCATACTTTATTCCTCTTACGTTCTCTCTACCTATAATTCCATAGGCGATAGCTGTACCCGGCCATCGCTTACAAACAGCCCGGTGCGATTAATTAAGGCATTGTCTTTATCAACAGGCAGCCCAAAACCGGCAATCAGCGCGTCAAGCACTTCAACCGGCTTAACACTGCCGCCAGGAGTAATCTTTATCGATAAGCCAAGGCTCATGACTTCCTGCTGGCTGTCGGCCACTTTCCTCACGGCAACCGGTGTGGCAAGATATTCTTTAATATCAATTTCACGCCGGCCTTTAGGCGATTGTTTACTATATATGACTTCAACTTCACTATTAAACTTTGCCAAGCTCGTTTCGACAGTATGCCAGTGCGCTCCTGGCGCCAGGGAAGCAACAACTTCATAGGTTGCCAAATTAACCACTGCCATCAGAGCTTTACTGCGCCCACCCACATATTTAGCGGCTTTCAGAGTAATGCCTGCAGGTAACTGGGGCTTCAGTCTTGCTGTTATCTGGTCAACACTGATTTCTTCAGTCAGTTCAAGCTCCAGATATTCGGCCTCACTGGTTACTCCCACCGCCAAAGCTGAAGCAAAAGCCAGCTTCATATGGGGATTAAAACCTTCCGAGTAGGCGGCCGGCAGCTTAGCCCGCCGAATGGCCCGTTCCATTGTACCGGCCAGGTCCAAGTGGGAAACATAGCGTATTTCATCACTTTTGGTTATCTGAAGCCGTAATTTAGCCATTATGCCTGCCCCCAATCCACAACGTTAACCTCAAGCTCCTGACAGACGCCACAGGCCATGCAGTTTTCATGACGGCAATCAGGGGTAAACGCAGCATCTTTCGCCGCCTGCCACTCCCGCGCCAGGAAAGACTTGTCCACACCTGCCGATAAGTGTTCCCATGGCAAATATTCCTGCAGCACCCGTTCCCGGTTGGCATAGAAAACAGGATCAATTCCTTCGGCAGCAAAAGCTTCCATCCACACAGCATAGTTAAAATGTTCAGACCAGCCGTCGAACTTGGCACCATTCTGCCAGGCCCGGAGTAGCACCTTGCCCAGCCTGCGGTCACCGCGGGCAAACACGCCTTCCAAAAAACTGGTGCGGGCATCGTGCCAGCTTAGCGAAATACTGCGGTCCTTAATGAGTGAGCGCAGCAGCTTTTGTTTGCGTTCAAGCTCTTCCACCGGGTTTTGGCCAAACCATTCAAACGCAGTGTGCGGTTTGGGGACAAAAGAAGAAACACTGACAGTTACCTTGGCCCCTTTGCGTCCTTTCAGCTGTTTATACAGATCAGCCACCCGCTGAGCTAACGCAGCAATACCTGCGATATCTTCATCCGTCTCGGTCGGCAAGCCAATCATAAAATAGAGTTTAATGGTTGACCACCCGGACTTAAAAGCAGCACTTACCGCTTCTGTCAGGTTTTCCTCGGTAACTCCTTTATTGATAACATCTCTGAGCCGCTGAGTCCCGGCTTCCGGCGCAAATGTCAGTCCGCTTTTTCTCACTTGCTGCACTTGCTTGGCCAAATCAATGGAAAAGCTGTCAATTCTCAGCGAAGGCAGCGACACACTTACTCCCTGCTCTTTAAACCGCTCAATAAGTTCAGTAATTAAATGACTAAGACAGGAATAATCGGCCGAGCTTAATGATACCAGCGAAATTTCATTATAGCCTGTATTGTCAATAAGCTGTTGTACATGATTGAATAGTGTCTCAAGCTTGCGTTCCCGAACCGGACGATAGATTACTCCTGCCTGGCAAAAACGGCAGCCGCGCGTACACCCCCGGAACAGTTCCAGCATGATGCGATCATGCACAATTTCAATAAAAGGAACAATCGGCTTTGTCGCAAATGTTATCTGATCAAGCTCTTGAATAACACGCTTAACAATAACGGCTTTCGCTTCCGGTATAAGCGGCTTAATCGCCTCCACTGCACCGTCAGCCTGATAATCTACCTCGTAAAACCGGGGAACATAGATTCCCTGCAGGCCGGCAAGCCGTTTTAGTATCCCCGTCTTGCCACCAGGCCTGCCGGCCTGTTTCCACTCAGCAATAGCAGCGGCCACCTCGGCGATAACCTCTTCAGCCTCACCAAGTATAAAAAAATCGACAAAATCAGTCATCGGCTCGGCATTAAAAGCACATGGCCCGCCACACACTACCAGCGGTTGACTTTCATCCCGTTCGGCAGCCAAAAGCCTAATGCCTGCCAAATCAAGCATATTAAGCACATTACTGTAACTAAGCTCATACTGTAAGGAAAAACCGATAATATCACATTGATCAACAGGCCGCTTACTTTCCAAGGTATGTAGCTTGATACCAGCGGTTCTCATTTCCGCTTCCATATCCACCCATGGCGCATACACACGCTCCGCAAACGTATCCGGACGGTTATTTAATACTTCATATAATATTTTGAGCCCAAGATTAGACATGCCCACTTCATACACATCAGGCATAGCCAGCACAAAATTTACGACATATTCATCAGGGGCTTTGCTAACACTGTTCCATTCATGACCAGTGTAACGGGCCGGTTTCATAACCCGGCTCAAAATCCCGGGACTGACAGGATCTAAAGAAGACATAGGTACCTCCAAAATATATTTCTGCAATAGAATTCAGACAAAAGCCAACGGCCGGCAGCGCGACAGCTATAAAAATTATTATCTATTCTTTGACTGGAAATATCAAGACTTATTTTTTCCATCTTGGCCAGATTTGAAACCTGACAAAAAGATGCGGCTACAAAAACTCTTTTATCCTGGCTCTTATCCCCTTTTTCAGGAGGCCCTCCCACACTTCGGTTTCTGTCAGCGCTCCGCACAATTTGAAATTTTGGTCAACAATATGCACAATATAATATTGCTCCGGGCCAAATAAGGCAATAACCTCACTGATAGCAGCATCCTCAATGGCTGTCAGATGTCTTGTCGGCATAATGCCGCAGGCAATGAGCTCAGCTTTTTTTCTGGCCAGGATACGCATGGTCCGGAATCCGGCCAGCGTGTTTTCCGTCCGGGCAGTAAGCAGCAAAAACCCGGCAGCTACCAGCATAGTCAAATTCACCGTATAATCAAGCAAAAAAATCAATCCTGCCAGCACGATCAGCAGACAACTTATGATATGACTCATGGTTACAACAATAGCTGTGGCAGCCCGGTAGTCACGTCTGCGGGTAAGAACAGCCCGCAAAATTCTGCCACCGTCAAGCGGTAATGCCGGCAGCAAATTGAAACCGGCCAACATAAGGTGTGTTTCGCCATAAAAATAAATCTCTTCCTGCCAACTGCCTGCCCCCCCCGCTGCGACATAACATAAAGCCGCCAGACCCAGGCTTGCCAGTGGTCCGGCGGCTGCTATCATTATTTCACTTACCGCCCCGGCATCGGTCAGGCGTTCTACGCGCGCCGTAGCGCCAAAAGGCAGCAATTCTACCTGCTTGACTTTATAACCTAAGCCGCCTGCCATCAGCATATGCGCCAATTCATGCAATAAAACGGCACTAACAATTAGCAGCGCTTTATCGGCAAGACCGGCAACAGCGAATACGGCAATCAGCCCCAAGAACCAATTATTTACTATGATTTCAACCCCTGCTATCTTCCCGGCCCGCATATTTCACATCCTTATCTGCCAGTATCGTGCGACACTACTTTATCCTCGACAAAGGATCAATCGCTTTGCCATTTTCCCGCAGTTCAAAGTACAATACGGACACGGCAGCTCCCGTTTTTCCAACCCGTGCCACCACCTGCCCCTGACTGATCTCATCACTTTCTTTGACTAATACATCGGTCAAGTGACCGTAGATTGTCTCGATATTCTGCCCATGGTCAATAATAAGGATTGTGCCAAACTGGACACTATCGGTAACGACTTTGACTTTGCCGGTAGCTGCTGCACGTACACTTGCTCCTGCCGGCGCAGCAATATCAATGCCTTCGTGGAATATATCCTGCTTAACCGCAGTATTGCCCTGCCAGCCATACTGCGTTACTATCTGCCCCTCTACCGGTTTGGTCATATAGCGCAATGGGTCGGCAGGACGGGAAATGGTTGTCTGCATTTGTTTCAACACAGGTATCCCGGATATATCGGCACCATTAGGCCAATGCCTGTTTATATACTCAATGGTTCTGGCTGTATAATAGACAAAATCAGTCTGAGTCGCCAGGACCTGACGAACAATACCTGTGACTTCCTGTCCAACTCTGGTATTGGATGCCTGGGCACCGTAAACCAGCGCAAATATCGCTAACGCTGCTATTATTTTTTTAAGCCAAGTATAGTCAGGTTCTTCTTCATAATAAGATTGCCAGGTTTTTTCCGTATTGCGGGCAGAAAAATTCCAGCGATTTTTTAAACGGTTCCATAGCTTTGTCATCCTAAACCCTCCATAAGTACCGGCTTAAGTGTTCTTATGGAATATATATGCTAAAACTACAGATTTATAACCAGCAGCAAAATTCCCTCTCCAGCAATGGCAGGCCGCTACCACACCAATCAGCAGCAAACCCAAATAAGAAAAACTGCTGGCGCGTAAAACTTATATAGGTTGTTAGAGCAAAAACAAACAGACAGGCTGTTTCAACATTCACAGCCTGTCTATGTACAATAGCACTACACCAAAGAAGTCGGCAGATGTCTGATGCCGGTGGGATAAAATATACCAATGCTTTGCCGTCAAAATAAAATTTTTTGCCTTCGCATGTAGATATTTAATAATATCCCGATACTGATCATATTAGTGGTCAGTGAACTTACACCGTAACTCATCAGCGGCAGGGGAATACCGGTAACAGGCATAATTCCCGCGGTCATACCAACATTAACAAGCAGATGAAAGGCTAACATCGAAACAATGCCTGTTGCCAGCAGTGTGCCGAAATTATCACGGGCACCACCGGCAATTTTGACTCCACGATAGAGTAAGATAAGGTACAGCAGCAAAATTATCACAGCGCCAACAAACCCCAGTTCTTCCCCAATCACGGCAAAAATAAAATCGGTATGATTTTCCGGCAAAAAATTCAGCTGGCTTTGCGTACCGTTAAATAAGCCTTTGCCAAACAACATGCCCGAACCAATGGCAATCTTAGACTGAATAATGTGGTAGCCTGAACCCAAAGGGTCCACATTGGGATCGATAAATACCGTTAACCGTTTTTTTTGATAATCCTTTAAAAAATGCCAAAAAATTGGCATAAAGGCAATACCTGCCCCAATAATAGACATTAAGAGCCGCATATTAATGCCGGCTACAAAAATCATTCCGAACAATATGGCCATAAATACCAGGGAAGTGCCAAGATCAGGCTGCTTTAACACCAGGATAAACGGTATGCCCACATAGACAAAAATCGGGATAATATCTTTAAAAGAATTAAGCTTACCTGTTCGTTTATCCAATACCTGGGCCAACCCAATAATCATAATCAGCTTAGAAAACTCCGATGGCTGCAAACTGATGGGGCCGATCTGAATCCAGCGCTGGGCGCCAAGCGCCGTTTGCCCGACAAACATAACGGCAAGCAGCATTATCAGATTAAAGATATACAAAAAACCTGAGAATCTTTCCAGTGACTTATAGTCAAAATTCAGCATGATAAAGAAAACAGCAATATTAGCCAGGACAAAAAAACCCTGACGCTGCACATACCAGTATCGGTCCTCACTGGGAGTGTTGATATGAGTAGCACTACCGATGATAACAAGACTTACAAGAATAAGCAGGGCAGTAACAGCGATCAGAATAAAATCTAAATTTCGCAACAGGCGCTGGTTAAGCATAACCTAGTGACCTCTCTCTAACAATATCTTATATATTATAATAGTATTTTCTGCCCGCGTCCAGTATGCTGCCGTAAGAGGCCGCCATCAATCTTACTTTCCCTACTCTCCCGGCATGGTCCGTTTCATGCGGTTTACCGGAATATTAGCAACCAATGCCACCTGGGTGTTAGTCCGGGTCAAATTTATTTCCATTTCGGTTTCATTAATATCCATATAGTTAGAGATAACTTTAATCATATCATCTTTTATAACTTCCATAAACTGTGGTGATACATTAACCCGGTCATGCACCAGAACAAATCTCAAACGTTCTTTTGCAATATTTTTCGAACCTTGCGCTTCTCGGCCAAACAGCTTTTGAATAAGTTCAAACAACATTTTCTCCTCCTAGACCCATTATTTACAATCCCAACACTTTTTTAAACTTGCCCCATAAACTCTCATTCGTCTCAAGAACCATGAGCGGAACATTTTCGCCTGTCAGGCGGCGCACGATGTTGCGGTAAGCCGTACTGGCCAGGGCGGAGTTGTTGACAACGGCAGGCTCGCCCCTGTTGGTAGATATGACAATGTACTCATCTTCAGGAATGATTCCCAATAAATCAACAGCTAAGATCTCGATGATATCGTCAATATCCATCATGTCGCCCTTTTTGACCATGAGTGGCCGGATACGGTTAACAATCAGCTTAGGGTTGTGCTTGCCTTCTGACTCTAACAAGCCGATAATTCTATCCGCGTCGCGAACAGCCGACACTTCCGGTGTGGTAACAATAATGGCGCGGTCTGCACCGGCAATGGCATTTTTAAACCCTTGTTCAATACCTGCCGGACAATCAATAATTACATAGTCAAATTCTTGCGCCAAGTCTTTGCATAACTGCTGCATTTGGTCTGGCGTAACGGCGTTTTTATCTCTGGTTTGGGCAGCAGGCAGCAGGTAGAGTGTCTCGTACCGCTTGTCCCTGATCAGTGCCTGCTTTAAGCGGCAGTTACCCTCAGTCACGTCAACTAAATCATAGACAATTCTATTTTCAAGCCCCATAACTACATCAAGATTCCTTAAGCCGATATCGGCATCAACTAAAACAACTTTTTTGCCCTGAAGAGCAAAACCAGTACCTATATTAGCGGTTGTCGTCGTTTTTCCTACGCCGCCTTTTCCTGACGTAATAACTATTACTTCCCCCATCTATGTACCTCCTATGTAATCTTTACATCGTCTGCCGGTCCAATCACAACAACTCCACCGTCAATCCGGGCTGTTTCCCGGTAGGCAGGCACATCCTGGTTGTCAGGTGCACGCGCAATAAGTCCGGCGATTCTTAGCTGGCCTGCGATTAGCTTATCAGCCGTAATAACCGCCGCTTGATCGCCGTTGGCGCCGGCGTGTGCTAAGCCTCTGCAGGTTCCCTGAACAGTAATATTGCCGCTGGCAATAATTTCAGAACCGGGATTAACGTCTCCCATAACGATGACAGAACCGTCAAATACTACCTTCTGACCGCTTCTGAGCGTTCTTGATATGATTAACGTTTGTCCGCCTTCGTTCTCCTGCCGGTATAGAGCAGCTTCCCCGCAGCTATTATCCTGAGGCGATATTTCGGGTGGCAGGGGCTCAGGCCGGTCATGTAAGGCAAGTCCATAACCGGCCAGCAGGCTGATTAGCTGCCTTCGTTCATCACCGGTTAATGTATTGGTGCCGGATGACACTTTGACGCCGGTGCTGCCGGTAAAAAAGTAGGCAGCCGACTCCAACTTTTCTTTTAACTGTTCCAATATGGCGGTAAAATCAGCCGTTTGGTTCAGTACCAATTCAAGGCCGTCTTTACTTCCTTTAAAAACTACATCCTCCCGCATATCTTCTCCTAAATTTTACCATAAATTATTACCCATATGTCAACTAAAATTCGCCCTATTTCCCAAATTTCCTGCAAACTATATACACAACATAGTAAAGCTTTTTGCAAGCACAGGTGTACCGGCAAACCTGTGCTTCCGGCGGGCAACGGCAAAGCGATACCAAACCGTATCGTTCTTATCAGGAGGCATATCCTGTTAACAGCTAAAAAGGGTATGTCCCATATAAGCTGGAATATAGTACTTTAGTATTGTATTGGAGGCTATAACGTGATTAACTTTTTGGCAAAAATTACTGCCTGGCTGGGACAGCATATGTTCTTTATCGTACTTTCCGGCCTGATAGCCGGGTTTTTAATACCGCTTCCCGATTCTCCCGCCCTGCGGGCGACCGTAGTTGGTTCCTTTGGTTATATGACGTTTGTTACCGCACTTGGTACAAGTTTAAAAGAATTTTTACGAGTCTTAAAAAAACCGGTTATTCCGCTCTGGATACTGGTATTAATACATGTTGTATCCCCATGTATTGCCTGGCTGGCAGGACTGTTCTTTTTCAGCGGCGATCCTTATACCCAGTTAGGCTATTTAATAGCCGCCTCCACTCCCATTGGTGTGACGTCTGTCATTTGGACGGCTTTAACCGGTGGCAGCGTGTCTGTTGCCCTGGTTGCCGTCACCCTTGATACATTGCTGGTGCCTGTCATGTTACCCTTTTTCTTTAAGGCCGTCATTGGGCAGACATTGCAAATTGATTACCTGCAAATGATGGTTCAGTTATTTGCGATGATTACCATCCCAAGTATAGCCGGTATGCTGATTCATGATCATGGCCGCAGCGATATGCTGCCCAAGTCGCTTAAGGTTATTGGCAATTTTATTGCCAAGCTGGCCTTCTTTGCCGTTATATTTATTAATGCCGCTTTAGTTGGACCAGATATCGCCTGGGACTTGTCGACCCTTAAAATCGTCCTGGTAACCATGTTCCTGGTGGCGCTGGGCTATGCCATGGGTTATCTGGGTTCTTGGGTCTTTAAAAACCGCTCACGTGAAGTGGCGCTGGCCATGATTTATTGTGTTGGCTTGCGTAATGCCAGTTTCGGCGTGGTGCTGGCTTTAACCTTCTTTCCCCATGCTGTCGCTATACCGGTAACTATGACAATTTTATACCAGCAGCCATTTGCAGCCATCATTCCTTACTTTTTTGGGTCTACAGGCAATAAAGACCAGGGTGCAACCTAAATATGGGGTAAGCAAAACCGCTGACGTAGTCCTTTGACTTTACGCATATCAGATAATTCAGGAATCAAGCGTCGCGGTCTTACTTTTGGCATCGCCCCAAAAGTAACAAAAAGTCTAGGCCCGAAGCCTCCAAAAGCTGAAAAGCCGGGTGGTATTCCTAAAATCCGTAAACTCGCTGCGCTCAAACAGTACGGATTTTTTAACGGAATACCACCCGGCTTTTCTCCTACGGAACGCTTTTTCCGGCAATGGCCGAGGAGGTTACGGGGGTTACCGACGCTTCCTGGCCAAACGTCAATAGTACTGAGGCGCGGGCGGCTGTTATACACAAGCGGAGGTTAAGCACCAGCGTCGCAGCGTTGTATGACGGCCGCCCGCGCCGGGCTTTGTGTTGGCGAACCAAACTTATAAACTCTGTTAAACTAAAAAAACATGAAGCTAGACTGATAAAGTCTAGCCCCATGTTTTCTTTTATCTGGTTATAACGCCGTCTGCGGCCGGTATATTTTAGCCGCTTCAGCCGGAGTCTGGTTAATATTAAAAGCTGCTTCCATAATTTTTTTGGCAATAGGTACTGCCGATGATGAACCAAAACCGCCTTGTTCAACAATAATAGCAACTGCCACCCGCGGATCTTCATAAGGACCATAGCCTACAAACCAGCCATGGTCACTGCCATGAGAATTTTCCGATGTACCTGTTTTTCCGGCAATGGCAACAGGAAAATCTCCAAACGCAGTGGCCGCAGTACCACCTTCCTGGGCAACTTCCCGCAACGATTCCTGGATAAGAGTCCAATTGCTCTCGGCCAGAATCACCTGACCTGTTTTTTCCGGCTCAAAGGTTTTTATAACCTCGCCATTAGGGCCGGTAATCCTGCTAACCAGTTGCGGCTTATAACGCTGACCGTCGTTGGCAACCTGACCAATAACCACAGCCATTTGGAGCGGCGTTGCCAATTGAAAGCCTTGCCCAATGGCAGCATCAAAGGTCTCTGATAAATACCAGTCTTCTCCATACACTTTTTCTTTATACCGCCGGTTGGCCACCAGACCGTCCGATTCCCCCGGCAAATTGATTCCGGTATAGGCACCCAAGCCAAACATGCGGGCAAACTTTTCCAGATTATCAATACCCAACCGATTACCCATCTCATAAAAGTACACATTATCCGATTTAGACAAGGCTTCACGGAAGTTAATCCATCCCAAAGCTTCCCCCATAGCATTACCTTTGGGGATAATCCAGTGCGTGCCGGTATCAAGGATTTTTTCTTCCGGTGTTACTTTTCCAAGCTCTAATGCCGCCGCACCGGTAATAATTTTAAAGGTTGAGCCTGGCGGATATACACCGGCTATCGCTTTGTTATCCATCGGGTGATGCGGATTCTCGTTAAGTAATTTCCAGTCTTTACTGGAGATACCGCCATTAAATGCATTAGGATTAAAGGTCGGACGACTTACCATGGCCAAAACTTCCCCGGTCTTCGGGTTCAAGACTACGGCAGCGGCGGCTTTGGCATTGGTGTAGCCTGCTTTGGTCTGCAGATAAATCAGCTGTTCATCAATGGCCGCTTCGGCCGCCTTTTGGATTCGCTGATCAATTGTCAGCACTAAGTTATTGCCAGGTATCGGGTCCTTCTTGCCAATTACCTGTACCGGACGGCCATTAGCGTCAACCTCCACCTGGTTGCCGCCGTCAGTACCGCGAATTTCTTTGTCATACACTCTTTCTAAACCAAATTTGCCGACAATATCTCTCGCTTTATACCCCTGGGCTTTGCCGCTTTCCAGCTCTGTCTCATTAATCTCGCCGACATAACCAAAAATATGAGCGGCAAGCTCATTATTAATATAATTTCGCAGCGGCTGAATTTCAATAACAACCCCAGGCAATTCTGAGCGCCGTTCTTCAATTTTGGTAACAATTTCAGGACCGACATCGGTTTTGACCCGGATAGGTTCAAATGAGCCGGTTTTCTGAGATAATTTCCCTTTAATCTCTTCTGCATTGAGGTTAAGGATAACAGCCAGCTTGCCGATAACTTCATCGGGAACCGGCCCGTTAATGGGCAGTAAAGATATGGTGAAACCCGGACGATTCGATACCAGCATTACGCCATTCCGGTCATAAAAAACGCCCCGTGGGGCCATAATGGGAATAAGCCTGATGCGGTTGCCGTCAGCCAGCTGTCCGTAGTATTGACCTTGTGCCATTTGCAGATAGCCAAGACGAGATACTAAGGCAACAAATATGAAAATGATAATTATACCAAAAATCTCTAGTCTGCCATATTCACGTTTAGCAAGCATCCGACAATCTCCCTTCCAAGAATACCAACGAACTGACATACCAGAGAATTAATTTGCTGTTTCAAAATTGACTGCGGTTACCGAAAGTAATCCGGTAAATCAGCCGGTGAATCGGAATACAAAACAAAATATTATAGGCCAAGGAAGGTAATAGCTGATATTGCAGCATAGGAATAAGCTCCACCTTGTAACCCAACAGCAAAAGCAGAGCCTGCATGCTCACGCTGTTAAAGAAAGTAGCCATGGTAATCGCCAATACCGGCAATACCATACTTTCTTTAAATACCTTGCGTTCAGCCAAGCCGGCTATATAGCCTGTAGCCATCTTCGATAAGGTGTTCAAGCCGAAAATATTGCCTGACGCAAAGTCCTGCATTACACCTGCAAAAAAACCGATACCAACACCCCGCTCCCGGCCGGCAAGCAAACCGCTGGCTACAACAATAATTAACAATATATCAGGTTTAGTCCCATTGCTAAAAATTAATGGCAGTAAGACAGACTGAACAGCAATAGTGCCTAGAAGTAACCCGGCCCAGACGACTATTGTTCTCATTGACCTGCCCCTTTCGGCTGTACAGGCGAACTAGACCAGGTTTGCCCCGGTGTAGTGGGAGCAGCCGCCGACGGCACAAGTTGCACTTCGCGCGACTGTACGATGATTAATACCTCTTCTAGTCTATCAAAATCTACTGCCGGCTTCAAGACAGCATATTTTAACAATCCGCCTTCATCATTAACAATATCCATAACTTCACCAACTAATAAACCTTTGGGATATATACCGCCGAAACCGGAGGTAATGATCTTATCACCCTTGATTACATCGGCGTCACGGGCAATATTAATCATTCGCGGTGCGTGCGAATTAAAGGTACTGCCTTCAACAATACCAGCTACCCGCGACTCAGGCCGTTGCACCAGGCAGCCGACCGCGCTCCGCGGGTCCAGGATGAGCTGCACTTTGGCAGCATTATTATAAACGGTTACGACATTGCCAACAAGTCCTTGGGCAGTTACCACCGCCATATCCTTTGCTATCCCATCGGCAGCACCACGGTTTATGATAATTATGCTGGTCCATGTTCCCGGATCACGGGCAATTACTTGCGCGGTGATAAAATCAAACTGCGGAACAGTTTTTTTGTAATCCAGCATACCCCGCAATCGCGCATTCTCTGCCAAAATCTCCGTAGTATTAACATCTTTTTGGCGCAGTCCCTCATTTTCAGCTTTCAGCGCCTGATTATCACGATACACTGTCATAATTTGTCTGGTAAAAGAACTTGTGTGACGTATAGCAAACCCAAGTTTGCCTAATACATATTCGATCGGAGTTAACAATGTAATTACAGTCTGCTCCATAAAAGCAAACTGATATTTCCCTTTGGCTACAGTACCGGCCAGCAAAAAGACGGTAAGCACCGCCACTAAGAGAATGACCGCCTTTTTGTGAATGAATCGCACTTTCCGGGCCCCTTCCTTACAATAATTCCAGCTACGAGAATCAGCCTAGTTGAGTCTTTTTGGGCGGCATTAGCACCCGTTTTAAAAGATCAATGCTTTCCAGTGCTCCACCAGTACCTGCGGCAACACAGGACAAAGCTTCTTCGGAAATATGTACCGGCATCCCTGTTTCTTTGTTCAGCAGCGTATCCAGCCCTCTTAAAAGCGACCCGCCACCAGTCATAACGATTCCCCGGTCCATGATATCGGAAGCCAGTTCAGGGGGGGTTTTCTCCAAGGTAACCTTAACAGCTTCAATAATACCTGCTACCGGCTCACTGAGTGCTAATTGCACTTCACTGGCTTTAATAATCAAGGTCTTAGGTAAACCGGTTACTAAATCCCGCCCGCGTACATCCATTTGTTCATCGGCTTTCGGAGTAATGGCCGAACCAATAGTAATTTTCACTTCTTCTGCAGTACGTTCACCGATCATTAAGTTATAAGTGCGTTTAATATACTGAATAATCGCCTCATCCATCTCATCGCCGCCAATACGGATAGAACGGCTGGTAACAATGCCGCCCAGTGAAATAACGGCTACTTCGGTAGTGCCGCCGCCAATATCAACAACCATATTCCCGGTCGGTTCATGAACAGGCAAGCCCGCGCCAATGGCTGCGGCCATCGGTTCTTCAATCAAATAGGCTTCCCGTGCCCCGGCCTGAATTGTAGCGTCAATAACCGCTCTTTTTTCAACCTCGGTAACACCGGAAGGTACACCGACAATGACTCGCGGCCTGATAAAAGACTTTGAATCCATTGCTTTTTTTATAAAATATTTAAGCATCGCCTGAGTTACGTCAAAATCAGCAATTACGCCATCTTTGAGCGGTCGAATGGCCACAATATTCCCCGGCGTACGCCCAATCATCTGCTTGGCTTCCTCACCGACAGCCAACACTTCCCCGGTATCACGCTGGATGGCTACTACGGACGGTTCTCTCAGAACAATCCCCCTGCCTTTCACATGCACCAGTGTATTGGCTGTACCGAGATCTATCCCCATATCACGCGATAGTGAACCGAACAAATTGAACATAGAAATTTTAGCCCCTTTCATTTAGAAAACCTATTATATTATTCCCTTTTCCTTAAAACTAACATACTTGCCATCGCCGATTATTACATGGTCAAGTACGGAAATATTCAGTACTGTTCCGGCTTCCACCAGTTGTTTCGTCAATGCGATATCTTCCCTGCTGGGAGTCGGATCACCGCTGGGGTGGTTATGCACCAGGACAACCGATGCCGCACTGTAACTGATGGCTTCCCGGAAAAGTTCCCGCGGATGAACAATAGAAGCATTTAAACTGCCGACAGAGATAATTGCCCGGGCAATAACATGATTCTTGGTGGACAAAAGCAAGGCAACAAAATGCTCTTTTGTCTGATATCTCAGCTCCGGCATCATCAAATCTGCGGCATCACGCGGATTCCTTATTACCGGACGTTCTGCCGGCTCTTTCCGGCTCAGCCGGCAGCCCAGTTCTATGGCAGCCACCACCGTAACGGCTTTGACTAAGCCGATGCCTGCAGTTTTGCTCAATTCCTGTGGTGATATGCTGCCAAGGCCGGACAATTCATATTTAACTAACAGTTGTTCAGCAAGCCGGTTAACCGGCATATTTTTCGTGCCTGTGCGGAGAAGTATCGCCAATAACTCGGCATTACTAAGAGCTTTGGCTCCCTTGGCAAGCATTTTTTCGCGCGGCCTTTCCGTCTCAGGCAGTTCTTTCATCATTAACTGTTTATCTACAGTCATAACAGTTCTACTCCAGCCTGTCCTAATAGTTTTGACAGCAAAACAAGCGGTAAACCCACCACATTATTATAGCAGCCATTAATGCTTTCCACCAGCAGTGTTCCCCGCCCTTGAATCGCATAAGCGCCGGCTTTGTCCATCGGTTCGCCGTTATCCACATATCGCTCGATTTGAGTAACTGACAGCGGTCTGAGGGTAACGGCAGTCGCACTGAAACCAGTGAACACCCGGCCGCCTCTGACCACTGCCACGCCGGAAATAACCGTATGCTCTCTGCCGGCAAGAGCTGTGAGCATTCTGACAGCATCCTGCCTGTCCACCGGTTTGCCAAATACCTTCCCGTCCAAAACCACAATAGTGTCAGCCCCAATGACTACGGCATCTCCGGCAACCTGTTTACTAACATCCATGGCTTTATCGCGTGCCTGACCTATCGCCAATTCGTGAGGCGGCAGGTCTTTAGCATTATCTTCCTCAATTTGGCTGACAACAATCGTAAATGTAAGACCGATTAACTCCAGCAGCTGCTGCCGCCGGGGCGACGATGATGCCAGAACTATTTTCATGCCAAATCCTCCTAAAAACGCCGGAAAAGGATAACTGCCGCAATAATCCCTATTATACTCATCAAATTAGGGTACAAGGCAAAACCAATTACCAGTTTTATTACATACAGGTTAATGGCTACCGGTGGCACATCAAACACAGGAAACGGTTTTATTAAGTAGGGAGCAATGCCTGAAAGCAAACTGGAACTGGCGGCAAGTTCGCCTAAAATGCCGCCGACAACTGCTCCGGTGACAAGAAATAATACCATCATACCCATATTTTTTCCGGCTGAGCTGCCTCTTTTTGTGCCGGTTTTCACCATAAAACCCCCTCATGCATTAACAAATGTTGTCAGAACACTACTATATAACAATATATTGACAAAAGTATGACAAATCATATATGAACAAATGGTATAAGGACATTGTCAATCCGTATCTTTACAAGTCAAGCCATGCTTTACTGGAATTTTAGCAAGAAAATAATTAGCCGCCAGGCCGGTGCAGAGTCCAGTCGGTACGGCAAAAAGCAATAGGTATGGCAGATACCATAACAGCCCCAGACTATTAACAAGCATAGCTGCCAAAATTACTTGCGCAATATTGTGAGTTGCTGCGCCAAGTACACTGACACCGACAGGGGAAAATACCTTGCCGTAGGTATTAGCTGCATAACTCATAATAAAAATACTGGCCAGCGCACCGCCCATACTCATAACAAATGCCGGTCCAAACAGGGAACCGCCAAATAACGAGCCTAGTAACACCCGGGCAACGGTAACATACACAGCATCCCGCCAGCCTAGCATAATGATTGTCAGCAGTGAAATTATATTAGTCAATCCCAGCTTTACACCAGGTACAGGTACGGGAACCGGCAGCCGGCTTTCCACAACATGCAGGGCGGCAGCTACGGCGACAAGCAGGGCTAAAAAAACCAGGCGTTTTGTCTTAGCCATATTTACCTCACAATGTCGTCAATATCAGCAGAACTATCGGCTGTTATTTTGACAACAACCCGGTAAGGTAAACATACGATCTGCTGTGGCGGAGTATTTATCCAGCCTGACTGAACACAAATTTGATCCGGACAGTCAGCTTCTTTCATATGTACATGTCCATCTTTGTACTCAATAACGTTAAAATGGCTATCGCCGCCAATCCTAAATTCTCCGGAATAACCCGGACGTAACGGAATTGTTTTTACTATCTGGCCGTTTACTGATATGACCATATGCTTTTCCTGACCGCTTGCTCCTGACAGGTAGTACATATTAAGGCCGATACCGGCAGTTGCAAATAGTAACAAAGCACTAATCAGCCATTTGTCAGCTTTTGTAAGCATAATTGCCACCTTGCCCATATTCTATTATATTTTACATTAAAATAATGGTTTATGCAAATAATACCAAAATTATCCTTTGCAAGAAAATGCCGGCTTTTACCCGGGCTCTGGCATCATCCGGTCGCAGCGGCAGGAATTATATTTTCACTCCTGAAAAAAGCGGACCGGTAAGTGCCAGCAGCGCAGCGTTGTATGCCTTTGTGCCGGGCCCCTGACCAAAAATCTTGGGAAGACAATAGTAAAGAGGAGGGCTTCCCCTCCTCTTTACTTATTGTTTGTATTATGCTACAACATCTTCCACTTCGCTGCCGGGCACTACCCCAAGCACAGCTTCCCTGATGGCTTTAGTCGGACATTTAGCCAGGCAAGTAGGATTGTTACACTTCTCGATACATACTTTGGCGTCAACAACCGCTAAATTGCTCTCCATCTTAATAGCGCCATACGGGCATTCTTTCATACATAAGGTGCAGCCAATACAAGCAGCGCTGCAGGCTTTCTTAGCAACCGCGCCCTTATCATGTGAATTACAATTAACACGGACAGAAGCTCCCAGCGGCATCATAGCAATGACTTTTTTCGGACAAACTGTTTCACATTTTGCACAACCGGTACATTTATCCGGATCAATAATCGGCAGGCCGTCGGCACTCATTTCCATAGCGCCAAACGGACAAGCTTTGACACAGGTGCCAAGACCCAGACAACCATATTTACAGCTCTTAGGGCCGCCGAATAACAGGTTGGCTGCCACGCAGTCCTCCACACCGACGTATTCATTGGCCTTACCGGCCTTGACATACGTACCGGCGCACCTGACCTGGGCAATCCGGGGGTCAACGGGCGCCGCCGCCTTGCCTGTCAGCTCGCCGACCAGTTTGGCGACAACGTCCTTGCCAGGGGTACAGAGATTGGGCGGGACATCCGGGTTGGTCACCACGGCCTCGGCATAGCCCATGCAGCCGGGATAGCCGCACGCGCCGCACTGTCCTTTGGGGAGTATGTCCTCAACAATATGAATAAGCGGATTAACCTCAACGGCAAACTTCTTGTTGGCATAGGCCATAATAATACCGAACAACAGTCCCATGGAGACTAGTAAAACTATAGCCGCAATTACGGTATCAGCCCCGACATTCGCGTCAATCGACGACTCGACTGCCACTGCAGCATGTACAGCTTGATCAAATCCGGCCAGCATAAGAAACAGAATGCCGGCTGTTATTTTTTTCATTGCGCATATCCTTACAGTTTTTTTCATAATTTATTCAGCCAAACCTCCTTTCTATGAAATCATGCCGGAGAAGCCGAGAAACGCCAACGCCAGCATACCAGCTAGAATAAAGGAAATCCCCAGGCCGTCAAGCGTCTTAGGCACATTCGCATACTGTAATTTTTCCCTAAGGCTCGCCATAAGCACGATAGCTAGGGCAAATCCCGCACCGGAACCAAAAGAGTTTACGACACTCTTAACTAAGCCAAAGCCCTCTGCGGCATTGATTACAGGCAAACCGAATACTATGCAGTTTGCGGCAATCAGCATCAAGTAAATACCCCACATATTATATAATGCAGGCGAATGTTTCTTGATAATCATCTCCAAGAGCTGCACAGAACAGGCGATAAGGAGGACAAAAACCGGTGTTTGCAAAAACTTAAGCCCAAATGGAACAAGGGCAAATGTGTATACAAGCCAAGTCATTACCGAACTTACCACCATAACCGAAGTTACCGCAACACCCATACCAAGCGAGGCGTCAAGGTTTTTGGAAACCCCGAAAAATATGCACAGGCCCAAGAAACGAGTTAGAACGAAGTTGTTAATAAGAACAGCTCCGATAAATAAAGTGAAATACTCACCCATTCGCACTCACTCCTTTTTGCAACGCCATTTTTTGCATTCTTGCCTCTTTCAGTTTCTTACTCGCCGCTTTATCTTGATATTGACCAATGATGGCAAAAAGGCCGATCAAAAGCCCAATAAGCATGAAAGCTCCAGGCGGCAAAATCATAATGAGTGCAGGATTGTAAAAGCCTTCGGGAAATATAGGAATCTTAAACAGAGTCCCGCTGCCAAACAATTCACGGGTAGCACCGATTAAAACCATGGCACCCAGAAAGCCGATGCCCATGCCTAAGCCGTCCACAGCCGAAGGGATAACGCCGTTTTTTGTGGCAAAAACTTCCGCCCGCGCCATAATAATGGCAAAAACGACCACCAGCGGCAAATAAATACCCAGCGCCTCAAAAATCTCCGGAGAAAAAGCTTGCAGTACCAACCCGCTTACCGTAACAATTGTGGATATGGAAGTAATAAAAACAGGGAGGCGCACTTTGGGATTGATAAAGTTTTTCAAAAGAGAAATAACAATATTATTTGTGGTAATAACAAAAGTTACCACAATGCCCATGGCAACCGCGTTATTCACGGTCGCAGTTACCGCCAAAGCCGGACACAAACTCAAGGCCAGCCGGAAAATGGGATTCATTTCGAAAAGCCCTTTGGTAAACTCAGGCCACAATCTCATATTTTCGTTACTCATTTATTTTATTCACCTCACTTGTTCTGGGTTTCTTTCATATATACTCCAACTTCCTCAGCCGCTTCTCTAATACCTTTGGCTATTGCCCTTGTAGTGATAGTCGCGCCGGTCATCGCCTGAATATTTTTATCGGTTGGTTCTTTTACAACTACCAAATCTTCAGGTTTTTTCCCCGGAAACTGTTGATAAAATTTCGGCTCATAGAATTTGTCGCCAAGACCGGGAGTTTCCGCTTGGGATACAACCTTGAAATTTAATAGTTTCCCTTCCGGGCTAACGGCGATAATCATCGAAACTACACTAGAATAACCTTTGCTCGCAGCCGGGACAATATAAGCTATCACCTTGCCGTCAGCCTTCATTGCGGCTTTATACCATCCGGGCTTGTTTTCAATCGGAATTATACCCCAATCATTCGGGCTTAATTTTAAAGCAAACTCCTTATTCGGCACATCTTCAATTACCGCCTGCATAGCTTTTTCTTTTCTTTTCGTATCATTTGCAGCCGCGTAAGGCGCGGTAATAAAATACACTCCCGAAAGAATTACACTTGAGATCAGACAGGCCGTCGTCAAGTTAAGGGCAATTTTTATAAGACTGTCATTTTTACCAGAATCATGTGACATGCTCCCACCTCCTTACACCGTTTTTCCGAACCTGACGGGTTTAATAGCGCGGTCAATAAGCGGCGTTACCGAGTTCATCAGCAAAATAGCATAACAAACACCCTCAGGATAGCCGCCTTGAAGCCTAATCAAAACAGTAAGAGCTCCCGCTCCGGCGGCAAATATAATCTGCCCTTTGACGGTAATGGGGATAGTAACCATGTCGGTAGCCATGAAAAACGCCCCCAAAATCAACCCGCCGGAAAGCATGCTCAAAATCGGGTCACCTGTGAAAAGGCCGGTAGAGCCGTTAACATTATACAAGCCGCCAAAAATCCAAGTCAAAACCGCTACGGTAGAAATCATAACAACCGGAATTTGCCAATTTACATAACCCCGATAAATGAGGTAAATGCCTCCCAAAATCAGGAGAATCGCCGAAGTTTCGCCCATACTGCCGCCATGTGTGCCCAAAAACATGGCCTTGTACATAGTGGCTTGGTCGCCAAAAACCTCCACCAGCTTGGCATAACCTTCCATTTTTAAAATACCCAAAGGAGTGGCGCTAGTAAGCGCGTCAACCGTGCCGGGCATAGCCATCTTCGGCCAGGTTGTCATCAAAACCGGCCAGGAAGCAACCAGCGCCGCTCTGCCGATTAGCGCGGGGTTAAAAATATTAAACCCAAGCCCGCCCATGGTGTGTTTGGCAATGCCGATGGCAACGACAGAACCAAAAACCGGCATATACCACGGCACATCCGGCGGTATGTTCATGCCTAACAAAAGGCCTGTCAAAAACGCGCTTCCGTCATTTATGGTAATAGGTTTTTCCTGCCATTTTTGAATAAGATATTCGGTCAAAACACATACCGCTATACACAGGGCCAAAGTAGTAAAAGCCCCGATTCCAAACTGATAAACGGAAAATAAAGCCGCCGGCGTCAGAGCCATATTAACGGTCCACATTATTTTGGAAATGGATTCATCGCACCTGATATGCGGCGACGCCGAGACCGTCAACATACCGGTGTCAAGTTTTACTTCTGCGCTCATACTCTTTGCGTCACCTCCTATTTCTTCGCCGCAGCCTGGGCCGCGTTTTGGACTTTACATAGTTTGATATACTGAACAATATTGCGCTTGGCGGGACATACATAGACGCATGAGCCACACTCCACGCAGTCCAAAACGTTATATTCTTTCACGGACACCTCAAACACGCCGCGTTCGCCAAGAATACTGAACATGTTGGGTACCAGCCCCATCGGGCAGGCCTCTACACAGCGGCCGCAGCGAATACAGGGCTGTTCATCCCCCATATTTACGTCAGCTGCACTCAGGGCTAAAATACCGGAAGTACCTTTGATAACAGGTACGTCAACAGTGCGTTGGGCCATCCCCATCATGGGTCCACCCATAATCACTTTGACCGGCTGCTCTTTAAAGCCGCCACACAATTCAATTGCCTGGGCAAAAGTTGCGCCTACCCGCAGCAAAATATTTTTAGGTTCGGCAATAGCGCCACCGGTAATGGTAGCAACACGCTCGATCAAGGGGATACCTTTCTCGACAGCATCAGCCATAGCCACCATCGTGCCAACGTTTTGAACAACAGTACCTACATCCATAGGCAGGCCGCCGGATGGTACTTCCCTGTCAAGGATAACCTTAATCAGGGTCTTTTCCGCACCTTGCGGATATTTGGTTTGAAGCGGTACAACTTCGATGGCAGAACCGGTACAGGCTTTACGCATAATTTCAATGGCATCAGGCTTGTTTTCTTCGATGCCGACATAGCCTTTGCTTACGCCAAGAATCTTCATTGCAATCTTCATGCCTGTAATAATGCGCTCGGTTTGCTCCAGCATTACCCTGTGGTCGGCAGTCAGGTACGGTTCGCACTCTGCGCCGTTCAGGATAAATGAGTCAATCGGCTTTTCCGGAGGCGGCGACATTTTTACATGTGTCGGAAAAGTTGCCCCCCCCATACCGACAAGACCGGCAAGGCGGACAATTTCTTTCAGTTCTTTAACATCAAGCGACTGCCAGTCGCGGCTAAGCGGCAGACCGGGTGCCCATTCATCCTTGTCGTCACTTTCAATGACAACTGCCTGACAGGCGCCAAAAACCGGATGAGGATATTCGGCAATTTCTACCACCTTACCTGATGTTGAGGCATGAATCGGACTGGCGACAAAGGCTTGTGCCTCAGCTACTACCTGTCCTTTCTTGACCAGATCGCCCACCTTGACTATCGGTGCGCAAGGCGCTCCCAGATGCTGCCTGGTAGGAATGATGACTTTCCGCGGTATCGGCGCCACTTCTATGGCTTTGGCAGCCGTATACCGCTTGCGGTCGTCGGGATGAACCCCGCCGCGAAAGCTTTTTGCCATAAATTCAACTCCTTTTTATTTAGAAATTTTTCAACCGCAATTTAATATTTTGGCCAGCCCAAACCAAACTGCTACAAAATCCGGGTGATTACCGGCTGCATGTCTGCCCTGGTTCTGGCCTTGCGATCATAATAACGAACATACAAAAGTGACAGGACGCAAGCAATACTCCCGCCGCCCATTTGCAACCAGAAAGGGTCGTTAATCCCCATCATCTCGGTTCCAAAATACCAGCCTACGACAGCGCCGGCAATGGTGCCCAAAACAGGAACGGCATAAACAACAACAGCCGATTTCAGCATGCTTATCTGCTCGATTTCAAAAACCACCCTCTGCCCGCGTTTCGCGCCCACCGGGTTGCGCGCAACAAGAACTATCGCATTGTTGCCAGGACACGAGCCGCAGTTTTCGCAATCGTTATGGCGGCTTGCCTTTACTTTTGCTATATCATCGATAACCTCCAGCACAATGCCTTCATGCAGTTTTTCCAGTTTTTATCCCCCCTTTGGCAGGTGATATACAAGTAATAGTGGATTATTAAAACGAAATATATATTCGCGTAAAACGATTGTTTACCTGCTAATTTACATAAATTAAATTTTTCACTTATCAAAGAAAAATGATGTTAGTAAATTGAAAAAATTCCAACTGTATTTACAATACCAGATTTTCAAAAAAATTACTATACTTTTTTGTGAAATTTTGTACAAAATCTTAAAAATTAACACAATAAATATACTAAAAGCCTTTTCAAACGTTATTTGTAACGTTTGAAAAGGCTTTTAGTATAAAAAGGCTTATATTTTTGAATTTATTATCCTTTAAGCATGGTTTCATTTTTTTCTTCTGTCAGCAATACTTCTTTAATAATTTTTTCTTCTGCCACCACTTTTTCAGGTAATTTTGACCGCAATGCGATGAGCAGTTGCTGCCCTGGCTTAATGTAAAACCGTCTATTTTCCATTTTTCCCTTATATCCCGGCGCGGTATAGGCCAATGTCCAGACATTCCTGCTGTCCAGCGCCGAATTAAACCGATAGGTACGGCGAAATTTAATTACGCCGATAAGCTGGGGCTTATAACGGTATAAACCAAAAATATCACGGTAAGGAATTTCGTGCGTTATGCGGCCTAATAAACCATGTTTGATTAATCTGAGTACCTTCTTATCCATTTCATAGGTGTATTTTGCCGACATACGCTCAATAAGCACAAACAGCACCAACGCTTCAGCCATCAGCTCCACCGGTTGAAATATTCCAAGGGCAAACCATTTGTAAAGTGAAAATACGACAACAGCCGCAAAAGCTGTTACAGCTGCTGTCATCACAATAAAATTCTTTCTGCTGATTTGTGAGCGTACTACTACTTTTTCCAATGCAATCGAAGCCTCCGTGTGACATTGCTTTATATAACCTTATTCTCTCTCAGTTTGTTAATTTCCTGTACACTTAAGCCGAGAAATTCCTGTAAAATTTCTTCCGTGTGCTGTCCCAGGAGCGGCGCCGGTTGTTCCACAGCTCCGGGAGTATCTGACAATTTAATAGGTATTCCCGCCATTTTTACCATACCTGCAACCGGATGTTCAGTACCAACAAGCATATCTCGGGCAACAATCTGAGGGTTATTTACCACTCTATCCATGGTGTTAATCGGGCCGCACGGAATTCCCGCATCTTCCATCACCTGAAGCCATTCATCAACTGTCTTGTGTACAAAAGCAGCATCCAGCAAATCTTTTAATTGCCGCACATTTTGTGTCCTAATGGCATTGGTGGCAAAACGGGAATCTTGCGCCAATCCGGGTTGACCTATTACCTTACATAATTTTTCAAATAACTTATCATTACCTGCACCGACGATGAGCGAACCGTCTTTGGCGGTAAACGCCTCAAACGGGGCAATCGAAGGATGCCGGCTTCCCATCGGTCCTGGGGCGGTGCCTGTTACCATATATCTGGCTATGGCATTTTCCAAAACAGCCAGTTGACAGTCCAGCATTCCCACATCAATCATTTGTCCGTGCCCGCTTTTTTCCCGGTGGTATAAAGCCATTTCAATCCCAATTACAGTAAACAGACCGGCAATAATGTCACCGATAGAGGCGCCTACCCGGACAGGCGGTCCGCCTTCCGGCCCGGTAATGCTCATAATCCCTCCCATCGCCTGAACAATTACGTCATAGGCCGGTTTATTCCGGTAGGGACCTGTCTGACCAAAACCGGAGCAGGCAGCGTAAATGATGCGGGGATTAATTTCTTTTAAACTACTATAGCCAAGCTCAAACTTTTCCATAGTGCCCGGACGGTAATTCTCAACTACAATGTCGGCTTTTTTTACCATTTCCCGAAATAGGGCGCGGGCTGCCGGACTTTTTAAATTGAGTGTCATGGAACGCTTATTGCGGTTTAGGCTCATGAAATAGGCGCTCTCTTCACCGATAAAAGGACCAAAAGCCCTGGAATCGTCACCAACTCCGGGAGGCTCAATTTTAATAATTTCAGCCCCAAAGTCGGCCAGCATCATGCTGGCATATGGCCCTGCCAGTACTCTCGTTAAATCCAGCACAATCACATCCTGCAATGCCTTCATTCTACCATCCCCCTAATTACGTAAAATTTGCTGCAATTCATCGACAAAGCTGCTGCTATTCGGGAAAGGTCAATGAGAAAACTAAAAACCCAGTATGCCAAAGAATATATAGCAGACAATACCCCCAACCACCGACATGGCCAGTCCCCACATTAGAAGATTCCGGAACAATTTAGCCTTGTCTTCATGTTCACCCGCGCAGGCAATGCACAGCGCGCCGAGAGTAGAAAGAGGTGAGGTATCAACAAGGTGGGCGCCAATGTTAATTGAGGAGATAAGGGCGATGGGGTTACCGCCGCCAACTTCTTGGATCAAACCGGGCACCATGGGCAGGAACATCGGCATAACAACACCGGAAGAACTGGAATAAGCTGAGAGCAGACCGGTTACAAAACCAAGCACGCCATTAATAGTTGTCGGATTGGAAATAGCGCCAATCAGTTTTACCAGGGCATTCAGGCCACCGGCTTTATCCATAACTTCAATTAATACCGTGACCCCGCACACCATCATAATTACACCCCAGGGAATAACCTTGATGGCCGCCTTGCTGTCACCGGAACCGGTCAGCATGAGTACGCCGGCCAGGATAAAGGCGATGGTTCCCACATTAGCTAGAATGTTCATCATCGCCTGGGAAAATAAACCTTTAGTAGCAGGCAAACCGGGTAGGATAACCAGGAGAATAAGGATAAACACAGCTAAAAGGGTTAGTATTTGATGTTTATTGAACGGTTCAGGCCTGGGAGCCAGTTCATCAATATCCAGAGCCTGACCACGCTGCTTCTGAATCCAGGCCCAGCCACCCAGAACAAAGAAGCCGCCAATATTAACAAAACCCTGAGCTACTTCCGAGTTGAAATGAATCTTCCAGGCTAAACTGCTAAGCTGCTCGGCCGTAATGCCAAGTTCTGGCGCCATTTTAGCAATTATGCCATTGGAAATGATACCGGTGGGAGCAAAAGGTGAGAAGGCAGCGCCATTGGCAGCACCAACAACCAGCAATGTCATGAGCAAGGCCGGCATATTGATCCTGGTGGCAATTGCCATGGCTACAGGAGCCATCAATGCAGTACCGGCAATATTACCAGGTCCGATAGTAACAATAAAGGTTGTCAGCAAAAACACAATTAACGGCACAATGGCTGTATTGCCTTTACATAGGCGAACCGAATATGCCGTCAGTTTTTCCATGGTGCCGTTAGTCTGGGCCATGCCAAACAGAAAGGTTACCCCCACCAAAATCATGAATAAACCGGTTGGAAAATAGCCAAGCACTTTTGTGCCGATCGTGTCGCCCCAAAAGCCCCCAACAATTATGGCAAAAGCGATGCTAAGGAAACCTACATTAAGATCTTCGTTGACACAGCTGATAACGACAACAATAACCAGGGCAATTATTGACATTATTGCTGCTAGTGAAATATCCATTTACAATTCCTCCTACATCCTGAATGTGTTATAGTCTTATCTTCAAGCGTGAACCCGCATTTTTTATACTATTCCACAATTGCTTAAGTGTAATACCTCTTTGCCGGGATTTTGGGCAAAAATAATAAGACGGTGAAGCGTACACAGCTTCCCCGTCTTAGGTAATTCATATAGTATCATCCAATAGAAATTTATGGCAGGATGTTAAGCGTTATTCTTATTTTTCGTCTTCATCGTCTTCGTATTCATCATCATCATCTTCATCCTCTTCCACCGGTGCCGGAAATGCGGCATGAAGCGCCTTCGTAGCAAAAATGAAGACTCCAATAACCGCGAACATGGTTGGCAAAGCGACTGTCATCAGGGTAATTGCTTTTGAAGTTGCACTTTCCATCTATTTACCTCCCTATTTTGCCAATGCCGGAATCAGAGCAAGTACTAAGCCGCCGGCCACAACAGAAGCAACCTGTCCGGCTACGTTTACTCCGATAGCATGCTGTATGATGAAATTAGTAGGATCTTCTTTGAGTGCCATTTTAGCAATTACCCGGCCAGACATCGGGAAGGCCGAGATACCGCAAGCACCAATCATCGGATTAATCTTGGTCGGACTAATCAGGTTCAGCAGCTTGGCGAACAGTACGCCGCCAACAGTATCAAATACGAAGGCTACAGCACCCAAAGCCATGATCAGAAGAACGTCGAAAGTCAGGAAACGTTCGGCAGACATGGTACCGCCGATGGTAATACCAAGTACCAAGGTAACCAGATTCGCAAGCTCATTTTGAGCAGAGTTTGAAAGATTCTCTACTACACCACTTTCTTTCAGCAGGTTGCCAAACATCAGGCTGCCGATAAGAGCAACCGAGATGGGAGCAACGATACCGGCAATAAGCACAATCATGATCGGGAATAAAAACTTGGTTGTTTGCGAGACAGGTTCTTCCCCTTCAAACCCCATTTTCATTTTGCGCTCGCTCTCGGTAGTGATGGCTCTGATAACAGGCGGTTGAATTACCGGCACCAATGACATATAGCAATAGGCGGCAACCGATAAAGGTCCTAACAATTCCTGGGCAAATCGGCTGGCTACATAGATGGTTGTCGGACCGTCAGCAGCGCCAATAATACCGATAGACGCCGCATGTTCAAAAGAAAACCCTACCAAGGTTGCGCCAATTGCGGTGGCGAAAATACCGAATTGCGCGGCAGCCGCAAACAGCATGACCGAAGGGCGGCGAATGAGTGGCGTAAAGTCGCACATTGCGCCGATGGCAATAAAAATAAGTACAGGAAACAATTCATTGGCAATACCTGCGTTATAGAGAACAATGAGAAAACCTTGTTCTCCCGGTGCATTAGAGACAGCCGATGAATGCGGGATATTGGCCAGGACTGCACCAAAGCCAATCGGCAAAAGAAGCGTCGGTTCATAATCATGTTTTACTGCAAGATAAATGAGTAATGCGCCGACAGCCCACATAACCACATGCTTCCAGGAAAGACCAATGAAGCCCATGAGAAGTTCGTCGAGCCAAGGATATTGGTGAATCAATGCTTCCATGTGTGTTCAGTACCTCCTAATATATGTTTGTGAAAGAAGCGGCATCATTATAAGCTTTACATAACATTTCAGCGTTATGTAGTAGGAAATAGTGCGGCTTAAAGAGTACCGCACTATTTCTCTATTTGCTAAAAACACGATTATCGCCGGCCATTGATGTGACAAATAGCCTTACCTTAGAAAAACGCGGCTTGCTGTGAGAATAGGCTTAGCCAAGTACAGCCATAACCTCACCAGGTTTAACATTTTGACCGGCGGCTACGTTGACCGATTTAACAGTACCGTCGGACGGAGCGCCGATTTCGTTTTGCATTTTCATGGCTTCCAGAATAAGGATGACTTCACCCTTCTTAACCTGCTGTCCGGCTTTGGCCATGACTTTAGATACTTTGCCAGGCATCGGAGCCACTATCGGGGTATCACCGGCAGAAACCTGAGCCGGTGCAGGAGCAGCGGCCTTAGGTGCCGGAGCAGCAGGTGCGGCAGCCGGAGCTTGAGCAGCCGGAGCAGCGGTCGGACGAGGCTGAGCGGATGCAGCGGCGCCCACTTCTTCTACTTCTACCTCATAAGTATTGCCATTAACGGTTACATTAAATTTTTTCATTGTAACGGACCTCCATTCATTGATGGTGTTCTATTCACTTACGCAAATTGACGGCTATCCATAATCTTCTGCCGTCCGACATTTGCCCATTGATTGCCTGTGCGGGTAATCCTGACAGCCAGGTTGCCGGTTCCCATCATGGCATAGATGCTGGCAGTAATGGCGGCAATGACTTCGGGGCTAATGCCCTCTGCATCTACGGCCATTGAAGAGGCTATTGGCGATTCGGTTGCTGCCGCCGTTGGTTTTTTCTTCTTTTTCTTAGGCTTGGGCGGCTCAGGTTTTCCGAATATCGAATCTAAAAATCCCACGTTACTGTCCCCTTTCTTTCTGTTTCGAAGGTGTAAGCGAGAGAATTATAGCGGAATACTACCATGTTTTTTAGCCGGACGCTGTTCACGTTTGGTTGCCAGCATGTTGAGCGCAGTAATAATCCGTGGCCGGGTTTCTTTCGGTTCGATAACTTGGTCAACGAAACCGCGTTCTGCCGCTTTGTACGGAGTAGCGAAGTCTTCCACATATTTTGCTGTTTTCGCTTCCGCATCAGCATCACCACGGAAGATAATATTAGCCGCTCCTGCCGGCCCCATAACCGCAATCTCGGCGCTCGGCCAGGCCAAAACCTGATCGGCCCCTAAATCCTGGGAGCACATGGCCAGATAGGACCCGCCATAGGCTTTACGGGTAATAACGGTAATTTTAGGAACAGTAGCTTCCGAGTAAGCATACAGCATTTTAGCACCATGACGAATAATGCCGCCATATTCCTGATCAGTACCAGGCAAAAAGCCGGGAACATCAACAAGATTAACTAAAGGCAGGTTGAAAGCGTCACAGAAGCGAATAAACCGTGCCGATTTGTCCGAAGCGTTGATATCAAGGCAACCGGCCATATTGTTAGGCTGATTGGCGATAATACCTACCGGCTGACCGTCAAAACGGGCAAAGCAGGTAATGATATTTTGCGCATAATGAGCATGAACCTCATAGTACTCGCCATTATCGACAACCGATTTAATTACATCCTTCATGTTGTAGGGCTGATTCGGGTTATCCGGCAGCAGGGTATTAAGCCCCTCATCCATACGGTTAGGATCATCGCCTTTGTTGACAACCGGAGCCTCGTCCAAATTGTTGCTTGGCAGGAAGCTTAACAGATAACGAACCTGCTGCATGCAGTCATCATCATTTTCCGTGGCAAAATGCGCCACCCCGGAAGTCGAGTTATGGGTCATGGCACCGCCTAATTGCTCGGCCGTAACCTCTTCAGCCGTAACCGATTTAATGACCTGCGGGCCGGTAATAAACATTTGACTGGTATTTTTGACCATGTAAATGAAATCGGTCAAAGCCGGAGAATATACGGCACCGCCGGCGCAAGGTCCCATGATTACCGAAATTTGCGGGATTACACCTGAAGCCATGGTATTTTGATAGAAAATTTTCCCATAGCCGGATAAAGCATCCACCGCTTCCTGGATACGTGCACCGCCGGAATCATTAATGCCGATTAACGGGGCACCCATTTTGAGAGCCAGTTTTTGTACTTTTACAATTTTATTGGCATGCATTTCTCCCAGCGAACCACCAATAACGGTAAAGTCCTGGGCAAATACATATACTAAGCGGCCGTCAACCGTGCCATAGCCTGTCACTACGCCTTCGCCCGGAGATTCTATTGTTTCCATGCCAAAATTAGTGCAACGGTGGGTGACAAATTGATCCAGTTCAACAAAAGTTCCCGGATCTAATAATTTTTCCACACGCTCACGGGCAGTAAGCTTACCGCTGGCATGCTGTTTGTCAACACGCTTTTGCCCGCCGCCTAGTTTAACCTTTTCCTGGCGTTTTTTCAGATCGTCAATTTTTTCCTGGATTGTAGCCATTTAGAAAAACACCTCCATAACTCTTGGGGATTACTTGCGTTCAGACAATTCGAGTAAAATGCCGCCGGTTGCTTTTGGATGAATGAAAGCAATGCTGGCACCGCCGGCGCCATAGCGCGGCGCCTGGTCGATAAGGCGAACACCTTGCTCTTTAAGGTCCGCAAGAGCAGCCTCAATGTTGTCAACACGCAGGGCTACGTGTTGAATGCCTTCGCCGTTCTTTTCAATGAATTTAGCTACAGGACCATCCGGAGAAGTTGATTCTAACAATTCCACTTCACTGTCGCCGCAGGGAATAAAGCATACTTTTACCTTTTGCTCTTCCACAACTTCTTCACCCATAGCTGTCATGCCAAGCACTTCTGTGTAAAATTTCTTGGCTTGTTCCATGTCTTTTACTGCAATACCAATATGATCAACTTTGAGGACCTCGAATTTACGGGCGTTTACGCCTGATTTACACTCTTGGGACATTCGCAATACCTCCTGTTAAAATTTGATTGATATATCCAATCTTTCTCATAATACCATATTTTAATATCAGGTACTATATTTTCCTGTCAACTGCGTATTTTTTTTCTATCAGCGCAGCACTTGGCGCAATAAATCTGTAACTACGGTGTACGGGTCTTGCTCCCGCTTTTCGATGGCCGCCACTAACGAGTCGAAGGTACCGCCGGTGATAACGGTCTTAAGTATATACCGGCCGATTTGTTCATCCAGTAAAGCAATAAGTTCATTTTTCGTACGTTCTGTACGCCTGGCGGACAGCTGTCCTGATTGTTTCAGATGGCAAATATGCTCTTCAATGGTGGCAACAAGCTCGGTGATGCCTTCCCCTTTACTGGCTACCGTCCGTTTTACCGGCGGCCGCCATGCCAGCATGGTCTGATTTAAGTCCAGCATCATCTCAATTTCAGTATTTAACCGGTCTACGCCATCTCTGTCCGCTTTATTGATGGTAAATATGTCGGCAATTTCTAAAATACCGGCTTTAATCGCCTGAATATCATCACCCAGGCCTGGTACCAGCATTACCATGGTGGTATCGGCGGCTTTAACAATGTCGACTTCGGACTGGCCGACACCCACGGTCTCAATAAAAATAACATCCTTGCCTGAAGCATCTAATATTTTTACAGCTTCCGCGGTCTTGCGCGACAATCCCCCCAGACTGCCTCTTGTTCCCATGCTTCTAATGAATACCCCTTCATCCAGGGTTAGTTCATTCATCCGAATACGGTCACCTAAAATAGCGCCACCGGAAAAAGGGCTTGTTGGGTCAACGGCTATGATCCCCACGGTTTTTCCCTGACAGCGGTATTCTTTGGCCAATTTGTCAGTAAGGGTGCTTTTGCCGGCGCCAGGGGGGCCGGTAATGCCGATAACATGTGCATTACCGGTATGGGGATAGAGTTTTTTCATAATCTCGGCTGCTTCATCGTACTCATTTTCCACAGCGGTGATAGCGCGGGCCAGGGCTCGTTTGGAGCCGGCCAGCACCTCTTCTACGATATTCATTCCTATCACCTGTACATCTCACAAATGCGAGTGTTTATTATTTTACTGTAGTTTTGATAAATTCAACAATATTGGCTGTCGGGGTGCCTGGAGTAAATACTTCGGCCACACCGGCGGCTTTAAGTCCCGGAATGTCGGCATCGGGAATAACACCGCCGCCGATGATAAGTACATCGGACATGCCTTTTTGTCTGCACAGCTCGACAATGCGGGGGAAGAGGTGATTATGAGCGCCGGATAACAGGCTGATTGCCACCACATTTACGTCTTCTTGCAGTGATGCTTCCACAATTTGTTCCGGCGTCTGGCGAAGGCCAGTATAAATTACTTCAAATCCAGCATCACGGAGAGCGCGGGCTACGACTTTGGCGCCGCGGTCATGACCGTCCAAGCCAGGCTTTGCTACCAATACTCTAATACGTTTTTCCATCGTTGTCCCTCCTATTTTAGAGTTATAGGCTTACATGAGCTTCGTATTCGCCGAATACTTTGCGCATTACGCCGCAGATTTCTCCAAGAGTTGCATAGGCCTTAACAGCCTCAAGAATAAGCGGCATAAGATTAGTATTTTCATCTTTGCAGCCTGCTTCCAGTTTAGCAAGTGCAGCCGAAACGGCAGCATTGTCCCGGCGGGCGCGGAGGTCTGAGAGTTTTTTCTTCTGTAATTCACCAACAGAAGCATCCACACGTAAAAGACCTTCTACCGCCTTTTCTTCAATTTGGAACTGGTTAACGCCAACAATAACGCGCTGTTTATTTTCTACTTCCATTTGCCATTTGTAAGCGCTTTCCTGGATTTCACGCTGAATATAGCCTTTTTCAATAGCCACAACAGCGCCGCCCATATCATCAATTTTCTTAATGTAATCCCAGGCTTCCTGCTCGATTTGATTGGTCATCGCCTCGATGTAATACGAACCGGCCAGCGGATCAACCACATCGGCTAAACCACTTTCATAGGCCACAATTTGCTGGGTGCGCAGCGCGATACGTACCGAATCTTCGGTGGGCAAAGCCAGCGCTTCGTCTTTGGAATTGGTGTGCAGGGATTGGGTACCGCCAAGCACGGCTGCCGCTGTTTGCAAAGCAACGCGGACAATATTATTATCCGGTTGTTGCGCGGTAAGCATGGAGCCGGCTGTTTGTGTATGTACACGCAGCATCCAGGATTTGGGGCTCTGCGCACCAAAACGTTCTTTCATTACTTTGGCCCAGACCCGGCGCGAAGCGCGGAACTTAGCAACCTCTTCCAGTACATTGTTATGAGCATTCCAGAAGAAGGACAAGCGTCCGGCGAAATCGTCAACATTTAAACCGGCTTTAATGGCAGCATCAACATAGGCAATACCGTCGGCAATTGTGAAAGCGATTTCCTGGGAAGCTGTCGAACCGGCTTCCCGGATATGGTAACCGGAAATAGAGATGGTGTTCCAGTTAGGGACATGCTGTGAGCAATATTCAAAAATATTGGTGATAAGCCGCATAGAAGGCTTAGGCGGGAAAATATAAGTACCGCGGGCCGCATATTCTTTCAGAATGTCATTTTGGATAGTCCCATTGAGTTTGTCAGGGCTGACACCTTGTTTTTCAGCAACGGCAATGTACATAGCCAGCAGTACGGAAGCCGGGGCATTAATCGTCATGGATGTCGATACCTTGCCAAGGTCAATGCTGTCAAACAGGATTTCCATATCAGCCAGTGAGTCGATAGCAACACCCACTTTGCCGACTTCACCTTCAGCAATCGGATCATCCGAGTCATAACCAATCTGGGTCGGCAGGTCAAAGGCGCAGGATAAGCCGGTGCCGCCGGACTCTAACAGGTAGCGATACCGTTTGTTAGATTCTTCCGCAGTGGAAAAGCCGGCATACATACGCATGGTCCAGAAACGGCCGCGATACATAGTTGGCTGCACACCGCGGGTAAACGGATATTGTCCGGGGAAACCAATCTCTTGTTCATAGTCGGTGCCCTCAATATCAAGGGGAGTATAAAGCCTGTTGTAAGGTAAGTTTTTGCGTTCCGGAAATTTGGCCTGGGCTTTTTCTACCTTGCCGGTGTACTCGGCCATCTTTTCCTTCAGGCTAATTAGGTTAGCTGTGCACATCTTCTAAATTCCTCCTTTAGATATGTAGTTCTCTGATGCATCGGAAAGATTATTTTTTTCTGTATAAGTCAATTCTATTTATCCGATGACTGACGCTCTTAAGACTCTGCCGCCTCTGCACCTGGGTGTAAAAACGGCCAAGAGTCTGACCAGTTTACCTTCACCAGTAACTAACAACAGGTGCTGATAAATCTGCTTTATTTCATACTGCCTGTTTCCAGGAAGCGAGTATGCCAGGATAAAGCTTCATGTAAGAGATGCGGTGTATGCGCATAGCCGGTGGCTTTTTCAGCCCGCTCCAGATACTCGCGCAGCATTGGCTGATAATCAGGATGAGCGCAGTTGTCAATAATAACCCTGGCACGTTCCTTCGGACTTAAGCCACGGATGTCGGCAATGCCACGTTCGGTAATAAAGACATCAACATCATGTTCTGTATGATCAAAGTGTGAGCACATGGGAACAACGGAAGAAATACTGCCTTGTTTGGCAATTGAATTGGAGAAGAAGCAGGTTAAGTAGGCATTGCGTGCAAAATCGCCTGAACCGCCGATGCCGTTCATCATTTTGGTGCCCATAATATGAGTGGAATTGACATGACCATAGATGTCAAATTCAATGGCAGTATTCATGGCAATTACCCCAAGGCGCCGGGCGATTTCCGGGTTGTTGGCAATTTCCTGCGGCCGGAGAATAATTTTCTTGCGATATTCAGCAATATTATCATACAGGCGTTTTAAGCCATCCGGGGAAGGAGTGAGAGAAGTACCTGAGGCAATAATCAGCTTGCCGGCATCAATAAGATCAAACATGCCGTCTTGAACAACCTCAGTGTATACAGTAAGATTTTCAAAGTCAGAATCTGCCAGGCCGGCAATAACCGCGTTTGCGACCGAACCAACACCGGATTGTAAGGGCAGCAGATTGACCGGCATGCGGCCGGCTTTAATCTCGTGGTGTAAAAAATCAATAAGGTGACCAGTCATCGCCCTGGCATCATCATCAATGGCTGCCAGCGGACGAACGTCATCTTTGATATCACAGGGCACAATATAAGCTATTTTGTCAGGACCGCACGGAATATAAGGTGTGCCAATACGGTCACTGGCTTTGACCAGCGGTATCGGCTGACGGTTCGGAGGGTCAAGCGGCACATAGACGTCATGCATACCCTCAAGCTCAAGCGGCTGGCTGGTATTGATTTCCACTATGACAAAATCAGCACTTTGCACAAAGGATGCTGCATTACCGAGGGAAGTTGTTGGAACAATATGGCCTTCTTCGGTAATAGCGCAAGCTTCCACAATAGCCACATCCACCTTGCCGCCGAAAAATCCATAACGGGACATCTGCGCTACATGGCTTAAATGAAGGTCGGTATACTGAATAGCACCACTATTAATGGCTTTTCTGATGGTATCGTTAGTTTGGTAAGGAAGACGTTTGGCAATCCCTTTCGCTTCCGCCAAAGCCCCGTCAAGCTCTTTACCAACCGAAGCACCGGTCCATAAATTCACTTGAAAATGCTCTTGTTTCATTCTCGCTGCCAATGCCAGGGGTACCGCTTTGGGATAACCTGCAGGCGTAAACCCGCTGGCACCAATATTCATTCCTGGTTTAATGCTGTTAGCCGCCTCTTCGGCACTAACAATTTTTGCATATAAAGATTTGTTTCTAACCCGCTCTTTAATGTCAATCATTTACGCACCCTCCCCGCGAATGATATGTTACTAGCTAATTAAGAAAGTAATCACTGTTATTGTTAGGAAAACAACAAAAAATATTCTAAAAGTATTCGCCGTCCACAATAAAAAAGCACCCATGGGTTCATTTTGTATAAACAAAATAAGCCTAGGTGCGCGCTTATTAGCTATCCGTGACCGATAGGCAACAGACCATAAGAGCGGAGTTTTCGAATATACTTTCAATGCGTCCACATGGCTGGCTTGTCCGTATATTATAGACTTGGCTGTACATGAGATTATTTGCTATTATCTATTCTGCAAAAAAGCCTAAATTCCTGCTAATTTTTTCTAATAACAGTACGAATTTATTTATTTTCCCAACCGAAAGTCCAAATTTCCCTAAGAACCTAAAAAGAGGATAAAAGCAATAGAACAGGACAGCCTTGTTATACCAGTTGAACTTCCTCTGGATTAAAAGCCACCTCTACGTTGCTGCCCAGTGTCAGACCAATGGTCTGCTCCCGGGGTACCCGTACCAGCAGTGACAAACAACCGGTTTCAATCCTGATTTTATAAGCTCCAACACCTGGAATAATTCCGACCACCTTGCCTTTAGCCGTTATGAGCGGCTGACGGCGCAGCAGCGAGCTCTCATTGAGGATGTACAGGGCATCCCCCGGCAGGCAACAGGCCGTTGCCCGGGGCGGGGCCGGGGTATTATGCCTAAACTCAACACCACCAGGCAAACGCACCACCAGTTCCCGTCCGCAATGCTCCACTTGACACGGCAATATATTATCCATATCGACAAGGTTAGCGACAGTTGCAGTAGCCGGGCGGCGAAGCACAACTTCCGGGCAAGCATCTTGAATAATCCGGCCGCCTTCTAACACCACCACTCTGTCGGCAAAATAGAGCACATCATTAAAATTATGACTAACCAGTAATACCGTTAATTTATGTAATGTTGCTACCTGCTTTAAATCCGTCAGAATGGCTGTCCGTGAAGCCGTATCCAACGCGGCGAACGGTTCATCCAACAGTAGTAACTGCGGCTGAAAAACCAACGCCCGCGCTAGGCCAACCCGTTGCGCTTCACCGCCTGAAAGCTGGTTGGCCTGACGTTTGGCCAAGTGCTGACAGTGGAAGGTAGTAAGCGCTTCCCGTACCTGCTCTTCTATCTGTGCTGGAGAATAGCCGCGGAATTTTAAAGGCAAGGCCACGTTATCATATACCGTGCCATTAACCAGCAGCGTCTCCTGAAACATCATCGAGCTATAGCGGCGGGCAGTTTCCGGACCGCTTTTAGCAGCATCCCGGCCAAACAGGGTAAGCATTCCCTGCTGATAGGGCAGCAGCAGGTTGATTACCTGCAGCAGCGTACTCTTCCCGGCACCATTGGCACCAGACACTGCCACCAGTTCCCCTGCGCCGATAACCAGATTTTCAATATCCAGCACCGGCTGCCGGTTACGGTATACCTTAATTTTGTCTAATTCGATAATGGTTTCTTCCATAATTCCCCGCCTTGCTATCTTGCAGTCCGGTTTTGCAAATAAGTTAAAGCGGCAACAATACCGTATGCCACAACCAACAAAATAAAACTAAGCGCCAAAGCGGTGTCATAATTACCTTTACCCACTTCCATGACCGTAGCGGTAGTCAGCACCCTGGTCTGGCCCTTGATGTTACCTCCTACCATCATGGAAGCTCCCACTTCCGATACTACGCCGCCAAACCCGGCCATAACAGCAGCCAGTAACCCCAGTTTCGCCTGACGGATCAAGAGTATATTAGCCTGCCATTTGGAAGCCCCAAGTGATAAGAGCTGCAAGCGTAATTTCGGGTTCAGACTGCCAATAGCGGCAAACGATAATCCGGCAACAATCGGACTGGCAATAACAGCTTGGGCGATAATCATCGCCCAAGACGTATACATAATTCCCAGCATCCCCAGCGGTCCATACCGCCAGAGCATTAAACTAACCACCAATCCCACGACAACCGGCGGCAGCCCCATGCCAAAATTGACCACGCTGACAATAATTTTTTTCCCGGGAAACTCGTTAAGTGCCAGCCATAACCCCAGCGGTATTCCCAGGATAATGCTTATTATGGTAGCTATCCCTGACACTTTGATCGTCAGCAGGGCAACCGCCAGAATCTCTGGGTCTTGCCAGATATTATCCATAATTTAAGGCCTATATTCCAAAATCTTTTTCGGTTTTACCGCCGTCAGCAGTAAATAAAGCCTGTCCATATTTGTCTTTCCCAAAAGTACTGATGATGCTCTGGCCCTCATTTGACAACAAGAAGTCAGCAAAGGCTTTAGCACCTTCTTTGTTTACTTTATCGAATTTTTCAGGGTTAACTTCCATTACATGATAAATGTTGAGCAATTTTGCGTCGCCCTCAACCAGAATTTGGGCGGTAATGTTTTTTGCTTGGGATAAATAGGTAGCCCGGTCGGCAATGGTGTAGCCTTTTTTCTCATCGGCAATTTTAAGAGTTTGCCCCATACCGGCACCCGCTTCCTGATACCAGGCATTACCTTGCGGCTTAATGGCAGCGGCTTTCCATAAATTCAGTTCAAGCTTATGGGTACCGGAATCATCACCCCGTGATACAAAGGGTGCCTTACCTGTGCTAATGGCTTTTAACGTATCGATAACTGATTTGCCTTTAATGGCCGCCGGATCTTCTCCAGGACCAACAATAATGAAGTCGTTATGCATTACCAGGCGGCGATTAATAGCCGCACCACTATCCACTACTTTTTTCTCAGCATCCGGAGCATGTACTAATAATACGTCAGCTTCGCCTTTTTGTCCCATTGCCAGGGCTTGGCCTGTACCAACAGAAATGGTTTTAATTACATAGCCTGTTTTCTTCTCAAAAGCCGGAATGATTACATCCAGCAAGCCACTATCCTGGGTACTGGTAGTAGTAGCCAGAATAACTTCCGGTTTGGCCGGTTTTGCCGGACTTTGTGCCTGCTGATCCGGAGCTTTCTGACAGGCTGTCAAGGCGAAAGTCATGAGAATGATCATCATGACGCCAATCAAATTTAGTACTTTTCTTTGCATACCATACCTCTCCCTTTTCCTATTCATTAGTCTAGCGCTAAAACTGCCGTTCCTGTACATTCACCTGCCTTTAATTTTTCATAAAGAAAACACGGCTTGCGACGCGCCTTAACGCGGCGCAAGTCAATGTTGCCCTTATCTTGTTCTTAAGAAAGCTATACTTTCTGTTGGAAATTAAAAAACAGCATTGCGAAAGATAAAGCAATGCCGTTTTTGGCGGTGTAAGCTTCTTCTTTTCACAAGGAAGGCGCTCCAGTTTCCTGGAATACCCTATCGGTCAGCTATCTTAGCTTTTCAGCCTTAGATTCACAGACTCGAAGAAAATATTTATTATTAAAGTCATTAAATTGTGCCATACAGGCCTGTTTCACTGCTTAGTAGCAAGCGACCATAGCCAGGAACCATTCACATCTTTAGCAGCACCGTACCGGCTTCTGCCAGATCATAACCGCCCAGGCGTTCCACTTCCTGCCGGAAAGCAGGTGTCTGTAAAATGGTAATAATTGTTTCGGCCGTAATATCGCCAGGCGGGAAGTTCAATAAGATATCGTAGCATTCGTGGGATATCGGAATAAATTCTAAACCCAAAGCCGTCGCCGCCGCCCGGATACCCAGGCCGGTATCGGCGGCACCGGCCGTAATGGTTGCCGCTACCGCCATGTGGGTGCTGACCTCTTTTTCGTAGCCTGTAATATGCTCCACCCGTAATCCTGTTCGAGGCACTAAATGATCTAAGAGCATTCTGGTGCCTGAACCGCGCTGTCTATTTACATAGGTGATATCTTCTCTCCCCAGCTCCTCCAGGGTCTTAATATTTTTGGGATTGCCCGGCAGCACCATCAATCCCTGCTCGCGGCGCGCCAGCCGTACTAGCTGCCAGTTTCCTTTTGTCAAATACTTATTAACAAAAGGAATATTATACTCGCCGGTCTTATCGTCAAGCATGTGAATACCGGCAATATGAGCTTCATTGTTCCTTACGGCCATTATGCCGCCCATACTGCCCACGTTAGCGGCCGACAGCAGTTTGCCGCTCCGGCGGTTTAAAAATACGCCTAAAATATCCAGTGCCAGATCATGACTGCCGACAGCCAGTACTGTTTCCGACTGCTGCCGGTTAAGCATGTTTATCTGTACCATAGCGCCGGCCGGAAGCCCGGTACTGCGTTCACTCACCACCAGAACACCTTGCGCTTTGATGAGTGAAGAAATGATTCCTGCACCGCGGCTTAGCGGCGCAGCCACCGTTTTCCCTTGAATTGTCCCTACAGATACCCGTACAAACTCCTCAACGCCAACATGCGAGGACAGTTGTCGTGCCAGTACCGCCGGAACCTGCTGCGCCGCCGGGATCGGCAGACGCTGCCGCTCATAGAGCACATCTTTCACAAACAATTCGGCAGTCAGCATGGCCGATACCGGATACCCTGGCAGACCAATTACCGGCTTTCCCTGGCAGAAAGCCAGGATCACCGGCTTGCCAGGTTTGATGGCTACCCCATGAACCAGCACTTCACCAAGTTCAGCGAAAATGCGGGAAGTGAAATCCTCAGTTCCCGCTGAAGTGCCGGCATTGGTAATAACCATATCACTGGTTGCCAGACTGGCAATAACCGCTTGCTTGATTTGCTCATAATTATCTGGCACAATTTCATGACGTATAGCGTCCCCGCCCCACTGAGTAACTGCCGCACACAACATATGGGAATTAACATCCAGGATTGCGCCAGGTTTTAAGTCGTGTGAACGTGCTACAAGCTCAGTACCTGTAGGAATAACGGTAACTTTTGGCTTTGCCACCACTTCAACGGTTTCCAGTCCGGCAGACAACAGGGCGGCAATATCAGCCGGCCTGATTACCTGGTGCTCCGGCAATACCATCTCATTGGCGACAATATCTTCACCGATGATGCGGACATGCTGCCATGGTGCCGCAGCAGCAATAATTTCGGCAGACGCATTTTCTATATGTACATCTTCAATCATAATGACTGAATTAGTCTCTGCCGGCATCAAATCACCGGTATCAATTATATAGCATCCTCCCGGTACAAAAGGTTCATGACTTTTCAGTAACTTCAGGCGCATCGGGGTAGTTTCTGTTGCGCCAAACGTATCCTGCGCCCTGACAGCAATACCATCCATGGCAGAGCCATTATAATGCGGCACCGATTGTTTGGCATAGGTACACCCGGCAGTAACGCGCCCCAAGGCTTGTTCAACCGGCAGTGTCTCGGTCGGCAAATCAGTAAAATAACCGGCCGACATCAGCGTATTCTGCCATAATTCCCAGCTTTTTTCTCTGGGCAGACACTCTAAATATGCTTTTCCTGTGCGCATGACTATGCCTCCCTCATGACTTCGACAAGGACCACATCGCCGGCGTAAAGCCCGCTGCTGTCAGCAGGCACATGCACAACCCCGTCTGCCTGAGTCATAACACTGATAAGTCCGGATTTCCCCAACACAGGTTCAGCCCGGTATTCTCCAGCTTGCCAAATCAGCTTTACCCGCAAAAAGTCGTCGCGCCCGGGAGCGGATGCACAGTTACGGGTCAGTCTTGCCGGAATCCTCCAGCCTGCTTTACATGACCCAGAGCCCTGTAGTCTGCTGACCAACGGCATAACTACCATTTGGCATATAGTCATTGCTGCCACCGGATGTCCCGGCAGTCCAAATACCGGCACATGGTCAATTAAACCGAAGATGGTCGGCTTGCCCGGTCTAACCGCCAGCCCGTGAAATATGACCTTGTTCCGGCCAAGTTCCTCAATGACCTGCACCGTATGGTCTCTAGCCCCGACCGAACTGCCGCCGGAAACCAGTACCAACTGGTTTTCGCCGGCTGCTTTGCCGATTGCTGCCAACAGATCCGCATAGTTGTCTTTGGTAATTCCATAACGCGTAACCTGGCAATCGGCTGCTGTCAGCATCGCCGCCAGCGTATATGAATTAATATCGCGTACCTGCCCATTTTCAGGTACGGCAATAACATCGACAACTTCATCGCCTGTTGAAATAATTCCTACCGTTAATCGCCGGCGCACCTTTACCCTGGCAATGCCACAGGCTGCCAGCGCGCCAATTTCAGCAGCAGTCAGCCTGGTGCCGGCAGCGACAAAAACCGTACCGGGTTTTATATCTTCCCCTTTGGCCACCATATTTTCCCCCGGTGCAATCGGCTTGGCTACCAGTAAGGTTTCTTGATCTGACTGCTCGGCATGCTCAAGCATAACCACACCATCTGCACCGGCAGGCAACATACCGCCGGTCGGAACAATTACCGCCTGGCCTGAGACAATGGTATAATCGGCAGACTGGCCCATAAATACTTCGCCAATAATGTCCAGCATTACCGGCGCTCCTTCACCGGCACTGAAAGTATCGCGGCTAAGTACCGCATAACCGTCAACCGTGGAGCGGTTAAATGGCGGCAAATGATCAGCGGCGGCAATATCTTCGGCAACAATCCGTCCCAATGCCTCGATAAGCTCAGTTTCCTCAACAGCCGTTGTACATTCCGGCAATACATTGTTAATCAGCGTTTGTGCCTTAGCTAAAGAAATGCAATCAAAAAATTCCATGTCAGTCTCCTTTATTGACTCCGAAACAGCCCAACTGACAGGCAATAATTTTTACTTTAGCCGCATCTGCGGCCCTTCCGACAGTAATAGGCGGTACGCCTTGGCTATTAGCCAACGCTATAGCTTCCGCACAGGTTAGACGGCCGTCTTTGGCAAGTTCCTGTACTTTCTGTTTAATGGATTCGTCAATTTGCTTCATGGCTGCCTCCTGTAATGCTGTTATCTCCTATACACTTTGCCATTTGTTTAACAATTCCTGCAATACTATCTGCTTACATTTCAATTATTTTCTAACAAAATTAAATTTGTTTTTCTGGTTTTTGGCATAAAATCCTAAAGCCATCCGGTATGGACCCGGACAGCCTGGAGGCACGAAAGCCACTCTGTCACCTGGTTGAATAGCATAATCCAGAGACTGCGCAAAACCGTTGACAAAAACTATTTCAATTTCATCCAGGGGTATCCCCAGTTTTTCCGCCAGTTGAGTGCCTGTAGTTGGCTCCTCAAGTTCCATAATCAATGGGATAGGCCAGTTTTTCTCTTTAAAAAATTTATACAAATGAAGAAATCCCCGTATCTCAATAGTTCTCCCAGCTTGTTCCGACATGGCTATCCTCCTTAAGTCCTACCTTTATCTTCCATTTTACTACATGATAATAAATAGGTACAGGCAAATATAAACTAGGCTGGTTTATTGACTAGTTTTTAATAGCATACAATCGCATCTTCTTATATAGAGTATTTCGGGATATTCCCAATTCTTTAGCTGCCCGGCTAACATTTCCGGCAAATGCATCAAGCTTGGCAATTATCCTATTTCTCTCGGCAAAGCCGGCCATCTTTTGCCTTTGTTCCCTGGTAAAAATCACTTCATTTACTTGTGGTGCCGCTATTTTCATCAGTGAAGACTGTGCATAAAGTACTTCAGGCAAAAGCTCCACGGTAATAACTTTATTCTCAGCCAAACAGGCCGCATGCTCGACCACGTTTTGTAACTCCCGTACATTGCCAGGCCAGTAATATCTATGTAAATAGGTCATAACTTCGGACTCCACCGCAAATGTACACCCCTGTGCACGGCTTACCCTTTCTAAAAAATGGTCAAACAGCAGTTGTATATCTTCGCGGCGCTCCCGCAGCGGCGGAATAAGGATTGACAACACATGTAAGCGATAATACAGGTCAAGACGAAAGGTTCCTTTGTTTACTTCTTCCAGCAGATTCTTGTTTGTAGCACAAATCAGGCGAATGTCAATCGGAATTATCTTATCACTGCCGATGCGCGTCACTTTTCTTTCTTGTATCACTCGCAGTAAGGCGGTCTGCTGTTCGGGAGGCATGTCACCAATTTCGTCAAAAAAAAGAGTTCCACCAGACGCCAGCTCGAACTTCCCCGGTTTACCACCACGTTTCGCCCCCGTAAAAGCCCCTTCATCATAACCAAATAACTCACTGCCAATCAGTTCCCGGGGAATGGCGCCGCAATTGACAGCCACAAATGGTCCGTTATGCCTGTCACTATGGTTGTGAATAGCCTGAGCAAAGATTTCTTTACCTGTACCACTTTCACCAGTAAGCAATACATTGGCTGCCGTATTCGCGGCCCGTGTGGCAACATGCACAGCTTCACGGATTTGAAAGCTTTCCCCAATAATATCGCTGAACTGCAACACTGCGGCATCACCACTAGAACGCTGTGCCATATGCTTCAGTTGTTTGATAGGCCTGAGAACAATAATGCCGCCAGCCAGCACGTCTTGCTCATTAAATACAGGCTCCCGGGAAGCTGCAAAATGCCGGCTACCCCCGTGGGCATCCACTATGATTTCGACCTGATGATAACTTTTACTGGAAGTTAGAATCTCCCCTGACTTACCATCAAATAACTGCCTAAGTTCTGTCCCGATTATATGTTGCTCCGGCTTTCCAAGCATAGCCCGGCCTGCAGGATTTATTTCAATTACTGCCTCATGGTTATCAACAATAAGTACACCATCAGAAACGGTATTTTTTAAACTGGCCATCCTTTTGTTAATCAATGCGATTTCACAATTCTTTTGACTCATGCTTAGCTGGGCAGTAACAGCGTCGGCAATAACCGTTACAATTCCCAATGCATGTAAATGCGACGCATGAAAGGCGTAGGATATATTTAGAACACCGGTAATTTGTCCATCACAATCATAAATTGAGGCCGCCGAGCAGCTAAAAGCATGAATTTTTTTGCAATAATGTTCTGCACCCGATACCTGAAGCGACTCTCGCAGCTTGATCACTGTTCCTATGGCATTAGTCCCTACCGTTTCTTCCTTCCAGCTAACCCCGGGATAAAAGTATTTCGTCATCGGATTCTGCCGGGTATCTTCGTCACATACCATTGCAAGAATACAGCCATTTTCGTCAGTTAATACAACAATAAAGCCAGAGCCTTTAAAAAATTCATAAAGTCTGGACATAAAGGGTTTTGCTGCCTCAATCAGTTTTTCCTTTCTTTTTAAAACCTCACTAAGGCTCAAATCATCCAACCAGTGGTGAATGTTATCATCATAAGGATCTATCCCCTCATGATAACACCTGGCCCATGACTCAATAATTTGCTGACGGGCTTTGCATGTATAGGGGTTACCTGTACTTAGGAATTTTTCCCATTCATGATAAACAGGGTCCTTCATCGGCAAAGAAATTATCGTCATGCAACCCTCCCCCTTTTCTTAGCAGGTATTCGCTCTATGCTGCGCCGAACGCCTAACCGCCACCCACTGGCGGAAATAAGCCCACCCGGTCACCCTCATGTACCGGCTTGTCAAACTCGCATCCAATACCATTAATCATAATCAGATGAATCTCTGCCGGATCAATGTTAATTTTTCTCACCACATCCAACACCGTGCTACCGTCAGGCACCACTACCGTTATTACTCCATTCGGGCTTGCTGGCGTATAACGCCTTAATGTAGCATATAAACGCACTTCCAATATCATAAAAAATCCTCCCGTAGTTATGCAAACATTTTAAGCTTGTCTGTCGCAGGTATTCCTTGAAAACAAGAACATTAAACCGTTTGGTTCACCATAATCCAATGGTTCGAACCATTTTGGGTATCAGTTGTAAAAAGCCGGGCTAAAAGCCCGGCTTTTTATAGTTTCCTAGAAATTGAAGACTTCGTCGATTTCTTCAGGTGCGAAGTCCCAGACAGCATTATGCGGCGGGCATGGCTCATATTCAAAGAATTCAGGCAAACGGTCATGAGCGTTTGTAAAACCGGCTGCTGCATTAAAGGCTCTCTCCGCTTTAAGAATTGATTTGCCGAGAGCAGTTACGTCGTCGGCAGTCAGCGATAGATCATAGCGGGCATTAATCATATCAACCAGCGCGTTAAAGCCCTCCGGAATATCCAGAATAGCGAAGGCAATAAAGAGACACATACCTGTACTATCAACAGCAGCGGTGGCAATCTGCAGGTTACGGGAAAGTTCAATTTGTCCTTCCTTCACAAGCGGGTCCACATAACCACCAACTTTTAGAATGTTGGTAGCAATACAGTAACCAGATGTATGATCGGCTCCCATCGGCGTAGTGGCATATGTCAGACCGATACCTTTTATAGCCCGCGGATCATATGCCGGGATAGCCTGATCTTTAACAACCGGGGTGCGGAATAGACCGCAAACCTTGCCGACAATAGCCGTACCGCCACCAAGTATCCGGCCAAGCGGAGTGGGAATGGCAATTTGCTTGACAGCATCCAAGGCAGCCTTGCCGTCACCCCATGGCAGTAAACCTCCTTCAATAGCAGTGGCTATGGCAACGGAAACGTCGATCGAATCTACACCGACATCGTCCATAGCACGGTCAAGGTAGGCGATGTCATCCATATCTTGAATGCCGGCGTCAGCACCCAGGGCCCATACGGTTTCATACTCAAAACCACTGGTAATGTATTTGCCGTTCTTGTCCGGATACCACTGTGAACAACGGATAATACACCCGGTATGGCAACCGTGGGAAACTTTGCCCTCGCCGCCACGCTCACTGATCGTGGCATTCAGAGTTTCACCAGAAATTTTGTCATTCCAGTCGATACGACCGGCAGTGAAATTCTTAGCAGGCAAACCGCCGGCTTCATTTATGATATTAATCAATACATCGGTACCATACGCCGGCAATGCCTGACCGGTAACCGGATGACTCGTCAAAGCCTTGGCAAATACTTTAGCTGCTGCCTTGAACTCCTCAGGTTTCGCGATGGTAACGCCAGGTGCGCCGGTATCATCAATTACAACAGCCTTTACCTTCTTTGAGCCCAGCACCGCACCCAAACCGCCACGACCGGCACTACGAATATTGCCTTCAGGATCTTTAAAGGAAATATTAGCGGTAGGCAACCGATATTCACCAGCCGGACCTGCCAGCGCGATGCCAGCTTTGGCACCATATTTTTCATTTAGAACTTTAATAGCTTCATAGTTTCCACAACCACCGAGGATTTCAGCCGGCGCCTCGTCTATGCTTACACCCTGCATGTCAACCTTGAGTATATAAAACTTGTCTTCTGCCGGCATTCCTTCAATAACAAGTGCTTTAATACCCATTTTGGCCATTTTCTGTGAGAAGCTGCCGCCACTGTTACTTTCCTTGATGGTACCGGTCAACGGACTTTTGGCCCCTACCGAAATGCGTCCCGACTGGGCAGCATAAGTGCCGCTAAGGAAACCAGGAGCAAAAATCAGCTTGTTGTTTTTCCCCAGAGCATGACATGTCGGCTTAACTTCATCGTTAACAAAGTTTGAAGTAAGCGCACGGCCTGCCAGACCTGCATATTTCGCTGGGGTCTCACTCATTGTGACTTCCTTGGTCGTCATGTTTACCCGGATAAAATTATTCATAAAAAAACCACCCTCCTTAATAATTTGACACATAAAAAAAGAGGCGCTAAAAATATTTTAGTACCTCTTCCTTTGCACATTGGCGGGCACGATAATTGCTTATCGTACCTTAACGTTTATTACCTCCCTGAGGGATAATAATAAATCGGAAGCAAATATTAATTTTTCTTGTCTCTATAAGCCAAATAAAATCCTCCGGTAAAATACAAAAAAAGCCCGTATTAACGGACTTCCTTTGCACAATGGCCGGCGCGAAAATTCCTTCCCGCACCCCGATTACCAGCACCGGTCTGGCGATAGTAATTCGGAACTCTTGTAATATATATTCGTTGTAGAGCTTTATATTCCTGCAATAATTTTACATTTAATTTATTTATTTTTCAGTAAATAATAATTGCCTGACAAAGGCTTTTACTAAACACATTCTGCTGCATTTTTTGAATGCCGCTAGATATTTCCAACAAGTACAAGCCGGGCACTTCGCTGTTACTAAGCGCCCGGCTTGTATCGGTAAAACATACACGAGTTATCCGTTTTGACGGGAAAGGTAATAAGACATACTGCTTAATCCCACCGATAAATCTTCACTGACTACATGAATCGTATCAGGCACATTTATTTTAATCGGGGCAAAATTCCATATCCCTTTAATACCGGCCTCTACAAGTTGTGTGGCAGTACTTTGGGCAAATTCCATCGGCACGGTGATAATCCCAATTTGAATGTCCCGTTCAGTCACTATTTCCTTCATCCGGCTAACATGGAAAATCTCTACTTCATTTATATAACGCCCGATTTTGTCAGGATCAATATCAAAAATAGCCTGCAGGTGGAAGCCTTGCGGTGAAAAATTCGCATAGTTGGCCAAAGCCCAGCCCAAATGCCCAACACCACAAATGGCAATATTCCATTTACGGTTAAGCCCCAATATCTCGCCAATATTGCGCATAAGCTCGCGCACATAATAGCCTACACCTTTTTTGCCGAACTCACCAAAGGCTGATAAATCCTTACGTATCTGTTCCGGCGTAACACCAATCTTCCGCCCCAATTCATCAGAAGATATTATCTCTATGCCTTCTTCCTGACTTAGCTTAAGTGTACGGTAATAAAGCGGCAACCGGTCAATCGTAGCTTTAGAAATTACTGCATTTTCTTTGCTTTCTTTCATAACAACTCTCCCTAGCACAATAGTCAACGCTCATCCAAGCGGTTTATTTTCACATACTTGTATTCTATTCTCACTTGTATTTTAAAATCCTGCTATTTTTAGTAATAAACTCCTAGATTTGTTATATTATTTCACATATAATCTATTTTATGTAAAAACAAGCTACACGAATCCCTGTAGAAAAAACAAGCCGGTGCGATCCTTATCCGGGAAAATTAGTTATACTCTTACCTGCTGTTAAGCAGAAAAAAAAGGCTGCCGACAATACTTTGTCGACAGCCCGGGATGTCCTTGCGGACATCTTTTTTTAGCATTTCTTTTGCGGATGATAGTGGGTATGAAGGAGATGGTGTGATTTTTCACCAAGCGGTTTTCCCAGATAAGTGTCATAGAGTTCTTTAACCGCCGGATTATCATGTGATTTTCTCAGTTCTGAGCACTTGTCGCACTCATAAATAGCATCAATGCGTTTTTGCCGGTGTTCGGCTGAAGTAATAATCGGTTGTCCGCCGCCGCCAGAGCAGCCACCCGGACAAGCCATGATCTCAATAAAATGATAATCAGCTTCGCCGGCACGAATTTTTTCCAGGATTACCCGGGCGTTGGCCAACGTATGAGCTATGGCAACTTTAGCGGTTAAGCCTTCTTTTAACGGCACCGAAGCTTCTTTAATGCCATTCATCCCGCGTACGGCCTCAAACTCAATATTGTCAAGTTCTTTGCCTGATACCATCTTGGCAACTGTCCGGAGAGCAGCTTCCATTACACCACCGGTAGCACCAAAGATCACGCCGGCACCTGAACCAACGCCAAGCGGCGCATCAAATTCAGTCTCAGGTAAATTGTTAAAGGTGATGCCGGCTTCACGAATCATGCGGCCTAATTCACGGGTTGTCAAAACGTAGTCAACATCCTGATAGCCGCTGGAATTCATTTCAGGACGGGCTGCCTCAGCTTTTTTGGCAGTACAAGGCATAATCGATACTGAAACAATATCTTTAGGATCAATACCGACTTTTTCGGCATAATAGGTCTTGGCCAGTGCGCCAAACATTTGTTGCGGTGACTTCGCAGTGGACAGGTGGTCCAAAAGGTCAGGGTATTTCAATTCGATGTAGTTAACCCAGCCTGGGCTGCAGGAGGTAATCATGGGCAGTTTGCCGCCGTTAGTCAAGCGGTCAATAAGCTCTGAGCCTTCTTCCCAGATAGTAAGGTCGGCACTAAAATTAGTATCAAATACTTTGTCAAAGCCCAACCGCTTGAGTGAGGCCACCATTTTGCCGGTAACAATAGAGCCGTTGGCTAAACCAAGAGCTTCACCCAAGGCTACGCGAACAGCAGGAGCCGTCTGCACAATTACATGTTTTGACGAATCATTGATGGCTGCCCATACGGCCTCGGTATCGTCTTTCTCAACAATAGCACCTGTCGGGCATACGGCGGCACATTGACCGCAGTACGTACAGGAAACTTCGTCTAACCCCAAATCAAAGGCGGGAACAACGGTGGTATTAAAACCTCTGTTAGCAAAGCTATATACATGCACACCCTGACGTTCGCTGCAGGCACGAATACAACGGCCGCACAAAATACATTTGCTCTGGTCGCGAACCAAAGACGGATTCTTGGCATCAAGCGGATAGTTTTTCTTTTCACCGTCAAAACGAATTTCTCTAACACCAACGTCGGCTGCTATAGTTTGCAGTTCACAATTCAAATTGCGTTGACAAGATAAGCAGTCAGTCGGGTGGTTGGCCAGCAGCAGCTCCACTACTGTCTTGCGCGCTTCACGGACAGCCGCGGTATTAGTGCGAACAACCATTCCCTCGTTGACCGGATAAACGCAAGACGCAACCAAACTGCGAGCGCCTTCAACCTCTACCATACATACCCGGCAGGCGCCCTCTACGCGCAGCTCAGGATGATAGCACAGAGTCGGAACTTTTATTCCAAGCGAAAGTGCAGCGTCCAAAACAGTCGATGTTTTCGGCACAGCTACTTTCTGTCCATCGATTGTTATATTAACCATTTCCATCGTCGTGTCACCCTCTCTTCTCCCAATCATTATGGGTATTACCGGTGGTTAACCGGCAAGTTTATCCTTTAACAATTGATTTGAACGGGCATTTGCTAAAGCAGGCACCACATTTGATGCATATAGCCTGATCAATCGCATGCTGTTCTTTCTTCTCACCGCTGATTGCTTCCACCGGACATGCCTTTTTGCACAAGCCGCAGCCTTTACAGGTATCGTTAATGCTGTATTCCAGCAGATTGGTACAAGCACCGGCCGGACAGCGTTTATCTTTGATATGGGCTTCGTATTCATCCCGGAAATAATGCAAGGTGGAAAGTACCGGGTTGGGAGCCGTTTGCCCCAAACCGCAAAGAGCCGTAGCCTTAATGTTCTTGGCCAGAGACTCTAAGAGTGCAATATCCTCTTCGCGGCCTTGTCCTTCGGTAATCCGGGTAAGGATTTCCAGCATACGCTTGGTGCCTTCACGGCAAGGAGTACATTTGCCGCAAGATTCAGCTTGGGTAAAGTTCAGGAAAAACTTCGCAACATCAACCATACAGGTGGTTTCGTCCATTACAACCAAACCGCCTGACCCCATCATGGCGCCGGCTTTAATGAGTGAGTCATAGTCTACCGACAAATCCAGCATATGCTCAGGCAGACATCCGCCGGATGGACCGCCGATTTGCACTGCTTTAAACTTCTTGCCGCCTTGAATACCGCCGGCAATACCATAGATAATTTCGCGCATGGTAATACCCATGGGAACTTCAGCCAAGCCGGTATTATTGATACGGCCGGTAAGGGCAAATACCTTGGTGCCTTTACTTTTTTCCGTACCGATAGATGCGTACCAATCGGCACCTCTGGTGATAATTTGCGGCACATTGGCAAAGGTCTCAACATTATTGATATTAGTAGGTTTGCCCCACAGTCCGGAAATAGCAGGGAATGGCGGACGTGGGCGCGGCATACCGCGTTTGCCTTCGATGGAAGCCAAGAGCGCTGTTTCTTCACCGCAGACAAAAGCGCCGGCACCTTCTTTGATCTTGAGCCTGAAGTTAAAGCCTGAGTTTAAAATATTTTCGCCTAACAGCCCCAGTTCTTCTGCTTGCTGAATGGCTATTCTCAGGCGTTTGATGGCCAGCGGATACTCTGCACGAACATAAACATAGCCTTCATCTGCGCCAATGGCGTACCCGCAGATTGCCATGCCTTCAATAATACGGTGCGGGTCGCCCTCAAGCACGCTGCGGTCCATAAATGCACCAGGGTCACCTTCGTCAGCATTACAGACAACATACTTCTTCGTGCCCGGTGCACTGCGGGCAAAGCCCCATTTCATACCAGTCGGGAAACCGCCGCCCCCCCGGCCTCTCAGCCCGGACTTTTTAACTTCTTCAACAACTTCATCAGGCTTCATAGTTTCCAAAGCCTTGCCTAAAGCTTCATAACCGCCTTCGGCTATATATTCATTAACATCCTCAGGATTGATGTGACCACAGTTTGCCAGTACTATTCTCATTTGTTTTTTATAAAAATCAATATCATTATAGCTAGGAATTGCTTCATGAGAACTAGGCTCTTTGAATAGTAAGCGTTCTACAGTACGCCCTTTGTAAAGATGGGTTTCCACCAGTTCAGGCACGTCGCTTTCCTGAACCCGAACATAGAATGTACCTTCAGGATAAATGATAACCAGCGGGCCCATTTCACAAAAACCATGGCAGCCGGTTTCAATAATTTTTACTTCTTTATCCAACCCTTTTTTAACCAACTCTGCCTGAAATGCGGCTTCCACTTTTTTCGAGCCTGATGACACGCAGCCAGTGCCGGCACAAATGAGCACATGCGCTCTGATATGTTCCATACGATCCCCTCCTGTTACTCTACCAAAATTATTCGATGATTTTACCGATAGCAAGTTCTTGTATGATTCTGCCATTAACTACATGCTCGGCAATAATTTTGGGGACATCTGCCGGCGTAACTTTGCCGTAGGTTATCCTCGGTTCGCCAGGACGTACAACGTCAAGCAGCACTTCTTGTTCACACATACCGATACAACCTGTTTGGCGAACTTTAACATCTTCAAGCTTCCGTTTGGCAATTTCATCTAATACAGCAGTCAAAACTTTTCTTGCGCCGGCAGCGATACCACAAGTACCCATGCCAATAATTACCTGAATGCCTCCGTCATGGCGCAGGTTGTTTTTTGTCTTAAGCTGTTCGCGCAGACGTTTCAAATCTTCAATCGTTTTCATTTTTAGCACCTCCGTACAAATTGTCTATGCTTTCTGACAAGTACCCGTCCAACCAAATTAACACATCCGGTTGCGTTAAGGGTATACCATCCAAAATATCGGCGATCTCCTGGGAGGAAACTGAAAGGCTTTGATCATTGAAAGTATGAGAATAAAAAAAATGTAACTCCGGATTAGCGACAAGTATGCTTTTAATGGTTTCCGGCAAGTCTCCCATTGGCGGCCTATCATAGTGGCTGTGCCGGTACATAGCCTCAATTACAGTACCTTGTCCCGGTATGGAATTAATGTCTAAATATCCGTCACAACGTTTAGTCGACATATCCATTAGCGGTAATCCCAAGCCTATTCGTCGGGTAGTCCTGGTGGTTATAAAAGGATCAATGACTAATTGACGCATTTTTTCATTCATACCCCGGCCATTATCAGAAACTCTGATGATCATACGATCATTGACTGTATCTTCAATGATTTCAAGTTTAACAGACGTCGCCTCAGCTTCGATCGAATTTTGGACCAAGTCAAGTATATGAAGTGATATTTCACGCATGGGCTACAACTCTAGGCGTATTGTGACAATAAATCAGGAATCACCTCAGGAGTTAGGCGACCATGGGTATCGTCATTAACCATAAGTACTGGCGCTAAACCACAAGCACCGATACAGGCTACGGTTTCCAATGTAAATTTGAGATCCGGAGTGGTGCCGCCGGCTTTAACCTGCAAGCTATCTTCCAGCGCTGTAAGAATGCTCTTAGCGCCGCGCACATGGCAGGCAGTCCCCTGGCAGACGCGAATAATGTTCTTACCCCGGGGATTGAGGTGGAATTGGGCGTAGAAGGTTACTACACCGTAAATCTGGCTGACCGGAATTCCCATTTTTTCAGCAATATATTGAATAACTTCTCTGGGCAGATAACCATAAGCATTTTGCGCTTCCTGCAATACCGGAATAAGAGCTCCCTTTACACCATGGTATTTGGCAAGAACTACTTCTACCTGGTCCATAGCCAGCTTGCCCGCTTCACCGCCACCACAGCAGCATTTAGTTTCTTTGTCGCTGTTCATGTTTAACTCCTCCTTTGAAAAATCACATTTGTTCCTCGTGCTAGTAAATAGTGGCTAAACCACCACCTTTCGCAAGTTTTGAGCTAATAATGCCTGCCGGATTTCTGCTAATGTCGGTTGCTCAATATGAAAAACAGTTTTTGGACCACTAATAAAATCGTCCATTACATGGGCATCGGAAGCTGTTATAATTGGCAGACAGCCAATAGCGGGAATACGCTGCGGCGCATGCTCTACACTCATATTCCTTGATACTTCCACCGCCGCTAGCTCAACATCTGGTGGAATAAAACCTAGTTGTGAAATAATGCTGTATACTGGCCTGTCAACATGGCTGGCAATACATATTCCGCCAAGCTCTTTTACCTGGGCGGAGATTTCTGCAACGCCTGCAGTCAACGAGGCTAAAAGCATTTCGGTTTTTTCCGCGACAAAATTATCCTCTGCGTCAACAATAAACTGAGCGCCAAAACGTTCAGCATCATTCAGGCGCCCCGACATATGCTGCTGGGTAAATTGTTCCCACGCTTTGAGTTGTCGCATTTTTTCGAATAAAACAACGAGATGTACTTCCTCTTTGCTTTCCACTTCCATACCCGGCAGTATAGTTACATCAGTACCTTTTGCCGCCTCCAGGGCGGCCACGACATTATCACAAGCGTTATGATCGGTAATGGCAACGATATCAACACCGTGCTGCTGTGCGTGCCAGACAATGTTACGCGGCGTCATTTCAATGGCAGCACAGGGCGACAAAAGTGTATGTACATGAAGATCGGCCACAAACCGCCTGATCATTCTCCCTTTATACCCAGCTGGTATAAACGGCCAACCACTTCATATGCAGTCAGTGGTGTGGTAAGAATAACGATTTCTTCTGTCGACGCTTTGCGCAAAGCATCCTCATCAGGCTCCACGCCACCGGCAACAATAATCGCCGTCAATCCCACCAGTAACGCCACAGCCACAATATTCTGGTGACCTTGCATAGTAACCCATACATTACCAGCCTGCGCCTGCCCCATGACATTGCTCAGCAGATCAGACGTATACCCGCCGCTGATTTTTTTGTTGAGGTTGGACTGGCCTGATACTACTGTTAGCGACAACGCGTCCGCTATCTCTTGTACAGTCACAAATACTCCTCCCAATACTGATTTGCTAATTTAACTATTCAGCTTGCTCCTCTTGATCATCCTGATCTTTATCAAGCGGTGGCGGCAGCTTGGCAGCCAGGTTAACCATTTCATATGCCAAATCCCGCACTTTGTTGCGCAAGATGAATACACAATCGGTCAGACTAGCACATCCCTGGGCAATATCTTCAGCCAACGCTTTGCAGTTAGGCGAGCCACAGGAACCGCAATCAAGACCAGGCAAGCATTTTAACGTTGCATCCATGATTTCGATTTTGGACATTGCTTTAGAAATATCGGCATCAAGCCGCAATACCGGTTTAGGTTCAATCGCCCGCCGCCCGGCCACCCCCAGTTCGAATTCTGAGTAATCGGTGCGTGGCAGTCTGCCAAGCTTGGGGTCTAGCATTTTTTTCTTTTCAATTCGCTGTTTCATCCGGTGTTCGGCTACATAACGATTTTCCACCGTCAGGGCTCCGCCTACACAGCCTCCGGTACAGGCCAATACTTCAATATAGTCAACATCTTTGAGTTTACCTAAGGCAACTTGCTCCAGCACATTGATAACCTGGTAAATGCCGTCTACTACCAGTACGTTATCCACACCTACAGCAGCGGTCTCGCCACCCGACACTGCCCAGCCGACACCCAGCCAGGAAGCTTGACGGCGGGCGTCTTGAACATCGGCGGTTACCACTTTAAATAAATCATGATATATTTTACTGATGGCAATGGCACCGCTAATACTGGATGTTTCTGTGCCAAGAGGCTGATATACTGCGGTCATTTTCGCCGGACACGGGGTAATGAACCAGATGCCAATATCTTTCGGATCAAGACCATAGAGCCGCTCAGCCTCAGCCCTGGCCAATCTTCCGGCCACCTCGACAGGAGCGTCAAAAGGTACGATATGATTAATAATCTCAGGAAATTTGACCTGAATCAGTCTGACAATAGCCGGGCAAGCCGAGGAAATGGCCGGACGGGCAATATCAGTGCGCTTCATGTAATCTCTAATTGCCAGTGAGATAATTTCTGCTCCGTGAGCTACTTCAAATACTTCGTCAAATCCCAGTTTTAATAAGCCTGACAAAATGGCCCTAACCGGAATCTCAGGGTTAAACTGACCATAAAGGGACGGCGCAGGCAAAGCAATATTATGTTTAAATTTTTTCAGGTCGCTTAAATCATCAGTCACGGCCGTTTTAGCGTGAGCAGAACAATGCCGGATACATTCACCGCAATCAATACAGCGGGAAGAGGTTATCTGAGCTTTGCCGCCACGGATGCGGATAGCTTCCGTTGGACAGCGTTTCGTGCAATTTACACAGCCCTGGCACCGTTCCGACATTAACCGCACTGAGTGAAAACGCGCTTCCATCACTTTCACCACTCAATCTATAAAATACACACTTATTTCAGTGGTAAATGACCATACTAAGCTTTGTTCCCTTTCCTAGATCGGTTTGGATGTCAAATTCATCTGTACAGCGCGCCATATTGGGTAACCCCATTCCTGCACCAAAACCCATTTCGCGAATATGATCAGGAGCGGTAGAATACCCGGCCCGCATGGCAAGGTCAATATTAGGAATCCCCGGACCTTCATCATCAACTGTCAATGCAGTTCGGTCAGAATAAATCTCAGCCCGGATAACACCCCGTAAAGCATGAATAATTACGTTCATCTCTGCTTCATAGGCACTGACAGCAATTCGCCTGATGATCTCCGGACGTACCCCCAGTTGCTGCAAGGTACGTTTAATTTTGCTGGATGCTTCACCGGCGCCTTCAAAATCGGCGCCTACTAATCTAAATTCTAAGACTATTCCCGGTTGTGGAAGCACGGAGTTTCCTCCTTTTGCGAACTTCCCTTGAGCCCGTCTTTGTACAGAATGCCGCAGGCTTCATACATTTGCCGGTCTGTCGATAACAAAGGTATTTCCATAATTTCGGCCAATGCAATTACTTCTGGTCCCGGCCGTTTTCCCCGTACAAATAATATGGCTACTAAGTCGCTCATTTCAGCAGTACGAATTACTTGAATGTTTGTCAGGCCTGTTAACAAAAGTGCTTGTTCTTTGGTAAAGGCCAAAACATCACTCATCAGGTCTGCGCCACATGCGCTTTTTGCTTCTCGATCAAGCCATTCCATTCCGCAGAGTACCTCGGCATCCAACACATTTCTTACTTGTGCCAGTTTCACTACGGCACCTCCATGAGCCAAATTTGATGTTTGTGCGAAATTTCACAAAACTTACAAGAAAAAATTAAGGGGATGCCCCTCATTGTCGAAAGTTCCACTAATATTTTTGTATATTCGCGTTGCGTATTATAAATCCTGCTGCAAATTGCAAAATAATTAGTTTTTTCCAAAAAATTCTTGTGGGAATTATTGTAAACCCAAACAACAACTTCAACAAGTTCAGGCTGCCGTTCGCTTAATGGTCGATAAGATTCTCTCAATTATAACGATAATTGCCTTCCCACACAACAATAATGATGGCATTGAGCAGCCAGAACAACATCGACAGCTGCACATTAAACATAATATAATCGGTGAAACCATTGAGCACTAAACCTAAGACAGCTGCCATTACTCCGAATATAATCCCGGCTATCATGCGATTGTTGGTCTTGCTTAAAATATCAACGGCTTTTTTGGCGTGACCAAAAATAATTGCCAAAAAGGCCAAAAGACCGGGAATTCCGATCTCTGCCGCAATGTGCAGATACATATTATGAGCATGAACAATCCGGGCGTCAGGATTATTTAAAAAAAAGTCATATTCCGGGTATACCTGCCAATAAGCTCCCCAACCGATACCCAGCAAAGGCTTGTCCATGATCATGGCCAGTGTGCTTTCCCATAGTGCAATCCGCAGTGTCGAGGAAGTGTCTGTGGGATTCAAGACAGACAGCAGCCGTTCCATCACGGCATCATGACCAAAAAATGCAATCAGCGGAATGATTAAAAATAGCCACAGTACCTTGCGGTTGTATAAATGAGCACAGATGGCAGCAACGGCTAAAACACTCAGCCAGGCACCGCGAGAGTAGGTAAGCACCAAACACGCCCCAAAGACAGCAGCAAGCGCAAATAACAGTAATTTCCCCGGCATTGATTCTGTATGCAACCCTAAACCAACAGCCAGCGACATCACCACAACCAGGAAACCGGCCAGCAGATTCGGGTTTTGCAGTGTGGAAAATACCCGGATTTTAAGATCAGGAAACTGCTCGCCATCCACCCAGTGAAAGGTGGATATATCCACTCCCTGAATGTATTGATAAAATCCATAGAAAGCAACCAGTACAGCCGAAATCAGCACCGACCAAACCAGTCGCTGCAGTTGACGCAGTGAATGCAGATTGTTAACAACAAGATAGTAACTGACTATATAGCGCCCCATTAAGTGGTAATAGTTGTAAAAACTAAAATTCCTGTCAGGCGATGCGGCAATAGAAGCAGCAGATAAAATGACGAAAAGCAGGATAAGTTCATCAAAAGGGGTGCGTTTGAACAACAGTTTTCTGGTTACTATCATCTTACCAACCCATAAGGCTGTTCCCACTCCTAAAAACAGAGTGGCGGCATCCAGCGACAAGGGTAAGCAGAAGACCATTGCCAAAATACAGTGTTCAATCAGGTAATCCAGCCGGTATTGGGTTTGGCTATTAAACGAATATGCAATATGCACCACTTCACCTACGGTTCTAAAAACTACTGGCGCTTGAAATCACACCCAAGCGCCAGTAATTATTATATACAATTCTGTCATATTTGTCTACTTTTTAAAGATAATCTGACGGGCTTCGCCAATGAGATACAGTGAACCGGCTACACAAACAATCCCCTCAGCACCGGCCAGCTCCTTAGCCCGGTCAATACCCGACTCAATGGTGGCAGCAGCTTCCACATGGCGCGCCTCTATTTCCCGGGCAATTTCCTCCGGTGTCGCCGCCCGGTAGGAAAGCGGCTGAACGGTAACAACCGTATCTGTTGGGCGGATAAGCTCACAAATAATGCCTGATACGTCCTTATCGCGCAAGATGCCTAAAGCAAAGGTGATATCCTTGCCCGGAAATACCTGATCAAGATTTTGGCGAAGCACCCGTGCGCCATCGGGATTATGGGCACCGTCAATAATCAGAACAGGAGTGCCGGGAACTATTTCGAATCGCCCCGGCCAAAGAACCGCCGCCAATGCCGCTTTTACTGCCTGTGGCGTAATGCGGGTATCATTAGCTCCCAGAATCAACGCAGTGGTAACTGCCACAGCGCTGTTTTCCACCTGATGACAGCCAATAAGATTAAGCTCAGCCTCTATTTTGCCAAATTTGCCAGCCTCTATAGCTACCAGCTGCCTGCCATTTGCCAGGCCCTTAAACTCGCCGGTAAAATGTTCATCTTTAACATAAACTTTAGCGCCTTTTTCTGCTGCCGTCTGCTTAATGAAGGCCAGCGCCTCACCTTTAGCGGCAGTCACAACCGGCACGCCATCTTTTATGATACCGGCCTTATGGCGGGCGACATCGGCAATCGTCGAGCCGCAACGGTCAGTATGTTCCAGGGTGACATTGGTAATAACTGAGATTTCGGGAATAATTACATTGGTTGAATCCAAGAGGCCGCCCAGTCCCACTTCAATAACCGCATATTCGACACCTGCTGCCGCAAAATAGTAAAAAGCGGCGGCAGTAAGTACTTCAAACTCAGTCGGCTGTTCAAAACCTTCTGTCAGCATTTGTTCAACAAAGGTGCTCGTATAAGTAAGCGCTTGAGCAAAGGCTTCCCTGGTAATTTCCTGTCCATTGATTTTCATCCGTTCAGGATAGTCGGTAAGATGCGGCGACGTGTACATACCGGTTTTTATCCCGCTGGCCGACAGCATGGCTGCCAGCATGGCGGTTGTGGAACCTTTGCCGTTGGTACCGGTAACATGGATGGTTTTAAAGCGGCGTTGGGGCTGCTGCATGAGTTCCAGGAGCCGCTCAATCCGGTCCATTCCCAGATTAATACCGAATTTACTCAGGTTTTCGAGGTAGGCTAACGTTTCTTCATAAGTCATATGCTGCACCTCCATATTAATATAAGGGTACTAGTAGTCCACCAAGCCCAAATCCGCAATGTTCTATTCATCCTACAGCTTTAAACTTGGCAGACTACAGGCACTGTGCTACAGTTGGGCTAAATAGGCCAGGCGCTCTTTAATGGCTGCCTGTTTTTCCAGATACTCAGTTTGTTTGATCTTTTCTTTCTCAATAACCTCTGCAGGAGCTTTGGCGGTAAAGGCAGGGTTATCAAGTTTGCCGGCAATACGGGAAAGTTCTTTGTCCAGACTGACCATTTCTTTGTTTAGCCGGGCTGTTTCTTTTTCAACATCAATCAGTCCCTTAAGCGGCAGGTAAATCTCCACGCCATTTGCCACTGCGGTCATAGCGTTCTCCGGTGTGGCGGCATCAATGGCAAGAATTGTCACCGGCTCGGCGGCAGCCAATATTCTGATATAGTCACTATTGGCTTCAAGCCGGGTTTTAAGCTCAGCAGCGGCAATCTTTAAAATAACCTCACTCTTTTTCCCCGGTGGCACATTGACTTCGGCCCGCATATTGCGCACCGCTTTAATTACTTCCATCAAAATACCCATAAGCTGCTCGTCCTGAGGGTAAGACAGTTTTGTGTCTTCCACCGGCCAGCTATTGGTCATAATACTAAGTCCCTGGTGCGGCAGGCTCTGCCAGATGGCTTCAGTGATAAAGGGCATAAAGGGATGAAGCAGGGTTAGCGTATTACCTAATATATAACTGAGAACATACTGGGCCACTTTGCGGCTTTCAGCATCTTCCTTATTATAAAGACGGCCTTTGGCCAACTCAATATACCAGTCACAGAACTCGTCCCAGATGAACTCATATACCATGCGGGCAGCTTCCCCCAGCTCAAACCTTTCCAGATTGCGGGTAACATCCGCCACCGTCTGATTATAACGGCTCAAAATCCATTTGTCGGCAAGGGTAAAGGCTTTGGCATCTGGTACAAATGCCGGGTCAAAGCCTTCCAGGTTCATCAGCACAAACCGCGAAGCATTCCAAATCTTGTTGGCAAAGTTCCGGCTGGACTCTACCCGTTCCCAGTAAAAACGCATATCATTGCCGGGCGTGTTGCCGGTTACCAGCATAAAGCGCAAGGTATCGGCACCGTATTTATCAATCACGTCTAACGGGTCAATACCGTTACCGAGCGATTTACTCATCTTCCGTCCCTGACTATCACGTACCAGGCCATGAATAAAGACATGCCGGAAAGGAATATCCTCCTGAAACTTCAGTCCCATCATGATCATTCTGGCAACCCAGAAGAAAATAATATCATAGCCTGTCACCAGTACACTGGTCGGATAAAATTGTTTTAATTCGGCGGTATTTTCCGGCCAGCCCATGGTGGAAAACGGCCATAACGCCGAACTAAACCAAGTATCCAGCACATCGGGGTCTTGTTCAACACTGCCGCCACACTTGGGGCAGGCGGTAATGTCATCCCGGGATACGGTAACTTCACCGCAACCACAATACCAGGCCGGAATCCGGTGACCCCACCAAATTTGACGGGAAATACACCAGTCCCTGATGTTCTCCAGCCAATTGGTGTAAGTTTTTGTAAAACGCTCAGGTACAAATTGGATGTTGCCTGAGGTTACCGCTTCAATCGCCGGTTTAGCCAGCGGCTCCATCTTGACAAACCATTGTTTCGATACCAGCGGCTCAACAATTGTGCTGCAGCGCTGGCAATGGCCGACAGCGTGATTGTGCTCGTCAATTTTTACAAGATAACCCTGGGCTTTGAGGTCGTCAACAAGCGCCTTACGGCATTCATAGCGGTCTATGCCGGCATATTTGCCGGTATCTGCAGCCATAGTACCGTCAGGATTTATAACAACAATTTCGGGAAGTTTGTGCCTTAATCCCATGTCAAAATCGTTAGGATCATGCGCCGGTGTCACCTTTACCGCGCCTGTGCCAAAAGAAGGGTCAACATATTCATCAGCCACAATCGGCAAACGGCGGCCTACCAGCGGCAGTACCAGATATTTGCCCAGCAAATGTTTATACCTGGCATCCTCGGGATGAACAGCCACCCCGCTGTCTCCCAGGATGGTTTCCGGCCGGGTGGTGGCAACAGTTACATACTCACCGTCAGCACCTTCTACCGGATAACGGACATGATACAAATTACCCGGCTGTTCCTCATGCTCTACCTCAATATCACTAAGCGCCGTATTACAGCGCGGGCACCAGTTGGTGATACGGTTGCCCTGGTAAATAAGCCCTTGCTCATACAAGCTGACAAATACTTCGCGGACAGCTTTCGAGCAGCCCTCATCCATGGTAAAGCGTTCGCGCTGCCAATCACAGGAAGCACCCAAACGCTTGAGTTGATTGATGATGCGGCTGCCGTACTGGGCTTTCCAGTCCCATACCCTGTCAATAAAGGTTTCGCGCCCCAGATCATAACGGGTTTTCCCGTCCTGGGCCAGCATTTCTTCCACCTTTATCTGGGTGGCAATTCCTGCATGGTCGGTACCCGGCATCCACAGCGTGTCATAACCCTGCAGCCGCTTAAACCGGATAAGAATATCCTGCAGGGTGTTATCCAGGGCGTGGCCCATATGTAATTGTCCGGTAACATTGGGCGGCGGAATAACAATGCTGAAGGGCTGTTTATTCGGATCTGTCTTGGCATGAAATAAATTATTTTCTTCCCAGAATGCATACCATTTGGCCTCAACGGCCTGCGGGTCATAGACGGTTGGAATATTGTTCTTCTGTTCCATATGTCCTCCTTGAATATGTGTTTGCATGAACTGACAGCAGAGCTATTGCTGCTATAATTTGCATAAAAAAAATCTTTTCATCCACTATAAGGACGAAAAGAATTAACTTCCGCGGTACCACCTTGATTTTCGGCCAAAACCGAACACTTGCTCTGCCGTAACGGGGCAATCCGGCCACGCCTACTAAATCGGTTCAGCGGGGCGGCTCCTGGATGACCTTCAGCTTGCACACAGAGAAACCTTCCAGCCTCGGGTTCCCTCTCTAAAACAGGCGCATCAGCCTACTTTTCCATTCTTCGCCGTTATTGTATGTAATTGGTTTTTATTATACCTGTTTAAAGTAAACCATGTCAAGATTTGAGGTTATCACGCGACTGCACAAGGTAACGCTCAGCTGCTGTTAAATCTTCCACTGTATTCACATTTAAGAAATAATGATCCAGGATATTCAGCCCAGTCATCTCAGGTTGCTCAACATAGGCGATATTTACATCTTGAAAAAAAGATTGAACACAGCAATGATCTTTATGAAGATGAAGCTCAATCGCAGCTATGCACTGCTTTGAGTATATTGCGTGCAAAGGCTCTACACTTTCGCCGTTATGCGGAATAAGAATATCTTCCCCTGCTAACCGGTTCATCATATAGTGGATAAAGGCTTTTTCGATAAAAGGCATGTCACAGGCAAAAACAAATATGTAAGGTGTAGGTGAACTAATCAGCCCTGCATGGATGCCGCCTAACGGGCCTTTATCTTTGACAATGTCACCAATCATGTTACACCCTAAATAAGAGTATTCCTCCGGATGATTGGTAATAATCACCGGTTTCTGCTGGAAAATGTCGGCCACTTTCCCGACAACAATTTCGATTAACGGCCTGCCGCCCAGTCTTACAAAAGATTTATTTCTCCCCATTCGCCGGCTTTTCCCTCCAGACAATATGAACGGAGTAATAGTATTCCGCCACCTGGGGTTATCCTTGAATATACTCAATAAAACCAGCGCTCCATCTCATAATTAGACATTATATTTAATTATAATAAGCTGTACCAATAATGTCAAGATTATGTCTATTCAATCGCTTGACGGCCTATGAGCACACTATTCAATGACCAATCCACAGTTTTAGCTTAGTACAACCAGCTAAAACTCAAGTCACTTCAGTGCAATATTCCTACCATTCAGAATAATTAGTTAGCGCTTATGCCAATCTGTTTTTATAATATAACTTGATACGAGACTTGGATATCCGGAAATCACAATCTAAGTTAAGAAGGAATTTCAGCAGGTAAAGTGGAACTTTTTTTAAAAGGAGGACAGGCGTTAAGCAATTAGTACTCATCCGGGCCTATGAAAAATTGCACAGGCAAAATATTTTAAAGGTTCTGCTCAACATTACCCCTATACTACGATAAGGAGTGTGAACACTGGTAATGGTCAATTTAACCATTGATGGACAGGTTATTGAAATCGCTGAAGGAAGTACTCTGTTAGAGGCAGCTCAACAAGCCGGAGTAACAATCCCCACTTTGTGCCATCTTGCCGACTTAACTCCCGAGGGTGCCTGCCGGGTCTGTGTCGTGGAGGTAGAAGGTGTGCGAGGGCTGGTTACTGCCTGTACCTATCCGGCTTCAGCAGGACTGGTGGTACGCACTAACTCTGCAGTTATCCGGGAAGCACGCAAAAGTGTGGTTGAGCTCATATTGGCTAACCATCCGCAGGATTGCCTGCATTGTCAACGCAGCCAGGATTGCGAATTGCAGTCGCTCTCAAGCAATCTTGGCATTCGCGAAATTCGCTTTGAGGGAGAACGCCGCAGCTATGCCATAGATGACAGCAACCCCTTTATTATCCGTGATAACAACAAGTGTATTCTTTGTGGACGCTGTGTCCGCGTTTGCCGGGAAATACAATGTTGTGATACCCTCGATTGGACAAACCGGGGCTTTGATACTAAGGTAACGCCGGCTTTTGACGAACCAATGGTCGATTCGTCCAGTTGTGTATTTTGTGGAACCTGCGTATCGGCCTGCCCGGTAGGCGCTTTGACAGAAAAACCTATGCAGCATGCCGGTTTGCCGGATAAAAAGGTCAAAACCACCTGCCCCTTCTGCGGCGTTGGCTGCAATTTTGACCTGAACGTAAAGGACGGCAAGGTCATTGGGGTTACCTCCAATTTGAGCAGCCCTGTCAACGGTCGCCTTACCTGCGTTAAAGGCCGTTTCGGCATTGACTTCATCCACAGCCCGGAGCGCCTTACCACACCTTTGATCAAGAAAAATGGCGAATTTGTGGAAGCAAGCTGGGATGAAGCGCTCGATTTGATTGCCAGCAAATTTACCGACATAAAAACTTCCCACGGCAGTGATGCCTTAGCGGCACTTAGTTCTGCCCGGTGTGTTAATGAAGACAATTATCTTATGCAAAAATTCATGCGCGCAGCGATCGGCACCAATAATATCGATCACTGCGCCCGTACCTGACACGCTCCCACCGTGGCCGGTCTGGCCACTTCATTCGGTTCCGGAGCAATGACCAATTCCATTAACGAAATTCCCCACAGTAAAGTTCTGTTTGTCATTGGCGCTAACCCAACCGAAGCCCATCCTGTCATCGGAGCCAAAATGCGTCAAGCCCTCCGCAACGGTGCTACTCTCGTGGTAGCCGATCCACGGAAAACCGAGCTGGCCGGCAAAGCCCACGTATGGCTGCGCCTGAAGCCTGGTACCGATATTGCCTTAATCAACGGTCTTATGCATATTATTCTTAAGTCCGGCTGGCACGACGAGGCCTTCATCAAAGAATGCACCAGCGGCTTTGAGCAGGTAGCGGAAACCGTGGAAAAATACACCCCCGAATATGTGGAAAAGATTACCGGTGTACCCGAACACTTGTTGTTTGAAGCAGCCAAAATTTATGGTACTGCGGAACGGGCTCAGATTTTCTATACCTTGGGCATCACCGAACACATCTGCGGCACAGATAATGTTATGAGCTTAGCCAATCTCACTTTAATGACAGGCAATATCGGTAAACCCAATGCCGGCCTGAATCCGATGCGCGGCCAAAACAATGTGCAGGGTGCCTGTGACATGGGGGCTTTGCCTAATGTTTACCCAGGCTACCAAAAAGTCGATTTCCCGATGGTGCAGGATAAGTTTGAAGAAGCATGGGGCGTAAAATTATCGAACAAAGTCGGGCTCATGATTCCCGATATGTTTGATAAAGCCATTAGCGGCGAAGTCAAAGCCATGTATATCATGGGGGAAGATCCGGTGCTGACTGACGGCGACGCCAATCATGTACGCAAAGCCCTCCAGCATCTGGATTTCCTGGTGGTGCAAAATCTATTTCTGACCGAAACTGCCAAGTTGGCAGATGTGGTTCTGCCAGGAGCCTCCTTTGCCGAAAAAGACGGCACCTTTACCAATACCGAACGCCGTGTGCAGCGGGTCCGGCAAGCCATCAACCCGCTTGGCGACAGCCGTCCTGACTGGCGTATCCTGATCGATCTGTCCAATCGTATGGGATATCCGATGTCCTACAATCATCCGAGTGAAATTATGGATGAAATGGCCTCGCTCAGCCCGATCTACGGCGGTGTTTCCTTTGACCGCCTGGACGAAAGCGGCCTGCAGTGGCCGGTAACGGACAAAAACCATCCCGGTACCCAATATCTTCATGATAAAGGCAAATTCAGTTGTGGTATTGCCAGGTTCCAGCCAATAGAACACCAGCCGCCCGGCGAGGAGCCGGACGCCGAATACCCCTTCCTCTTAAGCACAGGCCGTATCCTCTATCATTACAATATTACAACCCCCGGGTATTCAAAAACGCTGACTTCTTTCCGCTCTGAGGAACAAGCCATGCTGAATCCTGACGATGCCAAACGACTGGGTATTCAGGATCAGGAAACCATCAGTGTGGCCTCACGGCGCGGCAAAGTACAGACCAAGGCATGGGTAACCGACCGGGTGCCGCCGGGAGTCATCTGGATGTCCTTCCACTACCTGGCAACTCCGACCAATGAGCTTACCAGCAGCAATGTCGACAAAACGACTAAAACCTATGAGTATAAGGTATCTGCCGTTAAGATTGAAAAGCTATAACGCCAGCAAATAAAATAGTCAGCTGCCCATTGATTGGGCAGCCGACCGTTTACACCACCGAAGATAACGTTCAGTATCCGACAGTTCAATAGCTTACATGCAATACCCCGTATCTTTTGGCAATGTCCGCATAGCCTCTGGATGCGGGGTATTTGTTATTTGACCCAACTAATGCAGTTCCCCTTCATAATTAAACATTTTCCCGGGGTTCATAAAGTTTTCAGGATCAATAACCGCCTTCACATCCTTCCCCAGCTTATAGCCGACAGGACCCACCTCGGCGCGCAAATACGGCGCTTTGGCAAAACCGATTCCATGCTCGCCGCTTAAGGTTCCGCCTAACTCCAACGTCACAATATGCACATCCGCCAATGCCTTTTCGGCCCGCTCGAACGCGGCTTTATCCCTTTTGTCAAACAGAATCGTCGGATGCATATTGCCGTCACCGGCATGACCGCAAATCAGGATAGGTATATTATGTTTTTTCGCTATTTCCATTGACTTTTCCACCAATACCGGAACCAGGCTGCGCGGTACGGTGGCATCTTCAGCATATTTGCAGGGGGCAATCTGACCAAAGGCTTTGGCGATACCCCGGCGGGCCGCCCATAGTTTTTCGGCTTCGGCTGCCGTTTGAGCGATTTTAAATTCCATTACGCCGCACTCTTGGCAAATTTCGCTGATCCGCTTGGCATTTTCCTCTACCGTTGACGGCACTCCGTCAACTTCAATAAGCAGCAACCCGCCAGCATGTACCGGCAAGCCAATTTTCAATGCCTTTTCCGTAGCCACAATGGCCATGTTATCCATTAACTCCAGCGTAGTCGGAATAATTCCGGACGCCATGGTCACACTCACGGTTTTGGCCGCGTCTTCCAGGCGTTCATAAATAGCCAGCATGGTCTTTTTGGTTATGGGAGCCGATACTAGCCGCAGGGTAATGGCCGTAATCAAGCCCAGTGTTCCTTCTGAACCAGTCAGCAGCATAGTCCAGTCCGGCCCGCACATATCACCGTCTACCGCATTGCCGGTTTCAACCACTTGACCATTTGGCAATACCACTTCCAAACTCAGCACAAAGTTACGGGTAATCCCATATTTAACCCCTTTGGGACCGCCGGCACATTCGGCTACATTACCGCCCAGCGTCGATTCTTTCCAGCTGGAAGGATCAGGCGGATAGAGCAGACCTTGTTTGGCGGCTTGTGAAGCCAGCTCGAAGGTAATAACCCCCGGTTCAACAACGGCTACCTTGTTAGCGGCGTCAATGCTACGGATGCGGTTCATTCTTACCATGTCGACAATAATTCCGCCTTTGAGGGCAATGGCTCCGCCGGACAGGCAGGTACCTGCTCCCCGTCCGGTAACGGGAATATTGTTCCTGGCGGCCAATTTGACAATGGCAACCACTTCTTCACGGGTGGCCGGCTGTACCACGACGTCCGGACAGTAGTCAAACATGGTGGAATCACTGGCGTAAATGATCCGGTCTTCTTTTTCACTCATGACATATCTGTCGCCGACTATGCGCCGGAGTTCATTGAGAATAGTGCTGTTCATTAAACCTGACCCCCCTTTTCCTTTTGGCCTGCCTCATAAGCCTTGTCAATAATTTCAGCGGTGTGCAGGAATTTAACCCAGCTGTTTCGTTGGTTCAGGCCATCGGTAATATGCATCCGGCAGGATGAGCAGCCGGCTGTGACATAGTCCATGCCGGTGGCTTCAATGTTGTCGATTTTAACGTCATTGATTTTACGTGACAGTTCATAGTATACGGCACTGAAGGTTCCGCCGCAGCCGCAGCAGCGGTCTGCCTCTTTCATTTCGGTAAATTCCAGGCCGGGGATGGCTTGGAAGATTTGCCGCGGTTGTGCCGCGACATTCATGCCACGCACGAAGTGGCAGGCGTCATGGTAGGTGATTTTCAACGGCAGCTTGCCGAAGCTTGTCAGATCGCCGTGCTGTACCACAAACTCAGTGATGTCCATGACTTTGGCGGATAGGGTTTCCCATTCGCGTAAGAGCGGCGAATCCTTAAGCAGGGACTTGTATTCTGCCCGTAAGGCGGTGCCGCAGGTTGGGCAGGCGGTAATGATATAGTCATACTGTTGCTGGTTAATGGCTTTGATGTTTTGTTCGGCCAGTATCCGGGCGGTTTCGACATCGCCGGAGGTAAGGGCCGGGGTGCCGCAACAGCATTGGTCTTCAGGGATGATAATATCATAGCCGTTGCGGGTCAGGATACGAAGTACGGCTTCGCCGGTTTCGGGGTACATGTAGTTTAGTGTGCAGCCGGTAAAGAAAATAACTGTACCTTTGCTTTGCGAGGTTTGAGCTTTGGTGAGGTATGGTATTCGTGACCGGAACGGCTTGCTTGTCATATTGGGTACGACCCTGCGTACACTGAGGCCTGCTCCGGGCAGGGGAATACGGGCTACTTTGCCGCTGCCGTCTGGCAGGGATTTGAAGATTAGTCCCTGGAAGACGCCTCCCATGCGCAGTCCCAAATCAAATAACTTGCGGTAACGCTGGGCAGTAAAAGCCATTTTTTTGAAGGGATTGAGTCCGTTGCGTTTGACTAGCTTGGCTCTGGCTTCCAAAACCAGTTCATCTACTGCAACACTGGAACCGCAGCCTGACTTACAGGCTTTGCAGAGCAGGCATTTTTCAAACCGGGATTGTACGGCAGGGGTCAGTTCTACCTGGCCTGCCAGTACGGCTTCAAGCATGCGCACTTTGCTGCGGGCTGTGGTATTTTCCTGGTGCTCGGCGATGGTGACAGGGCAAACCGAGCGGCAACCGCCACAGCGTGCACATTTGACGATTTCTTTTTCCAGGTGTTTGATTTCTTCTTGATTGTTCACTGGCTAACCACCCCCTGGTTAAATATCTGTTGGGGATCAATGCGTTGTTTGAAAGCCAGTTCCAGTGCTGTGAGTGGGCTGCACATCTGAGGCCCGTACAGCCGGTTATATTTTCCGCTGACTGCGCCTCCCAGTTTACAGGCTTCAGCCTGCAAGGCGGCAATAACTGTTTTGCTTGCTTCTTTTTTGCAGTTCAAACAGAGATGGATTTTCCCGTCTGCCAGTTGTCCGAACAAGCCTCCCGCTATACCTGTTTCACTTATTGTCTTAACTGTGTTGGCGGCAAAGGTGTCCATTGCCGTATAAGGTACTTTCAATTCATCCAGCAGCCAAAAGATGTCTGTGTTTGCTTCCAGGCCGGAGAGTGCCGGTATGGTTGCCGGTTCGGCTGCTGGCCGGCTGTTGGCAGCAGCCAGATAGGCGTCGACTTCTTTGGCATAGTCTATAACTTCTGCCTGATTTCCGTCCAATTCAAAGAGAACCCGCTGGCCTTGGTGCGTTTGCCTGAATAGCCTGCTGCCCACGGTTTCGTCGACCCAAAAGAGCCAGGCGGGCGGAACAGGCCGGCTATGCAGGTAATTAATAAGTTCGATGGCGTTCGCCAGTGCAGGAACGGTAATGTCATAACGCTTACGGCAGGCCGGCTGCGGCATAAGTTTAATGATATAGCGGACACCTGCGGCCAAATCGGCGTAACCGCCTGTCAGATACCGGGTAAAATCGTAGCCTGTCACGTTTTTGATGCAGCTGCCACCCACCGGCGTGGTATCACCGTTGGGCAGTACATAGTTACCGCCAAGCAGAAAGTGTTTCCCGGCCCCATATTTCCAGGCTGACGGATTGGGGCAGCCTTGGTAGGCCCATTCACCGATACTCAGGTTCTCATAGGCTGGAGTATCGGCCGGAATAAACCGCAGCCCCTTGGCAGCGGCAATGGCGTTGAGTTCTTTGAGCAGGATTCCGGGCGGTACAATGACCATCAGATTGTCGATGTCAAAAGCCTCGATTGCATTCCATTCACTAAAATCTAAGGCAATTCCGCCTGGCTGTCCCTTGCGGTACAGGGAAACCGGGGTTTTCTTTGCCTGTGCCTGGCGAAATAGTTCTTGAAGCTGTTCTGTTGAGGTTATTTTCTTTGCTGTTGTATTGTTCAAATGCCGTGGCCTCCTTCTTTAACACATTTTTTGCCTAATACCCCTTTAATGTCGAAATTCCCACATATTTTTTTGATTCTAATAAAAATATAGAAATCCTTCTAAATAAATAGAAGAAGCACCAAATCGTTCCAATGCTCCTCTTTACTTTTTACAGCGCGGCTTCGGCAAAAGTCGATGCTGCTCTTATCCTGCTTAAAAAAAAAGTTATACTTTCTGTTAACACAAAAAAAGCTGCAGCACTAGAGAGTGCCGCAGCTTTTTCTATTAGTCATATATCCTAGCCGGGAGTTGTTAAGCGTTTCTTACTGCATTAGTACGTTTTGCTTTAATGCTGCTCGTGATAGACTCAGGCAAAACAAGCGACAACGCTTTGGTCGGGCACTTTTTTATACACTGAGGACCTTCAGGCGTTTCAATGCACAAATCACATTTGTAAGCTGTCTTTTGACAAGGATTCTCTTCCACCCGCGTCAGGTACACAGCCCCGATCGGGCAGGCCATCAAACAGTTTTTACAGCCAACACATTTGTTGGCAAGTACATAAATGGTTTGCTCACGCTGAACAATAGCTTTTTCCGGGCAGGCTTCCGCACAAGGCGCATCTTCACATTGGCGGCATTGTATGGGAACACTGACATCTTCGGTTTTTACGACAGATAACCGGGGTACAAACGGTACATCCTTAATTGCTTCAGTACCCAGTTTTTTCTCGGTATGCGCTAACACACAGGCAATCTCACAGGTACGACAGCCGATACACAAGTCAGGGTTGCCGATCACAAAAGCAGTATTAAGCATTTCTTATCCCCTCCTGACATAATGGGTATGCAGCAGGTCGTGAGATTTGTGTCCCAGCGGCTTGCCCAAAAAGTCTTTGTACAGCTTGGTAACTTCAGGATTTTCATGCGACTTTCTCAAGGGCAGTTCCTCATCATGCTTATACATGGAAGCCATCCGGCTGGCATAAACAGCTTTGCGCTCAGTTTCCAGGAGAACTTTAGGCTGGCCGCCACCGCTGATACAGCCTTGCGGACAAGCCATTACTTCAACAAAGTGGAAATCAGCCGTACCATTTTTTATTTCTTCAATAATGGGGCCCACATTAGCCAGTCCGGCAACAACCACTGTTTTGACAGCCAGGTCTCCGACCTGAATGGTAGCCCGCTTCACGCCTTCGCTGTAGCGCACATCCAGAATGTTTATATCATCAAGCGCTTTGCCGGTAATCAGCTCATAGCCTGTGCGCAGCGCGGCTTCCATAACTCCGCCGGTAACGCCAAATATATGGCCGGCGCCGGTATAAGCCCCTAATACGGAATCCGGCTGGCTGGGTTCAAGATTCTTAAAGTCGATGCCGGCATGCTTAATTAAATTGGCCAGTTCTCTGGTTGTCAAAACAAGGTCAACATCCTGGCTGCCGCTTGATTTCATTTCCGGCCGGGATGCCTCAAACTTTTTGGCCGTACAGGGCATAACTGATACACTGACTATTTTCTTAGGATCCAGCTTATCTACCTGGGCGCCGTAAGTCTTAAACAATGCGCCGGCCATTTGCTGCGGCGATTTACAGGTAGACAGGTTTTCGTGAAGCTCAAATTGTTCCTGCTCCACATATTTGACCCACGCCGGACAACAGGAGGTAAACATAGGCAATGCACCATTTTCCTGTATCCGCTTGATTAACTCACTGCCTTCTTCCATAATGGTCAGGTCGGCAGTAAAGTTGGTATCATATACTTTATCAAACCCAAGTTTTCTGAGCGCGCTAATCATTTTGCCATCAACCAGTTTGCCTGATTCCATACCAAAATCTTCAGCCAGGCCCACCCTGACAGCCGGAGCACATTGCACCATGGTCACTACCTCAGGATTGTTAAGGGCTTCCCATACTTTTTGTGCATGGCCCATATTATGAGCGGCAAACAGCGGTTCTTTCACACTTTCTAATAAACCGCGGTTTTTCAGCTTGGTTTCGCGCGGCGCGCTGGTCTCTGATTTGTATTCCTGGTATGCGCTGCAAACCTGCACACACTGACCGCAAAAACAACATTTATCATAATTAATATCTACTGACATACCTTCCGGCCCGCCGATAGCTCCCACCGGACAGACCTCGGTACAGCGTTGACATCCGGTACATAATTCCTGATCAATTTCAATCGTATATTGCATAGTACTCACCTCCTATTTCTTAAACATGCCGACAATAGTGGCAACTGCTTTTCTATTCTTCTCTTTTTTTTCCTTATGAGGCTCCACCAAACGCAAGGCTTGTTCCGGGCATATTTCAACACAGATGGGGCCATTGGGCCGGGTATGACACAAATCGCATTTGTTGCCATACAGCAGTGGTTTACCTAGGTTTTCCTGAATGACTTCCCTGCCGTTAACAAACTGCGGTACAAGCTCCACGGCACCGAACGGACAGGCTACCAGGCAGTCTTTACAGCCTTTGCATTTTTCGGTATGAATCAGTACTTTGTCCCCGGCAAAATAAATGGCCTTTTCCAGACAAGCCTGGGCACAAGGGGCATCTTCACAATGATGACACTGTACCGGCATGGTTACTTCCTCCACCCGGGTGACAAATAATTTGGGGAATACCGGAGTATCAATGTTTCCCGCCGTAATCCCTTTTACATTATGGGATGCATGGCAGGCAACCTCACAGGCCTTGCAGCCGATACATTTCTCCCCGTCCCCAACAACAAACGGGCTTAACTTCTCCATATTTACCTCCCTTTCAAGAAGCTACGCTTCCTGTTTTATTTTAAGACACTTCGGCACCCATTTTGCGTTTCAGGTCATTGTAGCTGGCAATAAGCTGCCGTTCTGCTTCCTCCTGATCCGCAATTGCCTCCAGTTTCACTGCACAATATTTGTATTCAGGCGTTTTTGAAATCGGATCAAGGTTATCAATAGTAAGTTCATTACAGGCCCCTATCCACCATTGATAGGTCATATATACGGCTCCCGCTTTTACCCGGTCACTAACTCGGGCTCGTGAGATTACTGACCCGCGCCGCGAGGTAACACGCATCAGTTGTTCATCTTCAATATCCAACCGGGCAGCATCTTCAACACTAATCTGAACATAACCGGGTTCGTCAGCCAGCTGAGACAGCCCCCAGCAGTTGCCAGTCATCGTCCGGGAGGAATAATGCCCCACTTCGCGGACAGTACATAGAACTATGGGGTATTGTTCATCCGGCACCTCTGCCGGTGCCCTCCACTCAGTGGCAAAGAAAATTCCCTTTTTACTGGTGGTTTGGAATATATTCCCTTTGAATAAATAATCGGTACCGGGGTCCTCCAGGGTACGGCAAGGCCATTGCACACTGCCCTGGCGCTCCATTTTTTCATAAGTTGCGCCAGCATAGCTCGGGCATAAGCTAATCATTTCATTCCAAATTGCTTCAGTATTTTTATAAGTTAGCTCATAACCGAATCGCTTTGCCAGTTCGCCGATAATGACCCAGTCATCTTTAACATCTCCTTTGGCGTCAACAGCTTTTCTAAAGCGTTGGAAGCGACGGTCAGCCCCGCTGAATACGCCGCCATGTTCACCCCAGGAAGTGGCCGGCAGGATAACATCGGCATACAGCGCCGTTTTGTTCATAAATATGTCCTGAACTATTACAAATTCCAAATCATTAAGCGCCTTTTTCAAACCGCCTGAATCTGGATCGCTTTGCACCGGGTCTTCACCAATAATGTAGAAGGCTTTTAGCTTGCCTGCGGCAACAGCATGGGGAACCTCAGTTATAGTAAAGCCGATTTTATCCGGTAAAGTCTCCACACCCCAGGCCTTGGCAAACTTTTTGCGGTTGGCGGCATCGGTGACTGCCTGATAGCCTGGATAGATATTAGGCAATGCGCCCATATCACAGGCTCCCTGTACGTTATTTTGACCGCGTACAGGCCCAACACCGGAGCTCGGCTTGCCAATCTGGCCGGTTAAAAGACATAACGAACCCAGTCCTTTTACCACGTCAACCGCCTGGCCGAATTGCGTTACCCCCATTCCCCACAAGATAAAAGAGTTCTTGGAATGAGTATAGATTTTCATGGCTGCTTCTACTAAATCCGGCTCAATCCCGGTTATGGCCTGAGCATATTCCGGCGTGTATTTCTTTACCGTGTTGCAATATTCGGCAAAGCCTTCAGTAAAATTATTAATAAAATAGTCATTGTGCCAGCCTTTAGCTAAAATAATATTGGCAAAACTATTTACCAGAGCCATATTGGAACCATTTTTAAGTTGCAGCCACAAGTCCGAAATGCGCGCCGCCTCAGTTTTGCGCGGATCTACAACAATAATCTTAGCTCCTTTTTGCTTGGCACGTAAAATCCGTTTTGCCACCAGCGGATGTGCGTCTGCCGCATTGTAACCAAAAATCAGCAAGCAATCGGCATCTTCGATCTCAGGTATTGAGTTGGACATGGCTCCACTGCCAAATATAGCTGTCAGACCAGCGACAGAAGGTCCATGGCACACCCGGGCACAATGATCAACATTGTTAGTACCAATAACCGCGCGCATGAATCTCTGCATCACATAATTGGTTTCATTGCCTGTTCCCCTGGCGGAGCCTGTGCCCATAATGGCATCCGGTCCATATTGCTCTTTGATAGTTTTAAGTTTGCCGGCTACATAGTCCAGTGCTTCGTCCCATTCAACCTCGCGTAAGGGTTCACTGCGGGTGTATCTAAGCATGGGTTTGGTAAGGCGTTTACTCAAGATTTTTGTGTCGTTTAAAAAATCCCAGCCATAGTGGCCTTTTAAGCATAGTTCACCTTCATTGATTGGTCCGTTTGCAGGTTCAGCCCCAACAACCCGGTTGTCTTCAACACAAAGGTATAATTGGCATCCTGACCCACAATACGGGCATACTGTCAATACTTTCTTCAACTTAATTCTCCCCTTTTTATAAAACTCGTGATTTATATAAAACGCCGGGAGAACTATTTAGCGAAATCAGCCAAACTTTATCATACCGTTTGCGCCGCAACATTCACCGGATTATCATTATCCCCGGCAAATTACGGCTCGCATGTTTAGCAGTTCTGATTTAGCCTGGCATTGTCTGAACAACCAGCTAAGGCTTGAGCTTTATTAATCGATACACATCAATCCTGCAGCAAAACATTATTAAGAAACGACAGCACCCATTTTGCGTTTAAGATCATTGTATGCCGCAATAAGCTCTTCTTCAGCCTGTTTCTGGTCTGTAATAGCTTCTACTTTGACCGCGCAATACTTATATTCAGGTGTTTTGGAAATAGGGTCCACTACATGAATAGTAAGTTCGTTACAGGCCCCAATCCACCATTGATAAGTCATATAAACAACACCTGCACCCACCCGGTCGGTTACCAAAGCTCTGGTAATAACCGAGCCGCGCCTGGTAGTCACCCGCACAAGCTCCTCATCAATAATACCAAGTTTATCAGCATCTGCCGGATTAATCTGGAGATAGCCCGGTTCATCGGCCAGTTTCGCAAGACCCCAGCAATTGCCTGTCATCGTACGTGCTGAATAATGACCTACTTCCCGTACAGTAGACAATACCAGCGGATACTCAGCATCAGGCCGTTCCACCGGTGGCCGCCACTCGGCGGCAAAGAAGTTCCCCTTCTTGCTGGGAGTCTGGAACACATTGCCTTTGAATAAATACGGAGTACCGGTATCCTCTACCGTACGGCACGGCCACTGAATACTGCCGAGCTGCTCAATTCTCTCATACGTAGCACCGGCAAAGCTCGGACACAAGCTGATCATTTCACTCCAGATTTCCTCGGTATTTTTATAGTTCATTTCATAGCCAAAACGTTCGGCTAATTCGCAAATAATCACCCAGTCGTCCTTAACGTCGCCTTTAGCCTCCACCGCTTTACGGAAGCGCTGGAATCTGCGATCGGCACCGCTGAATACGCCGCCATGCTCGCCCCAGGAAGTGGCAGGCAGGATAACATCGGCATGCAGCGCCGTTTTATTCATGAAAATATCCTGAACAATAACCAGTTCAAGCTCATCCAGCGCTTTTCTCACACCGGCAGCATCCGGATCACTTTGCACCGGATCTTCACCGATAATATAGAAAGCCTTGAGTTTGCCTTCCTCAGCACAATGAGGAACATCGGTCAGCGTATAGCCTGGTTTCTCCGGCAAGCTTTCCACGCCCCACGCTTCGGCAAACTTTTTCCGGTTGGCCGGATCGGTAACTGCCTGATAACCGGGGAATACATTAGGCAAGGCCCCCATGTCGCAGGCACCCTGCACATTATTTTGCCCGCGTACCGGACCAATGCCGGAACTGGGTTTGGCAATTTGTCCTGTCAGAAGACATAACGAGCCTAAGCCTTTAACCACATCTACCGCCTGGTTGTATTGTGTTACCCCCATGCCATAGAGGATAAAGGACCTGTCAGATTTAGCGTAAATTTCCATAGCCTGCTCAACAAGCTTCGGCTCAATACCGGTGATTTGCTGAGCATACTCAGGTGTATACTTAGCCACCATTTTTCTGTAATCTTCGAAACCTTCGGTATATTTCTCAATGTATTCCTTGTTTTCCCAGCCTTTGGTTAAAATGAGGTTGGCAAAACTATTGACTGCCGCCATATTGGAACCATTTTTAATGGGCAGCCATAAGTCGGCAATCCGGGCGGCTTCCGTTTTACGGGGGTCAACAACAATAATTTTGGCCCCTTTTTCTTTGGCTTTCAGAATGCGGCGGGCCACCAGCGGATGGGAATCGGCACCATTATAGCCAAAGATAAATAAACAGGTAGCATCTTCGATTTCCGGTATGGAGTTGGTCATCGCTCCACTGCCAAATGTAGTAGCCAGACCGGCTACAGAGGGAGCGTGTCAAACACGGGCGCAATGGTCGACATTGTTGGTGCCGATCACTGCGCGCATAAATTTTTGCATGAGATAGTTGGGTTCATTGCCCATACCCCGGGCTGAGCCTGTGCCCATAATGGCATCAGGACCATGTTTGTCCCTGATGGCTTTCAGCCTGTCGGCGACAAAATCCAGAGCTTCATCCCATTCCACTTCATGAAACTCCTCACTTCTGTCATGCCTGAGCAGCGGTTTGGTTAAACGCTTACTCAAAATTTTGGTGTCATTCAGAAAATCCCAGCCATAGTGGCCCTTTAGACACAGCTCACCTTCATTGATGTGTCCGTTTGCCGCTTCAGCGCCAATCACACTGCCATCTTCTACCAGCAGGTACATTTGGCAGCCAGCACCACAATACGGGCAAACTGTTAAAACCTTCTCCAAAATTCTTCCCTCCTAATTTAGTCATTTAACATTTGGGTAAGCTTTCCATGCAGTTCAGTACGGAATTATTGCCCTTTGAGATAAAAATTTTAATCTTCTGATTTTATTCCATCCTTGGTCAAGAAACTCCTGCTGGATTTTGAAAAAAATTTCACAAAGTCTGTCCGGATACTTTTGCTAACTGATTTTACTAATGGCTTGCACGAATATTCATGGTGCACTTATAATAAAAGTAATGCAAATAATAGGGAAAAGGGGTAAATTACGCCATGATTCCAGTAATCTCAATTGTAGGACGTTCTGATTGCGGCAAAACTACCTACTTGGAAAAATTAATCCGGGAAATCAAACAGCGTGGCTATAGAGTGGCTACGATAAAGCATGATGTCCATGGTTTCGACATTGACAAACCAGGCAAAGACACCTGGCGTCATGCCCAAGCAGGAGCGGACATTGTCTGCATATCATCACCGGAAAAAATGGCAATGATAAAGAAGGTGGACAAAGAATTATTGCTTGAGGAGGTAGCTGCCCATATCAGCGGTGTTGATATTATCTTTACCGAAGGCTATAAACGTGAAAGTACATGCAGGATTGAAGTATTTCGCAAAGAAGCCTGTGAAAGCCCGTTGTGTTTAAAGGATGAGCTATTTGCCCTGGCATCTGATACCATGCTGTATGATGATGTGCCGCATTTCTCTGTTAATGACCCTGCTCCAATGGCTGATTTTTTGGAAACAACTTTCTTACAAAAAACTATACACAAACCGTAAAACAGCTGCTGACAACAAACGGCGATATGCTCCCAAAGGGCGGCATATCGCCGTTTTGCATCTTACCTCAAACTCTGCTAACTGTCTGCTGCTGTGGCTGCCGCTGTCTGCTTCCCATCATCAGCATACTGGAAATAATAAGGAAACCTCCTGCCCCTTGTGCATAACTGATTGTTTCTCCCAAAAAGAAGAGAGATAAGAGCATAGAAGTCAAAGGAATCATCCCTGAAAAGGCGGCGGTTGTATACGCGTCACAGCGATTGACCCCTGCATAGAAAAACACAAAGGCCAAGGCGGTTACAATCAGTCCGTACCAAATCAACGCCAGCCATTCTTTCAGCCCAATCACCCGTAAAGACGCAAAAGGCTGTTCCACCAAAGCCGGAACAAGCGATAGTCCGAAAGCAATTGCTGATACGATCAGAGTTTGTACCACAGGATGAATTCGCACATCTGCACTGTCCCGCTGCATTGTCTTATGCTTTCTCGAAATAATGTTAAAGACAGATTCGCTTGCCGCAGCACAAAGCATAAATACATTCCCCCCAAAATGCCAGGCTGATAGCTGAATGGAATACAAGCTCGTTCCCTGCAGCAGCACAATACCCGAAACAGTACAGGCAATGCCAAAGGCTGTCCACTCTGAAGGTTTTTCCCTAAGTACAAGAAAAGCCAAAATAGCGGTAATGGCAGGTGTCGTTCCTGTCAATATTCCGGCCTCTACAGTGCTGGTCAAATTTACTCCTAAAAGTAAGAAGACGCGAAACAGAAATATTCCAAAGACAGCCTGAAGCACAAGCAGGTTCCAGTCATTTCTTTTCAACAAACGAATCGTTTGAACGGTTTTCGCTCCGTAAAATGGGGATAAGCACAAGATCATAATGCCTAAACTAACAGCAGTTATTGTAAACCGGTTTAACTTTTCAGAAAGGATATAGCCTGTAATCACCGATGTCCCAGCCAAGGTAAACGCAAACAGCAAATAAATTTTTCCCGTAATATTTTTCATCTGCCACCTTCTTTCTTTACACCCAAGCCTGTTGCTATATATAATAGTATCTTATAAACTGGAATGGTATAAGATCCAGTACAAAGGTCTTTTTATAGAGCCAGTTGGAGGAGGACATATGTGGGGTATTGAATTGCGTTATAAAGCCGAAGTCAGTTTAGCCCGTCAGATTTTTTTATCACTGAAACAGCGTATATTGGCAGGAGAGATTTCGCAGGGAGAGGCTTTGCCATCTACACGGGAACTGGCAAAAGGTTTGGGCGCTTCTCGCAATACTGTTTGTGAAGCATATGATATGCTTTTGACAGAAGGATTCATTGTAAGCCATCAGGGCGCCCCGTCCCGTGTTGCAGCAGGACTTCATCTCACAACGAAAAAAGCCCCCGTTCCTGCGGCAAGGAAGCAAGAGCAGGCACCTATCCTGTGGGACTTCAAAACAGGTCAGCCCGACTTATCCCAATTTCCCCGTCAACTCTGGAGCCAACTGGTACATGCTGCCGCCAATAACCTGACTACGCAGCAGCTGGAATATAGCGGCCCCAAAGGTTATGAGCCTTTATGCGAGGAGATCGCCCACTGGCTGCTGCGCAGCAGAAGCATGGAAGTAAAGTCTGAAGATGTGTATATTACATCAGGTGCAACGGCAGCACTTCATTTGCTCGTAGATATACTGAATAAAGCCGGTCATGCGTTTGCACTGGAAAGCCCGTCCCATCCGGGCATTCGAACTGTCATTGCCGATAGAGGGTATCCCTTGCAATGGCTGCTTGTGGATGAGCAAGGAGCTGATATTTCTACACTCCAGGGCAAAGATATCTGCGCGGTTTATGTCACACCCTCCCATCAATTCCCTTTGGGCGGTATTCTCCCCGCCGGACGTCGGGCCGCGTTGCTACGTCTTGCAAGTGAACATGATTTTTACATCATTGAAGATGATTATGACAGCGAATTTCGGTATACCGGGCCTCCTGTCAGTCCAATCTATTCCATGGATTCCTCCCATGTGATTTATGTGGGAACCTTTAGCAAAACCCTGTTTCCTGCTTTGCGTATCGGGTTTGTGGTACTGCCCAAACAATTGCAGAAGAGTTGGAGACATTCCCGCAATTATATGGATGTCCAGAATCCAATTTTGGAGCAAGCCGCACTGACCCAATTTCTGCATATGCGAAAAATGGACAAACATGTTCAGCGGATGCGGCGGATATATGGGGAAAAAAGAAAGGTCTTATTAAATTCGCTTGAGAATACGTTCGGTGCTTCTGTGCAGCAATGGGGAGATGCTTCCGGCCTGCATCTGGCTCTCTGCTTTCAGGGAATGGAATTTGGGAAACAGTTTGTGCACGACTGCCGGGATGCCGGTATCAGAATATCCTTGGTGACACAGTATTGTCCTATGAACGATCATCACAAAGATAAGCTGCTCTTGGGCTATGGACATTTGAGCCATATACAGATTCAAAAAGGAATACAGGCATTGTATGAATTTATTGCAGAAAGAGCATAAAACAAATGGATATGAGGAGATGTGCGAAATTAGAAGATGCGATTGGGCACTAAAAACCAAGCTGGAACAAGAATATCATGATAAAGAATGGGGAATTCCAATTCATGATGACAGAAAGCTATTCAAAATGCTCATATTGGAGGGAAAGCAAGCAGGCCTCAGTTGGGCGACCATTCTTACAAAAAGGGAAACCCTTTGTGCAGCATTCGATGATTTTGACCCTGCCATTCTGATAACTTATGATGATGCAAAGATCGAAGCGCTTTTACAAGATAACGGAATTATCAAGAACAGGCAAAAAGTAAATGCCGTTATCAGCAACGCAAAAGCGTATTTCAAACTCTGTGAAGAATTTGGTTCTTTAGACAATTACCTGTGGTCCTTCGTCAATCATCACCCTGTTATTAATACATGGACCCGGATCGAAGAGGTTCCATCCTGTACTCCTGTTTCGGCTGCCATCAGCAAAGACCTGAAAAAGCGCGGCTTCAAGTTCGTCGGCAGCACTACCATCTATGCTTTCATGCAATCTGTGGGGATGGTGAATGACCACTTAACATCCTGCGATTTTCGTGAACATTCTTAATCCAACAAGTAACAGCAGGTCAGAAAAAGCCGTAGGATTTCAAAATCCTACGGCTTTTCTTAAAAATTTAAAACATCCTTGCGGGATATTAGCCAAAATTAAGCATCGGCCAGCAAAATAACTTCTATCTCTGTACCGACCGGCAACGGCGGCGAATTCTCCGGAATAACGATTAATGCATTGGCTGCCATTGCCGATTTCAGCATACCATTGCCTTGAGCGCGTGACGGTTCAACAAAAATATCGGTACTCGTCTGCCAGCACCGTGCCCAGACAAAGCGTTTGGCACCTGTCGGTTTATTAAAAGGTGTGGCAAGCACGGCCTTAATCCGCGGCCGCCACCACACTTTACGGCCACCCATTTTCATCAAAACAGGCCGCACCAATTGTTCAAAGGAAATAGCTGCCGCCGCCGGATTGCCTGATAAACCAAGATAAAGCTTGCCATCGCGGATACCGGCTAACACAGGCATTCCCGGCTTGATGCTCACTCTGTCAAACAGTAAGGTAATACCCAGTTTTTTATATACTTCGCTGATGAGGTCATAATCGCCCACCGAAGCGCCGCCGGTTGTTACGAACACATCACAGTCTGAGGCGGTCTCCAGCAGATGAGCAATTTCATCAATATTGTCCGAAGCATTCCCCAGCAAAACAGTCTGCGCTCCGGCCTCGGCAACCTGCGCGCTTAGCATATAGCTGTTAGAGTTACGAATCTTCCCGGAAACCAAGGGGAAATCAACAGGCACAAGCTCACTGCCTGTGGCAATAAGCGCTACCCGGGGTTTGCAAAAAACATAAGGGCGGCTCTTGCCCAGTACGGCGAGCATCCCCATGACACCGGCATTGATAACAGTGCCTTGTGAGACAACTTCTTCACCGCTAAAGATCTCTTCGCCCCGCAAACATATATTTCTTTCGGCCCCTCTGCCCTCCAGGATGGTGACATCACCACCGTTTACAACCGTATCTTCCAGGCGAATTACACCGGTAGCCGCCGGCGGCAAGGGAGCACCGGTCATAATGCGGCAGGCTGTGCCGGAACTGACAGGCTTATCAGACGTTTCACCTGCCGGAATATAATCAATTTGCTTTAAAATTACGGGATTTTCCGGAGTTGCCGCAGCTACTTCCGCCGCAATCAGTGCATAGCCGTCAAGCGGTGATCGATCAAAAGGCGGAAAATCAATGTCAGAAGTTACAGTCTCAGCTAAAATACGTCGCCAGCATTCCTGTAACGCCACTCTTTCCTTCGGCATTACTGTCACTAAATTCAACAAAATTTCCTGCGCAATCTCCAATTTTACTGACATGAGCTTATTCCTCCTCTACTTTCCGAACGGGCAGCAAGGGTACGAACACTCTTTGCACCCCATACAGAGGCCGCCGTATCCCATTTCAGCAAAATCCTGTTTACTTAATCTTTCACCGGCAAGTATCCGGGGAAACACCAAATCCAATACCGTTATTTTGGAGAACATGCCACAGGCAGGCAAGCCCAATATAGCAATATTGCCAAGATAAGCCAGCATAAACATGGCTCCCGGCAACACCGGGGTACCATAAGTAATAACTTCTGCGCCGGTTGCGCGGATGGCATCCGGTGTCACATCATCAGGGTCAACCGACATGCCGCCGGTAACAACAATAACTTCCACACCGGCTTGGGCATAGTCCATAATAGCCTGAGTAATGGCTTCGGCTTTATCAGGCTGAAAGGTAATACCACTAAACTCGGCTTTATAATCTTCTATCTTATCCCGCAGTACAGGTCCGAATTTATCCTGGATACGTCCGTAAAAAACCTCATTACCTGTTGTAATTATACCGGTTTTTAAAGCGCGCAGCGGTTTCACCGCGACAATGTCCTGATATTCACCGGCGATTCTTTCCACCGTCCGGACAACCTGATCATCTACGATTAGCGGCACCACTTTTACCCCGGCCAAAATTTCACCGGCCTTAACCAGCCGGTTACCATGCAATGTGGAAAAGACAGCATAATCAACAGCATTGATACTTGTCACAGCAGCCCTGTTTACTTTTAATAGTCCGTCCTGCTTGGCAATAATCGTTACTTTGCCTTCGCTCGGCCCTGCCATATAGGTATTTTCGCCGCTTACCAGGCGGGCAATCCGCTCTGCAGCTTCGTTTTCATGAATTTGCTGGTCGCCTAGCTCCAAAAGATAGATATGCTCTTTACCGATATTGAGTAAATGCGGTATATCTTCCGGCTGAATAATATGCCCCTTCTTAAAGGCCGGTCCCTTATATTCACCCGGTACAATTTTAGTCATATCATGCCCCAGTACCATACCAACAGCTTCATGTATCCGTACTTTTTTGAGCGCCACTTGCTTCTCCTCCTGAGACCAAATTTCCCGCCTGCTCTTCTGGCGGCAGAACTCCGCTAACTCTTTCCGGATGACTATAGATGTTCAAGCGCTCGCCCCTGGCAAAGCCGATAACCGTCACACCAAGCTCTTCCGCCATATCCAGCGCCAGACTGGTGGGAGCCGAACGGGCAATAATAACAGCGATATTCATCTTACTTACCTTAAGCAAAATCTCAGAGGACACCCTGCCGGAGAAAACCAGCACTTTATCATGGGTACTGATTCCTTCCACCAGACAGCGGCCATATAACTTGTCAAATACGTTGTGACGTCCAATATCCTGACTCCAGCACACCAATTGACCGGCGGCAGCCAGCGCTCCGCCATGCACACCGCCGGTAAGGCGGAACGTTTCAGACGCCGCTTCCAGCAGTTCGGAATAACGCATGGCTTCTGCCGGTGTGATGGTGACCTTATGATTTACCGACTTGGCGGTTAAGACATCATTGACAAAGTAAAAAGCACTCCGTCCCTTGCCACAGCATGCGGTAAGATAACGTTTTAAAAACTTTTTTTCCGCTGCCGTTTCACCGGATACGGTCGTAACCCGGATAACACCCTGCGCAGCGTCAATATCAAGTGTCTTGATATCTGCAGCCGTTTGAATAATCCCTTCGGTAGCCAAGAAACCGGTAACCAGGTAGTCCTCCTCGCCGGCAGCGGCCAGCATAGTCACAAGTTCACTGCCGTTTAAATATATCGTGAGCGGGATCTCTTCCACAACCGGTTCCTCGGTTCGGGTAACATTGTTGCCATGAATTTTAACAACCTGATAGTTGGCGGTTCCTTTGAGCGCCTGCATATCCTCACTCCTTCACAAAGTCCCGATATAGCCTGGCAAGCACAGCGGTAACGGCCCCAGGCGCCGGCTCATTGCCGATAACCCGGGAATCAAGCACAGTCACTGGTATAATTTCCATTACAGAACTTGTTAAAAAGATTTCGTCAGCCCCGGTAAGCTCTTCCGGCCTGACTTGCCTGATTTCCAGCGGTATCCCGGCCGCCTGCGCCAGTTCAATAACCGTGCGTCTGGTTACACCAGGCAAAATGCCGCTATTTTCGTCTGGTGTAACTAACCTGCCTGAGGTAACAAAAAAGATATTGCTCATCGACCCTTCGGCAACAAATCCGTCAGTATTAAGCATCAGGGCTTCCTGAGCCCCCAGCGCTTTTGCTTCTGTTTTGGCCAGGATATTATCAAGATAATTAGCCGACTTTATCCTAACCAACGGCGAAGATAGATTGCGCCGCAGCGTAACGGTGGCAATACGCCAGCCTGCGGGCGGCAATGGCGGCGGCAGTGGTGAGGCAAATACCGTTACCGTCGGCAGGCCACAACTGCCGGGATCAGGCCGCGGTGTCCCGGTACCGCGTGACAATGTCAGCCGTACTGAAGCATCCTTGAGCTGATTTTTCTCAAGTACCGCTGCAATGGCGTCACTGAGTTCAGCACGCTCCGGCAATTGGGGCCATTGTAAATACCTTGCGCCAGCCTCCAGACGTTCCAGATGCGCCTGTAACCTGAATATCCTGCCACTATAAGCGCGCATGGTTTCGAACAAGCCATGGCCATAAAGAAAACTATGATCTAACGGAGACACCAAACCCTCCCCGGCTGAAACAATATGTCCATTAAAATAAACAAGCATGGTATCACCAGCCAATCTGTCTATATCTGATAACCTAAAGCCTTCATCAGGGCCCGCGCTTTGTCCAGACTCTCCTCATATTCCAGTTCAGGTACAGAATCAGCGACAATACCTCCCCCTACCTGGTAATACGCACAGTCACCCTTAATCACAAAGGTACGAATAACTATATTAAGATCGGCATCGCCATTAAAGTCGATATAGCCGATAGACCCGGTGTAAATACTGCGGCGCACCGTTTCAAGCTCGTCAATAATCTCCATGGCCCGGACTTTAGGGGCACCGGTAATCGAGCCGCCGGGAAAAGAGGCGGTGACTAAATCAATGATATCCTTGTCTTCCGCTAATTTTCCCACCACGGTTGATACCAGATGGAACACGGTGGCATATTCCTCCAGGCGAATCAAATCAGGCACACGCACACTGCCAAATTCGCACACCCGACCCAAATCATTGCGTTCCAGGTCAATTATCATAACTAATTCGGCCCGGTCTTTTGCACTGTTAAGCAGCTCCTGGCTAAGCTGCCGGTCCGATTCAGGGTCCTGGCCGCGTGGTCTGGTCCCTTTTATCGGCCTTGTCTCCACCATTCTGTCAGTCACCAGCAAATACCGTTCCGGCGACGCACTGGCAACAATGACTTCGCCAAAATTCAGATAGGAGGCAAAAGGAGCCGGATTGATATGCCGCAAATAACGGTAAAGCTCATAGGGCGGCACAGTCACCTTAGCCTCAAAACGCTGTGTTAAGTTTACCTGAAAAATATCACCGGCGGCAATATAATCTATGCCCTTTTGTACCATATCACAGTGTCCCTGGCGGGTAAAGTTTGACCGGTACTCCCCTGCCGGTATCTGTGGCTGAGGCTCAGGCAGCGGTTGTGCCTGAGCTACCAAAGCTGCCAATTCTGTTATGCGGTTTTCGGCTCGTTTGCGCCGGGAGAGCTCATCTTTTTCCGGAAACCCGTTGGACGCAATATAGGCCTTATTAGCATGGTGGTCAAAAATCAAAACCGTATCGTAAAATCCTAACATACAATCAGGATTATTCAGATCATCATTACTTAACGCCGGAATCGTTTCCAGCAAATATCCCATATCATAACCGAAGTAACCGATAATTCCGCCTGTCAGCGGCGGTAAGCCGGGTACTTTTTGGGTTTTGTATTGGTTGAGCAGCCGCTTAAGCTCGGCAAAAGGATTGCCTGTAAACGTAAGGCTGCCGCCCTTTTCCTCCAGCTGTATTGTCTGCCCTTTACTGGAAAATACCAAAAACGGATCACGGGCAATAAAAGAATAGCGGCCGAGGCCGTTATTATCTTTGCCACTGTCTAAATACACACTATTGGGCTGCTGCGCAAACAGGGCAAACACTTCAGCAGGCGGCAGCGCACATGTTATTTCGCGAATGATCGGTGTCGGATTCATTACCGGCCGGCCCCTTTCCTCTTGCTTGTCCAATTAGGATCTAAAGATAAAAAATTTTCCAGCATAGTATGTCCGGCTTCGGTGAGAATGGACTCAGGGTGAAATTGTACCCCTTCAATAGTATACTCTTTATGACGGATACCCATAATTTCACCAGCGTCTGTCTCGGCACTAATCTCCAGACAAGCAGGCAGGGTTTCTTTTTTAACAATTAATGAATGATACCGGGTAGCGGTAAGCGGATTTGCCAGTCCGGCAAAAACGCCTTTACCGTCATGGAACACCTGTGAGGTTTTACCATGCATCAGGCGTGGAGCACGCACAACCTCACCGCCAAAGGCTTGACCGATAGCCTGGTGCCCAAGACAAACACCCATTATCGGAATTTTTCCTTTAAAATGTTGAATCAGTTCCAGACTGATACCCGCCTCATTGGGCGTACATGGGCCAGGTGAAATAATAATATGATCAGGACGCAGGTCTTCAATATGGGGAATTGTTATTTTATCATTACGAAAAACCCGGATATCTTCCCCTAGTTCGCCAAGGTACTGGACGAGGTTATATACAAAAGAATCATAGTTATCTATCATCAGGATCATCTTCCATTCCTCCTCGGCATTATTTTATCATAGCCTGTCACTACTCTACAAATAGCTATTTGCAATATATTAATAAATGAGGACGGCTGTTTTTGAAGCCGTCCTCATTTATCACAACCTTTATAAAGGAAGTTCCGCGCTCCGCTTGGAACTAAGCGATTCACACAAGTTCTAGCGTCGCGCTGCTCCTAATAACCTGGTTCTCTGCTTATCTACTTATGCTTGGGATGATAATGAGTATGCAGCAGCTCATGGGATTTGTGACTTAAGGGTTTACCCAGGAACTCGTCATACAACGCTTTCACCGCCGGATTTTTGTGCGACTGCCTGATAGGCAGCTCGCGGTCGGCCTGATACAGACCGGCCATCCGGGCTTCCTTGGTAGCCTTGGTGGTGCCCCAGGGCTGACCGCCGCCGCCAATGCAGCCGCCAGGACAGCACATGATTTCCACAAACTGATACTCACAGTCGCCGGCGCGGATTTTATCCAAAATGACCCGGGCATTTTTCAGGCCGTTGGCAATGGCCACTTTGACTTTCTTGCCGTCAAGGTCCACTTCGGCTTCTTTAACGCCGGTGAGGCCGCGTACGCCTTCGAAATCGACGTTGGCCAGTTCTTTGCCTGTGACTACTTCGTAGACGGTACGCAGCGCGGCTTCCATAACACCGCCGGAGGTGCCGAAGATGACGGCGGCACCGGTGGACAGGCCAAGGGGTGCGTCAAATTCTTCTTCGGTCAGTTTATTAAAGTCAAAGCCGGCTTGTTTGATCATTCTCGCCAGTTCACGGGTGGTTAAGACGATGTCGACATCCCGGTAGCCGCTGCCGTTCATTTCGGGACGGGCGCTTTCATATTTCTTGGCGGTGCAGGGCATGATGGAGACAGATACGATTTTGGCGGCGTCGATACCGGCTTTTTGAGGGTAATAGCTTTTGGCTAAAGCGCCAAACATTTGCTGCGGCGATTTACAGGTGGAGACGTTGTCCAGCAGGTCGGGATAGAAGGTTTCGACAAAGTTGATCCAGCCCGGGCTGCAGGAGGTGATGAGGGGCAGGGTGCCGCCCTGGCTCATTCTTTCGAGGAGTTCGCTGCCTTCTTCCATGATGGTGACGTCGGCGGCAAAGTCGGTGTCAAAGACTTTGTCAAAGCCTAAGCGGCGCAGGGCGGCTACCATTTTGCCGGTGGTGATGCTGCCTGGCGCGAGGCCGAATTCTTCGCCGAGGGCTACCCGGACAGCGGGGGCGACTTGGACGAGTACATGGTTATCGGTGTCGGCAATGGCTTGCCAGACTTTTTCGGTTTCGTCGTTTTCGTAGAGGGCGCCGACAGGACAGACGGCTATGCACTGACCGCAGTAGACGCAGGTGCTGTCCTGGAGCGGCCGGTCGAAGGCGGTGGTGATTTCGTAGTCCACAGACCGGTGGGCGGTGTTGATGGCGCCGACGGTCTGGACTTCCTGGCACATTTCGACACAGCGGCCGCATTTGACGCATTTGGACATGTCGCGGACGATGACGCCGTTGGAGGCTTCGACAGGGATTTGTTTGGGCTGGTTTTCAAACAGGGGCTTAGCTATGCCAAAGTCACGGGCCAGCTGCTGGAGTTCACAGTTGGTGTTTCTGATGCACTGGAGGCAGTCCTGGGGATGTTCGGCCAATATGAGTTCAAGCACGTCTTTTCTGGCCTGGCGGACAGCCGGGCTGTTGGTGATGAATTCGGCGCCGTCCCAGACTTCGTTGCTGCAGGCGGTTTTGAGTTTTTTCTGGCCTTTAAGCTCGACTACGCACAGGCGGCAGGTAGCTCGCACTTTAAGGTCCGGATGGTAGCAGAGTACGGGAATGTCGATGCCGACCATTTTGGCGGCATCTAAGATCAGGGTAGTTTCAGGACATGATACGGGGATGCCGTCTATGGTAATGTTGACGATTTTGTTGGGATCGGATGCATGATGACCCACACTACTCACCTCTTTCCTGTTCAGTAAAGCAAATTTGTGCCGGACATTTCTGGTTCAGGTGATCTTCGAATTCGGCTTTAAAGAGCTTCCAGCAGGTGTTGAGGGCTACGGCTGCCGATTGGCCCAAACCACAGAAGGAGGCATTGGTCATGGTGTCAATTAACCGCCGCAGCACGGTCATGTCGTGCTGGGTTGCCTGACCTGCGGAAATTTTGCCCAGTATCTCATAGATTTGCTTGTTGCCTTCGCGGCAGGGGGTGCATTTGCCGCAGGATTCATGGATGAAGAATTCGGTTACGCCTTTGAGGTAATCGATGACGCACACGTCTTCGTCCATAACGACGACGGCACCGGAGCCAACGCTTAAACCGGCATTGCGGAGGGCTTTGTAGCAATAGGGGGTGTCAAGCTGGGCTTCACTGCCAATGGGGCCGGACTGGCCGCCTAAATGGAAGAATTTAAGTTTTTTGCCGTCAGGGATGCCGCCGCCCAGTTCAGGGTCATAGATGACATCGCGCAGGCTGACGCCAAAGGGGATTTCGTATACGCCGCGGTTAACGACGTTACCGGACAGACAGACGAGCTTGGTGCCGCCGCTGTCTTTGGTACCATAGCTTAGGTATTTGTCGCCGCCTTCTAAGACGATGGTGGGGATGTTGGCAATGGATTCTACGTTGTTTACGAGGGTGGGCAGGAGGAACAGGCCGACTTCGGCCAGATGGGGCGGTTTGATGCGCGGGCGGCCGGCCTTGCCTTCGATGGAGTTTAGGAGGGCGGAGTTTTCGCCGCAGACATAGGCGCCGGCGCCGGTCATGATGTGGATGTTGAATTCAAAGCCGCTGCCCAGGATGTTTTTGCCCAGATAACCGGCTTTGACGGCGTTGTCGATGGCGCTTTGGAAGACTTTCTGAATGGCGCGGTATTCGCCGCGAATATAAATATAGCCGTCGTGGGAGTTGAACACATAACCGGCAATGGTCATGCCTTCGATGACCCGGAGCGGATCCTGGCCTAAAAGGATTTTATCCTTAAAGGTGCCTGGCTCGCCTTCGTCGGCGTTAATGACAATGTATTTGGGGAATTCGGGGATTTCCAGCAGCTGTTCCCATTTGGAACCGGCCGGATACGCCGCGCCGCCGCGGCCTAAGAGCTTGGCCTTTTTCACTTCGCCGATAATGTCTTCCGGTTTCATGGTAAAGGCTTTTTTCAGACCTTCATACCCGCCGGACTTTACATAGGCTTCGGTACAGTCAGGACGAATGACGCCGCAATTGCCGGAAATGAGTTGGTTTATTTTTGACATGACGACACCCCCCGGTAACTTGTCACAATTTCGGCTACCTTGGCTGCGGTCAGGTTACCATAGACTTCATCGCCGATTTTGGCTACCGGACCAATATCACAGGCGCCTACACAGCTGGTGTGCAGCAGGGTAAACTGATTGTCAGGAGTGGTCTCACCCAGCTTAATGCCCAATTCTGCTTCAAACAGGGCCACTACGGCATCGGCTTTGGTTACATGGCAGGGTGTGCTTTTACAGATTTCAATGACATATTTGCCCCGGGGCACCGTACTGAACATGGCATAGAAGGTAAGAACATCATGGATTTTGCTGATGGGCACATCCAGTTGGCAGGCGACGACTTCGGCCCATTCTTCGGCTACGTAGTTTTCGCCGGAGGTTGCCTGAATATCTAATAGTATTGATAACAACTGCTCTTTGGCTTTACCATATTGATTGATAATGGCCAAGACTTGCTCGTATCTTCTGATGATTTCCAATGCCTGATCTTTTGTTACTTTTGAACAACACATGCTTGTTATCTCACCCTTTCTTTTGACATCTTGTAATTACCAAGACAAGTCAGTACCTGAAGGAGCATAACAACGACTAGGAGTAACTATACTAAATTTATATGTGAAAATTTGCACAATTTAAGTTACTCAAAGTATTGCCGCAAAATGATAGGATATAGGGTCAGCCATTTTCTTCCCAGGCTGACCCTACCATTCTCCCTGAGTATATCCTTCTAAACCAATGCTTAGCCAGATTATGGGATAACAACGATATTAAACTTTAGGACGCGGCAGGAACCCTGCTCCTTTTACAATCTCAGGCAGGGCTGCTTCCCAGCCAACAGGCATAATATGAATACCGGCTACACCTGGGATCTTTTTGAGCTCGTTGCACATTTCAATAGCAACCTGGATACCCTCTTTTTTCGGGTCCTCAGTTTTCTTCATGCGCTCAATCAGGCTATCGGGAATTTCCATACCGGCAACGTCTTTCTTCATGTACTGCAGCGCTTTTACCGAACGCACAGGCAGAATACCAGCAGTAATCTTAGTCCGTTCATGAATACCGCGGGCCACTACCATTTCCATGAACCGGGCAAATTTTTCGATATCAAATATGGCCTGCGTCTGGATGAAATCAGCGCCGGCATTTACTTTCTTTTCAAGACGGATAGCCCGGAATTCAAAGGGATCGCCAAACGGATTTTCTACAGCACCGATAAAGAAACGCGGCTCGTCTGTTTTGATAACGGCATCGGACAGAAACTTTTTGTCATCCCGCATCTTTTTGACCATGGAAATCAATTGTACGGAATCAACATCATACACATTTTTACTTGTCGGATGGTTGCCGAAAGACTGGTGGTCACCGCTTAGGCATAATACATCGCGAATTCCTATGCTATAAGCCCCCAGCAAATCGCTTTGCATGGCAATACGGTTACGGTCCCGGCAAGTCATCTGAATAATGGGAACGCCGCCGCCCTTAAGGACATGGACACCGGCAGCAATGCTGGACAGCCGCACAATAGCTGTTTGGTTGTCCGTAAGGTTAAAACCATCCACTATGTCTTTAAGTTCATGGGCATGGTGTTCTAATTCATGACCGTTAGAATGCTGGGGCGGTCCAAGTTCGCCTGTCACCACAAAATGGCCTAAGGAGTACAGTTTTTCTAATTTGCTTTCTGTTTTTAACACAGCTTGTTTGTCAATTGCTACTGCTTCGCTCATAACCGCACATCCTCCCTCACAATTTTGCGGGGACCGCCGTCTCTGCTCTTCGACCAGTCTTTTGCGGGTAATACCTCGGTCATCATTTCCAGACGGTTTTGGCTTTTGAGGCGATCATAAATAAGCTGCCATCCGCATGGGGTATCTTTGCTGATTTCGCAAACACCGTTTTGGGAACCGCCACACGGACCATTCATCAAGCTCTTGGAGCAACGGATAATAGGACATACGCCGCCGGTTTTGGCAAGTACACACTCGCCGCATAGCATACAGCGTTCTTCCCAGATGCCATGCTCAATAGCAGCGCCGGCAAAGGTAGTGTTTTGGCCTGGTACAAAAATAATTTCCGGATAGGTTTCCGCCATGTACTGCACACCAACGCCACAAGCCACGGACACCACAACATCAACATCTTTAAGATGTTCTTTAAATCTGGCCGCATATTCCGGATCACACTGCCGCTCATAAGTAGCAGTTTCGATAGAGGTAGGCTGACCGTCAACCTCCAGCTTCATCCGCAAGGCACTGGCCAGAATATCGGCTTCTTTTTGCCCACCGGACAGACATACGGTAACACAGCCGCCGCAACCGGCAACCAGTACTTTTTTAGCGCCTTTTATACTTTCGGCAATTTCTTCAATTGGCTTTATTTGTGCAACTATCATATCGCTTGACTCGTCTCCTTTCTAGGCCTTCCGGGCCTTAAGCGGACTCGGACCTAATTTCTCTAAGAGGCCGGCCATATCCCGGGCGATATGGGCAAAACGCGGACCATGGGTGCCGGACACGTTGTACATAACTAACCGTTCCCGGCCAATGCCGACTTGATCCAAAATTTCCTGGATATGCTCCAAACGTTTCCGGGCACGTGAACTGCCATTGACGTTCATGCACTCATGCTCAGGACAGCCAGCGACAAAGACAGCGTCAGCGCCCTTTTCAAAAGCCTCTAACAACAGTCTGCCGTCAACTTTACCGGCGCAAGGCAATTCAACGGTTTCGATTTTCACGTTAACATCGGCTGGAGGGCCAAGGTCAGAGCTAATTAGCGCACACAAGCGGCAAACAAAACCAACAACTTTACCTTCACTCATATTAACCCACCTCCGTCAACGCGGTCTCAACCCGTGAGAGTACCTCATCGTCCTGATAATGATGGACAAAAATAGCCTTATTCGGACATTCGGATGCACACATGCCACAGCCACGGCAATCAGCAGGCGGAATATAGGCAGCGCCCATTTCTTTCTTCTCGCGAGTGATTTGTGGGATAGTGTAAGGGCAAGTCCGTACACAAGTCAGGCAGGCTGCGCATTTTTCCCATTCTACCTCAGCCACCATACCACCCATCATGAGTGCAGGCTGTGCCAGAATACGAGCCGCGCGCCCAGCTACGCCTTTAGCTTGGGTCAGACATTCAACCACTGATTTTGGCCCATGGGCTGCACCGGATATAAAGATGCCGCCGCCAGGGAAAGCAATCGTACCAAAATTTGAGTGGGTTTCGGAAAGGAAACCATCGGCATTAACCTGAATCTTGAAAATATTGGCAAGCTGCTCGGCTTCCTTGGAAGCCGTCTGAGCTACTGCCAAAATCACCTGATCCGGTTTCAAATTCAAGGTCAGTCCGGATTGCGGATCATTAACAGCCATCGACAGGTTGCCGTCTTTGTCTTTTACTAATACCGGCTTGTCAGTTTCGTCATAGTGGACAAACACTACGCCGGCTTTCCGGGCATCACGGTATTTGAGTTCAAGATAGCCAGGCGTGCGGATATCACGGGATAACACATATACCTTGGCATCAGGGTTTTGCTCTTTAATTTTGGCAGCCGCATATACGGTTTCACCGCAGCAGGTACGGCTGCAGTATTTGTGCTCCTCATTGCGCGAGCCGACGCATTGGACAAAGACATAGGTAGGCTCGCCTTTTGCCGGCAAACGCCCGTCAACCAGCCGGTACATAGCCTCAACACCGGTGATAACCCGCTGATCTTCACCATACATATATTCGGCCGGAACATAGGTTGTCGTGCCTGTAGCCAGGATTACCACGCCATGTTCCACATTCTTAGTTGTTTTTATCTGTCCCTGACCGGTTGCCACCAAAGTGATGAAATGGCCCTGACGACCGCTGAAGTGGGCAACTTCCGAGTTAACCAGCACCTCAATCTTGTCATTCTTGGCAACTTGCTTTTCCAAATTTTCGACAGTTTTCTTTAGGTCATCGGTTTCTAAGCTGCCGGTAAAATTACGGACATAGCCGCCAAGTTCGGCCGACTTCTCAACAATGGTAGAACTATAGCCACGATCAGCTAACGCTAATGCCGCAGCCATGCCGGTAACACCGCCGCCAACGATCAGCGCACGGGGAACAACCGGTTCAGCATGCCATCTTAGCGGTTTAAAGTTCTTGACATCCTTGACAGCACGCACAGTAACAGCAATAGCCGCACTGTTGGCCTTCTCAGAATGATTCTCCCAATTCTTCACAGGCACAGGGGCCATTTCAACCAGCATGCGATTTAAGCCTGCAGCCTGCGCAGCCTCCTGGAAGAGAGTAAGATTGTGTTTCAAGACACAGGGAGCAACCACAATGCGGTTGAGCCCCTGGGTAGCAATCAGGTTTTGTATTTTAGCTATAGCTTCCGGTTGACAGACCGCTTGGTCGCATTCAACCACTACTACATCGCCTTGGCCTTTGGCTGCCTGAATCACAGCTTCGGTATCAGCTCCCATAGCGGCTAACCCGCTTTTGCAGAGGAAAACGCCAAGTCTGAGCGGTTCTTTCGTTACATCACGTTCAGCCACAGGCTTGCGAGCCGGTCGCCCCTCTGATTTGCCCAGTACTCTGGCTGTAGCAGCAGCTGCGGCGCTGGCCAAAGCCATAGTCTCGGGAACATCAAGCGGACCTTGACTGCCGCCGACAGAAAATACGCCGGGGCGTTTGGTATTTACCGGGTCAAGGGGATCTACCTGCACAAAGCCATGTTCATTAAGAGGAAGTTGTAAAATTCCGGCAGTTTCTTTCAGACGGGTGGACGGACGAATACCTGCTGCAAGAACCACCAAATCAAATTCTTCAGCAAGCGGTTTGCTGGCTGCGGCATAATTAATGGATAATTTCTCCGTCACGGGGTCTTCTTTTACCTCGGAAATCATGGTCCGCACATATTTGGTACCTAATTCCTGAGCCCGGGATAAGAAGGTGTCAAAATTCTTGCCACAGGCCCTAAGATCAAGGTAAAAAACCGTAACATCGGTTTTAGGAGAAAATTCTTTTGCCAAGATTGCTTCTTTGGCGGTAAACATACAGCATATTGCCGAACAGTATTCTCCCTTTGACACTACGTCACGGGAGCCTACACACTGTATGAACGCAATTTTTTCCGCGCATTTGCCGTCCGATGGCCGTCTGATACAGTCTGAACGATAGCGGCTCTCAGAGAGCATATGCTCAAACTCTAAGCTGGTGACAACGTTCTTATGATATCCATAGCCGTATTCGCCTTTTTTAGACACATCATACATGCTGAAACCGGCTGCCAGAATAACCGCTCCGACGACGAGTTTTTGGGTGCGCTTGCCGGTTGCGACATCGCTAATGGTAGCTTGGAAGTGGCCTACATCGCCCTGCAGTTCGACCAGTTTGCTGCTGGTATAGAGATGAACAAGCGGATTGTTGTAGGCACGGGTAATGAGCGAACCCAATACCGTACTGGATGCATGGAGATTGCCGCCCAAATACAAAGCAGAAATGTTAACCTGATCACCCCAGACACAGGCTGCCTTGCTGCCATTTTCTGATGAATCGACCAGTTTTCCACCCAGATTTGCTTCATCTGTTATCAAATGAACAGGGTATCCTGCCCCAGCTAATTCCAGAGCCGCCTGCAGACCGGCAATGCCACCGCCAATAACGAGCACATCCTTTTGCATGGCTCTCACTGCCTTTCGATAAAATATCTTTGCTTCACCATCATTGTGAGTAGCCCACCAAGACTAAAGCCATAGGATGAATAAGAATACTATGGATTTGGGCTTGGTGGACTACCGATGTATAACCGCAGAGAAACCGGACATACCTAATAATAGTTCTGCCGGTTTCTCTGGATCGGTTACAACAACTGCAATGATGTCAAGAGCGGTACGGGATCAATAATATGTTTCTTCATCCATTTTTTTGCTTCAGGATGTCCGAAACTAATCCCGAGCAACTCGGTGAAGAAAAATATAGGTATTGGTTTTTGAATTTCTTTCTGCCGGGTTTCCAGAGTCATTTGACATAACGGACATGCAGTCACAATAGCGTCAGCGCCTGCCCGTTGAGCAGCAGTTACCAAGTTTTTGGTTATCTCATAAACAACGTCAGTACGTGGTACTGTTAAGCTGCCACCACAACAGTCGGTTTTGTACGACCATTTCCGCACATCGGCTCCGACCATATTCATCAGCTTATCCATTGCTTGTGGCTGCTCTACATCGTCAAAAGCTACATAGGTCGGCCTTGTAAGCAAACACCCGTAATAAGGTGCAAGCTTAAGTCCCTTAAGGGGTCTTTTGACCTCCCCACCCACTCTGCTAAGAATTTCTTTTCTCATGATGACTTCCAACGGATGTGTAACATGGACATTACCGCTATAGGACGCACCCATTATGCTTTTCAGTTCTTCGTTAGCATCTTTGGCTTCCGGAGTACCTTCCCGCACGTAATGATCAGCGGCTTTTACAAGATTATAACAGGCGGCACATGGCAGCACTAATTCTTTCTGCTGTTCGACTTCGGCGATAACAAGATTTCTCAGTGGCAAAGCGAGCGAAAGGAAACGGTCGGTGGAGTGTCCGGCAGTCGCACCACAGCAATTCCACTCCGGCAATTCAGCCAATTCCAGGTCCAAGGCATCAAATACAGCCTCGGTAGCCATATTATATTCGGCTGCTGTGGAGTGAAGGGAACATCCCGGATAATAACCTAGTTTCATCGTACCTTTTTCTCCTTTGCTCTCTGGAATATTTTCTTGATTTCGCCTTTGCGCCGCTTAAGTGCATTATGAGGTAAGAATGGCATCTTGCCCCGTTTTGTCATTTCTTTGCCGAGGTCCATATCCGCAAAATAAGTCCCTGTACACAGTTTGTAAAGTCCCATAAGTCCAAGTTCATAACCGCGGCCTTCGCCGCCGATTACCGGGAAGCCTTTCATGGAGTCGAGAAACAATTCATAAAACAATTTGATATTGTAATGACTAGCCGGAATCTTATCTTCAGCAATGGTTTCCATTTTAATGGTATCCATAACTTTAGACGTATCGATGCCGTTCGGACAGCGTACAGCGCAGGTCTTGCAACCAACGCATAACCAGGGAGTATTGCTTGTAAATACTTTGTCCTTTTCCCCCAGCTGAATCATCCGCAATATTTCATAGTTATTATGCTCCATGACAAAGTTAATCGGACAGCCACCAGCACACTTCATGCAATGATAGCATGAAGTGATCGGCTGATGTGACTTTTCTTCCATTTCCCGGCAGAAAGAAGTTTTTTCCTTAACGGGTTGATTTACCGTTGACATCATTGACCTCCTTTCCGGGAGTACACCCCCAGCGGAACTAATTACCGCTGTCTGAACACCTTAGCATAGGAGTCGCAGTAAATATCTTTGTTCAAAATAACGCGAGCGGTAGCGATAGCATCAACTAACTCGTCATCGTTAGCATCGCAAATGGCAGAATCCAGACCGGCAGCCATAGCCATAACAGCGAAAGTACGGTTGATGAGCGGACGATGCGGGCTCTTTTGCGATACGTTGGAAAGGCCGACAGTAGTTTTGGGAGGAGGATTGGAAATCATTTTGATTTGACGGATGGTTTCCATAGCTTCAACAGCATGCTCCTGAGCTACGTTAACAGGAAGGATAATCGGGTCGATGAACAGGTTATCAGGCTGCAAACCATAGGCTTCCGCGTTGGCAACAAACTCCATAGCCATAGCAACACGGTCTTCAGCGCTCTTAGGAATACCAACCTTATTGATGCACAGACAAACAACATCGGCTTGATATTTAGCAGCCATCGGGAAAACTCTGTCGATTTTTTCCTGCTCGCAACCAATGGAGTTAATTAATGCGCCTGGTTTGCCATAAGCGATAAGAGCGGCTTCCATAGCATCATAATCAGTGGTATCAATAGCCAGCGGCAAATCGGTACACTCTTTTAAAACATTAATCATCCAAGGAAGATCTACTGTTTGGTCTTCGGAGTTGGGTCCGGTGTTTACGTCAAGGTAATGAGCGCCACCCTCTTTTTGTTTAGCAGCCCACTCTTGTAACGGCTTCGGGTCATGCTCCCGGATAGCTTTACCGATATCTTTAAACATACCATTAATTCTTTCACCAATAATAATCATTAGCAAATCCTCCTTAATATATAATTAATTTTAAGAAAACCCATACATATATTTACAGATGAAATGTTTGAGAATACCCGACAGTCATTGCAACTACGAGCTTAGATTTCAGGAGCCACCATTAAAGCTTCAGCATTTTTCTTGAAGAGACGAACTGCTTCCGGATGACGAAGCACCATGATATGAGCGCCACCTTGTAACAGGCCGGCAGCAGTCATGGCTTCCCAAAGAATGGCACGGTCAGCTTGAACGCCCCAGTTCGGGAAATCGGCTTCGGCAGCAACAGCCTCTTTGGCGCGCCATGCTTCATAACCAACTTGGCAAATTACCGGTTGGGACAGCATTTTGTCACCGCCAAGAGCGCCCAGACGTCCGCGTTCAAGAATCGAGTAAGTATACTCTATACCATAGCCAAGAGCGGCTGTGCTCGGGTCGATAATAATGTTATCGGCAGCCAAACCTAATTCAGTAATAAGGATGTTGAGCTGTTTGCAGATGTTGATATCAAGCGGGCTTTGTGCCAGCACTTTATGCTTGTGAACCATAGCAGCAGCAGCAACCGACTTATAGTTGTCCTGTTCAGCTAAACCGATAAGCAGGTTTTCACCGGCAGCAGCTTCTGCAACAACAGGCAGAACGGCGTTGTCTTTTTCGTCATTACCGCAACCGACTACGATAAGAGGTACGCCTACAGCAGCCAAGACCTCTTTAACTATTTTAGCGCAATCTTCGGGGCTCTTGTTAGCGCCATCGGGATCAGCACCGGCAAGCTTGAGGTAAATCAGGTCTGCGCCGCATTCCACGCATTTTTTGGCCCATTTAACAGGGCAATCCATCACATCGGCAAATACTTCATTCAATAACGGGTGCCAGTCAGGTTTAACATCCTGAATTTCCATTGCGACAACCGGTTTTAAGGGCATATCGCCTTCGAATTGGAGGAACGGCATAGTGGCGTCGCCGCCAACGGTTACTGTGCTGGTACGGGTGCCACCTTGTTCTTTGGTAGCACCGATGGTAACGGTATTAATTTTACCGGTATATTTTTCTTTCAACATATTTGTTGCCATAGTTACGCTCCTTCCAGACTTTTATATTTGTGCTTCTTTACAAATGGCGTTAACCGCCTGTACAGCCACCGAGTTATCTGGTAAATCAAACAACGGCTGGCTTAATAAGTCATATTTGGCTACTTGGGGGTCATAAGGGATTACACCGATTAAGGTAAGACCGGTTTTATCGATCTCAGCTTTGAGTTCGGCAATGTCCTCATCATTTTGTGTCTTAGTAACAACCAAGTAGATGTTCTTTACATCCGACTTAAGGGTATCGACAAGTTGGCGAACACGACCGGCCGAGCGAATACTCCGTGCCGAAGCATCGCTGACAACGAACATATAATCAATATCCTGCGTTACCCGGCGGCTAATGTGTTCCAGACCTGCCTCATTATCCATAAGTACATAGCTGTAGTTTTTGCTAAGCTTATCCATATAACCCTTCAGGAGGTTATTAGGAAAACAATAGCAGCCCGGACCCTCAGGTCCCCCCATCACCAGCATATCAACATAGTCTGATTCAACTAAAGACGATTGGAGTTTATATTCTATATACGTCTCCTGAGTCATACCGGCAGGAATATTTTTCGGGTTTTTGGTACTGGTTATCAGCTCAGAAATTGTTTGTTCAATTTCCATGCCTAGGGCTTCATTCAGGTTGGCATTAGCATCAGCGTCAACCGCCAGAATGGAGCCTTTATTGTTTTTAACCAAATACCGGATAAGGAGTGCGGTAAATGTAGTCTTACCTGTACCTCCTTTTCCTGCCACTGCTATTTGTTTTGCCATGTCTTGAAACTCCTTTCAATGCTCCCAAACTATAGCTTTAAATTATTAAAGATCAACATTGGGAAATAGTGTTAAATCAGTATGTGGAATAAACAGGGATGATACAAATTCGTCCATAAATAAGTTTCCGACCGATAATTCGATATAGGTCAGCTTACTTGCCAGATTGTTGGCTTCAGCCCATGCTTCCTGAGACAATAATGCCATGCAGGCCCCTTTGGCTGATGTATTGCCCACATACTTGTACTTTTGTACAGGTATATCAGGCAACAGACCAATGGCTATAGCATCAGGAATATTGAGATAGTTACCAAATCCGCCTGCCACATAGACGTTTTCGATACTGTCCAGTTCAAAACCGACCACATTTAGCATGGTACGAATTCCGGCAAATACAGCACCTTTTGCTCTGAGCAGATTTTTGACATCAGCTTCACTAATGATGATATCGCGATCAAGGTCAGAATCATCCTGCCAGACAAGAACAAATTCAGGGCCTGCCTCACCAATACGCATCCGGTCAGTTGGCAGACTGGTCTGAAACTTGCCCGCCCGGTCGATAATACCGGTACGCCGCAGTTTCGCCAGGCAGTCGATTAATCCTGAACCGCAGATACCAATGGCTCTGCCGTTATTGATGGTAGTGTAAGATACTTCATAGGTTTGAGGGTCGATTTCCATGCGTTCAATAGCACCATACATAGCCCTCATACCAAAGGTTATCCCAGAACCTTCAAATGCCGGTCCAGCAGAACAAGAACAGGTAACCAGCCAATCACCGGCACCTAATACCATTTCACCGTTCGTACCAATGTCAATCAGGAGAGATATGGGCGCGTCTTCTTTCCCCATATTGGTAAATAAAGTTCCGGAAACGATATCGCCGCCCACATAACTGGCGACTGACGGATAACTAAACACCGGAGCATCAGGATTAACTCTCAGTCCTAATTCCTGCGCTTTAACAACCGGGAAAAAATTAGCTGTGGGAATATACGGTTCCAAACGTATAAATTTGGGGTTAATCCCCAGGAACAAATGCGCCATGGTCGTATTCCCAGCCGTCATAATTACACGAATATCATTTTCTCTAATCGCTCTATGTTTTACCAATATGTCTGAAACCAAGTTATTTACTGTATCGATGATAGCTTGATGAATAGTTTTAAGTCCATCCGTTTCATCGACAGCATATACAATACGGCTAATGACATCATCACCAAAGCGAGCCTGCCGGTTATGAGTTCCCGCCGTATCGACAACTCTGCCTTTTTCAAGGTCAAGAAGATAAGCTGCTACGGTAGTAGTCCCAATATCAACGGCTATACCGTACAGCGGCCGATGGCTATGACCTGGCTCAACGGCAATCACTTCAGCTTTACCACCAACCTCAGACAGCAGTACAGTTACCTTAAAGTTATCAGCCCTTAGAATTTCTCCCAAATCACGAATAATTGCCAGAGGAACATTAATGTCCGTACATTTAGTTTCTTTCCGTAGAACCATAGTCAGGCGATTCAGGTCATCGCGATTGTCCTGAAGACTGGCTGCCGGCAAGGTCAATCGTATACTCCGGCACAGCGGGTGTAAAGGATAGCCGTTAAGCGGGCTTTCTTGCTTTTCTAACAGCAATTCTTTAAGCTGCCAGACATTAAGCAAATAATTACTTAATGCTTCCGACATACCTGCATTTACCGGACTGCTGTCAACCAGGACCTGATGCTTGCTCATGGCAGAAGTTTTAGGTATTTCTACCACCAAATCCTCGTCTTGAACCAGCGTTTGACAGGCTAAGTTGATGCCTTTTTCCATAAGCCGCGCTGCCAAGTGGCTTTCCCTTCTCGCTTTTGCTTTACCATTTTTGAGATGAATTGCACATTTGCCGCAAGTACCGTCACCGCCGCAAGGTGCTTTTATCTCAATATTAGCCTTGCCTGCGGCAGTAAGCAAATCCGTTCCTGACTCTACCTCGACTTTTACGCCGGCGGGAAGAAATGTTACGAACCTTTTGTTCATCCTAAATTATCCTCCTGATTTGTAATGCCGATAGTTCAGCATTTGTTAGCAAGTATAAAGAAAGTATTACTTCATCAGGTGCGGGTAATTAGCTTTGGCGAAAGCCGGAATGCCAGCGGCTTCCTGAGGTCCGACGATTACATCCAAGCCGGATTTTTCTTTAAGCTTGCCACTGATGATAGCAACATAACCAGGAATAACAATATTTTTATGGTTAACCTTGCTCATAATACCCATTTTCTCAACAAACTCGGCAATCGGCTCGGCTACGAATTTACCAGCAGCCCAAGCAGTAAGAACTGATGCGCCGTCAGTGTCGACAGCTACGATATAGCCAGGGATTTTACTGCCAACAACTTCGCCTTCAACAGCAAAGTAGGTAAGAGCAAAGTTAGTGCAGATATATACAGGGCTGTCCGGAGTAACGTCACCAATTTCATAAACCTTAGCGTCAACAGCCATCGGTTTTTGCGGATCGGTGTAGATGTTCATACGCCAAGCCATCAATGGCAGCAGCAGGGCTTGTTCGTCAGCCTTCATGCAAACAATGCTGGCATATTTAGCAACATAAGTAGTTGCTTCAACGATTTCTTCCCTGGCGCAGGTTGCTTGAGTGCAAGCAAGCATCGGATAGCCAAACGGACGAAATTTTTTCTTGATTGCCAGACGACGGGCATTAACCATTTCAGCCAAAGTTTTGGCTTGACTTTGATTACCGAAGTCAATAACTAACTCTTTATATTGAGCAGCCACTTTTTCAACTAAAGCAGCAGTATCATCAAGTCCATTACCTTTTACTACTACCGGGCAGTTATTAGCTTTAGCCAGCTCTACAACTTTTTCCCAGTTTTCAGCAGTTGCGGCGTGAAGAAGGGGTTTTTTAGCAGCTACGGCAGGAACAGCAGCTTCCAAACCTGCTGCATCGGCAACCAGCATGAGAGCGAAGTTAGCTTTAGCAGCTACAGCCTCAACAGCGGCTTTAAAGGTAGCGGCATTGCCAGAGCAGTTAGTGATAGCAACCATATCTATAGCAATTTTTTGTCCAACGCGGTCCATTACCAAAGCGTTAACTTTAGCTATTTTAGCATCTAGTTCTGCACCGGACAGAGTATCAGAAATTTGAATAGCCAATGCGGTAGGATGATAGAAAGTTTTGTCATGACGGAAGAGGACGGTTTCGTCACCCATCACGATTTCCTGTTCGCCTACACCTACTTTAACGGTGCGTACAGGAGGCGCAGTTGCTGCACCTAGTGTTTCTTTAGCAGCCTCAGTTGCATGCGGGCACATATCAAGGGATGCTTTACCATTAGCCATTGCCATTGCAAAAGCTAGGCAGGTAGGTGAACCGCAATCTTTACAGTTAGTTTTGGGTAGTTGTTTGAAAATATCCAAACCTGTTAATGCCATTTTCTCTTCTCCTTTCGAATATAAGAACTTAAAATATGAGAATCGGGACACATCAGAAACGCTATGCTGTTATCCGGATGTGTCCCGAATTCTTCCAAAAAGGTTACTTAGGGTTAATTACATCATCGGATCCATTTTAAGAGCCGGATGTTGTTTTTCTTCAAGGAACGGCAGGATTTCTTCTTCAGTGATACCTACAGTTTCGTCAGCAATCTTGTCAACGAAGTCGGCACCAAGACCAGCAGCTACAGCAGCATCAACCAAGTCTTGACCGAGATATTCTTTGAGCTCTTTCGGCAACCAGACTACACGTCCGAGGCCACCATCGGCAGGAATGAACTTAGAGCTGCAGAGGTAACGACGGCCAATACCCATGAAGCCAGGGGTTTGAACACCGCCGCCGCAAGTGCCGGCCAATGCGGAGAAGGTCATACCGCAAGGAGTATCGCCGGAATGCTCACGGGTAGTAAGCATAACGCCGTTACACAGCGGCAGTATCGCCATAATAGCCTCAAAGCAACCACAGGAAGTCATTGGATCTTCCATCATGGTGTAGAAGTTTACATTTTCTACAGTACGGTTGGAATGAGTGTACAGGAATTCATTCAGATTCTTCCAGCTGCCTTTAGCCTCATCGGTGCATTCACCTTTTTCGATCGGCTGGTTCGGGCCTGTCGGAGTAATCTCATTGGAAGCCTTGGCATCAAGCCAGCTTACAGCACCGCACAAACCTACGCGCTCAGGCGATACGATACAAACATGGTTCGGTGCGAAGGACTGACAGAGTGTGCAGGAGTAGTAGGTCTCAACCGACTCATCGGTAAGGCCTTTGAGACGGGCATCACGAGCTGCGTATTTTTCAATAGCAAGCTTGATTTTATCTTCAATAACATCTTTATCAGTGATAATGGTAACTTGTACCCGGTCAATAATTGCCGGATAATCTGATTTGAATTTGGCAATAAGAATTTCGCCGATATCCTTAATTTTGAAACCTAATTCTTTAGCGTTTTTGCCGATACGCACCCACATCATGTTACGCTGGGCTACGTGCCACAAACCTTCACCATAGTTAATGAAGTAGTGGATACGGCGCTCAAGCACGCCTTCGAAGTCTTCCTGCATCTTACGGCCATAGACGTCAACCATAACGCCCAGCGGGAAGACGCTGCCTTCCGGCATTTCATCAATTTCTGGTCCGATAACTTCGATTTTGCCGTCTTCAACCTGGTCGGCATCAACCATGCGAACAAGCTCGAAGCTGGTGGAGCGGCCGCCGCCGAACTCAACATGTGCATCTTTTTTACGGATGGTTTCGCCTTCGAAAGCCGGTCCAATGGTGATAGGTACAGGGATATCAACAATTTTGATTTTAATGCCGCGCATTTCGAGACCGAGTTTGCCAATCTTCTCATAATCAGGCTCAGATTGATACCAGTCAGGAATTTCTTCAGCAACCGGCTGGTCGGTGACAATCGGGAAGCCCATGAAGATAGCGCCAAATTCAGCAGCAAATTTAACGATATCATTAGGTCCAAGCTGGATTACGAACGCAAGTACGCGTTTTGCCTGATATTCAATAGCACGTTCACGCTGTCCGGCAGGAATGCCACCGAAAGCAAGACCGGCACGGAAAGCAAAGTTAACAGCATGGATAACCTGGGTGAAGTTACCGAGAGGGAAGGTAATGAAGTCAGCGCCAATTTTAACATTTTCTTCAATACATTGCTCGATTACTTCGTTGGCCAGGAAAATCATGATGCCTTTGGATTGGAGGTCTTTTACCAGTTTGCCGGTGGATTTGCTGTCTTTGCCTTTACCGACGATAACAGCAACACCAGGGATAGTTTGGTCAACCAAAGGTACACCGAATTTACGAAGAATAGGATCACCGATAAAACCGCAATACGGATATTTATCAGGTTTAGCGCCATTGATGTAACGAAGTGCTTCAATAATCTCAGCTGCATACAGGGTAGCTTCACCGTTCAATTTAGCATTTTCAAAATTCAGTTCTTCTTTTATGTTAGTGGTCCGAACCCGATTAAGAATGGGGGCGAGATCACCAATTGTATTTACTTCCTCACCGCTCAGCGCAGTGATAACCGGTAATCTGTATGCGGTTTCAGGATATTTAACCGGGCAGTCGGCACCATATTCCTTAATAGCTTTCGCCAGAAGAATTTCTGCGTAGCTGGTAGCTGTGACAGCACCTTCATAGGCGCCTTTAAAAAGCTCCATAGACATATTGTTTTTCTTCCTCCTTCATAGAGTCAATTTCTCATTATCTATTGAGTAGCTAATAGCAGGGTATCAAAGTTAATTACTCGGCAGCCTCTTGTGCATCACGGGCTTTTTTACGCATAGCATTCTTCCAATTGCGTTCTTCCAGTATCTCGACCATTCTGGCAGAAGCTTTATGAGCATCCGGTTCCCAGAAAAAGAAACCGCCAAATACGTCTTCCGCAACTTTGGTAACAACATCATTGACAAGCTGGCTACCAACAGTCGGAGCAATAACACCAACGTGGGTAGGATTACCATAGGCAACGTTCCAGGAACCGATAGCAACAGCCTTTTCCGACATTGCTTCCGGAGCGCTGACAACATAAGGAACTTCTGCATATTCTAAGCCCATAGTGTTAGCCAGATCTGTAGCAAAGTCCTGGCAACGGCTATTGTCAACACAAGAACCCATGTGGAACATCAGCGGCAACTCTTCAGTTAAGCCGGCAACTGCATTCAAACGGGCAAAGAATTTTTTCAGACCTTCACCTGCATATTCTTTAACAGCATCACCGTTCATCATACCAGCCAGCGCGTGAGCCTGAGCTGAACAACCGGTAGCTATAAGAAGAACATCGTTCTTAGCCAACTCTTTGGCGATTGTAGTATGGTTGTAGTCATGAGTGCCTTTCAGGTTATTACAGCCAATAAGAGCTGCAACCCCTTTAATTTCTCCGGCCTCAATCGCGTCGGCAACAACTTTCATCGGATTTTCCGGGTTAATTTTTCTAAAAATGTTATACATGGCTTCTAAAGTGAAACCAGCAACAACTTTATTTCTGAGTTCGGGAATACATACTTTTGACTTATCCCGGTTTTTATAGGCATCAATAGCTAAACGGATAATTTCTTTGGCACTGTCAACAGCTTGGTGCTCATCAAACGCAAAATGATATGATCCAGGAATCTTCATGATTGGCATGGTGGTAACGATCTTAGTGTGATAGCATTCAGCGGCAGAGCGTATGCTCGGCATGATACACTGAACGTCAACAACCATTGCGTCCATAGCACCAGTCATAATAGCAAGCTCTTGGGTAGCAAAGTTAGTGGCAATGGCAACGCCTTCACGAGTCAGAACCTCGTTACCGGTGCAGCAGATACCAACAAGGTTAATGCCTGCAGCGCCAGCAGCTTTAGCTTCCTCCTGCATTTCTTTGGCAGCCTTAACAACCATTTGGGAAAGAAGCGGATTATGACCATGGAGAGCAATATTAACTTTATCTTCTTTGATTGCGCCAAGATTAGCCTCAGTTACTACAGGAACGCCAGTACCAAAGAGAATATCCGACAAGTCGGTAGCAAGATGCTGACCGTCGATATCGCACAAGGCAGCCTTAAGACCACCAAAAATAATATTAACAGGGTCGGAGTCAACACCGATATGAGTTTGGTGGAGTAATTTGGCCAGACTTAAGTTAATGCCGGAAGGCATAATAGCAGTTTTACGCCAAATGTTAAGTCTTTCTTCATTTGTATAAGCGTTAATCCAGGCAAGCTCTTTAGTCTCATCAACACGGCCAAATTCAGCAAGAGCTGCGCTAGCTACGTCTTTGCAGATTGCCATCATTTCGCGGCCTTCGGTTTCAACACCGATTTTTTTCGCAACTCTTATGAGCTTATCGGCATCTGTGATTTTATAGTCATGAACTCTTCCTTCAGCAACACTTAGCAGAACTTCTGCGATTTCGCGGCCATGGTCGGAGTGAGCCGCAGCGCCGCCTGCAATGTAACGAACGGTATTTCTAGCAACGATGGTGTAGTCAGCGGCACCACAAATACCTTTATTACCACCTGGTTTCTTGGGCAGAATGCGGCAAGGACCTTGTAAGCAAATACGGCAGCAAATACCAGTATTGCCAAAGGTACAACGAGGCTCTTGAGCTTTGGCGCGATCAAATGTTGTTAAAAAGCCGATTTCTTTGGCTTTATCCAGCATCTGAGTTGCTGCCACGTCAATTGTTCTTTGTTCGGACATTCTTCTTTTCCTCCCTATGTTCATCATAGTTGTTTTTCAGGTGAATCCACTTACAAGGAGCTTAACTAGTCAGGATCGGTTAATTATGAGGTTTTTTTCACAAACTCTACACTTACAGGTATTCGCCCTTAGGCGGGCGAATACCTGCTGAGTTATGAGAAAATTTTTGTATATTTTTGTTTTTTTATAAAATTTAGAACAAACCGCTAACTTTGCCGGTATTAACGTCAACATCAATACGGCGATATGCAGGGTCAGAGCTGGTTCCCGGCATCAAGCTGATAGCACCGGCCATCGGGCAGAGGAATTTGGCGCCGCCATAAACCAGGATGTCGCGAATCGGCAGTCTCCAGCCTTTCGGTACGCCTTTCCAGGTCGGTTCATGCGACAAGGACAGGTGGCTCTTAACCATCATCGTGCAATAATCGGCGTACTTAGGATCAGACTCAAATTTCTGTGCTTTTTCTTGAGCCAGAGGAGCCCAGTCAACACCATCGGCACCATAAACTTCTTTGGCAATAAGCTCAACGCGTTGACGAAGCGGCATTTCAAGCGGATACAGATATTTGAAATCAACTTTTTCTTTACAAGCATCCATAACAGCATCAGCCAGATCAAGAGCGCCGTCGCCACCCTTGGCCCAATGCTCGGAAACAGCGGCGCGAGCGCCTGCTTGTTCAGCAATCCTTTTCACAAGCGCATGTTCGGCAGCAGTATCTGTGTAGAAAGCGTTGATACAAACAACAGGCTTAATACCGGATTTCTTAATCATGTTGATCAAGTGCACCATGTTTTCACAGCCTTTTTCTAAGAGGCCAAGGTTTTCTTTGGTGTACTCGTCAGGAAGCGGACGGCCTGGTACAACGGTAGGTCCGCCACCATGCATCTTAAGGGCGCGAACAGTGGCAACCAGGATAGAAACGTTAGGCTTAAGTCCGCTTAAGCGGCACTTAACGTTCCAGAATTTTTCAAAGCCGATGTCGGCAGCAAAACCAGATTCAGTTACATGATAATCAAAGCACTTCAAGCCTATGCGGTCAGCAATAATAGAGGACTGGCCAATAGCGATATTGGCAAACGGGCCGGCATGTACGAAGCAAGGCTGACCTTCTACTGTGGAGCAAAGTGTCGGATTGATGGTATTACGCATCCAAGCAGTCATAGCGCCATCAACTTCCAGGTCACCGGTAGTGACAGGTTCGCCTTGTCTGTTATAACCAACTACGATATGCTTGAAGCGTTCGCGCATATCTGCCAGATCTTTCGCAACAGCCAAAATAGCCATCAATTCAGAACCAACAGCAATACCGAACTTGGAATGCATCATAAAGCCGTCTTTTTTACCACCAAGACCCATAATGATGTTACGGAGACCTTGGGCTGCAAAGTCAATTACCCAGCCCATTTCTATGTTTTTGGGGTCAATATCTAAACGCTTGAGGTTTCTCTTAGCCAATTCAGCATCAGTATAGTTAGCCTCATGCTGCATTCTGGCATTCATAGCTACCATACCCAGGTTATGCGCATTCATAATGTCATTGATGTCGCCGGTCAAACCAAGCGAAAACTCAGTCATCGGAATGAGGAGCGCATTACCGCCGCCGGCAGCAGTGCCCTTAACGTTCATGGTAGGTCCGCCGGAAGGCTGCCTTAGGGCACCGCCAACGTTTACACCGCGTTTTCCAAGACCTTCCATGATACCGATGGAGGTAGTTGATTTGCCTTCACCAAGCGGAGTAGGAGTAATGGCGGTTACCTCAATGTAGTTGCCGTCAGGTTTATCCTTCAGGCGGTCAATGACTTTCAGAAAATCGACTTTCGGGGTTTTGCCGTAAGGAATAATTTCGTCCTTTTGCAGTCCCAGAATTTCCTGGTACTTCTCGGTACTGGGAAGATTTCCTGCGGCCTCCGCCGCCTCAGCGATTTGCCAATCCTTCATTTGCGTAGCATCCCAAGCCATAAATCTAAATCCCCCTTTTAAGTTGTTATTTAAGAATGCAAGCTATTTTTTAACTTTACATCCTGTAACGATACGTCCATAGATTTCTTCCATGGTCGTTTTGAAGGCTCCGGTAAGTATGTCTGCTTCGTTTCCGAGAGCGACATCCAGCAGTTCGTCATCAAAGCGAATGACACCTAACAGTTCTTGAGTCGTAAACTGTTCCTGGATGAATGTTTCTTCTTTCGGAGAACGAATCTTATTAGCAATAACTTTTGTAACCTCAATGCCCAAATCATTAGCCAGCTGCATGACTACTCTTGCGGTTTGAACACTGGTCTTACTCGGTTCTGTAACAACAAGCATCAGGTCTACACCTTTTGATGTGCCACGGGTCAAGTGTTCAATGCCTGCTCCCATATCAAGAATAACCACATCGTCCTTATCCAGGATCAAAGCGTCTACTACGGAGAACAGAAATGCATTTTCGCGGCAATAACATGCTGAACCGCCTGGTTTAATAGCGCCCATTCGTAAAAATCTGATGTTACCCACGCTAATGGAATACTCATCTAATATGTCATCCACATCAGGATTAAGACTATAGAATAAACCACCACCGGCACTTTTCTGCTTAATGGTTTCTTCCATGTCAATTAGTGGAATTACTTTAGCCAAGATATCATCAGGAATTCCTAAAGCCAAGCCTAAACTTGCATCAGGATCAGCGTCTACTGCGTAAACACGGCGGCCCTCACGGGCAAATAATTTAGCTAAACTGGCAGAGACAGACGTTTTTCCGACGCCGCCTTTGCCGGAGACTGCAATTTTCAAAGTTTCACCTCCTTAAATTTGGTTATCTCAAACAAATTGTATTGTTTGCGAAAATTTCATATTGCCGGTATATATGGAATTGTCTGTCAAATACAGGCAGTATCTGCTCGCCGCTTAACTTAAGGTTCGAACTGTTTTATTGAGCAGACTGGCGCCGGCAGCAGCAGCCACCACTAAATCCTCGGTGGGTAGATAATACTGAGCCGTAGCATCAAATAATACAGTTGCATTAGCCGGGAACTCCTCGTCCCCTTCCCAGATAACATAAGTTATCGGAATGCGCGGTAAAATGTCCAGTGTAATAGAGACATCACCATATTGGGCAAATGTAACTCCCAGCTTTTCACCCACTTGGCGCAATAAACCGGATTTTTTCCCAAATATGGCCTTAAAACCGCCAAGTACCCGGCCATTGAATGGCTGCAAATAAATCATGCCGCCTGGTATTTCTTTAAAAGATATCAACTGCCCGGACAGAGCGTGTCCGCTTGCAGTAAACAGGTAGTGAAGCAAAACTACTTTAGTGGCTATCGGCACCGGTTCCTGGCGTCCGGCAAAGCTGACTTCCCCGTCAGGATAGCTTACAGTGTACATGTCATTTATGTATTGAAGTGTAAATACACCACCATCAAATTCAGCGCCACTGTTTGCGGCCATTTCTTCCGGATTTTTAGCAGCTAAGCCAGCGCAAGCTTTTTCATAAGCCAACTGATAGCCATCCTGCAGATGCTGTGAATTACTGTTACCGGTTTGCATTGGCTGTGCCCCCTAGTGCAATAGCAGAATTACAAATATTGTTAAGCCAATCCGTTTTGCATTTCGCAAGCCTGAATGGTTTGCTTGCAGAGCACGACGGTTGTAACTGAGCCAACACCGCCGGGAACCGGAGTGATTTTGGCAACAATCGGCTCTACTTCGGCGTAGTCAACATCACCGCAATATTTTCCAGGATTGTCCGGATCTTCATTAATCCCAACGTCAATTACTACTTGACCTGGTTTTACAAAATTAGCCTTAACCATTTTGGCCCGGCCCACTGCGGCAATGAGAACATCGGCGTCGGCACAGACTGCCGGCAGATTATCTGTCCGTGAATGGCAAATGGTTACTGTTGCATTCTCTCTTAAGAGCAGCATGGCAACAGGCTTGCCAACTACTTGGGAACGACCCAGGACAACGGCTTTCTTACCTTTTAACGGGATATCATAGAATTTGAGAATATCCATACAGGCCGTAGGAGTACAGGGCGGGAAGCCGGTAGGATCGTCCGTGTAAACTTTAGCGGCACTGCCAATGGTCATGCAGTCGACATCTTTTTCTACAGGAATAAGACTGCGAATTTTTTTCTCATCCAATTGCTTGGGCAGTGGCGCAAACATGAGAATACCATTGACTTCTTTATTAGCGCCAACCTCGATCACGGCTTTTTCAAAAGCAGCCTGATCAATATCGGCAGGATATTCGAAAACTTGGTATTCCATGCCAATGGACTCACAGGTTTTCTTGGCGCCGCCCTCATAGAAGAGATCGTCAGGACGGGCACCGACCCGGATAATCCCCAACTTGGGAGTAATACCTTTAGCTTTAATGGCTGCCACCTTTTGGGAGAGTTCCTCCTTCATGGCATCGGCCACCGCTTTACCGGCTAATCTTTCGGCCATCGTCAGATTCCTCCTATTTCTTTATCTTATTAAGAACCAGTTCAAGCGTAGCATCAGCGATTCTGGAGCCATCGGCCAGCAATTGTTCCATTTCCGCTTTGTTTTTGTTAACATATTCCTGATCCTTAATTGTATTCAGGTTTATCACAACATTGAGCATCCCGCTGATCAGGGCGGATTTTAAAAATACTACGCCGCAGCCGACATCGGAAATTGCCAAATTGGTGCCAATTTGACCCATGCGCTCGTGCAATTTAATTCCTTCGTAGCATTTACGCATAATTTCCATCGGGCCTTCACAGGCATCTTTCGAGCATTTTTCCATAACTTGTTCTTTATAAGCTATCTGCTCTGGTGTGTCTTTGGGCAAGCCATAGGCTTTGGAAAGTGGCTCAAATACCGCCGCATCCTCATCCACCAATTTTTTTAAATCATCAATTACCTTGTTGCCTTTAACAATTAGGTCTTTAACTTCCTCTTCCACTTCGGCATATTTCTTTTTGCCTACAGTCAAGTTGCCGACCATGTTGGAAAGAGCCATCCCGATGGCACCGCCAAGGGCTGCTGCACCGCCACCGCCCGGTACCGGAGCTTTGGAGGCCAGCACTTCCAGAAAATCAGAGCAGGACTTGTCTAGCATACTCATGGTTCTTAATCCTCCCAATTCTTCCGTTAATTTGAAATAACAACAGCATGTTTTCCCGACAACATTATTTGTTTGTTATTTCACATACATTTCATTTGAAAAAATTCGCTTTATATTCTGAAATTCCTGCTAGTTTTTAACTGCTTAAAAAAAATATTATTGTCGCATTTTGGCGAATTTTCATTTTATTACACGACAAAACCTCCCTGTCGAAAAACATGGAGGTTTTGTCGTGTAATGTCTTTGGCATATTTACAAATATAGCTAAATTTCGCACCATTGCTAATCCAAGCACTATTGTTTACCGCACCATATATAATGAAATAACGGTAAAGATAAACAGCAAAGTGCTCACCAAGCCGTTGCGCATGAAATAGCGCTGAGTAACCTGGCGCAAATCATCCGGACTGACAATAGAATGCTGATAGATTAAAACAATGGCAGCTAATGCCACGCCAATATAATAGATAAAATGCAAATTCAACAATACTCCGACAATCATAAAACCAAAAATACTTATGCCATGCATGTATTTCGACAGCTTCAAAGCGCCGTCAACACCGAAACGTACCGCCATTGAGTGGAGGCCATGGGTTTTATCAAACGCCACATCCTGACAGCCATAGATCACGTCAAAGGCAGCAATCCATACCCCCACCGATAATCCGAGAAAAAGTACAGCATAAGAAACTTCACCGGCAACGGCAATCCACGCACCAACAGGGGCTGCCGCCAAGGCCACCCCTAGAACCAGATGACAGGTCCAGGAAAATCGCTTCATATACGGATAGACGACTAAAGGTATTAGTGCTAACGGCCAGAGTTTTAAGCAAAGCGGTTGCAATTGGGATGCAGCCAGAAGGAACACCAGGAGACAAACAATAATGAGAAGAGCGGCCTCCCAGGTTTTCACCGCGCCGGTAACCATTGGCCGTTTGGTAAACCGGGGATGCTGCCTGTCATATTTTAAATCAATATAATTATTAAGAGCCAGTGCCGCACTGCGGGCACCGATCATAGCCAGCGTAACCCACAAAAGGTCGTGAGCACTGGGAAAACCGCCGGCAGCCAAAAACGCTCCCATATAGGCAAATGGCAGCGCAAACACGGAATGGGACAAAGCAATATTATCAAGGTGGGCTTTTAACTTACTCAAGTCCTAAATCCTTCCATTTAACGTCAACCATTTTCTTAATGTCGTCAGACATGGTGATCTCATCAGGCCATTCACGGGTTTGTCCTTCTGACGGCCATGATTTTGTAGCGTCAATACCCACTTTTGTTCCCCAATTGGGCATTGGCGAGGAATGGTCGAGAACGTCAAGCGGTCCGTCTACCATAACAATGTCGCGCCTGGCATCAATATTATTAAATACCCGCCACCAAACTTCCTCCATCACCTGAACATTAACATGCTCATCAACGACAATAATCATTTTAGTAAACATCATTTGTCCCATACCCCAGATGGCGTGCATTACCTTTTTAGCCTGCTGCGGGTAGCTCTTTTTAATGGATATCACTGCACAATTATGGAATACGCCTTCCAGCGGCAGATTGATATCAACAATCTCGGGCAGCTGCATTTGCAGCACCGGCAAGAAAATGCGTTCTGTCGCTTTAGCCAGAAAGCAGTCTTCCATCGGCGGCTTACCCACAATGGTAGCCGGATAAATTGGATCTTTGCGATGAGTTATGCAGGTAATATGAAAAACAGGGTAATTATCGGCCAATGAATAGTAGCCGGTATGGTCACCAAAGGGCCCTTCCAGACGTAATTCGTCCAGGTTTACATAGCCCTCAAGCACAATCTCCGAACCTGCCGGTACTTCAACATCAATTGTCTCACATTTAACCATTTCCACGGCTTTTTTTCTTAAAAAACCGGCAAAAACCATTTCATCAATATCTCGCGGCAAAGGTGCTGTAGCCGCATAGGTAATCACAGGATCGCCGCCAATGGCAACCGCAACTTCAATCTTATCTTTACCTAACTCCCTGTGGGCACGGTAATTTTCGGCCCCGTTTTTGTGAATATGCCAATGCATGCCTGTTGTTTTTTGGTCAAAAACCTGTAACCGGTACATGCCAACATTACGTTTGCCATTAACAGGGTTCTTGGTGAATACCAACGGCAATGTAATAAACCGGCCGGCATCTCCCGGCCAGCATTTCAGTATCGGAAATTTATCCAGTGAAGGCTGATCTTTAATAATAATTTCCTTGCACGGTGCATTTTTCACATATTTAGGAAAGTTGATTGCCCGCTTAGCTGTCGGGATAATTTTAACCAAATCCAGTTTATTTTGTAATGAAATATAAGGCAGCTTCAAAATTTGTCGTATTTCCTGGGCAATATCATCAATTTTATCGACACCAAGCGCTAAAGCCATACGTTCCATGCTACCGAACGCATTCATTAATACCGGCACATCATAGCCTGTAACATTCTCAAACAGCAGGGCGACATTCTTATCTCCTTGCATTTTAGAGACCCGGTCGGTAATTTCGGTAATTTCAAGCTCACAATCGACTGGCTGACTGATGCGTTTCAGCCATCCCCGCGACTCCAGTGCAGCAATAAATTCCCGTAGATCATTGTAGGCCAAGTCAATACTCCTTTCGAGTTTGCGAGGTAAAAATCTACTTTTGCAATATATGTTTTACAATTAATATGCTTATTTCATACAACAGGATCATGGGTACTGCTATCATCGTTTGCGAAAAAACATCAGGGGTGGGTGAAATTACAGCCCCGACCACAAAAGACATCACCAGCACCAGCTTACGTTTAGCCAGGAGAAATTGGGAACTGATAATGCCCATCTTGGCCATCACCAGTATAAATAAAGGCAATTCAAAAATAAAGCCAAAAGGCAAAAGAAAGGAAATGACAAAAGACAAATATTGTCCTATGGAAAACATCGGTTGAAGGTTGTCTGTCGCAAATCCCATAAAAAATCTAATTCCTGCCGGCAGAACAAGATAATAGGAAAATAGCAGACCGACAAAAAATAAAACAATGGAAGCAGGCACCAAAAAAATCCCGGCCGTACGCTCATTATTTGTCATGGCCGGTACAATAAAGGCCCACAATTGATACATAACTATCGGCAAAGCTAATAAAAATCCGGCAAAGAAGGAAACCTTCAAATAGGTAAAGAATGCTTCTGCCGGATTCATATAATAAAGCTTTCCAGCCGGTACAGTGATAAGTGCGGTAATTTCAGCAGCATAGAAATAGCAGGCAATGCTGCCTATAACAATAGCTGCAATCATGGTGATCAGACGGCGCCGCAGTTCTTCCAGGTGTCCGATTAGCGACATTGAGCCTTGCGGTGGTTCTTCATCAATCCTAGACGCGTCTGGTCGGCTGTCTTCACGAATAACTTTATCACTGTATATTACTCCGGTGTTTTCCGTAGTTTCAGGTGTTACCCGGTTATTATCCTCATTACGCGTATTCTCAGGCATCAAACCCCTCACTTATGCTCGTCAGTCTGCTTGTTATCAATGGTTTTGGCCTCAACTTTAGTCGTTTCTTCTTTAGGATTGGTAATATCCGTGCTGGCCCGTCGGAATTCCTGAATTCCCTTGCCAATTGCCTTACCAACTTCGGGAAGTTTTCCCGGACCAAATACAATCAAAGCAATGACTAATATCAACACCAATTCCGGCATACTAAAACTAAACATAGCTACCATCCCCCTTTTCATTCTTGGACATATAATATATTATACCTGTCCGCTCCAAAAAAAACAATGCGACAAAGCAACAACAAAAATACGGCTGCCCTTATATGCCCTGCCAAGCACATTACGAAGGAAAGCCGTAATCTTCATTAGGAATCTGCAACTTTTTACTGTCTCCCTGCATTTTGGGAGTGTCGAGTTCACCCTTTTTAATTTTGGCAAGCACACTTTCAACCAAACTAAGATGTTCTTGCATTTTGCGTCTGGCTAAGCGTGGATTGTGGGCAGTGATGGCTTCATATATCTCATAATGAGATTGATGCAACAGTGTTGGCATGTTTTCAATCAGAAACATTTTTTGCCGGGTGGTGCGAAACGTCTTGGTCAATAAATCGGTGATGGTATGCATTACTTTGATCAAAACCGGATTATTAGCCGCCTTGGCAATTGAAAAATGAAAAGCTGCATCACCATGTTCCCCGATACCGCCGGTATTAACTTCTTCAAGCATAGAAGCAAGCGCGCACTTTATATCTTCAAGATCTTCCGGTGTTGCCCGCATGGCAGCCAGCGCTGCCGTTTCTATTTCGAGAATCTTACGCACCTCAAGCAATTGAAAAAGATCATCAATCTCTACTTGTAAAAAGAATGATAACGGTTCCATCATGCCTTCATAGGAAACCTGCCTGACAAAGCTGCCTTCACCGGGACGAATGGTAATAATGCCCATAATTTCCAGAGCACTGAAAGCTTCGCGTACCGAGGCGCGACTGACATCCAAGGTTTCTGCAAGCTCTCTTTCGGAAAGCAATTTGTCTCCCGGCTGCAATTTACCGTCAATAATCAGTTTTTTTATCTGCCCAATGATTTCTTCATATACTTTTTTGGTTTTAACAGGCTTAAACATTAGCACCTCCGGAGATCACACTAGTATTTACGCAGTCCCACAAAGTCGGCTACTGCAAACAAGGATTCTCTCACAGAGCTATTAAGTGTTGCCGGCAAACTATTGCGGGCATGTTGCAAATAGGTATGCACCTGCCCATAGCTGTACTCAACAGCTTCTGTTTGGTGAATGATTTCTAAGCCTCGCTTAACTTCATCATCAGACATTTTCTGGTTTATGATAATATTTCGCAGTTCATCTGAGCGCGGGCTATTTTTTAAGGCATATATGACCGGCAGTGTTACTATTCCCTGCCGCAAATCATTGCCAACCGGTTTACCCAACTGTTCGGCAGAAGCTGTGATATCCAGGATATCGTCGGTTATTTGAAAAGCCATGCCCAGCGCATATCCATATTCCCGGACCCGGATAACACTCTTTTCGTCAAGACCGCCGGCAATTGCCCCAAGCTCGCAGCTGGCGGCAATAAAGTCAGCCGTCTTTTGGGCTACTCTAAGACGATAGTCGGCCTCAGTCTGATTGGCATTAAATGCTTCTTTCAGTTGTATGATCTCGCCCTCGCAGATATTACAAATCACATCTGTCAAAATTTTTAGCATATTTTTCCGGGCCAAAATAATGGCTGAAAATGCCTTGGCAAATAAATAGTCTCCTGTTAATACCGAACTGTGATTGCCCCAACGGGCATTAGCGGTTGGCCGGCCGCGCCGGGTAGCGGCATTGTCAATAATATCATCATGCACCAGAGTTGCCATGTGGATAAGCTCAATAGCCACCGCCATAGGCAGCAGTTCCGCCTGATTGGGAACCCCGCCACGGGCACACAATAGATACAAAGCGGGCCGTATGCGTTTACCGCCCGCTTGTACCAGATGCACACCAATATCATTAACCATGTCTACCGGCGATTGTATTATAGAGTACAGTTCCTCTTCAACAGCCACAAGGTCTTCACTAACTATATCAAAAATATTGTCTGGAAATTTGCTCACTCAATAATCACCTACAAGACAGAATCTGTTTCTATAATACACCATTTCATCGATAATAGTCTACAATAATAGTTGGATTATTTATTTTTTTCCACCCGAATAGCGCAATCCGGACATACCATCTGACAAATACCGCAAAGAATGCACTTTTCCATATCGGCTTCGACACGCGGTGTACCATAAACCCCCAGCTCTTCCGACCAGATAATGCACTTTACCGGACATTTTTCTATACATAAGCCGCAGCCTTTGCATAGGTTAGGGAAAGTAGCCCAGAAGCCTTTTTCTCCGTCATATTTTGCAGATTCCCAATTAACTTTAGCCATTTTTTCCCCTCCTTACATCGCACTCTTAATGAGTTTGTAGCCGCGCTCCAGAGCCTCAAAGTTCATGTCGCGGAGTTTGGGATTTTGCTTAAATTTGTCACCAAGTTTGCTTTCCAGTGCTCTCTTAATGCTGTCCATCGGCAGCAGTTCGGTTGCTGCAATGACTGCACCAAGAATAATAATATTGAAAACACGCGGATGCATTTCGTTTTTGGCAATATCATTGGCAGGGATGGCCACAACCTTTTTAACTTCGGGAATATCAGCCGGATCAACACCCGGACCGGGTTTAGTAAACGAACAGGTTTTAGGCTCGCCGGCAATCAAGTCCTGTGGCAAATCAGCATTAGGGTGCTCGGCTGTCGGACATGGCGGCGTTACATCAAAATATTGCATACCGATAATGTTGTCGCTCACTTGGCCTTCCTGAATAAGCGAATTATCATATATATATACCGTATCTTTCCCGGCATAGGTTTTTGTCCGCTGAACTGCACGCGGACTTACCGGAATAAGAATATCGGCTTTCTGAAACTTAGGAGCGCCAATCTCGCCGTCACTTACCTGTACAAAGGCAATAGAAACGCCGCCGCGCTGCTCTACACCAAAGTTGGGAATATATAACGCATTTTTTCCTTCTTCATTGGCGGCTTCAGCCAGGATTTCGGCAATGGACTGAACACCTTGACCACCCTCACCGGCAATAGCTATCTTAACAACCTTTGCCATCAACTTAGCCCTCCTTTGCTTGCGGCGTCTTAAGTTCGCCGACTTTGTAATACGCTGCCATATCTTTCTCGATAAACTCCCAGGTTTGTTTGGCATTGGTACGCCAGTTAGTCGGACAGCCGGCCAGACATTCTACAAAAGACAGACCATTGCCATCCATTTGATTTTGGAGAGCTTTTTTAATAAAACCTTTGAGCTGGCGTGGGTTGGCCACTGTACCGCGGGCGACATAAGCACCCTCCGGCGCTACGGCAGCCACCATTTCAGGCCCTTTGGTAGGATGCCCGGTTTGTTCTATATCACGTCCATACGGAGTAGTTTCGGTCTTCATGCCAGGCAGGGTAGTTGGAGCCATTTGGCCGCCTGTCATACCATAGTTACCATTATTGCACAGGATTATGGTAATCTTCTCGCCGCGAACCGCCGCATTGAAAAGGTGTTGAGAGCCAATGGCATACCCGCCGCCATCACCCATGTAAGCAACACCGATAATATCGGTATTGGCACGCTTCATACCGGTGATTACCGGGGTAGTGCGGCCATGATGGGTCTGTACTGTGTCAACATTGAAAAAATCCCAGGCCAAGAGTGAACAGCCGATATCACAGCCAAAAACCATTTTATCTTTGATACCTAATTCGTCAATGGCCTCGCCAAGGCATTTCAGAATAATTCCATGACCGCAGCCGGGACAAAATTTATGTGCTTTTGTTTCTTCATTCCAACTGGCAGGCATAGCCGGCTGAAGAACGTTGTTTTCTTTAAGTTCTTGCATGGTAGTCCTCCCTCCTAAATCTACAGTTTGTTATACGCTTCAAGCATTTCTTCGGTAGTGATGCCGACACCGGGGCGCAGCATGGGGACAATTTCAATTGTGCTGCCGAATATCTCATGTTGAACAAGTTTCAATAACTGACCGTACGCCGATTCGGCGACCAGCAATTTCTTGACACCTTTTATTGCCTCTTGCAGTTGTTTGCCCGGGAAGGGACGAACGGTAATCGGACGGAAATAACCAACCTTCTCGCCTTTGGCACGCAGTTGGTTATAAGCAGTCAGTGCGGCGCGTGATACAATGCCATGGGTGAGAAAAATCACTTCCGCATCTTCACAGCCTCTGGCATCCCATTCAACTACTTCTTCAGCCATCTTATCCCAATCATGCTGATTCTTCATTACGACTTCATACAACTCATCTTCCGTGTTATACGTGTTGCGAAGATGCTTGATTGTGCGTCCCGGGTTTTCAGTATCGCCAAGGAGGGGTTCCGGCTTCACTAAAGCCACGCCTTTTTCAGCAGGGTCATAGATAGTCAGGGGCTCACGCATTTTAGCCTGATAGCCATCACCCAGGACAAATGCCGGAAAACGATATTTCCAGGCCGAATTAAAAGCCTTAATGGTATAATCAAACAGTTCCTGATGGGTAGCAGTCGAGTAGACAATACGATGCCCCTCGCCATTACCGCCGAAAGTTGTCAGAATGGTCTCTTGCTGGGCATAGATAACGGTTGCCGTTGAGGGGCCGCCCCGCTGCTGAATTATATAGACAATCGGCAGACGCATCATTTCAGCCATACCGGCAGACTCTTGCATGAGCACGTTGCCAGGACCTGCGGTTGCGGTAAATGCCTTCCTGCCTGTCATTACACCGCCAAGAGTAGTGAAGCCGGCGGAAATTTCGTCTTCGGTTTGCAGGAAGCGTTTCCCGTACTTAGGAGCAAGCCTTGTCCAATAATGCATAATCTCATTCTGTGGTGTGATCGGGTAGCCATACATAATATCGGCTTTAGCTGCTACCGCAGCCCAGGCACACACCTCATTGCCTGTCATGAATACTCTTTGTTCACCTTGCAGTGAAACTTCGGCCATAAGAGCACCTCCTCAAAATATGTAACCTTCCGGGCTGTCAGCCATCCCGGCTGAGCCTCTTCATAGTCAGGCCGTAGCCTGACTGCCGCCCACGGCGCATAAAACACCTATGGACAACAGTCAATCTACGGAAACATGTATCTGTCATAACGGTTATTCTAAGTTTGTGTCCATATTCTAAGAAACATGTAAGCTGACCAAATAAGATTAGGGGTGGGAATATAAATTCCCACCCCCATATCTTACCCAGAATATAGCATTTCTATATCCCGGACTAAAATCCTGATTCTTTCTGCAGCGACATTTCTCCTAAGGAATCATCCAGGTTAAGAAATATGCCTGCGCATAAGTCATTAAACCAATGATAACAGCCAATACGAGCGAATGCATTACTGTAAAGCTGAACAAATCGCCTTCTTTACCGACAAGTCCGGTTGCAGCCGTTGCCACAGCAATACTTTGCGGCGAAATCATCTTACCGGTAACGCCGCCTGATGAGTTAGCGGCAACAGCCAAAACAGGTTCCATCCCTACTTGTTGGGCAGTAACGGCCTGGAGATTGCCGAACAGGGCGTTAGCCGAAGTATCCGAGCCTGTCAGGAAAACACCCAGCCAGCCAAGGAAAGCCGAGAAGAAGGGGAAGAAGCTGCCGGTACCTGCCAGGAACAAGCCCAAAGTGGAGCTCATACCCGAATAGTTCATGATATAAGCAAGACCAAGAACACAGGGAATAGTGATAAGCGGTTTGGTTAACTGTTTAAAGGTTTTAGCAAACAAGCTGACGAAGCGGGAAGGGCCAACACCCAGAATCATGGCTGAGATTATGCTGGCAATGAAGAGGGCGGTACCGGCTGCGCTCATCCAGTTGATTTTATATAGAGCAGCCATGGCAGTCGGTTGCTTGGCAATTGGTGCCACCTGCATAACTACTTTATCAAGACCTGGAACAAGGATTTTGATACTTACAGCATCAATCACTGCCTGAACAGGCTTCAGGCCCCAGAGAATAACCATAACGGTAAGGACGATAAACGGCGACCAGGCTTTGAAAATAGTGCCTGCACTATACTTAGGCACATTCGCCATACTCGTAGCGGCAGCTTTTTCATCTGCAAACCGCCAGGTTTTAGCAGGTTTCCAGATTTTGAGGAAAAGAGCCAGTGAAATCATGGCCGCCAATGCGGACAAAATATCGGGAAGCTCTGGTCCAATATAGTTTGAGGAAAACCATTGGAGTGTTGCAAAGGAGATACCGGCTACCAAACAGGCAGGCAATACTTCCATGGTGGATTTCCAGCCGGACATAAGTACAACAAGCCAAATGGGAATGATTACTGAGAGGAACGGCAATTGACGGCCAACCATCTGGCTGATTTTCATGGTTTCAATACCGGTAACCTGGCCGGCAACAATAATGGGAATACCGATACCACCGAAGGCAACCGGCGCCGTGTTGGCAATTAAGCAAAGGCCGGCAGCATAAAGCGGATTAAAACCAAGACCTACCAGCATACCTGCCGAAATGGCTACAGGTGTGCCAAAACCGGCAGCCCCTTCAAGGAAAGCGCCAAAAGCAAAAGCGATTAGCAATGCTTGTAAACGACGATCATCGGTAATGGAGGCAATTGAGTTCTTAATTATTTCGAATTGACCGGTTTCGACGGTCATATTGTAAATGAAAATTGCGGTTATAACGATCCAGAAGATGGGAAACACACCATAAAAGGCACCCATTACTGTGGCAGTAAGCGCTGTCGCAACAGGCATCTTGTATACCAGCACTGCCACAAGTACTGCGGAGGCAACAGCGGCACCTCCGGCAATTTGACCTGGCGCCCGGCGGATGGCCAGCAAATAAAATATAATAATCATTGGAATTGCTGCCATCAGTGCCGATAAAGCTAAACTGCCCATTGGGTCATAGATTTGTGTCCACGTCATAATTTACACCCCTTTTTTAGTTTGGGTTTTTTTATTTATCTCTATAGCTGAGTTCACGTATTTTTCTTTAAATTCACCCCCTTTGTACAATTTTTTTTGCCCTTCAATCCATTTTTCCATTTTCCATAATATGGCATTGCGGGCAGGTGGTCTGACCACCTTACCTCTGATGATATTCTACTCACGCCAACAAATTCCTGCTGCATTTATTTAAATATTTGCAAATTTTTATTAATTTTTTATTTTTACAAAAATACCCTTTTTACGCATGTCGATTTTTGATGAATTAAATAGTATTATCATTTTTAGGTAAAAATGTTGTTTTTTTAGCACAAAGAAACCGTGGCTTAGGCTGGCAATGGAAGCAAAAGTCAGCCCTTATCCTTAAAAATAAAAAAACAGCGCAATAAGCGCTGTTTTTCAGCCAAGCAATGCCCCTAGAGCAATTGACATCAATTTCGCTTCATGGGTATCTGCCCGTGAAGTGACCACAACTGGCTTAGCGGCCCCCAAAACCAAACCGGCAATTTTTCCTTTTGCAATATAGACCAGTGATTTTCCCAGGATATTACCTGCCACAATATCTGGGGTAACTAAAATATCGGCCATGCCGGCAACCGGACTTTTAATCCCTTTGTGGCTGGCGGCTTCCAGGCTAATAGCATTATCAAGCGCCAACGGTCCATCAACAATGGCGCCTTTAATCTGCCCACGGTCTGCCATTTTGGTAAGTGCAGCCGCTTCCAAGGTGGCCGGCATGTCGGGGTTAATCACTTCAACAGCAGCCAATACGGCTACTTTGGCCGGACTGATTCCAAGCACCCTGGCTAATTGAACGCTGTTTTGAATAATATCTGCTTTCTGCTGCAAAGTTGGCGCAATATTCATTCCGCCGTCAGTTACCATCAGTAAACGGTCAAATCCCGGCAGTTCGTAGACCGCCGTGTGACTAAGCACTCTGCCTGTGCGTAAGCCAATTTCTTTATCAAGCACTGCTCTTAATAAATCAGCAGTATTAATCAGACCCTTCATCAATACATCGGCTTGGCCGCCGGATACCAAAGCAACCGCCCGATACGCCGCCTTGCGGTCATCCGGTTCGTGTATTATCTGCACATCCTCCAGGCTAACACCAAGTTTACCGGCAGTTTCATGAATTTTCTCCCTGTCTCCGACCAGTATAAACTCAGCAATTTTTTGTTCACGCGCTCCCTGAACGGCTTCCATAATCGCATCATCCTGGGCCACAGCGACAGCTACCCGCTTAGGAGCCTTGTCTTTTACCGCGTTTAGTATATCCTCAAAGTTTCTAAGAACTTTATCCACCACTTCCGCCACTCTCCTTCGCATATTCAGGGAAATAACTCATACTGGTTTTTTTCCACTCGCGTGTACTGAATAGCAGCATGTAATGCTCCAGTCCCGCGGCTTGAGCCAGTGTCTCGGCTAAAGCCCGGCACTCCTCGCGCGTATGGGCATGGAGCATGGTGTAAAAGTTATAAGGCCATTCCGGCAGTGAAATCCGGGAATAACAATGGGTAACCGCCCGGTAGCCTGACATTAACTGCCCAACCGCGGCAAGACGTGCTTCCGGCACATTCCAGACACCCAACGCATTAGCGGCATACCCGACTTCCCGGTGGCGCAATACGGCCCCCATTTTGCGCAACCGCCCTGATTGACGATAGGCAGCCAGTCTTGCCAGCAATTCCTGTTCACTAATACCGACTTTTGCCGCCAACACTTTGTAGGGTTCAGGCACCAGCGGAAAGTCACCTTGCAAAACGGCAATTAGTTTTTTGTCCAGATTATCTAACATATGACACCTCGCAGGTTGTTTGATCTCTGAGTTAAAACAGTTTTATCTATTCCGCAGGAAAAAATTACAAACTAAATTCCACACTTACCTTATATTTTTCGATGGCAGGCAGACTGAGTAAACCCTCAACCCCCGGCAAACTGCGGATAGCTGCCAGAACGCGGTTCTGCTCAGCCTGATCGGCGGTAAGCAGGGTAAACCAAAGATTATATTCACTTTCCCGTTCGTAGTTATGGGTTACACCACTATAAGCATTTACAGCCTGAGCAACGGCGGCAACCTGCTCGGGACGGACTTTGACAGCTGCCAGCGTGCTGACATACCCCAGGCAGGCCGAGTCAAAAAAAGCGCCAAATCGCCTTATGTAGCCATTGTCTTTGAGCCAGTTTAATCGTTCCAGCACCGTACTTTCCTCAACCTCTAACCATTGCGCTACCTTCGCATAGGGCCGTGATTCCAGCGGCAGTCTGGTTTGGATAATATTAAGCAGCTCTTTATCAAAAGGGGTTAGCATATGTGTCCTCCCAACTTTGAATATAAGTAAAGGGACAGCCGGCTGACTGTCCCCTCCGTGTGATATCCCTATTTTAGCAAAATATTCTTAATAACGTCAAGAAGTTCATCCCGTCCGGCGTTAGTTACTGCTGAGTAGGGTATAATACGGCCTCCCGGATGGAGTTGACCCATATTAATCCCTTGCGTAATAACCTGAATATGCTGCTGGATGCGGCTCTTGGAAATTTTATCGGCTTTAGTGGCTACCACTTGAACATTGAGGCCATGTTCTATCAGCCAATGATAGACGTTAATATCACTCTCCATTGGCGGATGACGCAGATCAATTAATTGGCATACCAGCTTAAGGCGCGTTGACTTTAGCCAATATTCCTCAATAAATTTAGACCAGGTTGCTCTGGCTGATTGTGCTCTTTTGGCATAACCATAGCCAGGCAGATCGACCAGCATAAACTCCAGCCGTGATTGATCTGACAGCTTGCCTGTAAGGCGAAAGTAATTAATGGTCTGGGTTTTGCCGGGCGTCCCACTGGTACGGGCCAGGCCATTGTGACGGCACAAGGAGTTAATCAGCGACGATTTGCCGACATTAGAGCGCCCAATGAAAGCTATCTCCGTAAGCTCGCCTACAGGATATTGACTGGAATTAACAGCAGTGGCGGCATAACTGGCATGGGTAATATTAAAACTGGTCGTATCTGCCATTACTCTTTCACCATTGCTGTTTGCAGCACTTCATCCATGTGTTCAACAAGCACAAAGGCAAGATTCCGTTTGACGTTCGCCGGAATTTCATCAATATCACGCTTGTTTTCTTTGGGCAGCATGACTGTTTTTATTCCCGCCCGGTGAGCGGCAAGGACTTTTTCCTTAATGCCGCCGACAGGCAACACCCTGCCGCGAAGAGTTATTTCTCCCGTCATGGCAACATCGCTCCTGATAGGTTTACCGGTCAGTGCTGATGCGACCGCAGTTGCCATGGTAATGCCGGCAGACGGACCGTCTTTGGGAATGGCGCCTTCGGGCAGATGGATGTGAATATCCAGCTTTTCATGAAAATCTTCTTCAATGCCCAGTTCTTTTGCCCGTGAACGAATATAACTGAAGCCGGCTTGCGCAGATTCTTGCATAACATCGCCTAACTGGCCTGTCAAAGTCAGCTTGCCTTTGCCTTTCATGGTGGAAATCTCAACAGCCAGCACATCACCGCCAACTTCCGTCCAGGCAAGGCCGGTGGCTACTCCCACCTGGCTGTCTTTCTCGGCCTGAGCATGACGGTATTTGGTGGCTCCCAGGAAAGTATGCAGGTTCTGAGCCGTAATCTTAATAACAGGTCCCTGGTCTTGAACAATTTTGCGCGCCGCTTTGCGGCAGAGATTGGCAATATTGCGCTCAAGATTCCGTACACCCGCCTCGCGAGTATAGTCACGAATAATTTTGGCGATAGTTCCTTCTGAAAATGAAATTTGCTGCGGTGTGAGGCCATGGTCGGTTGTTTGCTTGGGAATAAGATACCGTTTGGCGATCTCTATTTTTTCTTCCTCAGTATAGCCGGCAATGCTGATAACTTCCATACGGTCTAACAAGGGTCTCGGAATATTATGCATGACATTAGCTGTAACTACCCAGAGTACCCGGGATAAATCATATGGCAGTTCAATATAATGGTCGCTGAAGGTATTATTTTGTTCCGGGTCAAGCACTTCCAACAAAGCAGATGACGGGTCGCCCCGGAAGTCGGCATTCATTTTATCAATTTCATCCAAGAGAAACACAGGATTTTTTGAGCCTACAGTCCGCATACCCTGAATAATACGTCCCGGAAGCGCGCCCACATAGGTCCGGCGATGACCTCTTATTTCCGCTTCATCCCGAACTCCGCCTAACGAAACGCGGACAAACTTCCGTTCCATAGCTCTGGCGATAGAACGGGCTAACGATGTCTTCCCGACACCCGGCGGACCAACAAGACATAAAATGGGGCCTTTCATTTTTTCTGTCAACTTACGGATTGACAGATATTCTAAAATACGTTCTTTGACTTTTTCCAAGCCATAATGATCTTCGTCAAGGATTTCCTCGGCAACACTAATATCCAGCCGGTCATCGGTTTCCGTAGTCCAGGGCAGCGTTAACAGCCAGTCAAGGTAGGTGCGGATAACACCGCTTTCCGCCACCATCGGGGGCATTTTTTCCAGACGGTCGATTTCTTTATTGATTTTTTCTTCTACTTCTTTGGGCAGGTTTTGTTCTTTGACCCGCTGCCTGTATTCCTCTACTTCGGCGGTGCGCTCATCTTTTTCGCCTAATTCTTTTTGAATGGCTTTGAGTTGTTCACGCAAATAATATTCTTTTTGGGTTTTCTCCATTTGCTTGCGAACCCGGACATGGATTTTCTTCTCCAGTTCAAGAATTTCCATTTCGCGGCCAAGGATCTCACATAACCGTTCCAACCGGTCTTTAATTTCTACTGCCTCCAGCAGGGTTTGCTTATCTTCAATTTTGAGTGCCAGATGACTGGCAATAAGGTCAGTCAGGCGGCCGGGTTCTTCTACAACAACGACTGATACCAGGGTTTCGGGTGGTATCTTCTTGCTCAGCTTAACCCATTGTTCAAATTGATTAATTGCTGTACGTGTAAGCGCTTCAACCTCCGGTGTTTTAGGTTCAACTTCGGTAAATTCGTTAATCTGAACCTGATAGTAAGGATCAAAGCTGATAAATTCTTCGATTTCACCACGGTACAAGCCTTCGACCAATACCCGGATGGTTCCCCCCGGCAATTTCAAAAGCTGCTTAATTTCGGCAACAGTACCCACTGAAAAAATATCTTCAGGCTGCGGCGCGTCGGTTTGAGCATCCTTTTGTGTAGCCAGCATAATCAGACGATCCTGCACCATTGCCTCTTCCAAAGCACTGATAGATTTTTCCCGGCCAACATCCAGATGAATAATCATGTATGGAAAAACTAATATACCTCTTAATGGCAAAAGTGGTATTATACGGCGTTTATCTGCCAATATAGCTTCCTCCCTTCGGTAACCTTGCGGTATTATCTTAGTGGTCATTTAGTAGTTTCAACACCGCTATGTAAAATATTCTAAAGCAACCACTAAAAATCCTTTTATTCCTCAATAAATATAGGCCGGGTTTAGCAACCCGGCTAGCACTGGCATAAATGGAGACTTGATTCAGATAGAGTTGTAACCCCATCTGAATCTTAGTCGGAATTATCCAGGGACTTAGCCGCTCTTACTCCCGCTTGCAAAAGCGGGAGTCTTAGAGCGGGTTAGTCATCGGATAAATTTATACTTTATCGACACCGGCAGCAGCCAATACCTCCGGCATAGTTACCGTTACATCCTGCCGCAGCACATCTCCGGTCTTGATTACGGCATGCTTCAATACTTCTTCGAAGGTTTCGACAGGAATGACTTCAATCTCCATATTCTTGTAGAGTCCCTGCCAATTTTCCGCAGGAATAATCACTCGCCGCGCACCAGCCTGCTTAGCGGCTGCTACCTTCGCACTCACTCCGCCGACCGGTTTTACTAACCCGCGAATAGAGATTTCACCTGTCATCGCAACAGTATTGTCGATAGGTATGTTATTAACAGCCGAATAAATAGCGGTAGCCACCGTCACTCCGGCTGACGGACCATCTACGGGAACACCACCAGGAAAATTTACATGGATGTCATATCTATGATATTCAATACCACACATTTTGGCCAATACAGTAAGTACATTATCCAGTGACCCTTTTGCCATGCTTTTGCGGCGCACGACCCTGCCGGGCGAACCCATTTCTTCTTCTTCAATAACGCCGGTAACGGTTAGCTTGCCGGTACCATAATTATTAGGCACAGCCGTTACTTCGAGCTCCATAAGCATACCGATATTGGAACCATATACAGCCAGACCGTTAACCACACCAACTTGGGGAGTAAGGGAAACCTTTTTCTCAGGCCGCGGGTTGTACTGACCAAAATTTATGACCCATTCCGCATCAGCCTGGGCAATGCTTCGCTCGCCTTTGCCAGTGCTTTGCACAATACCGGCCGCAATCTGAATGATATTTACGGCTTCCCGCCCGTTAGTGGCAAATTGCTTAATGACATCCAACGCACCCTGCTCAAGGGTATAGTTAATCTTTTTTGCCGCATTTAAAGCCACATTGGCAATTTCATCAGGCAATAACGGCCGGAAAAATATTTCTACACACCGGGAGCGGATAGCTGGCGGAATATCTTGCGGCATCCGGGTGGTAGCCCCAATAAGTCTAAAGTCTGCAGGCAGCCCATTTTGAAATATGTCATGTATATGTTGTGGTATGTTGCCGTCCTCACTATTATAATAGGAGCTGTCCAGGAAAACTTTACGGTCTTCCAATACCTTTAGTAATTTATTCATCTGGATATGATGAAGCTCGCCAATTTCATCAATAAACAATACGCCGCCATGAGCTTTGGTTACGGCTCCGGCTTTTGGCTGAGGAATGCCGGCCATCCCTAACTGACCAGCGCCTTGATAAATAGGGTCATGTACGGTGCCAATAAGCGGGTCTGCAATACCCCGCTCGTCAAATCTGGCTGTTGTGGCATCAAGCTCGATAAACTTAGCCGCAACATTAAAGGGCGAATAACTATTTCGCCTGGCTTCGTTGAGAACTAACCGCGCGGCCGCCGTTTTACCCACACCTGGCGGACCATAGATCAATACATGCTGTGGGTTGGCGCCACATAAGGCAGCCCGAAGGGCTTTCAGGCCTTCTTCCTGGCCAACGATTTCCGAAAAGTCGGTTGGCCGGGTTTTTTCCGCTAGTGGTTCGGTTAAGGATATCTCCCGCATTTTTTGCAGTTTGTCCATTTCTTTTCTGGATTCGCGCTCTACGGCTATCTTGTTTCCTTGCTGTGATTTAAGCAGGTTCCAGAAATAGAGCCCAATAACCACGGCAAAAAACAGTTGAATGACAGTAATAAGATTGACAGCATAATCCAAAATTCAATGAACCTCCTTCCCCGGGCAAAATTTTTAAGTCTTGTAGCTTTATCATGAGTCTAGTATAGGCAATGTACACTATTTTATCCTGGCAAAACCCGGCAAGCAAAGCTGAATATGTAAAAAAAAGGAGCCTTAGGCTCCTTTTATCGGTTAAGCAGATTCTTCTTTTTTCTTTGTTTTGCGTTCGGCAGCCACCAGTATCGGTTCTTCTTTATTCAAAATAACCTCTTTGGTGACAATGCATTTGGCAATATCGGTACGTGACGGAATATCATACATCACATTCCGCATAATACCTTCAATGATCGCTCTAAGTCCCCGTGCCCCGGTATTGCGTTTTAAAGCTTCAGCAGCAATAGCACTTAGCGCATCTTCTTTAAATTCAAGCTGGACATTATCAATTTCCAGGAATTTTTGATATTGCTTAACAAGCGCATTCTTTGGCTCAATCAGAATGCGTACAAGAGCAGCTTCATCCAATGCATCCAAGGTAACAATCACCGGAAGACGTCCAACAAATTCAGGAATTAATCCAAATTTGAGGAGATCTTCAGGCAGAATGCTCTTGAGCATTTCACCCAATTGCTTTTTCTCTTTGCTGCGGACTTCGGCACCAAAGCCCATAGACTTTTTGCCTGTTCTGGAACTAATGATCTTGTCAATGCCGTCAAAGGCACCGCCGCAGATAAAAAGAATATTTGTAGTGTCAATTTGAATGAATTCCTGATGAGGATGTTTGCGTCCACCTTGCGGCGGTACACTGGCCACCGTACCTTCAAGAATTTTCAGGAGAGCTTGCTGCACTCCCTCACCGGAAACATCACGGGTGATTGAGGGGTTTTCTGATTTGCGGGCAATTTTATCAATTTCATCAATATAAACAATGCCCTTTTCGGCCTTTTCAACATCATAATCGGCTGCCTGAATAAGTTTTAAGAGAATGTTCTCGACATCCTCGCCCACATAACCGGCTTCCGTCAATGAGGTAGCGTCAGCTACAGCAAAGGGAACATTAAGAATCTTGGCCAGGGTTTGCGCCAGCAGCGTCTTGCCGCTGCCGGTCGGCCCAAGCATGATGATGTTGGACTTTTGCAATTCGACATCATCCATTTTTGCGCCAAGGTTAATTCGTTTATAATGATTGTACACGGCTACGGCCAGTGACTTCTTTGCTTCTTCCTGACCAATGACATACTGATCAAGAATATCATTTATTTCTTTGGGCTTAGGAACATCTCTGAGTTCGACATCCAAATCTTCACTCAGTTCTTCCTCAATGATTTCATTGCAAAGTTCGATACATTCATCACATATATATACACCTGGCCCGGCAACAAGCTTTTTTACTTGTTCCTGCAGTTTGCCGCAAAAGGAACATTTTAGTTGACCCCTGTCATCCCCAAATTTCAACATATTACCACCTCTCTACTTGGGAGTCTCCTTGTGTCTGTCACCCCGCACTACTACTGCGTCAATAAGGCCGTATTCTTTCGCCTGCTCACTGGACATGAAGAAATCCCGTTCGGTATCGTTCTGGATTTTTTCCATAGATTGACCGGTATGGTGAACAAGAATTTCGTTTAAATGTTCACGCATGCGAAGTATTTCCCGGGCATGAATTTCAATGTCGGTGGCCTGCCCTTGGGCACCGCCAAGCGGCTGATGAATCATAATCCGGGAATTAGGAAGCGCATACCGCTTACCTTTAGCCCCGGCAGCCAAGAGAAGCGCACCGGCGCTGGCAGCCTGACCTATGCAAATCGTGGATACATCCGGCTTAACATATTGCATGGTATCATACATTGCCAGGGCAGCCGTTACCACTCCCCCGGGACTGTTAATGTAAATATGGATGTCTTTATCCGGATCTTCTGATTCTAAAAACAGCAGCTGAGCAATTACCAGGTTAGCCACATTGTCATCAATTGGTCCACCAATAAATACGATGCGGTCCTTTAATAACCGCGAGTAAATATCATAGGCCCGCTCACCGCGGTTAGACTGCTCTACTACAATTGGCACATAAGGCATGACAAATCACCTCAAACTCAAAAATTTATTTTGCTACGCCGTCAATTACAAGCTGGGCAGCTTTTTTACGTAAAACTGAATCTTGCAGTGCCTGGAACCGGCCGGTTTGACGAATGACTTTAACAATTTCTTCGGCCGTAGTTTGGTAATTCGCCGCCATAGACGCAATTTCCTGCTGCATTTCTTCCGGATTGGCCGTGAGACCCTCCGCTTTAACAATGGCTTCCAATACCAGGTCGGTTTTAACATTATATAATGCAGAGTCACGGTAGTTATTGCGCAAAGCAGCCATATCCATTTTAGTATATTCAAGATATTTATCAAGTTTCATACCACGTTGCTGCAAGTTGATATCAAAATCCTGAATCATGGTGTCAATTTGATTCTCAATCATTACTTCGGGAACATCAAGTGAAGCATTGTCAACAGCAGTTTTTATTGCTGCCGTACGGAACTCACGTTCTGCCTTTGCTTCAGCAGCCTGTTCTAACCTATTCTTAATATCGGCTTTTAATTCCGCCAAAGTATCAAACTCACTGGTTTCTTTGGCAAATTCATCATCAAGCTCCGGCAATTCCTTGCGTTTGATGTCATGAATATTTACGGTAAAGGCAGCTTCCTTCCCTGCCAGCTCAGCAACAAAATAGTCTTCCGGGAAAGATACTTTTACTTCGCGTTCTTCACCGGATTTAGCACCTACCAGTTGGTCTTCAAACCCGGGGATAAAACTGCCGGAACCGATTTCCAGCGGGTAGCTTTTGCCTTCGCCGCCTTCAAACGGAACACCGTCAATAAAACCCTTAAAGTCAATGATCGCTAAATCTCCCTGCTTAAGTTCAGCATCTTCCACTACGACCATCTTAGCATTACGGCTGCGGTTTCTCTCAATTTCACTGTCTATGTCGGCTTCAGTAACTTCTGCGACAGTTTTTTCAATGGCAAGCTCTTTATACTGACCCAAAGTTACTTCAGGTTTTTTAACAACAGTGGCTTTAAATACTAACGGCTGATCTTCCGCTAAGGTAACAACCTCAATTTCCGGACGGCCAACAGGGTCTATTTCCTGTTCAGCCAGTGCTTTGCCATAGGCTTCAGGAGCCAGGATTTCAAAAGCTTCATCCAAAAGTGCTTCTTTGCCGATACGCATTTCAATGACCTTGCGCGGAGCCTTGCCTTTACGGAAACCAGGAATGTTGACTTGGTTGGCTAATTTGCGGTAAGCCTTTTCCAGAGCCTTGGCCACCTCAGCCTGTGGAACTTCAAGATTGAGTACTGTTTTATGATTGTCTATTCTTTCCGCTGTTACCTTCATTTATGTATTTCCCCCTTATTAAATTAACTGCTGACACAGCTTATTCACTGTCAACCGAGTGCTGCATCCAGCGATAACACGAAGTATATCACCGGCCTTTTTGCCGCCAGGCTTTGTTGTCGTCGCCTTACATATGTCCGATATGTGCGGCTCCTCCGCCGCGCCTGACAACAAAAATTCTCGGAGCTATACTTCATAACATCACTGAATGCAACACTAGTCCATTATCACAGTATTCCCATTATTGACATAAACTTTATGGTTTCTCTAGTATTCCCATTAAAAAATCCAGCCAGTATCCATAAATGCAGCAATGTCATGAATAATATCATACCACAAGTAAATATCAAAGACAAGATATGAGCAAAAAACCCAGCCAAAAGTGCTGGGTTTTTGCGCGTATGGAGCGGAAAACGAGATTCGAACTCGCGACCCTCGCCTTGGCAAGGCGATGCTCTACCGCTGAGCTACTTCCGCATATTGTGCTAACAACGAAATTGATTATAAACCATAAATTATTATCTGTCAACATTAATCAATCTATTCTGTTAAACAATCCTATTCCCACCAATAAAATGCTTGCAGCATGCTGTATATTTTACAATTGAAACTAGCACCTATCTATCGGCTTGCATATTATGTATAAACACAAAAACACGGCTTGTGCCAAACCTGTGGTGACAACACAAGCCGCAAATTATCCTGAACAAGCCCACTCAGGATAAGCAAAGCTACGCTAAAGGAGGCGTCCGGTTGTATTACCATTTGAAAGCCGAAAGTGTCTTGATAGAAGGGAAAGCACGCGGTGCTATCTACGACTTTTCCTCAGGCCGAGTGTATTCTATCAACCGGGGAGCAGTAGAACTGCTCAAGGCGTGCGAAAGCTCGGCATTAGAAGAAATAATGGATGTCAACTCAGTTGACGGCAAGCGGTACTTATCATTTCTTGATAAATTGACAACCAAAGGGCTTGGCGCAATATACAACGAACTTCCCGCCGGAAAACGAACATGCCCCATCCAGCCGTACCAGCCTACACTTGAGTATATCTGGCTTGAGCTTACATCAACCTGCAACAACCGCTGCTTACATTGCTATTCGGCCAGCAGTCCGCACACGGCGGCAGGCTGTATGCCACATACCCGCTGGCTTGAATTAATTACCGAAGCCCGGCTGGCAGGCGCCTACGGCATTCAGCTTATTGGCGGCGAACCGTTGTTGTACCCAAGGTGGCGAGAATTAATCATCAAGGCCCGCGAGGAAAACTATGAATTGGTTGAGATATTTACCAATGCCACACTTGTGGATGATGACTGTATTGACTTTTTTAAACAGCATTCTGTCAGCATTGCCACCACTATCTATGCCGACAATTCCGCAGTTCATGATAGGGTTACCCAGCATCCCGGCAGTTTTGACAAAACTATGTCTGCCATTCAAAAAATTCTGGCCAAGGGGCTGCCGCTGCGTATTGCTTCTATTATTATGAAAGCCAATGAACAAGAAGCAGAAAATATTGTGAAACTTTTGACCGACCTTGGGGTTGAGCCTGTGCCACCCGATGTCATCCGACCTACCGGACGCGGTGATAATCTGGAACTGCTGCCCCAAGCCTACAGCAAACCGGCCATTAAGCCCCCCTTCTTTACCGACCCTGAAACATTTGGCAAAGCGCAGCATTTCCATAGCTGTTTAGCAGGCCGGCTGGCCATAACGTCTACCGGCGATGTCATTCCCTGCATCTTTGCCCGTGATCAAGTTTGTGGAAACATATTGAACACATCACTTGCTGCCATACTTACCGGCCAACCGCTGACCACCTGCTGGCAAACCACAAAGGACTGTATCAGCAAATGTCAGGATTGCGAATACCGCTTTGCCTGCGCCGACTGCCGCCCGTTAGCCCAAGGCCAGGACCCAAAGAAGTCCTGGCAAGCCGCCCCTGCCGACTGCTCCTATAACCCATACACAGGAAACTGGGAGGATAGATGAAAATGTATGATGACAAATATATGGACCCGAAATGGGAAACCCCGGAAATGGAAGATATGGATGACGAATTTGAAGAAGACGAAAATACTGAACGTATAAGCTGCAATCCTGCTTGGAACCCCTGTCGACCAAATCAGCAAATCGGCTGCCGCCCCTCCTGGGCGCCTTGTTCTCCCCGCCAATGCCGTCCGCATTTTTGTTTTCCGCAGCAACAATGCAGGCCATGGCAATGCAGCCCAAGGCAGTGCAGACCATCACAGTGCAATCCGCAACAATGCAGACCACAGCAATGTAGTCCGCAGCAATGCAGCCCTCAACAATGTAGTCCAAGGCAGTGCAGTCCTCAGCAATGTTCCCCGCGTCCGTGCCGGCCTGCTCACCGCCCCTGCAACCCGTTATAAGTATAGAGAGAAGGGTACCGTAATGGTACTCTTCTCTGCTGTATGTAATACATATGTATTCCTACCTGACCGGAGGGGTACGATTATATGTCAGAACAATGGCTATATGAATAGCTGCGAGAAGTGCCCCTCCTAAATCTGCCAGTAAATCAAGGTTGGTATCAAGCAGACTGGGCTGACTGGGAATTGCCGGCCGCATAGTCGCATCTCCTATGAATTCACCAATTTCATAGATTGCACCAATACTTAGCCCCAGGGAGATAATAAAAAATAAGCTAAAGGCCCGGTTTATAACAGGCCGGGTTAACGTACAAATAAGAGTGTAAACAAATAACGCAAAGGCGTAGCTTCCAAATACATGCTGAATTTTATCAAAAATCGCCGACGTGGCATACAAATTTAAATATAGCCCGGCAAAACTGTCACTGAGAAGCACTGCCATTACCAACACCCGGATGTAATTACTTAATTGAACATCATATTTCATTTCTAAAAAAGTATAAATTACCCATATAGCTGCTTTGATTGCAATATTTTTTGCATAATCATACCGGCCCTGTTCCAGCACCCCGATAATGATAACAATGAAAAGCGCCAGAAATATTCCCGTCAATGCCAAAGCGACTTTTCGCTGACTGGTCAAAGTTGATCCCCTCCATGCTTCTTATTATTGTCCAGCCTGAAGGATATATATATCTTTATTTTTGTGGAAACATATGTTATAAGAATGAATAATAATTATCATAGGACAATAACAATTAAATTATTTGAAGAGGAGGCACTTTAATCACCAGCATAGCTTCTATATCGTGGCCGGCAAGGAATGCACATATCTATTTGCCCTTATGCATGTGATAAAACGCCTTAAGCGACTTTTTCGTCTCGTCATCAAGGTAATGCCAGCGCATTCCTTGAATTGCACCCTCCAGCGCTGAAAGCCGCATAATGCAAGCGGACGGGTCACGGGCAAGGATGCGTAGCCATGCTTCACGGCTACCTATGTTTCTTAACTCTTCCTCGGTAGTAATACCCACATCCGCAAGCTGCGCTTCCAACTTGGCAGCGATATTCGGCAATTTTGTTAACTCCCCCATAAGCCATTCTCCTCCTTTCTCCGTTCTAGTTCGATGATCCCATTTGATTTTCTGCATTATCCAAAGCGCGGATGTCTTGATAAGCGGAAATTATATTCATTGACTGCAAATTGTCAGCTGAAAATTTATAGTTTCTAATATATACTATATACAAAAAGACTCTCAGGTCAAAACCTGAAAGTCTTTTTGTTTGATTTGGTGCGGGAGAAGGGACTTGAACCCCCACGGTCACCCGCCAGATCCTAAGTCTGGTGCGTCTGCCAATTCCGCCACTCCCGCATTATGGTGACCCACCCGCGACTCGAACGCGGGACACCCTGATTAAAAGTCAGGTGCTCTACCGACTGAGCTAGTGGGTCGACATCTTTAAATAAGTTCCTTACTAACGCTCGGAACTAAGCGATTCACACAGGTTTTCGTGTCACTATCGTTCCTAAAAACCTGGTTCTCTGCTTATGGCAGGGGCGGCTGGACTCGAACCAACGCATGACGGAGTCAAAGTCCGTTGCCTTACCGACTTGGCTACGCCCCTACTAACAAGATTATTGGGGTGACTGAAGGGGATCGAACCCTCGAATACCGGAGCCACAATCCGGCGTGTTAACCGCTTCACCACAGCCACCATATCCAGTGCCGCTAACGACAGAATTTATTCTATCATACCACCATATTTATGTCAAGCATCCCAAATCACTTTTCTTGCTGACATATTTCTGACAACATTTCATGAGTTTCCTGGCCTGATCCGGTGGGTTGGAACTGCCGTTGCCGGGTCATCCGGCCAATAATGCTTGGGGTAACGTCCCATTAAATCCTTTTTGACTTCAAAGTATGTAGTACACCAAAAACTGGCTAAATCCCGGGTTACCTGAACCGGGCGCTGCGCCGGTGACAGCAGTTCCAAGGTCAACGCGACTTTCCCCCCGGCAATACACGGAGTTTCTTTAAGCCCAAATAGCTCCTGAAGTTTTACCGCCAGTACAGGGCATAGCGGATTGCTATAATTTATGGCAATCTGCCGGCCGCTGGGCACAACCACATGGGCAGGCGCATACTCATCAAGCTCCTGACGCTGCTGCCAGGTAAGCAGATTTTCTAAAATGGCAGCTACATTGAGTTTCGCTAGTTCTGCCCGGCTCGTTAGACCGTAGACATACGGTCCAAGCCAGTTTTCCAAAGTAGCAAGCAGCTTTTCGTCAGAAACGTCAGGCCAGCCTTCCGTCTGCTGCCCAGCAAATAACAAGCGTTGACGCAATTGCTGTGCCGCTTTGGTCCAGGGCAGGATGCTCAAGCCCTCAAGGGCAATGCCGCTCAGCAGGGCGGCCATAACGCCGTCCCGGTCAGGATTGGCACAAGGACTTTCCTTTAACAGGATGGCACCAAGCCGCTCATAGCTTTTTGCCCGTACTGCCTGGGCGGCTGCATCCCAGGCGACATTGGTCCCGGCTGCTATCTGCCGGCTAAAATAGCGCCTTATCTGTTCATAATCTATCGGCGCAGCCAAAAAAATCCGGCTGTCGGTCCCTTGCCCATCAAGATCGGCGGCTACGATATACGGACTATGCGCCAAGGGCTGTAATTCATGCATGCCGGCACCACGCCCATTCTCCAACAGGAACCGGCCGCCACTCCGCAATTGTCCAATTCTGTCCGGATAGGCAAAAGCCAGTACCAAGCCGCAAGCTTCCACCGTCTCCTGCCGGTTGCGGTGAATGGAAAAATCCTGTTTTAACCTTTCACTTTCGGCCTTAATGCGCCGGCGCAGCGACTCCTCAGGATACTTGCCGCTTGCAGCTTCACGCACAGCCTCCAGCCGCAGCCGCAAATCAACATCAGTCCTATTGCCATTGCCTTGCAAAAAATCCCGTTCCTGTAAAATAGCCGCAAGTTCACAGGCCAGGTTACCCAAACCCGCTTCTTTCGCTCTGATGATCATATGGGCCAAGCGCGGGTGCAAGCCTGACTGAACCATCAACCGCCCATGGGCAGTAATACTACCACCTGTTTCCAACGCCCCCAGCTTCACCAGCAGTGCCTGCGCCTGCAAAAATGCCGCTGCCGGCGGTATATCCAGCCATAACAGCTGCTGAGGGTCATTCACTCCCCAGGCAGCCAATTCCAAAGCAAGTGGTGTCAAATCGGCGGCTAAAATTTCCGGCGTATTGCTGGATTCTAAATACAAATCCTCCTGTCTGGTCCAAAGCCGGTAGCAACTACCCGGACCCAGTCGTCCCGCACGGCCACGCCGCTGCTCGGCTGCCTGACGGGAAACCCTTACCGTTTCCAAGCGTGTCAGCCCGGTACGGGACGAATACTTCGGCACACGCATCAACCCGCTGTCAATGACTGTGTCTACCCCCTCCACCGTAAGGCTGGTCTCGGCAATCGAGGTAGCCAATATGACTTTCCGCATCCCATCCGTACTGGGTAAAAGAGCCGCATCCTGAGCGGCTGGCGACAAATTACCATAAAGCGGTGCAACTCGCGCCTGTTTTGTTATGCCATTTGCGCTTAACTCAGCCTGAACCCGGCGAATCTCTCCGGCTCCCGGCAAAAACACCAATACATCACCACTGTTTCCAGCAAGCGAGGTAAACACCGTTTGCGCAACAATATGTTCCAGTTGACTTGCTGTTCGCCGTTCTAGATAATGAGTCTCCACCGGAAAAACCCGGCCATTACTCCTAAGAACCGGCGCATTGCCAAGCAAGGCAGCTACCGGCTCAGCGGCAAGCGTTGCCGACATAATCAGCAGACGCAAATCTTCTCTAAGTACTGCCTGCGCTTCCAGCGCCAGCGCTAAGCCGAGGTCGGCCTGCAGACTCCGTTCATGGAATTCATCAAATAGTATCAGCCCTACGCCATCTAACGCCTGGTCGCTTTGCAGCATTCTGGTAAGAATACCTTCGGTAATGACTTCGATACGTGTTTTGGGACCAATACAGCTGTCCAGCCGAACCCGGTAGCCTACCGTTTCTCCAGGTTGCTCTCCCAGCAACCGGGCCATATAACGCGCAGCAGCACGAGCGGCTAAGCGCCTTGGCTCCAGCAGCAGGATGCGCCGCCCCTTTAGCCATGGCTCATTCAACAGCGCCAACGGAATGCGGGTTGTCTTGCCTGAGCCGGGTGGTGCTACAAGGACCGCGTTTCCCGGCAAGCTAAGTACGGCTTTAAGCTCAGGCAGGATTTCCTCAATGGGTAAAGTATTCATCAACGCCCTCAACCGGCAAACCCGTCGGGATGCGCCTGATGCCAGCGCCAGGCGGTGGCAATTATCTGCTTAATATCGGTGTACCGGGGCTGCCAACCTAAATCCTGCCGGATTTTATCAGCGCCGGCAACCAGCACGGCAGGATCACCGACACGCCGGGCGGCTACCGTTTGGGGCACAGTCAGGCCGGTTACCGCTTCAGCGGCTGCAATTATTTCCCTAACGGTAAAGCCATTGCCATTACCAAGATTATACACATCAGACCCATGACCGTTGTATAAAGCCGCCAGTGCCAGCACATGGGCCTGTCCCAGGTCGTTTACATGAATATAGTCCCGCACACAGGTTCCGTCTTTGGTGGGGTAATCCTCGCCAAAAATGCTTAGTCCCTTAGTTTTCCCCTGACAGGCTTTGAGCACAAGCGGTATCAGGTGCGTCTCCGGTTGATGATCTTCACCGATGTCACCTGCGGCATCAGCACCACAGGCATTGAAGTAACGCAAGGCAATATAGGTAAGTCCGTACGCACGTGAATAGTCCGCCATGGCGTTTTCCATGATAAGCTTGGTCCTGCCATAGACATTGGTAGGATTTTTAATTGACTCTTCGGTTATCAGGGATTTTTCCGGCTCACCATATACGGCAGCTGTTGACGAAAATACCAGTTTTTTAACGCCATTTTCCAGCATAACATCAAGCAGATTCAGCGTTCCGGCAACATTATTGTGATAATAGTCCTGCGGCTTGGCCATGGAAACCCCGACAAGGCTATAGGCCGCAAAATGAACGACCGAGCTGATGCTGTAGCATTTGATGGTGTCAGTCAGGCGTTCACTGTCAAAAATATCGCCTTTAATAAGTACGCTGTTTTTTACCGCAGCCTGGTGACCTGTCACCAGATTATCATAAACAATCACTCTGCTGCCTGTTTTTTCTAACAGGCGTACCGTATGAGAACCAATATATCCCGCGCCGCCTGTCACCAAAATATTCATGGTAAAGCCTCCAATACTTATGCAAACACTTTTTATTCTGGATATGGGTCAGAACTGCCGCCTGCCAGATAATCAATAAATTGTTTTGCCAGCCGGCCTGAGCGGCCCGAATGTGACATCTCCCACCGCAGCGCTTTTGTTCTAAGCTCGTCGCCTGTTAAACGTATACCGTTTCTCAGCGCAATGTCTTCAACAATTTTAAAGTACTCTTCCTGGTTGGGCAACGGATAAAACAGCGTAATCCCAAAACGGTCTGCCAGCGATATCTTTTCATTAATGGTATCCTGGCGATGCAGCTCGTCGCCACTGCGGTCATCCCAGGTTTCCTTTATCAGATTTCGCCGGTTGGAAGTGGCATAAATCAGGACATTGTCAGGCCGAATTTCCATTCCACCGTCAATGAGGGATTTTAACACTTTGTATTCTGCTTCAAATTCTTCAAAAGACAAATCATCAATAAATAAGATGCATTTTTTACCCCACTGGCGCAGTACCGACATAATTTCGGGAATACATTCAAAATCGCTTTTGGCAATTTCAATCAGTCTAAGACCTTCCTCAAAATAATGGTTAGCCACGGCTTTAACTGATGACGATTTGCCGGTCCCCCTGGCGCCTACCAACAGCACATTATTAGCCGGCCGGCCCTGAATAAAAGCCTCTGTATTACGGATAAGCTCGTTTTTTTGGTAATCGTAGCCTATAATATCCGACAACTGCACCGGATCAGTATGTTCAATCCCAACAATTTCCCGCTCCCGGCTATCCCATTTAAACGCACTGTACCCGGCTAATTTACCACAGCCATAATGATGATAATATCTGGCAAGAGCCGCAGCCAGTGCCTGCGGTGAATATTTATTTTCAACTTCAAAAAATAAATCTCTGAGCACAGCCAGGTTCCGGAAACTTCTCGATTTTCTGGCAGCATCCCCGGTAAGCGGCCGATAATCTGCAATGATAGCCCGAACATCAGCTGAAAATAGTGTGCTTATCCCTGCCAGCAGTTTTTTCAAAATAGCAATATCATGAACAACAGCCTCCTGCAAACTGCTTTCTGCCTTAACGGCCAGCTTCTCAGCTGTGCTGCTGAAGATATTTTGGTCACACCCAATCAGTCCTAATACATAATTCTCCGGAATATTACCGGTCACACCTGTTGCTTCAGCCCACTCAATCAGGATAGCAGCCAGCGCATACTCATTATCGTCTGCTGTATCTGCCTCCGCTAAAGCCTGCAAGCCGTTCACCACATCATCACCCAGCAAATTGCGGAAAACCAATAATTGATTCAGTTCAGTACAAATCGCGGCCACGACAAACCCCTCCTGCAAAAATGATTTATAAAAAGAAATAAGCGGTCATAACATAAAACCGCCCTAGTTGCATAGGTAACCTATACAACAGGAGCGGTAAAATTCGCAGTATCGTCCTGCCCTGCACTCACCTGCTATTGCCGGTTACACTGTTACCATGAGTTACGCCCCGGCCAACTGTACCGAATCGTTAGAATTCGCAAGAGTTACATTCAGGCACTTGGCTAGTACATTCAGGGTGAAACGCATCAATACTATGCTTATATACATTATCCTAAAACTTCACAGCACTGTCAACAATCAGTTTACAGTCTGTCTTGATTATCCGGGTACTTCCGGCCACATTGTAAATTACAGCTTTGCCTACAGATTTTTCCCGGATGGCGTCCTGCTGTTCCTGCTTTTTCTCTGATTTCGTACAAGGCTTCTATCTGTGTGGCCGACAATTCCACAGGCTTCCCCATTTGTAAGGACAAAAAGGTTATTTTGGCATAAAATTCTACCGACTCCAGCTTGTGATAAGCAGCAGTCAGGCTGTCTCCCCAGGCGAGCGCACCGTGGTTTGCCAATAGCACAGCATCAAAATGCTCCAAATAAGGAGCCACCGCATTGGGCACCTCTTGGGTAGAAGGAGTACCATATTCAGCCACCGGTACACACCCCAGCATAGCGACAGCCTCCGCAATCAGCGGTTTATTCAGGGGAGTCCGGGCAATAGCAAAGGTCGTGGCATACGGCGGGTGGGCATGAACAACTGCCTGAACGTCCGGGCGCTCCTCATACACCTTAAGATGCATCTTAAGCTCTGATGACGGCCGCCAGCTGCCCTCTGCCGCCACGATGTTGCCTTCCCGATCAACAGTCAGCAGCATATCCGGGGTCATAAAGCCTTTGCTTACCCCTGTCGGTGTGGTGAGAAACTCGCCAGTGTTCAATCTCACACTGATATTGCCGTCATTAGCCGCAACAAAACCACTGTCATACATTCGTCTGCCAATCTGACATATCGCAAGTCTAAGCTCATTCTCTGTCATTGCTACAGCTCCTACTGTGGTCGTACTTTACCGGTCATATGTTCCACCGTAATTTTTATTACCGTTGTCCGGTCTTGACTTTTTCGGATATATTCTTTTCCCTGTTCCAGATAGTCTGGTCCGTATTTACTTATCAGACCAAGCAGCGCTTCCTGTTTTTCCTGGCCCAGCACCACAGTCGCTTGACCAAAAACAATTACACTTTCATAGCTTGTCGTGAATTTCTCCGGCATGGATTGCTTTTGGCCAACAACACAAAACGAAACTTTGCCATTGCCGGCTATATTCTTAAGTTTATAGCCATCATTGGCACTATGGAAATAAATGCTGCCATCTTTATAAATATAACTAAGCGGCACACCATAAGAATAGCCTTCCTGGTTTACTGTTGACAAAACACCATATTCACATTTTTCCAGAATTCGAATTGTCTCTTCGGTACTGACTTGCCGGTCAATCCGTCTCATAGCTGTAAACATATCATCACCCAATTATAATAGTTTATTGGTATACTATACCAAATTATATATAAAAGGTAAATATATTGAAAGCTAAACTTGTGACCGTACAGACAGCCACCGGGAATTATCGCTGGCACACCGGACAATAAAAGGCATTCCTGCCGCCAACGCGTTTGGTTTCGATAGAAGTGCGGCAAACATAACAGGGCAGGCCGGTGCGATAAGCTACCTGCAAATGGGGTTCAAACCCTCCTGTCAGGGTGTCATCTGAGGCAAACTTGTCTTCATTAACCCCACCCAGTTCAATCGCTCTGGTAAGAATAGCGCGAATACAGTGGTACAGGTTAATTCTTTCCGTTGTTGTGAGTGCAGCAGCTTTGCGTTCAGGCCTAATCCTGCTGCAAAACAGCGTTTCATTGGAATAAACGTTGCCAATACCGGCAAGGAACGCCTGATCCATCAACAGGGGTTTTATCATTCCTTTACGCTTTGACAGTAGGTTTAAAAATTCTTCCGGCGTAAATTCCGGCGAAAGCGGCTCCGGGCCAAGGCCGGATAATTCCGGTATATCCGCAAAATTGACAGCAGGCATCAGATGGATATAGCCTAAAGTAAGTTTAAAAAAAGCCATTTTATCCCCGGAGTTTAACGTAAAAACAACCGAAGGACGGCCACTCACTGTTTCCCAGCTATAAAAAATCCGCACATACCCTTCAAGCATAAAATGTACTACAAGGGAATGAGCATTGGACAAGGTCAGGATAATCTGTTTTGCCCGTCTCCTGACCTTGATAATTTGTTGACCGGTTATGGTATCAATGAAATTGTCCGCAGCTACATTAAGTGATTTTTCCCGGTTAATCATTACTGTATCAATTATTCTCCCCTGAACACACTGTTCAAGCTGACGTCTGACTGTTTCGATCTCTGGAATTTCCGGCAATTCTCCGTCAATCCTTTCCCCTGTTGTCGGGCAGCATAATATGAGCATTAGCGGCGCTACACCGCCTATATTCGTTTTTTCCCTGGCCTGCCACTGACAGGCCAGGGCTTCGTTGTGTGCGCAGGTGACTTGCCTGAGTCATTGCGCTTTGCCGCCGCCGGCCGAAACATCAGATAATAGGCCAACTCCTTGCGGAAGCCCAGTTGCTCTAAAACAGCCTGTTTGCCAGGATCGTCACTATAGATTGTGGTGCTGATAACACCCGGGCCATAGCTCTCAGCAATAAGCCGAATGGCCTTACTGAGCAGCCCCTGGCGCAAGGGCTCATAGTCCGGATGTATGGTAAGACTGATTACATGGCTTTTGACCTTGAAATAACTGTTCATATTCAGCCAGGCTACGATTTTGCCGTCTTGTTCCACAACGTAGTCCTGCTTTTGTTTACGCATCAGATAATTTTTCGCCCATTCCAGATGCCTAACCATCATACTGGGGCTAAACTCCCCGTAAGTCCGTCTAATCACCCGGCGCAGGGTAGTAGGCACCGACTCCAGATATAAATGATATAATTTCCCGCGTTCCCGCGTGGTAAGCTTACGGAATCCCGGCAATTCCACTACTTGCGGCAATACAAAGGCCGGCTCCAGACGCAATTCGTAATGCAGTATCTCGGTCATTTCCCGGAAGCCCAGCCGTTTATAGAAGTTGTAGGCCCTATTGCCAACCCGGACTTCCAAAATAACATCATAATTATTAGCATCAGCCGCCTGGGAAAACAGCATCGTCAGCACCCACTGGCCCAGACCCTGTCCCCGGTACGCTTTGCTAAAGGCAATATAATCAATATGCATCTGAGTAGAGTTGATGTAAGATACCTGGACAAACCCCACTAATTCCCCGGAAATTTTTATTACATAAATATTAAAATGGTTTTTAACCCATAGAGAAAACTTACTTAACGGGTTCAGAATATAATAAAATTGTCTGGTGCGACGAATGCGGCGTTTCACTTGTTCAATATCCACTTCATCAGCAAAAGCACTGGTAAATAACTTCTCTAAATTGCCAAGATCATCGCGTCGAACCTTTTCGATTGTCAAATCTTCAAATGGTTTTTTCGGCATAAAATTCTCCCAGGCAAAAGATTAGTACCTTGTTTAATTAGTATAAATCAGAACCTGAGTTTTTATTAATTGTAAAACAACAAAGTCTATACGCATCTTTGACCATAACGTAAGCCTTGTTGTTTTGAAAAAATCACCTAATTTTTGACCAGTTTTTTTACTACTTCCATATTTAACCCGCTATCTAACGGACTGATTCTTGCAATCTTCATATCTTGGACAGTAAACACCATTTGTTCCGGAATATCATAATAGCTGGCAATAATATTGGACGGTATGGGCGGACGCGGTTTACGACGCTCCAAACGCCCATACCTCCGGTAATTCCAGTTAGCCCAAGCCAGCATGACCAAAAACATCGCTAATGCAAAGACAAAAACCAGAAACAACATATTTTCTGTGCCTTCAATAATGTCCGGTGAAAAAAGCTTGGCGTACAAGGAGCGTCCACCTAAGATCCAAACAACCGCCGAAAGGAATGTTTGAAAAAAGTATAAAAAAACAACCCAGATCGAAGCCGAAGCCAATACCTCTAAGCCGCGGATAATCGGCTTCTGCAAAATCGGTTGATTAATTACCAGTTGGGTTTCCAACGCAGCAGCTTCTTCAGTTTCTCGAGCTTTAGTTAAGAAAATCATTTGTGTAATGTTATAAAAAAGCAACCCGGTAATAATTACAATTGCACTTATTATAACAAAGAATACTGCTATATTCTTGATTAACAACTGTTCAGGGGCCTGAATGTACCCAAAGACATAGCTAAGATACAGCACAATGACCACTAATAGAAGACCTGCAATAATAGCCATAAGCTTGCTGCCTAAAATCCGGTACAAATTGTCACTGGTGTTCAAAAGCTCCCTCCTTTCGCATGAATGCGCATTATAATTTGGTGAATATCCCCCTGTCAGGACTGGTCCAGACAGCTGGCTGTCCCATTTTTCGGAATAATGCCCGTGGTGCTGCATATACGGTAGCCAAAGCCGTCAATAGCCAATAGGCAAAGGGATACCAAATAACCCAAAACAAATAGCCCGGAATAGATTTCTCATATTTTTGGTCAATAGTTAAACCGATGAGAAACTGCAGCAGACATATAAAAGCAAGCATCGAACCTTTCCATTCCGGAAAAATACGCACCTCCGGCAAGCCGGTTGGATAAGTTAAGTTAACAAGTCCGACAATCCCCAGTAAAATAAAAACATATGACCAGATGATGGATAACACATACTCTAGATATACCGGCCATAAACGGCGTTGTTTCCAGCTTTTCCAAATATCGCGGTGCCGGCGGACAACCTCTACACCGCCTTGTGCCCATCTGACTCTCTGCCGCCACAAGCCGCTGACCGTCTCTGGCACTAAAATCCAACACAACGCATTCGGTTCATAACGGATATCCCAGAATCGTTTTTCCAGTTTCCACGTAATATTAATATCATCAGTAATCATGTCGGTATCCCATAAACCGGCGTCAAAAATAGCTTGCTTACGGAAAGCAGCAATTACGCCAGATACAGTCAACACTTTGCCTAAAATCCGTTGGGTGCGTTTAATCATCCCGATGATTGAGGAGTATTCACCCACCTGAATTTTCGCCAACAGGGATGTACGGTTTCTCACCCGGGGATTACCGGTAACCGCCCCCACGCGGGGACCATTAAAATGACTGACCATCCAGTGCATCGCCCATGGATCAAGATACGCATCCGCATCAATGCAAAGCAGGATATCCCCTCTGCTGGCCAACGCCCCATAACGCAGCGCCGACGGTTTACCTACATTTTTATTTAACAATAACACCCGTACTCGTTCCTCGTTAGCTTCAATTTCCTGGATAATAGCTGCGGTAGAATCTGTACTTGCATCATCAAGAACGATAATTTCAAAATTAGGATATTCAGAAGTAAGTACGGCTTCGACCGTGCTGCGGATAGCGTCTTCTTCATTGCGGGCAGGAATCAACACCGATACCAGCGGATATTCTTTTAACTCCGGTACCTGTTTTTCTCCTCGCTCCCGCCGCAAATAAAAATACGATGCGCCCATCATCCAGACAATACTCATTGCCAGTGGGTAATAGAAAACATAGTTCTCTAAAAACTCAAGCCAGCTATATGTTTCCACCCTGTTTCACCCCCTGGTTTAAATTATTCCGAAAAAACATTCTCCGGGTAGTATGCAATATGAATAGCGCCTTTTTTCTTCAGCGCATTGGTAAAGCGATTTATTTCATCTGCGCTTAGCCAGCGGTTTTTATTCCAATCATAAGTTTGCAATTTAAACACGGTTTTTTGCGCATTCTGCGGATTCTTTAATGCAGCTGTTGCTAATTCTTCCAGCCAGCCAACCGGATCCTCATATTCTTTTTCTAAATAGGGATAGGCCATAATCACCGTATAATCATAGGTATCCAGATATTGCCCGTAATTTTGACCCAGCCACGTTTCAGCTGCGGGCTCAGTAATAAGGATAGGGTAAATATTGCGGGCACTGCCAAGATTAGTCCGGTATTCTTTCGCTGCAGCCTGTAGTTTTACCGTCAGACCGGTAAGCGCATTAGTTTTCATTTTTATCCAGCGGTCATTTAATTCCGGGTCAGCTTTCAATAATTCGGGAGTAAGCTCCAAACCTGTCTCAGTTTTAAATACTTGCCTGGCTGCGGGTGAGAAATCCTCAAAATCATTAAGATATACATCATCCTGAAACAGTATGCCATTGATATCATTGTATTTCACAAGATCAGTAACCATCGCTGTCAGGCGGTCACTCACTTCCGGGCTAAAAGGAGTTGCCCGGCGATACCAGCCCAGATTTTTTGCTTCACAGGCCACAACCGCAGTTTCCGGATTCTCATCAATAATCCATTGCGCCGCCAGTGTCGGCAGCCATGCATAAATTGTAAATTTGCCTTCTGCCCGCAAGCGTGCAATCACATGGTTAAAAATATCGGCCCTGACCGGAGCTGTCGTGGTGTAAAAATATACACTTTCTATATTGCCTGTTCCATTCTCATCACTGAAGGCTTGCAGGTAAACGGTATTCGTACCGGAAGCCAGGAGGCGGTCAATGGCCAAATTTAGATTTTCTTCCGTTTGTTCGGTACTATCCGGATCATAAATTTTGTCGAGATCCAGTTGTGCGGCTTTGACCGGTGCCTTGCCGATTGTGTTAACTAATTGAGCAAACCTTTTCTTGGACGGGTTATTCGTTATGATGATACGATTGGCTTCTTTCAGCGCCTGTTTTCCGGGACGGTTAACCCCGTCATCCAAGGCAAAGCAGGCTTCGAAGCCTGCCGCGAAAGCATCCTCAATAGCTAATTGGGTGTAGGCCCCAAAAGGCCAAACCAGCGCTTGGGCTTTATGTCCCAATTCTCTTGTCAACACTGCTTGCGTTGCCGCAAAATCACTCATTACCCGTTGCCGGTAGTCGGCAACCGATTCGTATTTTCCCTCTTTATATTGCAAACTACCGAATAGCGGTCCCCGGTCGCCTTGGGGTGTAGTGACAGTAAAACGATGTGCCGCATGAGAATGGGACGCAATAGTAATCAAACCGGAAGATTCCATCTCCCGAATTTGCTGCCAGGTCAGCAGCGGTCCCAGATCGGCAGGGGCGTAATCCAGCCATGATGTTACAATGGCCATCATCCCCGGATAATTATATTCTTTCAGTAAAGGAAATACTTTTGTATAAAAGGACTGGTACCCGTCATCAAAGGTTAGCATCACCGGCTTAGCCGGCAGCTTATCTTCCCCCTTTGATGCTGCAATATAGTCTTCAAGCGAAATAGGTGTATAGCCATTTTCCTTCAAGTAATCCAAATGGCTTCTCAAGGCAGCAGGCGTTACAGTATAAATATTATTGCCTGGCTTTTCAGCAACATCGTGATAGCATAAAATAAGAACATCGTTTGCCGCAGCCGGTAAACTAACAGAAAATAATACTCCCAGCAGGCATAACAGAGATATCCACACTTTTCTGTTCATCCAAAATAAACCTCCTAACTACCACGTGAAATAGTAACTAACATCAAATTGTCGATCAGCAAATTGGGGCTTTCCCCCTGTACTTGTTGAGTAACCGGTGCGTAAGCCGTAGCCGGCACCAATCACTAATGCTTGATTACGCGAAAATGTACAACCATACTCCAAACGAACAGCAGGATTAAAATCTATAGGCTCCGGCCGGTCGCGTCCCCAGCCCAAATCCAGCGAGGTTTCCCAATAATGCTTAGGGTAATGCCAACGCTGGCGCAAGCCTGCCCCATAACTTTCCCGTGTCTCCGGACTTTCATAGACAGGTTCAACACCATTGATCTCCTGCTTTTTATAATTATCCCTGCCAAAATAACTAAACCAGCTCAGCGTTTTTTGTGCATTATTAATCATGATATGTTCCCAGTCCAGACTAAACCCGTTGCGGAGATTGCTGTCACTGTAATTCGCAGTAGTTGCCGTAATGCCAGCGATATCCCGGGTACCTATTTGACGGGTAAACCCTAGCTGGTATTCTGTCAGCATAATCCGGTCTGCCAATGCCTGCACATCAGCTACCGGTACACGATTGATGGCAAAATCCAACCAGCTTTGTTCACCAAAATAGTAACTGCCAGCAAAACGGTAACCATTAAGTGTCCCGTGATTGCGGCTTTGATCCAGCCACAGCTGCGCGGTGTGTTTCATATCAACATATCGTCCACCGACAGAAAAGGTTTTCAGGGTATCTGCGCCATCATTATCAGAAATCCGGCTGGCAGCCACTCCGGCCAATGCAAAGAAACGATCGCCAAGCCGCTGTTCACCAATGATTTGACCGGTGCGAACCTCATTGCCTTTATAATCACTACTGCTGGAAAAAGCAGAATACATATCACCCTGCAGGCGCCGGTCAAACCGGCCTGCCGCCTGAGCCACAACCGGGTTGGTGCTATATTCACCATTTAGCTTTTCGAGCGCGCTTCTGGCAGCACGATAGTCACCGACAGTAACCGCTGAATTTATAATACCGCCGGCAGCTACAGGCTGCGCAGCCGGCAACGCCGCCAAGGCTTCATATTGCTCGCAGGCTTCCCGGAGCAGCCCACTATTATAAAGAGCAACTGCAAAACGCTGGCGAATTATTACATTTTCCGGGTACGTATTGATGATTGTGTGATACAGATTTTTTCCCGCTTCATATCGTCCCATTTCAAAGAAACGATTAGCATCATAAGCAACATTCATGGCTTGCTCAATGCCTGTATTAATAATTTCAGTGTATAATTCCATGCCGGTTCTCTTATTTTTCCCTGACAATAAATACGAATAGGCCAAGCTATGTTTGTCACTTAACAGTGATTCTTCATCATCCCAGATACTGCGATAAACACCGATAGCTTGTTGGGGCAGGTTATACCGCAAATAAGCGTCGGCTAACGCCCGCCGTCCATATACGGGAATACTGCGATAATCTGGCCATAGACGCTCTGCTTCGGTAATCGCCGTTTTATAATCGCCGTTTAGGAATAACGCCAAAATATAATCACACTGCATTTGAATGGTAGCCGAACCATCCTGAATCGTCGGACGCAGAAGTACTATTCCATGATAGTACTCCTCATTTCTGATACATTGTGCCGCCATTTCCCCCCGCAGTGACAACAGTGATTGCACCGGATACTTTTCCTTGCTCCGGGCGATCAGCGCCAGGGCTTTATCAATAACCGCAACCGCGCCAATCGCATCACCGCGCAAAAACAGCAGTCTGGCTTTGCCGCTATAGACCTCCAGATTGTCAGGCTGTTCTGTCAGCAAGGTCTCATAAACTATATCGGCTTCCTCATTTTTACCCATATAAGCCAGACTTTCTGCTTCCCAGAGCCTGACCTTCTGATTTCCGTCTTGAACTAATCGGTGGTATAACTGCCATGCCTCATTATAGCGTTCAAGTTTAAAATAAGCGCTGGCCACATTGACTCTTACATAATCGGGAACAGCTTGCGACATATGCAGTAATTGGTTTTCATAAATCCGAACGGCAGTTGCATAATCCCCGGCCCAGCAAGCAACAACAGCATAATCAAACCACATGGTTTTCTGCACACCGGCATATTCTGACAACGTTTCGAATATAGCCAGTGCCAGCCCATACTGTCCATCCCGCGCCAATGCCACCGCATAATCCTGCGCTACCTGCCAGTTTCCTTGCTGTTCTTCATAATTTTGCCTCAGCAACGCCAGCGAAGGTTGCATTTCCGCCACAGCAGGTGCAGCCTGCGCAGTGTTGCTGAGGCAAAGACTCAACACTGCCCCTAACAAAGCTGCCTTAACTTGCATCATATCAAACTCCCTTATATGATAAATTCTTGTCATTCCTAACACGTTCTTAGTATCATTTCTACATTGGTTCATACTGAACAGACAGCTTGCCGCACCTTCCATTGGAGAGCATGCTAGAACATTAAAATGAACTTAGCTAGCTATACAAGCACATTCAAATGGATGTAAAAATAGCCCGATTACAAAGTTAACCATCTTTGCAACCTGGCTATCTTAACAAATTGTCTTAGACCCGTGGCTTTGCGTCCCCACTTTTCAGAAGGTTTGCCTATGCTATATAAAATTTATTTCGCACTTGATATTTTGACCACTTGTTCCTTATAATGACTTGCTCACATCTGGTATTTTTTATGACATAAGTGGTATAAGTCATCACACTAATTCACACCAACGTTAATTGACTTCCTATTTACATTGTTACTTTGCTATAATAAAATAGAGTACCAAAACACATAGCATAACTGGAGGTTAGAACAATGGTTTGTCAAAAATGCAATGCAGCCATTCCGGCTGGTGAAGAAGTCAAACACCGGGGCCAGACACTGTGTGAGGACTGTTATGTGGAAGCGCTGGAACCGCCGCGCAGTTGTGATGTAGCTGCCGTGTACAGTGCTAAATCGGCACGCAAGGCAGCAGGCCAGGAAGGCACCGATGGCCTGACCGACCTGCAAAAAGACCTCTACAATTACGTCCAAGCTGAAGGACCGGTTACACATGACCAAATTATGCAAAAATTAAGCATATCACGGCTACAGCTCGAAAAAAACTTTGCTGTCCTGCGTCATTGTGAGTTGCTGCGTGCTTTTCGGGAAAACGGCCAGGTGTTTATAACTATCTGGACCGAGGGTGGCCCTGGCGAAATGCAGCTTACTGACCGCTAGCCTTGACCTGCCTGCTATTTCGCATAAGAAACTGTTTTCGCTGAGGTGGGGGCACTGAGGCCCGGCGGCCATTAGCATTAGAAAACTGGTACAGATTATATTATATGTATAACAATATATAATGGTTTTGACAATTAGACTGTAGATATAAACATACGGACCGGAATTTATACAAATTGATCATTGGCCGGAAAACAAAACAAGCTGATTTTCCCTTCGGAAAATGCCGCCTGTTTTGTCAACAGCCTGCTTCACAACCTGCATGCAGTGTTCCTAGACGCTAATATGGGCTCAAAAGCAAGAGGAAATCCGTCATGGAACAATTGTCACGTCGGCTACAGGCGATATATTGGCTTTAGCTTTTTCAAGCGTGACGTGCGAAACAGGTTCCAATGGAGAACAGCAACCGGGCGGGAGGAAGTCAATTCTACTTTTGATATAATTTGAAACTATCCGAATTATACTGTATGCCAAGGAATTTGTTATTGCCTAAGACTGGCTTGCTGAATGGTGTTAAATATAATCTAGTCCATTCAATCTACACAGCTAATCTAATTGAACTCAATAAAAATCTCATTTATAATAAAATAATGCATTTTCTTTCTGCTTTACCGACTCAAATTGTCTGAAAAACCTTGTCCAAACGCATTTACTATTGGCCCTTCCCTAGCTGATTCGATGGCGTCTGGGTCAGTGAATAGCAAATTGTTCAAATTCAGGTGTTCCTACTATAAGTCTTCTATCAGTAGTTGTTGTCAAAAAACCTTAATCTCCCTTCTCGCCACGTTGGTCTATATAGTAATGTCAAATAAAATTGGGAGAACCTTATGCTGAGTGGATATCCTGACTTGCGCGGCTGGCTAAGATTCAGTTAAACGGGCCTTCGGTGAGCAATCCGCCACCATAGAAAAAAACAACACGCCTACGCTTCTGATGGTACAACAAACAGGCTTGAGCACAGAGATGGTTATTCCTTTTGGCTTATGGCCAATATCATGAGCGTGGCAACTGCGACAGCAAAATGCTTCAAACAGTCATTGTACCATCCTTCTCCTTAACAGGCAGGAGCTAACCGTCCCCTGAACAGCCTGTACACTTAATTATACTGTATTTTCCCAGTGGGAAAATATTTAGGATAAAAAACGAGATTGCCGCCAAGCAATCTCGTTTTTTATCACTATAATTCTATTGTCTCCCGTATAATGCTGCCAACTGCTTCTTTACATCGGCATTGGCCAAATATTCGTCATAAGACATTTGGCGGTCTACTATACCATTGGGCGTAATCTCAATAATACGGTTAGCTATCGTTTGAATAAACTGATGGTCATGAGACACAAATAAAACAGTGCCGTCATAATTGATTAAGCCGTTATTCAATGAGGTAATCGACTCTAAATCCAGGTGATTGGTTGGCTCATCCAACAAGAGGACATTGGCGCCGCTCAGCATCATTCTCGCCAGCATGCACCTTACCTTCTCTCCACCTGACAAAACATTGGCTTCTTTCAGGCTTTCCTCACCGGAAAAGAGCATGCGTCCCAAAAAGCCTCTAATAAAGGATTCTTCCTGATCACGGGAAAACTGTCTTAACCAGTCTACGAGGTTTAACTCCACACCGTCAAAATACTGGGAGTTATCCTTAGGCAGGTAAGCCTGACTGGTAGTTACACCCCATTTAAAGGAACCGCTATCAGGCTCAAGTTCTTCCATGAGAAGCTTGAACAGGATGGTTTTTGCCATTCCTTCCGGACCGACAAAAGCAATTTTATCCCCTTTATTGACAGTGAAGCTAATATCATTCAAGCTTTGTTCTTCGTCCAGCTTTTTGCTGAGATTTTCTACTGTCAGCAGTTGTGCCCCAGCCTCCCGGTCAGGCTTGAACGCTATGTACGGATATTTGCGGGAAGAGGGTTTAATATCATCAAGTGTAATTTTTTCCAGCAGTTTTTTCCGGGAAGTGGCCTGCCTGGACTTAGACGCATTAGCACTAAAGCGCTGGATAAAGTTCTGCAAATCCTTAATCTTGTCTTCTTTGCGTTTATTGGCTTCTTTAGCCAACTGCAACGCCAACTGGCTTGATTCCAGCCAAAAATCATAGTTGCCTACATAGAGCTGGATATTCTGAAAATCGATATCGGCAATATGGGTGCATACCTGATTTAAAAAATGCCTGTCATGTGACACGACAATAACGGTGTTCGGGAAATCAGCCAGGAAATCTTCCAGCCAGCTGATGGATTCGATATCCAAATGGTTAGTCGGTTCGTCCAGGAGCAGAATATCAGGATTGCCAAACAGAGCTTGGGCTAAAAGTACCCTTACTTTTTCATTGCCGCTGATATCTCCCATTTTAAGCTGATGCAACTCTTCTTTAATCCCCAAGCCATTCAGTAGTTTCGCAGCCTCGGTCTCGGCATCCCAGCCGTCGAGTTCCGCAAACTCACACTCCAGTTCAGACACTCTAATCCCATCTGCATCGGAAAAATCCGGCTTAGCATACAGCGCATCTTTTTCTTCCATAATGGCATATAAGCGGGAATGGCCCATAATGACGGTTTTTAATACTTCAAATTCATCAAATTCATAGTGATTTTGTTTAAGCACTGCCAACCGCTCGCCGGAGGTGATAGCCACTTCACCGGCAGACGGCTCGATTTCGCCTGACAGCACTTTCAAGAGAGTTGATTTGCCGGTTCCGTTCGCGCCAATGAGACCATAGCAATTGCCTGGCGTAAATTTTATATTGACATCTTTGAACAGAATGCGTTTGCCAAATTGTAATGTTAAGTTGCTTGTACTAATCATTGCTTTACCTTATCTTTCTTAATAATCACTTGAAAAATAATTATAACATATTTTTGAAAAAAAATAAAGCCGGCCATGACGGCGAGCTTTTCTTAGTCAACCAGAATAGATAACTCAAAACAATAATAGACTAATGGCCATAACCAGCATCCCCAGTACCAGACCGAACATTTCACTGTGTCCTGTACCTGATTCGCGGGCCATTGGCAGTAATTCATCCAGTGATATATATACCATAATGCCGGCAACCGCGGCAAAGGTAACCCCCAGAACCATTTCATTTAAAAAGGTTTTTAAGACAATATAGCCCAGTAATCCGCCCACAGGTTCTGCCAGCCCGGATAACAGCGAATAGCCAAACGCCTGCAGGGTATTGCCTGTGGCATAATAGATCGGCAAAGCCACAGACATACCTTCCGGGATATTGTGAATGGCAATAGCGGCCGCCAAAGATACCCCTAAAGCCGGATCATCCAGAGTGCCGATGAAGGTAGCCAAGCCTTCAGGAAAGTTGTGCAGCGCAATGGCAAAAGCGGTAAACAACCCCATCCGTTTTAGCTTTTCCGCCGAAAGCTTCTGGGTTTCCTGCGCTGCATTAACATCGACCTCATGGTAGCTCATGTGCTCCGGCACCAGTTTATCCAGCAGAATGGATAGCAAAATGCCGCCAAAGAAGCTGGCAATGGTTATCCACTTGCCCAGAGGATCGCCCATATGAGCAATCAGTGAACCCTCGGCCTGGCGCAAGAGTTCAACAAAAGAAACATAAATCATGATCCCGGCCGAAAAGCCCAGCCCGACAGACAGCAGCCTGGTATTATTCCGTTTTACAAGAAAAGCCAGTAATCCGCCCACACCGGTTGCCAAACCGGCTATCGAAGTTAATATAAATGCTAAAACCACATTGTCGCTCATATCGTCCCCGCCATTTCTACATTGTTAGTTTCAACCAAGTAGAGAAAGTACGTAGCGGCCAATAAATCGGCAACCCCGCCAGGACTAATATTTCGGGCAATAAATAGTTCATCCATTTCTGCAATTTTCGCCCTGCCTGGACCGGCAAGCATACCCCCGCGACTCATTATCCCTTTAGCCTGGTTTTTCACATCAAGCAAAACTTCCAGGCTATGGCGGTTTAAAATCGTAGTATCTTCCACCACCGTCATTAAACTCACCAGTGTATGTACCAGGGCGTCATTCAAAGACAGCCCTGCGGCCAGCGCCTGCTTTAATACCGGCAGACCATGCTCCCGAATACTGGGCATACCGCTCTCCACTTCGCCGCGGATACCGGTTACTCCATATTTCAGGTACAGCTTTTCGCCGGCAGTCAGCCTGACCGGATCTCTCGCCGGCAGCACCGCCAGCTCTCTGCTCACAATGCCTTGCGCCATAACGGCGGCTGTATCAAGAATTTGTTCCCCGGTAACGGTTGCTGACTGTTTCAAGGTATATGCAGCAGCTGCTGCCAGTATCCCCAGCAGGAACAACAGCCCTTTTTGGGTGTTAACACCGCTTGTGGCCTTCATCATCCGGGCTTCACCGTCTTTGCCGATATATCGCAGCACCGGCAATAACTCTGCCGGCAAACCATCGTGCCGGTAGCCGGCGGCGGCACAGCGGAACATACTGCCGGCCAGCGCACTGCTGCTCATCAAAAAGGTGAAGAAATCCATATCGTTGTGCGCACCGGCATTATCCCGGTCTACCAACCCCGGCGCCGGTGTGCAGGCCGCTTCCATCAGCATGGCTTCAACAGCCCAGGCACCTATATCCCAAACAGCTTGTGGCCAGGGGTCGGTGGCTGTCGCCGCAAAAGCTGCCAACCTTGCCTGAACATTAGCTTTAATTTCCTCAAGCGTATGTTTGTTGGAACGGCGGCACAGTACCGCAGGCTCACCGCACAGAAAACAGGTACGTTCCCGCTGGCCTAAGGTACTGCGGGAAATTTGCCTGCCGTCTGCACTAAATACATCAATATCAAACAGCCTGGCATGAAAACCGGCTTCTTCAATAGCAATACAGGAGCGTTTAAGTTCGTCCGGACTACCGTCCGCGACCAATACCGCTGCCGGGCCTGTCGGCCAATACATAAACCGTTCTTCCACAATATCAATGCTGCTCCCGGCAATAGTCCTGAATCTATTGACCGCAGTCTGCAGCAATTGCCGTACCACAGGACTATCTTTGACAGACCCGGGAATATTAGCAGTAAAACTGACTACCGGTAATTGATAACAACAGCGCAGTTCAGCCTGAAGGGAAGCAAGCCGTTCTTTGGCTGCTAATACGTCTTCCAGCGTTATTTGTTTCAACTGCCCACCCCTTCCTATTTCTCCCCCAATTCTACCATATTTTTTGCGAAATATAAATTCTATCTATTTTTCACTTTGGGGTTAAAGTGCTACTATATACAGGAGAGCTTACAGATGGTATATTCATTCCATGAATCAAGGTGAATACATGTATAAACAATTATTATCCATTTTTCTCCTGGCTATAACCGGCGGCTTGTTATTTAACCTGCTGCATTTGCCTTTGCCCTGGACGTTAGGCCCGCTGGTTATAACCATTGTCTGGAAATCAGCTTTAAAAAAAACCGTTTATTGGCCGAAGAAATTACGCAACATGGGCATGGTTGTCCTGGGATATATGATGGGCAGCCCTTTTACCCCGGCAGTCGGCCACCATGTGCTGCAGCAATTGCCGCACATGCTGCTAATGTCAACAACACTGATTGTCCTTTGTTTAGCCACAGGCTATGTATCCGGACGATATACCGGTGTTGGCCTGGCCAACAGCCTGATTGGCAGCCTGCCTGGCGGCTTGTCCCAAATGTCGGTTATCTGCGAAGAAACCAAAGGGACTGATGTGTCCGTAGTTACCTTGATGCAGACAGTGCGGGTGATTACCGTTGTCTTTGTCGTCCCCGTGCTGGCACTGCACGGCATTACCGGTCAAATGACTACAGCCGGCGCCCGGTTGGTTACACCTATGGGCAGCGATGAACTGCCGGTACTGCTCTTTTTTCTGCTGGCCATTCTTGGCTTAATAAAATTAGCCAAATGGGTCAGACTAGCTAATGTATATGTCCTTGTACCTGTTTTGGGAACAGCGCTGCTGGTATTAGCAGGCATACATGCGCCTGTTTTGCCTTCCCCGGTGATTGCCCTGGCACAGATTTTCGTTGGTATTCGCATGGGCAGTGATGTCGACTTTAACAGTCTGACCAACTGGAAAACCATTGCCTTAGTCAATCTGCTTACAGTATTAACAGTAATCGGCCTGTTGTTAGGCACTGCCTACGCCTTCTCCCTGATATACCCGATGTCATTTGTGACGGCATTTATCAGCATGGCTCCGGGAGGTATGTCGGAGATGGGGTTGACAGCCCTGGCAGCTAACGCCGATTTAGCCACCGTTGTTGCCTACCAGTTGTTCCGGCTGCTCTTTATTTTATTAGCCGGCGTACCTATTACCAAATGGCTAATACTAAAGACCCTGCCAAACCGGGGTTAATCCAGTTTGCGCTCTATATCTTTCAACCGGACAAAAAACTTTTCCACTTTACCGATCTCGCCGGTTACCTCATATTCATAAAGCCAGCCGGCCGCCTCACTGCGGCTTTCCACAAACCGCACATCCACCAGGCATTCGTCACCAACAATAACTGCCCGCCGCGGCTCCAGAGGCGTAATAATACTTTCAGTCGTTTTTATAAATTTACGCAATATAGTAACCTCACTTATTTTTGCTTTTTATTATACAAGACAGGCTGTCATCAGTCACCCTTTACCTATCTTTTCCTTGACTTTTTCTTAGTTTCATATTACATTGTTGGTGTCGAAACCTCAAAATGAGGGTAAACTATGACAAAGTGGTGATTGCATTCATGTCGGAAAGAATGAACTTACAGGATGTTCTGAGGGAATATGGCATTCCATTGGCAACCCTCAATGTAACAGCATCGCATCAAGATTGTTTGGATCTCCGCGAACGCCTGATGGCCATCCGCGAGCTAAGTCATGGCAAAGAACAGGGTTATCTTGAAGTCGCCTGTACCTTTTATATTGATGTCCATGATATTGATCGTTACTTAGCAGGAGAATTGCCTAGTTTAGCAGAAATATACACTTTCCCGGAAGATGTAAAGACCCACAAGGAGGAGTAACCTTACTAATGAGAAAATTATTATTATTGACTTTTGTTTTCATGTTCGCTTTTAATGCTGTAAGTTTTGCCGCAATTGGTGGTTCAAGGAGGGCTCCGTCTTTCAAAGCGCCGCCAACCCAATCTTCCCCTGTCAAAAATAACAATTCCAGCGATTATAAGCCTTCAGCCCCGGCACAAAGCTATAATGAAAAAGCACCGGCAGCAGCAGCTAAACCCAATCCCCAGGCCGCTGCTGCACAGCAAGCCACTACCGGTGGCGGCTTCCTTCGTACTGCCGGTCTCCTCGGCGGCGGCATGCTGTTAGGCAGTATGCTGGGCGGTATGTTCGGCTTTGGCGAAGCAGGCATGTTTGCCAGTATAATGGGCATAGTATTCAATGTCATCTTGCTTGCCGCCGTATTTATGGCCGGACGGTATCTATGGGATAAATTCAAAAACAGGGATAAACAAGCACGACGCTAAGTAAAAATTACCGGGCTGCAATGAATTGCAGCCCGGTTTTTATTTGTTTAACAGAAAATTCCCTGTTTTTCTATGGTTAAAAAAATATTTTCACATACTTTTTCAGCAACATTTTTAGTGGGATATGGTAGACACTAGGTGAATAATATACTATAATTAAATTCATGTTTTAAATCTTTATTTAAAAATCCAAGCAGGCTATCAAATGAAAGAGGGTGAATACAGCGAAAGCACCAGTAAGCACCGAAAAGCCCACCGTTAATAAAATTATTGAAGCAGCAATTCCTTTGTTCGCGACCAAAGGACTGGCTGCCGTCTCGGTAAAAGAGCTGGCTGATGCCGCGGGAGTAAACATTGCACTGATTTCTTATTATTTCGGCGGAAAAGAAAACCTGTATGCTTTTGTCCTGGAAAAACAGTTAGCCATACTTGAAAACATAATTGACAACCTTAGTAAGGAAGATATTTCTCCGGTGATGAAAATAAGACAGTTTGCAGCCATGGCGATCGTGACTCATAAAGAAAATCCTTACATAGACCGTCTTTTTTTCGTTGAAATTTTTAATCCCACAAAATATTTCGACAGCACTGTGAAAATTGCCGCCCATCGCCTGCACGCCTTTTTGCAGGACTGTATCAAGGATGCGATCAGCAAAGGGGACTTCCGGTCTGATATCCAGCCGGAATTTGCTGCCATATCGCTGATGAAAATATTGCATATGACCTTTAGCCCGCAGCATGTTTGCAGCAAATTGCTGCCAGACCCGGACAAGGAAGATAATGCCGAGCAATATGCAGCCCAGGCACTTGAAATCTACTTGCATGGAGTAACCAAATAATTTTATATTGTCAAATGAGAGACTAACTATTAAAAGTCAAGCCCGAATTTGAGGATGGAGGACAAAAAACAGATGGTTCAAAAAAGGGTATAGCAAAACAGACGTCCACAGGACGCCATGCGGGCTATCGAGAGAGAATCAGGCTGCCAGACGATAAGGCTCGCCGGATTTCTCCAGAGCATAAATGAGCCGGACCAGCTTCTTGGCAGCATGAGAGATGGCCACATTGTAATGCTTTCCCTCGGCGCGTTTCCTGGCGAGGTAAGCGGCAAAGACAGGGTCCCAAAGGCAAACAAATTTTGTGGCATTGAAGATGGCATAGCGTAGGTATCTGGAGCCGCGCTTCTCCATATGGGCATAGCAATTTTTAAGCTGCCCGGATTGGTAGGTAGAGGGCGACAGGCCGGCATAGGCCAAAATCTTGTCAGGGGAATCAAAGCGTGAAAAGTCACCCACCTCAGACAGAATCATAGCCCCCATCCTGTAGCCAATGCCGGGAATCGTGGTAATAGGCGAAAGCATCTTGTCCATGATGCGTTGGATGACCTGTTCAATTTCCGCAATCTCGGCATCGAGTTCACGGATGAGCCGGATGGTATGCCGCAGTTCCAGTGATTTCGCGGTCGTCACAGAGCCAATCGATTGCCTGGCGGCTTCACGTATCTCTATGGCTTTGTCCCGTCCGTAACGGCCTTTGGAGGATTCGGCAAGCAAATGGGTGAGCCGCGTCAGATGTGCCGCTGCAATCTGCTTAGCCCCCGGGAACTCATCGAGCAAGGCGTAAACAGAGGCCATATGGAGTGACGATACCAGCTTTTCCAGCTCCGGGAACAGGATGCATACCAGCCTGGCAATTGAGGACTTCAGCTTAGCGCGTACCTTCACCTTGTCGAACCGGTATCTGGTGAGTGACTTTAGCTCCTCATTGTGGTAAGCTGTGTCTGTGTAGGGCTTGAGGCCCACATCAGACATGAGCATAGCCGCAATTGTTCGCGCATCGACACGGTCAGTCTTCGTCTTTCGCAGGGTGAGGCTTTTCCGGTAAAGATTGGTGTGCAAGGGGTTAATGACATAGGTGTCCAGACCATTGTCAAGGAGAAACCCGAGAATGTTGTAGCTGTAGTGTCCGGTAGCCTCAAGCCCTACCTTTATTTTGTCCAGGGGCAAAGAACAGGCACGGATTTTTTCCAACAGGTAGCCAAATCCTTCCATGCTGTTTTGGATGGTGAACACATTTGCAAGGACTTTACCCTCCGAACTGATGATGAAGCAGTCGTGTTTATCCTTAGCGACATCAATCCCGACACAAATCATAGCAAGACCTCCAACGGTATTATTTGATGCTGTACCCACAGAACACTTTGCTCTTGTAACCTTGTTCTACATCAACCGTCTGGCGGTATCTAACTGATTAACAAACCTGCAAAGGGCTGCGGTTGGAGCCTCTCTTGAACCATCTGGTGGTAGGAGATAAAACCAATCCACAGCATCCTTTACAGTGTAGCATATAGCCCTTGGAGAGGGGCTCTAATAACTACTACTCTATAATACAAGGAGAAATACTAGTGAACCGAAAAAGCATTATATGGCTGACTGTGCTGTTCTTGGTGGTAACAGCAGGCTGCAGTAAACAGCAGACTGCCCGTCCGGCTCAGGAAGTTGTCGTCAAAGCCATGCAGGTTATTCAGCAGGATACACCTGTTACATACGAGTTTGTTGGTGAAATTATCGCCAAAGACGAAGTCCAGGTCAAATCAGAAGTCTCTGGCAATATCTCCCGTAAATTTGTCAACGGCGGCGATACAATTCGTGCCGGACAACCGCTGTTTGAAATTGACCGTCGCAAATATGCGGCGGCGGTAGCCGATGCCCAGGCGCAGGTGGCCCAGGCGCAGGCTTCGTTTAGCAATATCCAACGCGATGTTACCCGCTATCAAAACCTGGCAAGTCAAGGAGGCATAGCCATTCAGATTCTGGACACGGCTGTGTCGCAGGCCGAGCAGGCAGAAGCTTTGGTAAAAGCTTATCAGGCCAAACTGGAGCAAGCCCAGAATGATTTGTCAGACACCTTAATCGTATCGCCGGTAGATGGCCGGATTGGTGTAAACGAGTTAAGTGTCGGCGGCTATGTTCAGGCCGGCAGTACTGTACTGGCAACTGTCTCAACAGTCAACCCCGTACAAGTGCGCTTCAGTATGAGTGAAAATGAATATCTAAAATTTGCCAAAATGGGCACTTCCCCTGATGCCTGGGGACAAAACCTTAAACTGATTCTCAGCGATGGCAGCGAGTATCCGCTTCCCGGCCATCTGGAACAGATTGACCGGGGAATGGCCAACCAAACCGGTACTCTGGCCATGAAAGCCGCTTTCGATAATCCCAACCAGTTGCTGGTACCCGGCATGTTTGCCAGAATAGTGGCTGTCGGTGAAACCCGGCAGGGAGCATTACTGATTCCCCAGCGGGCTGTTCAGGAAATGCTGGGTAAAACCTTTGTCACTGTTGCCGGCGCCAATAATGAAGCAACGACCAAGCCGGTAAAATTAGGACCCAAAATTGGCAATCTGCAAGTTATCGAAGAAGGGCTTACTCCCCAGGATATCGTTGTTGTCGAAGGATTTGCGAAAACCCAGCCAGGTTCGCCGCTTAACATCACCATGATCGGACTAAATGATCTGACTATTCCGGGCACGAAGTAAGGAGGCGGGTTCATGGCAAAGTTTTTTATTAATCGACCTATCTTTGCGATTGTTATCGCGATTCTCATTACCCTGACAGGCGGTGTTGCCGCCTTTTTCCTGCCAATTGCCCAATATCCGCAGATTACGCCGCCACAGGTCAGTGTCAGTACCGCTTATACCGGCGCTAACGCTGATGTCGTGGAGCAAACGGTAGCCCAGGTCATCGAACAGCAGGCCAACGGCGTAGAAGGTGCAGTGTCTATGACCTCCACCAGTGCCGATACTGGCCGCTACTCACTCAATCTCAAATTCGAATTAGGACAAAATCCTGATATGGTGACAATGTACACCCAAAACCGGGTAGCTCAGGCGAATTCCGGTTTACCTCAGGATGTGCAGCTTATGGGCGTAACAACCCGCAAGGTTTCGCCTGACACGGCTTTGTATTTTTCTCTTATTTCCCCACAGGGCAACTATGACAGCGTGTTTCTCAAGACTTACGGCAGTATCAACATCATTGATGACATCCGGCGGGTTAAAGGTGTCGGTGATGTTGCCGAATATGGCACCGACTATAGTATGCGGGTTTGGCTCAAACCGGATAAATTGGCGCAGTTGGGAATTACGGCTACCGACATCGCCAGTGCCATAAAAGAGCAGAATGTGCAGGCACCGGCCGGTACCATTGGCCAGCTCCCCTCAATACCGGAGCAGGAGTTCCAATATACGGCCAGTGTTCAGGGTCGTCTGACCACCGAAGAAGATTTTAAGAAAGTCATCATTCGCATGCACTCGGACGGGTCGGCGATCTATTTAGGCGATATCGCCACCATTGAATTAAGTGCTAAGGATAATTCGTTTAAAAGTAATTTTGACGGCAAAGATGCCGTTGTTTTTGCAGTCCAGCTCACGACCGATGCCAACGCTCTGGAAACAATCAGCGGTGTACGGCAGGTCATTGACAATGCGGCCAAACGTTTCCCGCCAGATCTGGAATATCGCATCCTTAACGATAGCACCGAATATATTAAAGAGTCTCTGGAAAAGGTATTCCATACTTTCCTGGAAGCCCTTGCGCTGGTATTGGTTATTGTTTACCTATTCCTGCAAAATTGGCGCGCCACCTTGATTCCAATGCTCGCAGTTCCCGTCTCCCTGATCGGCACCTTTGGCGCCTTTGTAATATTAGGATTTTCCATCAATACACTGACCCTGTTTGCCATGGTACTGGCCATTGGTCTGGTAGTTGATGATGCCATTGTCGTTGTGGAAGCGGTTGAGCACCACATGCGGCATTCCGGCCTAAATCCCAAGGAAGCGACAATCCGGGCGATGGAAGAGGTATCCGGTCCGGTTATCGCCATTGCTTTCGTGCTTGCGTCTGTTTTCATTCCTGTTGCCTTTTTCACAGGAACGACCGGCGTTCTGTATAAGCAATTTGCCTTAACCATTGCTGTTTCCATGGCCTTGTCGGCCATTGTAGCCCTGACACTGACACCAGCCTTATGCGCCATGTTTTTAAAGCCATATACTGGTGAAGCTCGCACCGGCATGTTGGGCAGATTTTTTGATCGTTTCAACAAATGGTTTGAGCGGATAACCGAAAAATATTCCGATGGTGTCCGTCATTCAATTCGCCGGGCCAGTCTCTGGGGTGTAGGCTTAGCAGTAATCGTCATATTGTGTGTCGGTATGCTGCGGGTTATTCCGTCCACTTTTGTTCCTAATGAAGACCAGGGCTTCATGTTATCTGTCGTCAGCCTGCCGGAAGGGGCCAATATGAACCGCACCCGGGCAATTGCCAAACAGGTCGGCGAAATCTACCGCTCACTTCCCGGCGTGAAAACCACTGGGGAAATAGCCGGTTTTGATATGCTGGCCGGTGGTCAAAAGCCGAACGGCGCGATGGTAATTGCCGGCCTGGAACCATGGGCAGACCGCACAACACCCAATACACAGTTAAACGCCATTCTGGGGCAGGCCATGGCTAAGGTAAGCACTATACCGGAAGCTACTGTTTTTGCCTTTAACCCGCCTGCCCTGCCGGGCATTGGCAGCGTTGGGGGCTTAACCTTAATGATTCAGGACAGGGGCGGCGCGCCGCTGGACGAAATGAGCAACGTATCCCAGCAGTTTATCGCAGCCGCCAGAAAGCGTCCGGAACTGGCTATGGCGCAATCCAGCTTCCGGGCAGACACTCCTTCCTACCGCTACGAAGTAAACAGGGAAAAAGCCAAAGCGCTGGGTGTACCTGTCCAGGATGTATTTACCGCCCTGCAAACCTTCCTTGGCGGTGTTCAGGTAAATGACTTCAACCGCTTTGGCCGTACCTACAAGGTTATGCTCCAGGCAGAGCCGGAATTCCGCTCCGATGTGGACGCGACCCGCTTCTTCTATGTACGGAGCTCGGCCGGTACCATGGTACCGCTTAATACCCTGATCACACCGGTTGCCACCAGTGGTCAGACGCTGATAAAACGTTATAACGGTTATCCGGCTATGCAAATTAATGCTACCACGGCTGCAGGCTACAGTTCCGGTCAGGCTATGCAGGCACTGGAAGAAGTGGCAGCCGAGGTATTGCCCCAAACCTTTACCTACGAATGGGCGGATTTAAGCCGCGAAGAAAAGCTTTCCAGCGGGCAGACCCCCATTATCTTCGGCTTTGCACTCCTGTTCGTCTTCCTGTGCCTGGCAGCTTTGTATGAAAGCTGGAGCGTGCCCTTTGCCGTACTGTTATCGGTCCCCACCGGCATTTTAGGCTCAGTCCTCTTCATCTATGCCCGGGGAATGGAAAATAGCGTTTACATGCAGATTGGTTTGGTTATGCTTATCGGTCTGGCGGCCAAAAACGCTATCCTGATTGTAGAATATGCCAAAGTCAGGACAGACAATGGCATGGAACCGGTACAGGCAGCCATTGAAGCATCAAAACTCAGACTGCGGCCAATTTTGATGACCTCGTTTGCCTTCATTTTAGGCTGCATCCCGCTGGCATTATCAACAGGTGCCGGAGCTGCCGCCCGTTCGGCACTGGGAACAACAGTTGTCGGCGGCATGGTGGTAGCTACCGGTCTGGGTATCTTCCTGATTCCCGTATTATTTGTTGCTATTGAATACGGAGTTGCTAAATACAAGGCCTTCAAATTGAAACATAGCAGTTGATGCAAAGTTAGTAAAAAGTTTAAAAGAGAGAGCCAATGGCTCTCTCTTCTTGCTATTCTTTAGCTGATTTATGATTTTTTCCCTACCCGGTAAACCTGCTCGACAACGGCTGCCGGCTGCACGCTGCTTATACAATCCATACTTTTTAGCCGGCATTTTGTTTTATGACAAAATGAACAGGCCTGTTGGTTATAGACAAACGCATTATTCTTGCCTGGAGGTACATAGGTTGCCGGATTGGTCGGCCCGAAAATGGCTACCGTTGGCGTGCCTAAGGCAGCCGCCATGTAGAGCGGCCCGGTATCGCCGGCAATAACGACAGCTGCGCACCCAAGAATAGCCGCCATCTCTAAAAGACTGGTCTGCCCGATCGCATTGATTACCGGCACACCGGCCTTAGCCACTATTTCCCGTCCCAGAGCCAACTCGCTCTTGCCACCGCACAACAGTATTTTGAAATCTTGGGCAAGCCGCGCCGCCGTTGCCGCGAACCGTTCTGCCGGCCAGTTCTTAGTCGGCCAGGTGGTACCGGGAACCAATACGGCCAACCGGTCTTCAGCGGCAACTTGCGCTTGCTGCAAAAAATGCTGCGCAAATTCCCTGGCTTCCCCCGGAACCATCAGCAGCATTTCCCGGCAGGCGGGACGAATACCCAGGGCGGTTAACACCCCCAAATACCGGTCGATAATATGGGTCCCGAGCGGAGCCGCCTTCTCGGTCATAAATAGGGGATTAAGCTCTCTGGCACACTTAAGGCCGATACGCCGGTCAGTCCTTACCAGCCTGGCGATCATCCCGGTAAGAAACAGGCCGTGAATATCAAGTACCGCATAAAAAGACTTTACCGCCAGCTGTTGCCGCAAATCCCGCCATAAGGCAAGCGCCTGGCTGAACTCATATTCTCTGAGATGTTTATCAAACCGTTCCCGCGGCCATACCATGATTTCATCAATGTGCGGATTATCTTTGATAAGGTCAGCGCAAGTCTCACCGACAAGCCAGGTGATTCTACAGTCAGGCCAGGCGGCTTTCAGCGACCCGGCTACCGGTGTACAATGGATAACATCACCAATGGAACTTAATCTAATTATCAATATCTCCCTGGTCATAAAACTACCGCCTTCAGTCACTTCGGATTCATCCTGTTACTTTAATGTAAGCTTGGCAAGCGCTTCGGCAAGCGCAGTATTAAAAGGCTGACTATCAGGCTGCTGGTTTAAATAGCGTGATACATCCTTTTTAGAAATCTTCGTATCATTTTCCTGCTTTCTACGCTCGGTAAAGGCTGCCAGTTTCTCGCGATAACCGCAGGCGCACACGAAAGTCCGTGCCTCGCCTTCCCCTTTGAGGTCAAGTTTTTTGTGGCATTTAGGGCAGCGGGCATTGGTTGTCTGGGCCACATTCTTGCGGTAACCGCATTCACGGTCCTGACAAACTAAAGCTTTCCCTCTTTTCCCATTAACCTCAAGCAAGTACTTGCCGCATTCCGGACAGCGGGTGCGGCTGAGATTATCGTGCTTAAACTGTTCCTTACTGTTTTTTATACCAATAATAATGGCTTTCGTATAGTCTTTGATCTCGGTAATAAAAGCCTGCTTGGGCAGCTGTCCTTTAGCAATGGCGCTTAATTTCTGCTCCCATGCAGCCGTTAAAGCCGGTGATTTCAGTTCTTCCGGGGCTAAATCCAACAGCTGTCTGCCTTTGGAGGTAACAAAAATATCTTTGCCCTTTTTCTCAATAACAAAACTGCTAAATAGCTTTTCAATAATATCCGCCCTGGTGGCAACTGTGCCAAGTCCCCCTGTTTCACCAATAATTTGTTTAAGTGCCTGGCTCTCACCTGACATGTATTTTGCCGGATTCTCCATGGCTGATAACAAACTGGCTTCATTAAAGGGAGCAGGCGGTTTTGTCGCGCCTTTAGTCAGCGAAACTGAGGCTATCGGCAAAAGGTCGCCTTTAGTAAGACCGGGCAGCAATTGCTCGGCAATGCCGTCAGCCGAATCTTCCTCATCCGGGGTGTTGGTGTAGAGTTCTTTCCAGCCGGGTGCAAGTACGGTTTTGCCTTTGGCAAGAAACAGCTCACCGCCGATTTGCGCTTTAACTGTTGTCTGTTCATATTCAAACGGCGGCAGCAGCACTGCCAGAAAACGTTTGACAACTAAATCATAAATCTTCTTCTCCTTATCGGTTAAAGCAGCCAGCACCACCGGCTGCTCGGTCGGGATAATGGCATGATGGTCAGATACTTTGCTGTTATCAACAAAATGACTGCCGGCCTTGATGGACCCTTTCAGTATTTTGAGGATTTGCCGGGAATAAAGGCCGGTATCACACGCTTTTACTCTGTCCTTCAGGGTCTCAACAATATCTGTTGAAAGATAACGCGAGTCGGTGCGCGGATAGGTCAGGGCTTTATGGGTTTCGTATAATTTCTGCATAATTGACAGGGTTTCCTTAGCGGAAAATCCAAAAATCTTATTGGCATCCCGCTGCAGTTCTGTTAAGTCATATAAGGCCGATGCAAAGCTCTTCTTGTTAGTTTTATGTACATCAAGGATTTCGGCCTTTTTCCCGGTGATGGCTTTACTAATCCTGTCACAAACCTCTCGGTCAAAGGTCTTGCTGTCTTTGCTTTTGCTATCCTGCCAGGTTAATTTCAGGCGTTCGGCAACTGCCGTAATGCCATAATACATCCGTGGCTGAAAATTCTTTATTTCCGCTTCTCTGGCGGCAATAATGGCCAGCGTTGGGGACTGAACCCGCCCGCAGGATAGCTGGGCATTGTACTTGGTGGTTAAGGCCCGGGTGGCGTTAATACCTACCAGCCAATCAGCTTCGGCGCGGGCTACTGCTGAAGCGTACAGATTTTCATAGTTTTTCCCTGGTTTCAGGTTGTTGAAACCCTCAAGAATAGCTTTGTCAGTAACAGACGAAATCCACAGTCTTTTTACCGGCTTATTGACATGCGCTTTCTCCAGGATCCAGCGGGCGACAAGTTCGCCTTCCCGGCCGGCATCGGTGGCAATAACAATCTCACTGACATCTTTGCGCGTAAGCTGCTCTTTAACAGTGTTGTATTGTTTGCCGGTCTGCTTGATGATCACCAGCTTAAGCTCTTTGGGCAGCATCGGCAAGTCTTCCAGGCGCCATGCCTTGTATTTTTCGTCATAGCCTTCCGGATCTGCCAATGTCACCAGATGCCCAAGCGCCCAGGTAACGATGTATTTTGCTCCCTCAAAATAGCCATTGCCTTTGGTATTGCACTTCAATACCCTGGCTAAGTCCCGGCCTACAGAAGGTTTCTCTGCTAATACTACAATTTTGCTCATAATAGACCTCACATAAATATAGTATGAATATTAGTATACCCCTTTTATCAGGCCACCTTCTGCCAATCAGAAAGCGGCCTTATCTAATGCCTGCCTTACCTGTCAGAAAAAAAGATCCAATCGTTCAAGAGGATAGTTTTTCCTGACGGCCTTTAAACAAGCCGATAATCCGTTCTTCGGCTTTAATAAACAGCTTCGTCCTGGCTAACGAGAATATGCCGAGAGCCAGCCATATTAAGCTAAAGGAAACCAGATGGGTGCTTGTAAACGGCTCATGATACAAAAGTACACCCACGGTTAAAGAAATAGTCGGCGACAGGTATTGGATAAACCCCAGCAAGCTTAGCGGCAAGCGGTTAGCACCGCCGGCAAATAACAGCAAAGGTATGGCAGTGACCGCACCGGCCCCCATCAGCAACGCAGCGGTAGTTGGCATAGCAAGACTAAAGGCGGCTCCCCCCTGCCCGTATACATACAGCAAATAGGCTACGGCAAAGGGCGATACAATAAGCGTCTCCAGCGTAGTAGCCGTTACCGCCCCAATAGCAAGGATTTTCTTGCACATGCCATAAAAGGCAAACGTAAAGGCTAACCACAAAGATACCCAGGGAATAGCGCCAAAATTAATCGTCATTGTCAGTACACCGACAGCCGCCAGCATAAATGACACAGTTTGCCACAGCGACAATTTTTCCTTCAAAACAATAATCCCCAGCAAGACACTGACAAGCGGATTAATATAATAGCCGAGGCTGGTTTCCACAATCCGGCTTGCATTAACCGCCCAGATATAAACCCACCAGTTGATACTGATTAATGTGGAAACGATGAATAAGCCCCCAAGTTTTTTGCGATTACGGCAAATCTGCTTAGTCTCATCTAAAAATTGGCGCAGACTGCGTGTTGTCAGGATAACAGCAAACATAAAGAAAAAGGACCAAACAACACGATGTGCCAAAATCTCATAAGCCGAAACATTAGGTAATTGTTTCCAGTAAATCGGCAATATTCCCCATAAGCAATAGGCGCCGACAGCTAATATTATTCCTCTCAGCCGTTCATTCTGCTGACTTGTTTTTATCTGCAAGTGTGTTCCCACCTTTATGTAATTATACGGTCATGTAGTTTCTGAATGCTGTTCCGGCTTATCATTAACGGCTGATTTTCTCTCACGGAAAATCAGCGGATCATGATTAATATCCTGGGCCCGTTTTCCCATAATACTAAAAGCCCATTGAATGGATGGCCCCAGAGTAAACGCGATGATAATCGTACCAACACCGACAGGCCCGCCAAGAAAATAGCCGATAGCTGTCACACTGGTCTCAAGAATGGTTCGTATCTTCCATACCGGCCAGCCGATTTTCCGGACAACGGCAACCATCAGGCTATCGCGCGGTCCGGCGCCAAAAGCAGCCGATAAATAGAAGAAAGTGGCCCAGCCGATTAGCCAGATACCCATAAACAGCAGAGCCAGTTGCAGCAGCCAGTGGTGCATCATTGGGATCCAGCCAACAGCCATAATAATATCAATAAATAAACCAATAAAATACATATTGGCAAAACTGCCCCAACCGGGCTTTACGCCCAAAAACCAGCTAACGCCAATGACCAGGATTCCTGTCAGTTGGGACACTTGCCCCAGTGTAAGCGGCAAATAATTGGTTAAGCCCAGATGCAAAACATCCCAGGGCGCTGTTCCCAGATTACTTTGGACAGTAAGGACAATTCCCAGGGCAAACAAAAATAACCCCCAAAGCAAAGAGAGTATTCGCTTAATCATCATACTGTTCTCATTTCATTTTCTGTTATAAGTATATCATTTAATTATATCATAAATGAGGAAATAAAGTAAGACTAAGCTTCAGGCAGAGTGTTAACTCCGGCTGAAGCTTAGCCGTTCTTATCATCCGGGGATTAACCCGCTCTTTTATTCAGTTCTTTTTATTTTTGCAAGCCTTTGCGAATGGCAGCAACATTTAGTTCATACAGCTCCGGCTTTTTCTTGCCGATAACTTCGTCCATAGCCGTTTTAACACTGTCCAGGTCAACCAAGGATAAAGCAGGCAGCAAAGCTCCCAGGCAAACCATATTAGCGAGGCTGGCATTGCCAATCTCATTCGCCAGCTCGGTGGCCGGAACGGCAACAATGTTGATATCATCCCGTTTTTGCGTGGTATCAATAATGGAGCTGTTTACTACCAGTGTGCCGCCTGGCTTAACGCGTGCCAGGAATTTATCATAGGAAGGCTGGTTAAGCACAATACCTGCATCTGCCTGGTTAATGACCGGAGAATGAATTTCTTCGTCAGAAACCAATACCGAGCAGTTGGCTGTCCCGCCGCGCATTTCAGGGCCATAGGAGGGAATCCAGCAGACCTCACGCCCACCCAGCATACCGGAATAAGCCAATACTTTGCCGATAAACATAACTCCCTGACCGCCGAAGCCGGCTAAAAGAATTTTGTCCATCATAGCGCTTTCACCTCCTCAGGTACTTTAAGCTCGCCCATTTCGTAGATAGGCAGCATATTTTCCTGCAGCCATTTGAGGCTGTCGACAGGCGACAATCCCCAGTTGGTCGGACAAGACGATAATATGCTGACAAAGGCAAAGCCTAATCCCAGTTGCTGTACCTGAAAAGCCCGCTTAAGCGCTTTTTTGGCCTGAATAATATTTTTAGGCGAATCTACTGAAACGGCAGCAACATAGACCGCACCGCTCAAACTGGCAATGGTCTTGGGCAAATCAATAGGCGCACCGACAAGGCTGTCATCACGGCCATAAGGACTTGTTGTCGTTACCTGCCCGGTGATAGTGGTAGGGGCCATCTGGCCGCCGGTCATGCCAAATACAGCATTATTAACCATGATGGAGGTAATCTTTTCCCCTCTGGCCGCCACATGAATCGCATGGGCCGTACCAATGGCGGCAATGTCGCCGTCGCCCTGATAGGTGAACACCAGTCTGTCAGGCAGCGCCCGTTTAATCCCGGTGCCTACCGCCTGCGCCCGACCATGCGCCGCGCCTACAAAATCACAACTGAAAAAATCCAGGGAAAAACCGGCACAGCCTACCGGCGCTACCCCGATGGTTTTATCAATAATATCAAGTTCTTCCATAACTTCACCAATTAAGCGGTGAATAATTCCATGAGTACAGCCTGGACAATAGTGAAAGGGGATATCTGTCAAGCCTGCAGTTTTGCTAAATACTTTTTCCATTATTACACCTCCCGCACTACGGGGATTTCCAATTGTTTAATAAGGTCTCCCAGTATTTCATCTTCGTGTGGCAGCATGCCGCCCAAACGCCGGTGAAGTTTGACCGGCACGCTGCATTCCAGCGCCAGCTTGACATCTTCAATCATTTGTCCGGTATTTAACTCCACAGTCAGTACACCTTTAACCTTCCCCCGGTAGGGAGCAAAGGCCTTTTCCGGGAACGGCCACAGCGTAATGGGCCGGATTAATCCCAGCTTAATTCCCTGCTTGCGTGCATTCAGCACCACGGTCTTAGCAATTCTGGCACAGGTGCCGTAAGCGGCAATCAGGTATTCGGCATCTTCAGTCTGAAATTCTTCCCAGCGCTGCTCCAGCCCTTGTATATTCTTATATTTGGCTTCCCAATACAGGTTATTGACTTCACCAATTTCATTGGTAAGCGAAAAACTGGCAAGCTTGCGTTTCGGCCTGCCGGCACAGCCGTCAATCACCCAGTCTTTTGCCGGCAATTCCACTGCCTGACGTTCTTTAAGCTCCACCGGTTCCATCATCTGGCCTAAGAAGCCGTCGGCAAGAATAAGTACAGGGTTGCGATACTTATCGGCAAGATCAAAAGCTTCCAGCGTGTAGTCATACATTTCCTGCGCTTTGGAAGGAGCCAGCACGATCAGACGGTAATCGCCATGACCTCCCCCTTTGGTACATTGGAAATAGTCGGACTGAGTGGGTCCAAGGCCGCCAAGACCAGGTCCGGTCCGGTTAATATTGACGACAACCACCGGCAATTCGGCAGCCGCAATATAAGATAAGCCCTCCTGTTTTAGACTGTAGCCAGGACTGGAGGAGGCAGTCATAACCCGCGCACCGGTACAGGCTGCACCGTAACACATATTTATCGAGGCAACTTCGTCCTCACCCTGCAGCAGCGTTCCTCCGGCTTTGGGCAAATGCTTTGACAGGTATTCCACGATTTCTGTGGACGGTGTAATGGGATAACCAAAAAACAGTTTACAGCCTGCCTTGATTGCTGCTTCGGCAATGGCTTCATTGCCTTTGATTAGTTTCTTGTCCATAATGTTCTCTCCTTTCTAGTACCATGCGCCGCTTAACATTTGAGATTAAGAGGTGGTGTAAAGTACTAGGACTCTTTGTACACTTCCAGTGCAATATCCGGACACATCAGAGCGCATAAGGCGCAGCTCACGCATTTATCTTCCTCGGCGGCAATTATCGTGTAATAGCCCTTAGAGTTAGCCTTATCGCCAACAGCCAGCACCTTCTTCGGACATACTTCAATACAAAGACCACAGCTTTTGCACTTTTCGCCAAATACATGGATTTTAGGCATCATACTCACCCCCACACATCTTTGTTCTATTCAAAAAGCCATACGTTTTGTCCAGGTAACACTTTATTTACATAAACTTTAGTATAACTACATTTCTATACACTTCGACGTACAAACGTATTGTCCTGCCGTTATCATAAAGAAAACACGGCTTGTGCCGAGCCTTTAGCGACAGCGCAAACCGATGTTGCCCTTATCCTGCTTTTAAGAAAGTTATACTTTCTGTTAGGACAAAAAAGCCTCCGGCAATAGCCGGAGGCAAACATTCATTAGCCGATAACCCTGCCTGCAACTGTCAGCAGTTCAGTATGCAGCTTACTGTCTTGTTCAACAAATTCTTTAATTTTTGTTTGAGTGACAGTGACAAAGGCGCCGTCTTTAATACTTCCTAAATTAATTTTCACATTAAACAGCGCGCCATGCAAGCCGGCATGAGCCATCAGACCTGCCACCGCTGCGTCGCTGGCAGCATTGGCATTGCCAATGGCGAGCACCCGCCCTGCCAGAGCAAGCACTTTCAAGCAACACTCGGCAACAGCCAGCGGCAGATTAGCCGCCTGTTGCATGGCGTGTTGAATAGCAGCAGTTCGCGCCGCCTTTTCCTCTTCCGTGGTTTTGGGGAGCTTATAAGCCGCCATGACTTCATTGAACGCCTCGGTATCGGCATCAACATAACGGGCAAGTACGCTCCTTAAGCTGTCGGCTTCGGCAAGAATGGCTGCTACCTCGCCCTGCACTTCTGCATATTTGCTGTTGCCCACCGTCAGCCGGCAAACCATGGCTGTCAGGGACCCGGCAAGAGACCCGGCCAAGGCTGCAATGCTGCCGCCGCCCGGCGCCGGTGAGTTTGAACCCAGTTCTTCGAGGAAATCAGTAAGTTTCATTTGCATCAACATCTGCATGACCCCTTTTATCTAAGGTTTTCTTCCAATACCTGCTTGCGGTCAAAGCCTTCCAACCGTAAATAAAAATCTGCCGTGTCAACAAGCGCCTGCAAAGGAACCATACCGACAATTTCACTGCCAATAATCGAAACACCATACCGTGCCGCCTCTGATTTGACGGTTTCAAATACCCGGTGCAGCGGTGTACCGGTATAGTCTACCATATTAATAGTAACCTGCGCCATATTCCGTTCTTCAATCATTACCCCCATAGCCCGGCAATATTTGTAGCCGCCTTTGACCTCACGAATGCTATTGGCAATTTTTTTGGCAATAGCAACATCAGAAGTGCTGAGGTTAATGTTATAAGCAATCAGGAATTGACGCGCCCCGACTACCGTTGCGCCGGCAGTCGGATGCATCCGGGCCGGACCAAAGTCCGGAGTGCGTTCCGGAGTGCTGATAGCAGTCTTTAGCCCTTCATACTCACCCTTGCGCACATCAGGCAGCTTAACCCTGGCCGGAGTTTTGGCAGCCGCTTCGTACAAATACACAGGAATGTCCAGCTTTTCGGCAATTTCCCGGCCCAGTTCATTGGCAAGCTCCACACACTCTTCCATAGTAATATTACTGACAGGAATAAACGGAATGACATCAGTAGCGCCGATGCGGGGATGCTCGCCCTGATGCTGCTCCATATCAATCAGCTCAGCCGCTTTGGCGCAGGCATTAAAAGCTGCCAGTTTGGCTGCCTGAGGTTCGCCGACAAAAGTGACTACCGTACGGTTGTGGCTGGCATCGGAGTTAACATTTAAGAGTGTCACCCCTGTCACTTTCGTTACCTCCCCGGTAATAGCCGCAATAACTTCCGGTCGCCGTCCCTCACTAAAATTAGGTACACATTCGACAAGTCTGCTCATATACTACTCTCCTTCAAATTACTGTTATTTGGCAAAATAATTGATAAACCATACAATGTTAGGTATCGCAACAATATCGATTAATACCGCACCGCAGAGCGGGACAATCAGGAAAGCCTTGCGTGAAACTACCCCATAGCGTTCTGACACGGCGCCCATGTTGGCAATCGCGTTCGGGGTAGCGCCAAGACCATGCCCCAGCATGCCTGCACACATGACGGCAGCGTCGTAATTGCGTCCCAGTAACGGGAACAGGAAGTAAATGCAGTAAACCAGAATAAAAATGGTTTGGACAGCCAGAATGATTAAAAGCGGCCCTGCCAGGTTGGATATTTCCCAAATTTTCAAAGACATCATGGCCATTGTGAGGAATACTCCCAGACTGACATCGGCAATTAAGTCTGTTGCTTTCTCACTCATATTGAACACCGGTTTGACATCATTAAAGTTTCTGATGATCACAGCAACAAACATTGCGCCAACATAGCCTGGCAGTACAAAGCCGGTAATATCCTTGAGCTTGGCTGAACCCATAGCGCCAAGCACCATAGCTACAAGTATAATGGCCAGCATGTACATAACCTTGTCACTGGTAATAGCTTCTTCCTCTTTGACTTCATTCAGCTCTTCCAGATTTTCCTGACTGGTTTCAATGGGTAAATTATAGCGCTCAATCAGCCATTTAGCCAGAGGTCCGCCCATCAAGCCGCCACTGATTAAGCCATAAGTCGCCGATGCCACAGCAACAACAAAGGCTCCCTGAACCCCCAGCTGCTCTGCTGTCGGACCGAACGCCGAAGCCGCTCCCATACCGCCTTCCAGCGAAACTGCGCCAGCCATTACACCAAGCACCGGATGAATTCCTGTCAAAAATGCCGTGCCTGCGCCAACAACGTTCTGCATGATGGCTAAAACCCAGCAGCCCACCAAATAGATAATGAGCGATTTACCGCCCTTTTTAATAAGTCCAAAACTGCCGCCCAAACCTACGGTAGTAAAGAAGGCGAGCATAAAAGGCATTTGCAGCGTGGTATCCATCTTGAATGCCATCAGATTGGTTTCCTTAAGAATCCAGGCCAATAGGGAAAAGGTAAACCCGCCGATAACTGCCGATGGAATGCAGAACCGGGCTAATACCGGGAATACGCGGCGTATCCAGGCACCAAACATTAATAGTAAAATGGCAATAGCTACTGTAGCGACAATATCAAGTTTCATCACCATGACCTGATTCACTACTTCAAAACTCACATTGTTCCCTCCCACTGTTTTTTTTTGCCTGACTCAGGCGGTGCTACTACGCTGTGGCTCCCTCCTTCTCTGATACTTGCTGTTTCGTTTATAATTATTGCAATTATCATGCCAACTAAGCTTCAGGAAAAATATGATTATACTGTAAAAAACAGGGTTGATCATAAAAAATCCGGCTTTCACCAAACCTTAGGCGCAAGCCGGAGCAGCAGGTGTCTTTATCCTGTTTTAAAAAGGCATACTCTGGGTTGGAATAAAAACTCCTGCAAATTTTGCATGAAAAATTTGCAGGAGTTGAAAAATTTGCATTATTATTTCAATTCATATTCTTTAATCTTATACCATAATTTGCGTTCACTGATTTTTAAAGTCTGTGCGGTTTTAGCCTTATCTCCCCGATAATGCTGCAAGGTCTGGATAATGACCTTTCTTTCGATTTCACCCAAATCCTCGCCCACATAAACCGGTATCACCCTGGGGCCTTCAGCCGGCTTCTCTTCGGCTAGGATATGGTATTGCTGCACTTCTGCCGGTAAACTGGCGGCGCGCAGGACACCGTCATCAGCGAACACCATGGTGCGTTCAATAATATTCTCCAATTCCCTGACATTACCCTTAAACTCATATTGCGTGAGCCGCTCCAAAAAATCCGGTTCAATATATTTAATTTGTTTGGCCATCTTTCTATTGTATTTATTAACAAAATACTGGGCCAATAACGGAATGTCTTCCCGCCGCTGCCGCAGCGGCGGCAACTGAAAGCTTACAACATTAAGACGAAAAAATAAATCTTCCCGGAACTTTCCTTCCGCAACCATCTGCTTCAAATTCCGGTTGGTAGCGCAAATAATACGCACATTGATCTTTCGACGCTGACAGGAGCCAATTGGCGCTATTTCCTTTTCCTGTACTACCCGCAGCAGTTTGGCTTGCAACTTTATGTCCATCTCGCCGATTTCGTCCAGAAATAACGTACCTTGGTCGGCCAGTTCAAAAATTCCTTTTTTCCGTTGTACCGCGCCGGTAAAGGCGCCCTTTTCATAACCGAACAGCTCGCTTTCCAAGAGTTCTGCCGGGATAGCGGCACAGTTAATGACCTCAAAGGGTTCTTTTTTGCGCACACTTAAGTAATGCAGGGCTTTGGCGACAAGTTCCTTGCCTGTACCGCTTTCCCCACAGATGAGGACATTGGAATCAACGTTTTTAACCCGCTCGATATCATGCTGAATCTGCCGCATAGCCGCCGAAGTACCGACCATGCCTGCTATTTCATTTTGTTCTGTCAGCTTTTCGTTTAAATATTCAACTTTAGAACGCATCCCGATATATTCGGAAGCATTGGTCAGCAGCATATGGAGCTCATCCATATTAATAGGCTTAGTCAGATAGTAAAACGCGCCGGCTTTAATCGCTGCCACCGACGATTGTATGCTGCCATAGGCAGTCATAATAATCACAATAATACTGCCGTCAATTTGCTTTATTGCTTTTAATACTTCCATGCCGTCAGCACTGCCTAGTTTCAAATCCAATAAGACAATATTAAACTCCTGTTTAGCAACAGCGGCCAGCGCCTCCTCGGCCGAATTCGCCATTGTCACCAGATATTTATCCTCCAGGGCAAAATACAGGGAAGTACAGATAGCTGGTTCATCGTCAACAATCAGTAATTTATGCATCTTCATTCTCCTCAGAGTTAAATAGTAATGTTACCCTTGTGCCGCTGCCGGCCTGGCTGTCAATCCTGATATCCACCCGGTTTTGTTTAGCCAGCTGATAACTAACAAACAGGCCTAAGCCTGTCCCTCTGTCTTTCGTCGAAAAAAAAGGTTCAAAGAGAAATTTCCGGTTTTCCTCAGCAATACCCGCACCATTGTCGAAGATAGCCAAATACGGCAGGCCGTCCATTATACCGCCGCTGACTGTCAGTTTGGCATGCTCTGTGCCTTCTACTGCCTGGATAGCATTTAAAAAAATATTGATCATTACCTGTTTCATTTGCTGTCTATCCACCTGGACAAGCACTTCTTCGTTAATATCTATCTGCAAATCGATCCCTTGCCTGGCGATGGCATCGGCGAAAAATACCATAACATTATCAATCAGGCGTTTCAGCGGGGTAGTTTCCCGCTCAATCTTGCGCGGATTTGCATAGGACAGCAAATCATTCACAATCGTATTAAGCCGCTCCACTTCCTGCGGCACAAATTGACTTATCTTTTCTCTAAACAAGGGATTATCGTACTTAGCTGGCAATAACTCAACAAAAGTCTTGATCGACGTCAAGGGTGTGCGGATTTCATGGGCGATACAGGCAACAAGCTTACCCAGTGCCTCCATCTTATCTTTTCGCTGTAATTCTTCGTTAATCTTTTGAATTTCGAGAGTGCGCTTTTTTACCTCCCGTTGTAAGTACAGATTAATTTGAATGAATACGGCGGCAACAACAACCAGTACCACCACACCCCCTAAGGCAATGCTAAAATTGCGCTTATAGTACTGCACAGGGTAGTCCACCGGCTCACCAAACCATTTGGCATAGATTTTGTCATATGTGCCATTTTGCTTAATATCGGCTAACCCTCTGTTAAAAACAACAAGCAGCGGGTCGCCTTCCTGTACTGCCACGCAATACCCTTCCGGATCAATAGCCCCACCAACAATTTTAATATTTTCATGCTTATTGGTCCGCTGCAAAATATATTTGCCTGTCAAGTGATTGCCCACAGCAGCATCCACTTCGCCGTTGACTAATAAGGCCAGCGTTTCTTCCTGACTGGAGGTAAGCCATAAATGTACCGGGAGGTCTTTCAACCGGTAGTAACTCACAGCATCTTTCTGCACAGCAACCTTATATCCGGTTAAATCATCAATTGAAGCAATGGCCTGCATGTCTTTGCGAACAAAAATAGCCAACGAATTCGTCATATAGGCTTCGGAAAAATCATACCGTTTATCACGCTCGGAATTATATTTCATTCCGCCTACGGCATGAACTTCCCCGCGGTCCAGCGCCCGCATCGCCTCTGCCCAGGGCAAAGGGCGGAATTGAATTTCATAACCGGTACTAAGCGCAACGGCTTTTAAGAGATCAACATTAAACCCCCGGTAAACCTGAGACCCATCAATACTATCAACAAATTCATACGGGGGAAAATTTTCATCGCCAGCTACAATTAAAACCCGGTGGTCCGGGTTTTCTCCGATAGCTAAAGCTGCCACCGGCCAGAAGCAGAATGTTACTATAAATGCTAAAACTACCAAGTACAATCGATAAACCATATATCCTCCTGCAGAGTTTTCTCCCCTTTAATCCTCTTTTCGACAAATAAGCCCCAACTCCTGTACTATATACAATTTGCTCAAAATCCATGCCGGTGTACTGCGGCATGATAGCCGCATTGTCAAAACATTGGTATAATAATTGCATATATATTGTTTCGTTACAACAGACTACAGCGTTGAAGGGGAGAAAAAATATGTCTTATGAAGTTGAATTAGTACGCCGTCAGGAACAGACCACCAGCAACTGGTCTGGCGGCACTACGACACAAATTGCCATTTATCCCAAGGATGCCGTTTATAGTGAGCGCAATTTTCAATGGCGCCTTAGCTCAGCCAGAGTTGAAACCGAAGAATCTGTTTTTACGTCCCTGCCGGGAGTATGGCGGCTGATTATGGTACTGGAAGGCACAATGAAGCTGGAACATGCAGGTCATCACAGTGTAACGCTGACACCTTTTGAGCAAGACAGCTTCAGCGGTGACTGGACAACCACAAGTTTTGGCAAAGTCCGTGATTTTAATGTAATGCTGGCAGGCGCCTGCGCCGGAGAGCTGGCTGCCATTCACACTAAGGATAACAGACCGATTGCCCTGGAGACAAAACCGGCCGACCCTGCCCGGTTTGCTAAAGTGAGTTCAGCCTTCTATTGTGTGGAAGGCAGCATCACTCTCACCATTGACAACAGTGAAAGGTACGAACTGCTGGCAGGAGATTTCCTGCTGCTTACCCTCCAGGCCGGTACGGAAAAAATTCCTTTAACGCTGGCGGGTTCGTCTTCGCCAGCTCATATTGTCAGAGTAGATATCAAGTATTGTTAGCGGCGTGACGCGTTCCTTACAGCCGTCAACATTACTGAGGCGAGGGCGGCCGTTATGCAAGAGCGTAGGTTAAGCGCCAGCGGCGCAGCGTTGCTTGGCGTCTGCCCTCACCGGGTCTGGTTTTGTGTCAGGATAAAAGAAAGCGCTATTTGCCTTGTACCGGCAAATAGCGCTTTTTTATTCTTATAAGACTAGCTGATGCTTATTCTTTAGCAGCTGTTTCAGCTACAATTTCACCATGAAGTTTGACTAACCGTTTGTACATATCCCGTCTTTCGACGGCATCTTTGGCTGTTTTGTCAAATAATTCATCGGCTTGTTCAGGGAACAGCTTCTTAAGTGAGGAGTAACGTACTTCACCCATGAGGAATTCTTTGAAGTCAGCAGTCGGCTCTTTGGAGTCAAGGCTGAACGGATTTTTGCCTTGCTCTTTAAGCGCAGGATTGTAACGATACATTGACCAGTATCCGGCTTCAACAGCACGTTTGCATTCAAGCTGGCTGTTGCCCATGCCTACTTTCAAGCCATGGTTGATGCATGGCGAGTAAGCGATGATGAGGGACGGTCCCGGATAAGCCTCTGCTTCGGCAATAGCTTTAAGAGTTTGGTTCTTGTCAGAGCCCATGCAGACTTGGGCTACATAAACATAGCCATAGCTCATAGCCATCATGCCAAGATCTTTTTTCTTGGTTTGCTTGCCGCTGGCAGCAAACTGAGCAATAGCGGCAGTCGGAGTGGCTTTCGAGGATTGACCGCCAGTATTGGAGTACACTTCAGTATCAAATACGAACACATTGACATCTTCACCGGAAGCCAGAACATGGTCAAGGCCGCCGTAACCGATATCATATGCCCAGCCGTCGCCACCAAAGATCCACTGGGAACGTTTAACAAAGAAATCTTTATAGCTGTTTATTTCGTCAAGCAGTGCGTTGGTGCCTTTTACAGCGTCCAGAGCAGCGCTCAGCTTGTCAGCCCGTTCACGTGAACCGGCACCGATATCTTTTTTGGCCAACCATTCTTCAAGAGCTACCTTCACATCACCGGTTGCGGTAGTCAGCGCTTCAGCTACTTTGTCTGCCAGGCGTGCGCGAATTTGTTTCACGGCAACTTGCATGCCATAACCGAATTCGGCATTATCTTCAAACAGGGAGTTGGCCCAAGCCGGACCATGGCCGCATTTATCAGTGCAGTACGGAGTAGCAGGTGCCGATGCGCCCCAGATGGAAGAACAACCGGTTGCATTGGCAATCATCATTCTGTCACCGAACAGTTGAGTTACAAGCTTGGCATAAGCAGTTTCAAGACAACCTGCGCAGGCGCCGGAGAATTCAAGGTACGGAGTTTCGAACTGGCTGCCGCGGACAGTCTCTTTGCTAACCGGGTTAGGCTTTTTGGACAGCGACAACGCATAATCCCACAAATCAGCCTGAGCCATTTGGCTTTCCAGCGGCTGCATGGTAATAGCTTTTTCTTTAGCCGGGCACACTTGAACGCAGTTGCCACAGCCTGTGCAATCCAGCGGCGATACAGCAATCCGGAACTGGAGATCAGCGGCACCATTAGCTTTCTTGGTAACAAAGCCGGCAGGAGCATTTTTGACTTCCTCTTCGTTGGCCAGCACCGGTCTGATACAAGCGTGCGGACAAACGAAGGAGCATTGGTTACATTGGATACATTTTTCAACATCCCATTCAGGAACGTCTACCGCAATACCGCGTTTCTCATAAGCAGCAGTTCCCATCGGGAAAGTGCCGTCAGTAATACCCATTTCCTTGAGTACACTCAGCGGCAGACTGTCACCTTCGTTGCGGTTCATCGGAATAACAACCTTCTTGATGAACTCAGGCACTTCTTTGGTTTCTACAACTGTGTCGGTTGCATTCTTCCAGCTTTCCGGAACAGTAATTTTCACCATAGCATTGATGCCTTTGTCGATGGCGGCAAAGTTCATGTTAACAATCTTTTCGCCTTTTAAGCCATACTCATCAACAACCGCATCTTTAAGATATTTTACTGCATCTTCAATAGGAATAATGTTGGCTAATTTAAAGAATGCCGATTGCATGATCATGTTGATACGGCCGCCGAGACCAATTTCTCTGGCAATGCCTACTGCGTTGATGGTGTAGAAATTAATATTTTTATTGGCAATATATTGTTTAATGCTAGCCGGTAAATGCTCGTCCAGCTCTTTTTCATCCCAAATGCAGTTGAGCAGGAAGGTACCACCCTGTTTTAATCCGGCCAGAACATCATATTTGGTAACATAGGATTGGTTGTGACAGGCGATAAAGTCAGCTTTATTAATCAGATACGGGGATTTAATCTGTTTTTTACCAAAACGCAGGTGAGAAACAGTTATACCGCCTGATTTTTTGGAGTCATAGGCAAAATAACCCTGAGCAAACATGTCGGTTTTGTCGCCAATGATTTTGATCGCCATTTTGTTGGCGCCGACTGTGCCGTCAGAACCCAGACCCCAGAACTTACAGGCGCGGGTGCCTTCAGGTGTGGTGTCGATATCTGCGCCAAGCGGCAGGGAAGTATGGGTAACATCATCAACAATACCGATGGTGAAGCCGTCTTTCGGCTCATCGGCTTTGAGGTTTTCATAAACGGAAAGGATTTGGGCAGGCACAACATCTTTTGAGCCCAAGCCATAGCGGCCGCCAACAATAACCGGCTGCCAATCTTTGCGGTAAAATGCATTTTTAACATCAAGATAAAGTGGTTCGCCAGCACAGCCTGGTTCTTTGGTACGGTCAAGAACAGCAATCTTGGTAACTGTTTTAGGAATGTATTTCATGAAATGCTTAATGGAGAAAGGACGATAGAGGTGAACAGTTAAAAGACCTACTTTTTCACCATTAGCATTCAGATAGTCAATGGTTTCTTCAATAGTTTCGCAAGCAGAGCCCATAGCTACAATCATGCGATCAGCGTCAGGCGCACCGTAGTAGTTAAACAGGTGATATTCCCTGCCGGTAACTTCTTTAACTTTTTCCATATATTTTTCAACAATTTCCGGCAAAGCTTCATAATACTCATTGGAAACCTCGCGACCCTGGAAGTAGATATCAGGATTTTGCGCAGTTCCTCTGGTAACCGGATGGTTAGGATTCAGAGCCCGTTTCCGGAAGTCTGCCAGAGCCTCCTGGTTAACCATTTTGGCTAAAACATCATAATCCCATGTTTCGATTTTTTGAATCTCATGGGAATTTCTAAAACCGTCAAAGAAGTTTAGGAACGGAACACGGCCTTCGATAGCTGACAGATGGGCAACGGCTGCCAAGTCCATTACCTGTTGCACACTGCTCTCAGCAAGCAGGGCAAAACCAGTTTGGCGGGCTGCCATGACATCCTGATGATCACCAAAGATATTTAGAGCGGAAGCAGCAACGGCACGGGCACTTACATGCAATACGCCTGGCAGCAATTCGCCGGCAATCTTGTACATATTAGGAATCATTAACAATAAGCCCTGGGATGCCGTAAACGTAGAGGTAAGAGCACCTGCTTGCAGAGAGCCATGCACAGCACCGGCAGCGCCAGCTTCGGACTGCATTTCAACAACTCTCACTGTTTGTCCGAAGATATTTTTGCGACCTTCTGCTGCCCAGATATCAACGTTTTCTGCCATATTAGACGACGGGGTGATGGGATAAATTGCCGCAACTTCCGTAAATGCATAGGCTACATGTGCTGCTGCGGCGTTGCCATCCATAGTTTTCATTTTTGCCATAGGTATCCCTTCCTTTTCATCAATTTGGTTTAGCCATTACTAGCTAGAAAAATTGTGTTAACAAGAAATAATTGTGAAATTATATTGTATACATTCTTGTAAAAACCCTAGACTCCTGCTTATAGATGAAAAAATTGTGTGGAAATAGCATTTTTTTTCGTTTTTTAGCGCAAAAATATTGCCAATATTTCTTGAATTCATAATTTGTATATGTTATAATTAATTTTTATTTTTTTGAATTTTCACTCCCTTGTAAAGTTTTTTAACGGTATGCTGGTACAGTGGTCTGACCAGTAATTTGTTTTGTAATATTAGTTCGGAATCAATTGCAAAAAACCTTTTATTTTTTTTACAAAACACAAAATTTACTGAAAAAATTTTAAACTGCGTTTTGCAACGGCCCGTTTCTGATATTATGCAGGTATATGCCGCTCTTTTCATGGGTATACTATTAGCTAAACACAGTTGGAGGTGACGGGTGTGGGGGATAAAAAACCTGGCCGCGGCCCTAAGCAAAGTGGAAAGACTAAAAAAGAGCCGGTAACCCGAGCTCAGGAAGCAACTAAAAAAGAGTAAAAAAAGCGTACTCGCAGCCATCGCAGCTAGGAGTACGCTTTTTTATCCTGATAGAAAGTATAACTTTCGCCTGGATAAGGGCAACATCGGCTTTCGCCTTCGCTGGAGCTCGGCATAAGCCGTGTTTTCTTTATGCCACAGCCTCTAGTGCTGCATCCGGCAATATCACCGGATGCAGCACTAGCTTTCAGCCAATGCCAGGGCAACCTTATGATGGGGACCGGCCCAGGGCATATTGCTAAATTCAGTAAGACTCCGCCATTGGCCTTCCTTCATCACCCCATTGCCTGACAGCCATTGACATGAAAAAAAGGAAATATCCCATTTCCGGTGACTAAATATATGGATATAATGAAACTGCTCTTCCCCTACATCGACTTCCTGACCAAACTCATGCCACAGTACTGCTGTTAGACACCGGTCTGCTGCCTGCCCACCAGTAAGTTCCACAGTGGGAAATTCCCACATCCCGGCCAACAGACCTTTGGCCGGGCGCTGCCGCACCAGATATTTTCCGTCCTGCAATACCAGACCGGCAGCTAACTGCACCAACACAGGCTCTTTCTTGGCAGGCCGCACTGGTAACGTATCCTGAACCTCCCGTGCATAGCCTTCACACAAATTGCTTAGCGGACAAACCTGGCAGCGGGGACGTCGGGGAATACAGATCATGGATCCCAAATCCATCAGCGCCTGGTTAAAATCTCCCGGACTGCTGTCAGGCATATGCCGATGCAGCAAGCCGGCAATCTCCCGTTTGGTCGCCTGCTTGCTGATATCACTCTCCAGGCAAAACAGCCGGCTGAAAATTCTCAAGACATTGCCGTCAACAGCCGGCACCCGCCGGTTATAGGCAATGCTCGCGATAGCACCGGCAGTATAGTCTCCCACCCCAGGAAGCTGCCTGATCAACTGCTCGTCTTCCGGTACTTCCCCCCCATAGGCTGCACATACCTCCCGTACCCCGGCCAGCAAATTGCGGGCCCGACTGTAATATCCCAGCCCCTGCCAATACTGCAATACTTCCTGTTCAGAGGCCTCTGCCAAAACCGCGGGTGTGGGAAACCGGTCAATCCATCGCTGATAATAACCCTTTACAGCTTCTACCCGTGTTTGCTGCAGCATAATCTCCGAAACCCAAATTTTATATGCATCTTTATCCTGACGCCAAGGCAAATCCCTGGCGTTTTCGTAATACCAGTCCAATAACTGGGTTGCTAATGTCATAATTGGCTTTCCTTCCTAATTAATTATTCCTATCATAACACAACAGCGCTAGTGCTGCACTCAGAATAACATGAAGTATATCACCAGATGCAGCACTAGTCCTGGAATCTGGGGAAGGCATTTGCCAACTGCAGGATTTTATTTTATAGTAGAATTGTACATACCTTTTTTGAAAGAAGGCTATTTATTAATGAAATCATTCCAAAACCATAAAATCTCACCAGAGCATACCAGCCTCACGGTAGAAGACTATCTTAAGCAGGTACTGCACTGCTCCGGACGGCAAATCCAGAAGCTGACACGCCAAAAAGGAATATTCTTAAACGGCAAGCCTGCTTTTCTTCAGCGTCAGCTTAAGGCAAACGACAATTTACGCGTTTTACTGCTTGAAGATACATCCTATGGGGTTGAGCCTGAACCGGGAGACATCGATATTCTTTATGAGGATGAGCAGGTACTGGTTTTGAATAAACCTCCTTACCAGCTGGTTCATCCCACCGGACAAACAACCGGTGGTACTCTGGCCAACCATCTGGCTTATCACCTCCGTGAGCGCGGCATCCTGAGTACCGTTCGCGCAGTTCACAGGTTAGACCGGGAAACATCGGGCTGCATAATTTTCGCGAAAGATTCCCGCAGCCAGTTTTTATTAGAAGAGCAATTAAAGGCAAGGACCCTCAAGCGTACCTATTGGGCTCTAGTCCAAGGTGTGCCTCAGCCGCCGTCGGGAACAATTGCCGCCCCTATCGGCCCGCATCCAAACTCACCAAACCGGCGGGCCATCAGCACCAAAGGCGAGGAGGCTGTTACCCATTACCAAACTGTCCGCACCTTTGCTGCCACTTCACTGCTCGAACTGGTACTGGATACCGGCCGAACCCACCAGATACGGGTTCATTTAGCTCATCTTGGCTACCCCATCATCGGCGACCGCATGTACGGCAGCCGTTCTCCGCTTATGTCCAGACAAGCCTTGCACGCCGTATCGGTAAGCTTTGAGCAGCTGTCAACAAAAGAACCGATTACCGTCACAGCACCCCTGCCGGACGATTTTGCCCGAATACTGGCAACCCATACCACCACCCTATAGATAAAACCGGAGGTCTCCTTATGCTGCCTGCCTACCGCACCATAAAACAAGTGGCTGAAATCCAGCTTGAAATCAATAAATCCCTGTTTATTGCCTCTGCCTGTCCTGCCGTGACAGAAGAGGCCGCTGTGACGTTCATTAACGACATTAAAAAGCGTCACAAAGAAGCCAACCATAATTGCTCCGCCTATGTAATCGGCCAGCATGGACAATATCAAAAAGCCGATGATGACGGCGAACCTAGCGGCACGGCCGGCAAACCAATATTGGACGTCATCAACAAATCGGCGGTAAAAAACACCGTCATTGTCGTAACCCGCTATTTTGGCGGCATCAAACTGGGAGCCGGCGGACTGATCCGTGCCTATGCCAAAGCAGCTTCCGCCAGCCTGGAGGCTGCCGTAATTGTTGAAAAGCAGCTGCATACCAAGCTAGCCATCCAGCTTGACTACCATCTGCTGGGCACAGTAGAAAATCAGTTGCGGCTTAACAAATTTCCTATCCAAAGCAAAGATTTCGCCGAGACGGTCAGTATTGTTACCCTGGTCCGCAAAGGGGAAGAAGATCAATTAATCCAGCTGATAGCCGACGCCACTGCCGCCCAGGCCATTGTTAAAATAATCGGGGAAGAATATCTGGATATGTAGATAAAGTGCCTAAAAAAACTCCCTCTCCATAAGAAAAGGGAGTTTTTTGTGCGTTTTTTTTATTTTTCAGTTCAAAATTTTATAATTCATCATAACATATACTAAGCTGCCAACACAATTTTATTGATAAGCATTATTATTTATTAATTTCATGCTATTAACCCGGCAAGGTTTCAGGAGGAATATCTATGCTTTCACCAAGCCTGGAAGATTATTTGGAAGAAATCTATCGGTTTCATGCCAATCTCGGCGTTGTCCGGGTTACTGATATCAGCCACAAACTTAATGTGTCTATGCCTTCTGTTTCCAAAGCCATGCGCAAACTCAATCTTCTTGGTTATATCACCTACCAAAAATACGGTCATATCTGCCTGACTGCCAAAGGCATCGAAACCGGCAAATTCCTTGTCCGCCGCAACCAGATTCTGCAGGAGTTTTTAGTAATGCTTCGCACTAACTGCAACATTGCCGCCGAAGCCGAAGCCATTGAGCATTACTTATCCAATTCAACTATTGAAGCCATTCAGTCCTTCGTAGTATTTATGCGAAAAAATCCCGATACGTATCAGCAGTTATACACCTTTCTCGAAGAGCGTCAGCCGACTGATTTGTAGACGGCAGTCTGACATCCTCCGGCTATACCAAGCCTAACGCCCGAGCCGACTGGGCAACAATAAAGCATACGGCAAAGCCAACTATGGTCGGCAGTAAAAATGTCAGGAACGTCCATTTGGCACTGCCTGATTCTTTATATGCCGAGAGCAAAGCCGTCGTACAGGGCCAATGCAGCAAACAGAACAACATGGTATTTAGAGCCGTCAGCCAGGTCCAGCCGTGGCTGATGAGGACTTGCCGCAATTGAGACAACTCATCAAGCTCAATCATATGGCCTATAGACAAATAACTCATCAGCAAAATTGGAACAACAATCTCGTTGGCAGGCAACCCTAAGATAAACGCCAGCAAAATATAGCCATCAAGTCCGATTGCATAGGCGACAGGCTGCAGTCCTCCGGCCAGGTGCTGCAGAATACTGAGCTCACCTATGTACAAATTGGCAAAGAGCCAGGTAATTGCACCGGCCGGAGCCGCCATCAAAACCGCCCGTCTGAGCACGAAGAAAGTACGATCAATCATGGACCGGTAAATGACTGCACCAATATTCGGTTTGCGGTAAGGCGGAAGTTCCAGTACCATTGAAGAGGCTTCCCCTTTTAGAATGGTATGAGACAAAAGCCAGGACGTGACAAAAGTAATGGCAATTCCCAGCATAACCAGACTGGCCATAAAGACAGTGACAACAGCTGTTTCATATTGTGGCGTTAACGCCCCGCCAACAAAAATGGTGGCAATGGCAATCAGGGTGGGAAACCGGCCGTTACAGGGCACAAAGTTGTTGGTCAGAATGGCGATAAGCCGTTCCCGGGGAGAATCAATAATCCTGCAGGAGACTATGCCGGCGGCGTTACAGCCAAAACCCATGCACATAGTAAGAATCTGCTTGCCGCAAGCCTTGCACTTTTTAAATAAATTATCAAGGTTAAAGGCCACCCGGGGAAGATAACCCAAATCCTCCAATAGAGTAAATAGCGGGAAAAATATAGCCATTGGCGGCAGCATTACCGCAATCACCCAGGCCAGTGCCCGGTAGAGGCCAAGCACCAGAATACCATGCAGCCAGTCAGGCGCACCAGCAGCTTGAAACCAGACTGTCAACTGGTCCTGGAAACTAAAAAGCGCAGTGGCAAGCATTGCCGAGGGAACGTTAGCCCCCTCAATGGTAATCCAAAACACTAAGCTTAGCAGTATCAACATAATGGGATAGCCAAATATACGTGATGTCAATATGTCGTCAAGCTTGTTATCCCAATAAGATTTATCGGTTGCCGGTGATGTAACAACTTTGCGGGCAATACTCTCAGCATTGGCATATACATCGGCAACTATTCTGTCACTTAACTGGTTGCCATAGCGGAGGCGAATAGCCTCCGCCTCCGCGCATAAACCGGCAAAGGTATTTAGCGGCTTAACATTATCCTTCATTGTACGGCCTCCCTGACAACAGGATTGCCGCTCAACTGCAAGTGCAAGGCAATACTTTCAATAAAAGCCCTGTCTCCGTCTAACAGTCTAAGCGCTACCCACCGGGCATTCAGCCGTTTATCTATATGACGCTCAATATTGGGTAAAAGCTGCGCGATTGCTGCTTCCACCTCTGGCGAATACTGCAATTGTTTGTGATGAGTCTTACACTCACCTGTAGCTATACGGTACAAAGCAGCTAACAGGTGATTAAGACCTTCATTTTGGCGTGCTGCTGTTGCTACCACCGGCACGCCAAGTTCTTTTTCCAGTAGGCTTATATTTACCTGGATTTGCTTTTTTCTGGCTTCATCCATAAGATTAACACAGACGACAACCTTAGAAGTTATCTCCATAATTTGCAGCGCCAGATTCAGGTTTCGTTCCAGACAGGTCGCGTCCACTACCACTAAAGTCACATCAGGACGCCCAAAGCAGATGAAGTCCCGCGCGATCTGTTCTTCTGCCGTATGTGCCATGATGGAATAAGTACCTGGCAAATCGACCAGTAAGAAGGACCGGTTATTATAGCTAAACGTCCCTTGCGCATTATCCACCGTTTTGCCCGGCCAATTGCCGGTGTGCTGCCGCAAGCCGGTCAGAGCGTTGAAAACCGTGCTTTTGCCAACATTGGGATTACCTGCAAGAGCAACAATAAACTGTCCGGGATTGGCATGAATCCCGAACTGCTCCCGCAATACTTTGCGAGCCGGTACTATTACCTGCGCCACTTTGTCAGCCCTCCATTCCCTGAGCATCATTGCAAAGATGCGCCCGAATAAGCTGCGCATCTTCAGTGCGCAAAGCAATAGTACTTCCCCTGACAGCAAACGCTATCGGATTGCCGGCAGGACTTTTCCGCACACACCGGACTGTTGTGCCTGGAACCATTCCTAAATCAAATATTCGCCTTCTTAATAATCCGCCAAGTTCAACACTGGCCACATAACCGGATGCCCCTACTGCCAAATCGGAAAGTGCAATTGTTGATGCCTGTTCACTGCTCATTTTACCAACCTCCTCAACTTAACCAAAGCTAACAGATGGGCCAAAAATATAAGTTAGCTACAGCTAACTGTCAGGCCATCTGTTATATGCTATGAAACAGCCTTGTGGTCGGATACAAAAAATGCATATTTTCCAAGCAGCGTTAATATACTTTTAGCTTGCAGGTGCAGCTAAGTTACTTATCCGATGACTAAGATTCAGATGGGGTTAAAACCCCACTTGAATCAAGTCTTCATTTATAAGTCAGTCGGTTGCATACTGCTGCATTCCCTGCTGCCTGTTTCAGCAGTCTCTCTAATGGCGTATTCGATAATGTCCAGCATAGCTTCAATTTCACTAACCGTACTGGCAAGCGGCGGCATAAAAATAACCACATCACCAATCGGCCGAATGATCAGTCCCAGCCGGCGCGCCTGTTCGCAGACATTGGCGCCAACAGCCTGATCCCACCGATACGGAACTTTCCGGCTCCTGTCCTGCATCAATTCAATCCCCACAATAAGACCACACTGGCGAACATCACCCACATGCTCAAGCCTGGCTATGGCTTTGAGCTTGACTGCGGCGGCGTCTATCCGGCAATGGAGTCCCTCAATTACCTTTTCCTCGCTGAAGATTCGCAAATTAGCCAATGCGGCCGCACAAGCCAACGGATTACCTGTATAGGAGTGTCCATGGTAAAAAGTCTTTTTAGCAGCATAATCGCCCAAAAAGGCATTATATATTTCATCTGTAGTCAGCGTTGCTGCCAGCGGCATATAGCCGCCGGTTATGCCTTTGGACAGGGTCATCATATCAGGGGCTACCGCTTCATGCTCACAGGCAAACATCTTTCCTGTGCGGCCAAAACCCGTCGCCACCTCGTCGGCAATAAAGAGTATGTCATATTTCCGGGAAATATCCCGCACTTTGGCCAGATAACCGGGAGGTGACATAATCATGCCTGCTGCCGCCTGCACCAGGGGTTCAATAACCAGGCCGGCAATCTCTTGATGGTGCTCAGCCAATACCTGTTCCAGCCTGACAGCACACTGCATACCACAGGTGGCCGGATCAGAGGACAGTTTGCAGTGATAGCAAGACGGAGCCGGAATATGCACCGGCGTAAACAACAACGGTTTGAACACCCGGTGAAACAAATCAATGCCACCAACGCTGACTGTCCCTACGGTATCTCCATGATAGGCCTGCTCCAGCGCAATAAACTTCTGTTTGCCGGGCTTGCCTTTATGCTGCCAATATTGAAAAGCCATTTTCAGGGCCACTTCCACTGCCGTCGAGCCGTCATCAGAATAAAATACCTTATTTAGCCCGTGAGGGGCTATGGCCACAAGTTGTTCAGCCAGTTCGGCGGCCGGTATGTTGGCTAACCCCAGCAGAGTTGAATGCGCCACTTTACCAAGCTGATCAATAATGGCTTGGTCGATCTCAGCCTTGCGGTGGCCATGAAGGTTGACCCATAAAGACGATACGCCATCATAATACTCAATGCCCTCAGTGTCAATAAGTTTAATGCCTGACGCAGCGGCAATAACCTTTTGCGGTCTTGACACCCAGTCCTGCATCTGAGTAAAGGGATGCCAAACATACTGCTTGTCTCTCAGCTCTGCCGGAAACATGGACAATCCTCTCCTTTCATCATACCGATTATATGATCTATCGCCAAATGCTGTTCCGCTGCCTGGCCTAATGCGACCATTGAAGCTTGACCTGCTGGAATCCCGGCAAGTGAAGGAAACTTGCCCAACACCGGCAAACCGGTCAACAGCTTTATATAAGCTAAGTTGCTGCGTTCTAACACAGTTGCCGCAGCTTCATCCCAGCAATTAACAATAATGCCGGCCAGCGGTATGCTTCGCTGCCGGGCATATTCTGCAGCCAGCACAGTATGGTTAATTGTACCCAGATTAGGCTTCACAACAAGTATGACAGGCAGCTTAAGTTCCAGCATCATATCGGCCACAAGATAGTCTTTCCAGACAGGTGCAGCCATGCCGCCTACCCCTTCCACCACCGTTAGCTCCGATTGATTTAGCATAGCCCGGCAAGCGGTAATTAATTTTGTCACATCGATAGTCATACCGCACTCAGCAGCAGCCACCGCTGGGGTCAAGGCAGCAGCCAGGCAGACAGGGTTGACCTCCTGCCGCCGTTCTTCAGCCATGCCGGCAGCCGCCATTAAGAAGGTAGCGTCCTCAGACACTGGTTGGCCACTGGTATTAACCCTGCCGCCTGAAGCTACCGGCTTAACCACACCGACATTTATCCCGCGCCGCTTCAAAGCAGCGGCAATGGCTCCGCTAATAACAGTCTTGCCCACGCCGGTATCGGTTGCCGTAATAAACAAACCTTTTTGCATTTTCTATCCCACCACCATTCCAAACTGTCTGGCCTTTGCCGTAATTGCTTCTACGGCCTGGCGCAATTCATCCCGTTCATGTGCTGTAATCACCGTCAACCGCAGCCTGCTTGTGCCGCAAGGCACAGTCGGCGGCCTGATAGCTGTAATAATAATTCCCTGTTTATATAATTCATCAGCCAGGCGGACGGCAGCGCCGGCCTCACCCACCATAATGGGTATGATCGGCGTCACACCGCCAGGCACCGGCATACCGGCAGCCTGCAGCAAACTTCTTACATAATTGGCGTTTTCACTCAGCTTGTTGACCATGTCCGGTCCGGCTGACAGCTGCCTGAGAGCGGCCAGCGCCGCCGCAATCGTTGCCGGTGCCAGTGCGGTGGAAAAAATAAAGCTGCGCGCTTTATTCTTTATATACTCAATCAGCTCTTTTGACCCGGCAACAAAACCACCTTCTGCCCCAAGTGCCTTGCTTAGCGTGCCGATTTGCACCTGCACCTTATGCTTTATGCCAAAATGAGCAGCCGTTCCCTGTCCGCCTGGTCCAAGCACACCGGTAGCATGCGCATCATCAACTATAAGGAGAGCATGATACTTTTCAGCCAGGCCGGCAATGACAGGCAGCGGCGCTATATCCCCATCCATGCTGAACACACCGTCTGTTACGATCAGCCGTTTTCCCCGGCAGGCAGTGCCTTGCAGCAGGCCATGCAAATCCGCCATGTCTGCATGCCGGTATATCACAGTCTGCGCCCGGGATAAACGGCAACCGTCAATGATGCTGGCATGATTCAACTCATCACTGAAAATAACGTCATCCGGGCCGGCCAAAGCACTAATGACACCAAGATTAGCCATATAGCCGGTATTAAATACCAAGGCTGCTTCCGTCTCTTTGAATCTGGCCAATGCCGGTTCCAGCTCATCAAACAGCGGGTGCGTCCCGGTAGTAAGTCTGGACCCGCCCGAACCGGTGCCATATGTCAGTGTTGCCTTGACAGCAGCCTGCTGCAATTCAGGGTGATGGGTCAGGCCCAGGTAATTATTAGAAGCCAGCAGTAAGTAAGTCTGTCCGTTTATCCGGACATGACCGGGAGCAACAGGGTCGCAGGTTACCGTCCGCCGATACAAATCACAGGCTATTGCCTGCTCCAGAAACTCACTCAGAAACTGCATCAGCAGCACCTCCTGCCGCTGGAACTTTAACCAGTATCGGCTGATACTGCAGGTAATCTACCAGTTGTTTCAAATCAGTGTTTTCCTGTATAAAGAAAATCCTGCCGCCAATAGGACTGCCATAAGGTTTTAACTGGGTAAACCGGGTGTATGCCGCCGGGGTTGCCACATAACCGGCCGTATATTCCGGGTCATCTGACCAGCATAATTCCGCAACCATACCCGGTGCCGACATAACTTTAGCGGCTAACACCACCGCCTCACGGAGATGAATCTGGTTATTGCCGTACCCCAGACGGTTCAGCCAATGCAAATATTCTTGTTCATCGGCAATATCCATCCGTGATACGCGAACTCCCCGCTCAGCCTGCGTGTCAAGCCTCAAGCCTGTTTGCGCATTGACTACCATAGCGCCCCGCAGACTGACTGGCAATCCGACCAGTGCGCTTATGCCTGCCGCCGCAGCCACAGGCGCAACTCCGGCCCTGATCAGCATGGCTTGCGCCGACTCCCGCCCGGCAATCATATCAGGAGTATTCACCGTTATAATTGGCAGGCAGGTCACTTCCCTCACGGCCTCAGCAGGAACGGTCTCGACAGTAAGGTTGATAAAATCGGCCGTTCCCCGGCTATGAGACAGCGCACGCCTAAGCATGGCCGCTGCTACGGAGGTGAGCAATTCTCCGCTTACCAGCCGTTCGGCACCGGAAATATGTTTGCCGCCTTGCTCGTGCGAACTGCCCTGGGCTGCCCTCATTCTAACGCTGTACAGCATGCTCTGTCACCTTCCCTTATGTTCCTTTATCCGTTTTAACAAAACCGTAAGCGGCCAAGCCAACAAAGCCGTGTACATCATCCCCGGCAGAGCTGCCAGCAAAAGCGGGATTGCCGCTTTGCCAATAAACCCGCCCAGCGCCAGCCGGGCAGCAGCCGAACCTGCCGGACCTGCCAGCACAATAATTGGCCAGGAGTTTCCGAACAGGACTATTATCATACCGACAACTCCCCGGAATACCATGGCAATAAACACATTTAACAGTGACTGGGTACCAAGTATTAGGCCAATAACACTTGACAGCACACCTGCCGTAATATATTTGCCGAAACCAAACACTGCACAAATAGCCACAGCCAGCGGCGCTGACAGTTGAAATTCTGTTCCCGGCAGCAGTCCCGGCAGCTTAAAGGTGCCGGTTATGGTGATAAAGGCGGTCAGCAGCCCAACCTCGCTGATCCACCCCACTCTGCTCAGCATATCGTTATTCCTTGTTGACAGCTTTTGCCGACAAAGGACGCAGCCCTGCATCTTTTACCATGGCCACATCCATCTCACAGTTGCGTCCGCCTGTTGTAAGATAACCGCCAATCAGCATGCCATTAATTCCTCCCATCAGGCTGATGGATTGTAAATCCCGCAAGTTTACCTCCCGCCCGCCGGCAGTACGAATTCCTCTGGCAGGCAGAATAAACCGGAACAGGGCAAAGGTTTTCAATATTTCACGCGGCGGAACCGGTGGCTGTCCGGCCAGTTCTGTGCCTTTAATAGGATTTAATATATTAAGCGGCACAGAATGAACGGCCAGTGTCTTAAGCTCAAATGCCATATCCAATCTGTCTTCCATGCTTTCGCCTAAACCGATAATGCCGCCTGAGCACACCTCCAGCCCGGCTGCATGAGCAATGCTGATGGTGGCTGCCCTGTCATCATAGCTATGGGTTGTGCAAACATTTATGTAGTAATTGCGGCTGCTCTCAACATTATGGTGATAGCGGCTTACCCCGGCTGCCTTCAGCGCTATGGCCCGTTCCAGTGTCAAGGTGCCGAGTGAGGCACATACCATCAGGCTGGTTTCCTGCTTAATTCGCTCCAGTGCACTGACAATCTGCGGGAAGTCCCGGTCTCGTTCCCCCCCCCTGCCACTGGTAACTATGCTGAAACGAAGCGCCCCGCCAGCTTCGGCCTGTTTGGCTGCCGCTACCAGTTCAGCTCCACTAAGTAATGGATATATGGAAATATTGGCTTGGTGATGAGCTGATTGTGCACAAAAACGGCAGTTTTCCGTACACAATCCGGAGCGGCCGTTTACGATAGCGCACAAGTCAACGTCATCACCCACAAACTGCTGCCTGATCCTGTCAGCCATCGCTAATAAGAACGGCACCTCTTTATCATCAATTGCCGCCAGGACTGACGCCTCTTCCCGGGATATTTCCCCACCCTCCAGCACTTTGGTGCCAAGCTTAATAATCAATTCCGTACTCAGCATGTCGCCCTCCTCTTGTTAACCGATTTTATTTATCATAGTTGACCAATAAAACAAACGTTAACCATTATTTTTTTCATGGTTAACGTTAAAATTATACTATATTCTCACACATCCTGCAAATAGAGAAAATACGGTTTTCCCCGCCCCCTGGCGAATACAAATAAAAGATCCGCCAACACGTGCCGGCGGATCTGTAAGCAGGTTCATTTCTTCTCGTCAAGACGCTTACCGAATTTATATTTAGGCATTGGTTTTATTGGTATGTCACACTCGTCTTCAACTTCTTCACAGTCATCGGTACTATGATAGTCGTCACAAAAGTCATCTTCATCCTCTTCATCGTCCGGGCAGAAGGTTGACGGTCCGAGACCGGTAGCACCGGAAAAGCTATGGCAATGTCCACAGTCTTTGCTTGTCACACCTTCAAAGTAATGAACATGAGTGCCTTCCGGCATTTCAATAGCCGGTCCGGTCATAATATCCTCGGTATGCCAGTGCCCTTCCCCGTTTTCTTCACTGATAAATGAAGTCCGCCCATGAATCCGGTGAATATGGGTTCTTCCCCTTTCCCTTGCCGGACCGCTAACTCCCACAATTATATGCTGATGCTCGTCGGCCACATCAGCTTCAAGCAGATAAGTATGCACATGTGGCATTGCACAGTTTTGTTGATGATAATGATGCTTGGATTTGCGATCGTCTTCGTTAACAGGCATAGTCTATAACACCTCCAAATTGGTTTCGCACCATATACTATGCCTGAAAACAGCAAATTGCTACCTTTTTAGTTACCAGCGACCTTAGGGCATGAATCGGTTTGGGACAGGCTAACGGCTCCGGTTCAATAACACGCCTATATTCCAAGCCACCGCAGCGACAGCATGGCTGTCAAACCCAGTCCCATGGTCAGCATGGCGTTCCGGCAGGTATAAGCCACAATGGCCGCCAATATCCCCGCCAACAAATAGTGGTTGCTGAGAGACAAGTCAACCCGGCCCTGCGGCAGCAGCAGTGCCGGCACAATAAGGGCCGTCAGCACGGCAGTGGGAACATGCCTGAGCCAGCGCTCAAACCAACAGGGCAACCCGGTTTTTTTCAATAAAGCCAGCGCACCAAACCTCGTAAAAAAAGTAACCGCCGCCATTCCGGCGATAATCAGTAACATCTCAAACCGCATGGTTTTCCTCCTTTTCCAATAAGCCGCCTACAATACTAGCCGACACACAGGCAGCGATAATATACCATTTTCCCGGCAAATAAGCGGCTCCCACTACAGCCGTCACAGCAGCCACCAGGCAAACAGCCACACTGACAGGATTATTCAGCCGGGGCACCAACATGGCGAGGAAGACAGCCGGCATGGCAAAATCCAGACCCCAGGCCAGCGGGTCCGGAATATAGCTTCCCACCAGCACACCGGCGATGGTTGACAATGCCCAGGTAAAATATAACGCCCAGCTGCTTCCCATCTGGTAATTGGCGCTATAGCCGGCTTGGACTGTACGATTAGTGGTAATCGCATACGACTCATCTGTCAGTGCAAATGCCAGCAGGATCTGCCGGGCAAGCGGCAGTTTTAAAAGCTGCGGTGCCAGCGATGCTCCCATTAACAGATGACGAAGGTTAATCAGTAAGGTAGTAAATACAATAAGACCCCAGCCGGTAATGCCGGCTCCCAGCATAGTAATGCAGATAAATTGCGCTGCCCCGGCAAATACCAGGAGCGACATAAGTATGGTTTCTGCCGGAGTCAGTCCGGCCGCCAGTCCCATAACACCGCAGGTAATGCCAAAAGGCATTACTCCCAGCATAATAGGTAGGCTGTCACGCGCCCCTTGCATATAGTCTCTCAAGAGCTCCACCGCCTTTTATAATTTATTTTATATTACCTGGCAGGAAAACCATTGTAAATATCCAATTATGACAATTATTATAATAATTGGATACACAAGGAGTTTTTTATTCAAATGGATATATCCAAAATTCTTGACAAAGTATTGCTTGCCCCTAAATCAGCGATTCCCCTGTACATGCAAATTGCCACCATATTGACCGAAAATATCAATAATGGCACCCTGCCTGCCGGCAGTAAGCTGCCGCCTGAACGTGAGCTGGCCGCTCTCTTAGGCGTAAGCCGCACGACAGCCATTAACGCGTACCGCCGCTTGGAGGAACAAGGACTGGTCAGCACCAGGGTCGGCAGCGGCACCTATGTAGCTGAGTTGACACCACCTGTCCAGAGTGTTCCTGCTGTACCCTGGTCACAGTTATTTACTCCCACCCCCAATACGCAATTATCCTCTATTTTACGTGAAATAATTGCTTCGGTCTCAGTCACTGACAGTATCCCGTTAGCAGCCGGTATGCCTGACCCGGCATTATATCCCGTAAATGACTTTAACCGTTTGTTTAGCCTGCAATCTGCCCATACTGGCGGCTGCGACTTAGGCCATATCCCTACAGAAGGCTATTTGCCGCTCCGCCATGCCTTGGCAGCCAGACTGACAACCAAAGGCTATGGCACCACCCCGGAAAACACAATGATTGTCAGCGGCTCACAGCAGGGACTGTATTTAATTACCAAGGTTTTTCTGGAGCCGGGTGATTATGTTATTGTTGAGTCTCCCACTTATCTGGGAGCCATCCAGGTGTTTAGTACTGCCAATGCCCGGTTACTCAGTCTGCCGTCCTCAGGCCGTTTACCGTTGGACCTGCTTGAGGATTATCTGATCCGCTACCGCCCTAAGCTGTTCTATATCATGCCGACATTTCAGAATCCCAACGGCCGGGTCATGCCGCTGGAAGAACGCCGCAGACTTTTGCAATTGGCGGCAAAACACCGGTTAATCATCGTCGAAGACGATCCATATGGCGAATTATATTATGGTGAACAGCCGCCGCTTTCCCTCAAAGCCCTTGACCCTTATGGCGGCGTTATTGCTCTGGGGACTTTCTCCAAAATGCTCTTTCCCGGCCTGCGCACAGGCTGGGTTGTAGCGCCGGAAACAGTCATTAACCGGTTTGCCCTGGAGAAACAATATATTGATTTGCATAGCAGCAACCTGTCGCAACGATTGCTCTATGATTATTTAACGGCAGATTTACTTGATGATCACCTGGCGTTTGTCCGCACCGAATACAAAAAGCGCCGCGACTTTGTCGCCAGCGCCCTTAGACGGTACTGCAGCCCATACCTCACCTTTACCTTGCCGGCAGGCGGCTTTTATTTTTGGTGCACACTTAGCCATGGCATTTTTACCCGCCAACTGCTGCATGAAGCAGCAAAAACAGGAGTTTCATTTGTTCCCGGTGAAGCTTTCTATGCAGATGCCGCCGGTTCTCAGGAGCTTCGAATCTGCTTTGTCACCTATCCGGAGGACCAGCTGCTCGAAGGTATTAAACGGTTGGGCAAAGCGCTGCATACCGTGGCCAACAGCACCAATACCGGCATCCGGGCACACCCGGGAGTTACCCCGATCATTTAAAGCAACCATCATCCCCTCATCCTGCAATTTCTCCTTGACAAAATACATATGTTTTACTATAGTATTCCTCATAGTACACATTCATTGGAAATATTCCCTTGCGTTGCTTGCTATGTATAATTGAATCAGGACTATCGAAAAACGATGAAGAGGAAAAGTAGCCATTCAATTACAGCCCAGAGAGCTAGGAAACGGTGAGAACCTAGCCTGAAGTTGATGTGTGAAGTTCTCCTTGGAGTTGCCAGCTGAAGAACGGGGCAATTGCTGTCCCGATTGGTAGGTGCGGACGGGACTTCCGCCGTTAGCGGGAAGGAGGTATCGGTAACATTTGATGTTGCCCGTACTTTACAGAGCGGAGTCTGCCGGCCAGAACAGCCGAATGACTCTACTAGGGTGGTATCGCGGGAAGTGAAAACTCCCGTCCCTTATCAATAGGGACGGGAGTTTATTATTTTTACATAAGGAGGTGATTACTAGTGTTGGGACTGACCGACCCCTGGATTGCATTTGCATACCTGGCCTGTTTTGCGGCTACTGCGTTATGTATCTTTTATTCTGTCCGCAAAGGTGGTGAATAAACTCTAAATTTATTATATAAATAAGGGAGCGATTGTATTGAATACTGACTTACTTTATATTATGTTAGCCGTCTATCTGGGGATAACAGTTTTCCTCGGCTATCTTGGCTACCGGCACACAAAATCCTCAAAAGATTATATGATTGCCGGAGGTAATGTCCATCCTGTTCTTATGTCCCTGGCATACGGTTCAACCTTTATATCCACCTCGGCCATCGTCGGTTTTGGCGGAGCTGCCGGAGTGTACGGGATGAGCTTATTATGGCTGACAGTATTCAACATATTTGTCGGTATATTTGTTGCTTTTGTTTTCTTCGGTGTGAAAACCCGGCAACTTGCGCAAGAACTACAAGTCAAAACCTTTCCCGAGTTTCTGGGAGCGCGTTTTGCCTCTCCTTTTATTCGAAAATTCTCTGCTGCCATGATCTGCCTGACAATGCCGCTCTATGCGGCAGCCGTAATGATCGGCGGAGCGAGATATATGGAAGAAGCTTTGCAAATGGATTATGTGACTGCCTTGACGATTTTTGCAGTCATCGTGCTGGCCTATGTTTTTTTTGGTGGCTTACGCGGAGTTATTTATACTGATGCAATGCAAGGAATTATTATGTTCATTGGGATGGCTGCACTGGTCATATTGACCTATTCGCTGCTGGGCGGAGTCACCACGGCGCATTTGAAACTGGAAGCACTGCGCAATATGGTGCCACAGGCTATGGTAGCTAAGGGACATATGGGTTTTACAGCTATGCCTGCATTTAGTTCGGAATTATGGTGGTTTGTCATTTCTACCCTGGTTCTGGGCGTAGGTATCGGCGTTTTGGCCCAACCGCAGCTTGCTGTACGATTCATGACAGTATCAAGTGCCAAAGGAATCTATAATGGCTTAGGAGTTGGCGCAGTCTTCATTCTTTTCATGACCGGTGTTGCTTTTACTGTTGGCGCTTTATCTAACGTATATTTTGTGGAGCATGGCGGTAAACTTGCGCTGGCAGCAACGGCTGCAGGCGGCGCAGCCCCAAATATCGATAAAATTATCCCGCTTTTTATCACCCTAGCCATGCCGGAATGGCTGCGCTATGTTTTCTTATTTACACTGCTGTCGGCAGCCATGTCGACCTTAAGCGGCCAATTTCATATCATTTCTACTTCTATTTCTTATGATTTGAATCCCCAAAAAGGCGCCAGCGATGCACAAACCCTGATGCTGGCACGTATCGGTACACTATTGGGCTTTTTACTGACGTTGGCTTTAGCACTTTATCTCCCGGCAGGAATTATTGCCATTGCTACGGCGCTGTTCTTCGGAATGTGTACAGCAGTCTTCCTGCCAATATATGCAGCCGCCTTATACTGGCCGCGCATTACTGCGTCAGGCGCCATGTACAGTATGATTACGGCAACAGTAGTATACGCCGGACTGGTATTTTTTGTACACGAGAAAGAAGCCGGTATTTTTGGCCTCTGCGCCAGATTGTTCGGAGTTAACACCTTGGGCGTTACACCGTGGACATATATCGACCCTCTGGTTATCGCCCTGCCGGTCAGCGCGATTGTGCTCATTGCCGCCAGTTTGCTGACACAGCCTGCCGTCAAAGCAACAGTTGCCGAAGAGCTATAAAAAACACAAAGAACCCGCGAAAATTGCGGGTTCTTCTGCATTCAGGCAAAATAATCCTTAATTAAGATAATAGCTCTTTTCCCGTTCCAGCATCTCTTGATTCCAAAACAGCCCGACTTCGCTATACTTTGGCTCAATGACCATCTGGCCTGTTGTGTCCATAAATCCCCAAGTTTTCTTTTTAACCGGCAGCATACCAAAGGAACCGCCCATAAGCTCGGAAGCACTGTCAAATACCGCCGGGACTACCATGCGTCCCGTGGTATCAATTACTCCCCACTTATCAGCAATCTTTACTTTAGCAAACCCGCAAAAGAAGCCCAGTTTTTCTTCCAAAACCGTTTTATCGGGAAAACCAACATCATCATACCGAAACGCGATAACCGTTTTACCGCTGGTATCGATAAAGCCCCATCTTTCCCCCACTCTCACCGCCGCCAAACCATCATACCCGAAGCTTGATACCTCATCAAACTTTAGCGGTGTCAACAACTTACCGGTTTTATCAACGAAACCCCATTTCTGGTCGTCTTTTACCTGAGCAAATCCGTTACGGAAAGCAGATATTTTATCATACTGTACCGGGATAACAACAGCGCCGGTCTTATCTACCGCACCCCACTTATCTTTTATCCGTACCGCAGCCAGCCCCTCCCGGAAAACATCGGTAAAATGATTTTTGGTCGATATGATCTCTTTTCCCGTCCTATCAATAAAACCACGTTTCGTATTTTCGGGCAAAAGTTCATTAGTCCGAATTTCCACATACCCGGCAGAAGCTCCCACAGCTACCAAAGCGGCTTCCAAAAAGGAAAATGACCGTTTTACTACCCGAACTTCCGCCACATCCTTATTAAAAGGAAATGCGGTGTCATAGCCTGAAGCTAAAACCGTACCTTTCCTGTCTATATAGCCCCACTTTTTTTCTACCTTGACTATAGCGATCCCATCTTGAAAGCCGCCAGCTACCTCACCAAAAGCCTCCTTGATGACAACAGCACCACTCCGGTCAATAAACCCATATTTGCTGTCCAACTTGACAGCAGCCAGCCCCTCGCTAAACTGGCGGGCATTTTTAAATTGAAAAGGGAGCATTACCTTGCCTGCATTGTCAATATAACCCCATTTCCCGTCGTTTCTAACCGGCGCCAGGCCTTCAGCAAACAACCCGGCCTCCTTGTACTGAACGGGGATCACCAGTCCTTCACCAATCCGGTAATATCCCCATTTGCCGCCACTCTTAACCAACGCTAAATCTTCACTTATTCCCGCCACGGCATCAAATTCCACCGGCACCACAGCTTGCCCCTGGGTATCATAATAGCCCCACTTGTTTTTATGTCTGGCCGTCACAAATCCATCTTTGAAGGTCCCCACCTCATCAAACTGGGCAGGAATCACCAACTGGCCCTTTTTATCATAAAACCCCCAACCGGTTTCCTTTTTTACAGCAATAAGACCTTCCTCAAAAGCTCTAATCTCTTTGCATTCAGCAGGTATGATATATTCTCCCTGCTGGTCAATAAACCCCCATTTTCCCCCTGTCTTTACTCCGGCCAAAATAACATCCTGGATTTTTTTGTCATCCACGTTAATCTCCGGATTTACCGCCGGCACACTAACAGCCTGCTCCGTGTCCAAACTCGCCTCAGGTGCAGCAAACGCCCGAGTTCCCGGCACCATTAATAGCGCCAATACTGCAATTAACCCGATAAACCCTTTAAAATTCACCAAAAAACCTCCTATTGATCAAGCTTTACTATTCCATTAAAACCCTTAATGGTTACCAAAATCAAACAATATATTCTATATAATTTACTTTTTATCCTCCATTTTTATCCAGGACTTTAGTCCCGAAATGCATGAGCATGCTTAAGGACATACGAAGCAAAAAGAACGTCCCCACGCTTCTTCATACCTAGTGTCATTATCACAAGTTAAACACACGATTTGATGCTAATTATTGTCATTGTTAACATTTTCATATTATAATGAAAGAATAAAAATATTTATACTATGGACAGCAGACAATAGCTATACTCTGCACACCATACCACAGAAGGAGCTGAGAGTAAGGTGGACCAACACGAATTGCCGGCGCTCCCCGTCCCCGATCTTTGCCAGTCTATCGACTGGTATTTAAAAGGCTTACGGCCCTTGCTCGGCGAACACGAATTCGCCGAGGCCAAAACCGTGGCCGAACATTTTTGCCATAACGACGGTGCGGCGCTGCACGGCAAACTACTGGAATACAGCCGGTCAATCGCCCCTCGCAGTTGGCTCATGCCTTATTCACGCGACATTTATTTAACGATGCGGGACCCGGTCACACTTGTCGGCAATTATTTGCTGGAGCTTGCATTGCCCAGTTTTTCAGAAAAATACGACTATCTTGAGTTTACCGCTATTCTGGCACATTCTGCTGGCCAATTATATCTGGAAATTGCGCACAACACACTGCCGGCGATGGTGCACAAAGAGACGCCGCTGTGCATGAGCCAGTTTCAGGGAGCATTCAGAGCAACAAAAATCCCGCACAAGAATAAAGACATCTTCACGTTCTTTCAAGACTTTACCGAAGTTCATTCCTTCGGCGTATTTTGCAAAAACAAATTTTATACAATAAAACTAATTGACGACGACGGCCGGATATACAGCGCTGACTGTATCCGGCGCGCTTTGCAGCAAATTTATCACGACAAAGGCAGCCACGCCGAAGCATCCTGGAACGTCCTGTCTTTGGCCGGCAGCGACCGGGCGGCAGAACTGATTGCTGAAATCTGCCAAGTCCCGGCCAATGCCTGCAGCATGGATATTGTCAACCAAACGATGTTCATCGTTACACTGACCTCGTTGACAAGCATGCAGCAGCCTCTTGCCGACAAGCTTTATAACAGTACCGACGATATATGGGCCTATAAGCCGTGGAGCATAACGGTATATCAGAATAAAGTATGCACATTCAACAATGAGCACACCTATATGGACGGCGTCAACAATGTCTATCTAATCAATCGCTTGTTAAAAAAAATGGCCGACTTTGCCGGCAGCTTTGCCGACGACGGCCAGACCGCGCCTCTCACGCCGATCAATTTTGTCCTCTCGCCGCCAATCCAGGAGCAGCTGGCCGCCATAAAAGCGCAGTATCAAAAAACAGCGTCCCAGATCGACATAGTGCGCTATGTCCGCGACAAGCTGTGTATCGGCAAAATAAAGGCACGCAAGCTTAACGTGGACGCCTGTCTCCAGTTCGCCTTTCAGTATGCCCAGTTAAAAGTCTTTAAAGCCCTTAGGACAACGCACGAATCGGTCAGTGTAACGCAATATTATGAGGGCCGCACCGCCTGTATCCGCAGTGTCAGCGAAGAAAGCGCCCAATTTGTGGCCGCCTTGCTTAACGGCGCGCCGCAAAAGCAGCTGTCCGCCATGCTCGCCCAAGCCAGTTGCGAGCATGTACAAAAAATCGCCAAGGCCAAAGATTTCTGCTGCTTTATCAGACATGCCGCCGGTTTGGAAATTATGTACGAGCGTTTTGGCCGGGAGCTCGGCATACCAGAAAAACCGCCGTTATTCAGCGATGCTGCATTTGCCACATATTGTACGCAGTATTTGTCGACATCAACACTCGGCAACACGCCGATCGTCGACACATTTGCCTTCGCCCCCGTCGCACCGGGTGGACTGGGAATCGGCTATGTCACCCATAATGACAGGCTGATCACAGCCATCAGCTTTTACCGGCAGGATAACGCCAATATCGTCCTGTTTCAGCATGCACTGGACGAATTTTTTGTTAAGCTTGAGTTATTGCTTACTTAATCGGGGTGGTGTAACACAACCAGGAGGTTTTCTATCACCGTTCACTTCTTATCCCAAATTAAATCGGGGCTGGGGAGCAAAAAGAACGTCCCCATGCTTCGGTGCAAATTAAATCGGGGCTGGGGAGCAAGAAGAACGTCTTTGCTCCCTCATGAGTCAAGGAACCATCCCTCGACTCACTCGACTCAAAAGATGGCGCAGCCATAGGTTATTTACTGGCCAATTGTTTGACAAGCGCCTGTAGATTTCGTTTAGCGATGTTTTCGTACCGATCCCGAAAGTAATCAGTCTGATAAATTCTGTCTTTACTGCGAAACCCTTCGATAACCTGCAATCGTCCTTGCCGGTAGTCTAAATCAGGCACATGTCCATACTCAGCTCTTATCTGACGCTCATAATCCAAAAAGCCGTTCCAGTCTCGCCCAAATACCGACAAATCAATATCTGCCAAATATGTTCCGTCCTCACTGTCAGCCAGTTCCTGGTGACTTGTCAATAAAATCAGTTTGGCTGCCTGTCCGGCAAATGCCGTCGGTAACCCCATTTGTTCGGCAGCATATGCCGCAACAGCTGCGCTCATATATTCGTTACTCTGCGAATTTGGCACACATACGATATCATGAAACCATAATGCATACTCCGCCACCGCAGGCTGAGCCAGCCTGTGCCTGATTTCATCAAAATGGTTAAAACAATCGGCAAGATGGTTCAATCCGTGGTAACAGCGAAAAAATTGCTGATAGCCATCCCAAATAAGAGTATGCATTTTATTGGCTGCCGAAGTCTTACAGGCCAATAAAGTAGCCAAACTATACCAGCGGCCCCCCAGTATCATACTGACGCTTTGCAAAAATACCATCCCCAGCTTCTAATTTTTTTTTTATTTTTTCCGTTACTTTTTATTTATCAGGGCGTTTATATGAATAAGGAGTTGATAGTATGAAAAAACCAGTCAAAATCTTAGTCCTGATGCTGCTAATTATAACAGCGGCGTTGCCGGCCGCTCTGGCTGCCGAAAAAAATCCTAATGGTACCGTAGTCCAGGTAAGCGGCAATTACCAGATGGAAATTGCCCCAGATACTGCCTACATCAATTTGGGGACGGTGACAGAAGCCGAAACCGTGGCAGCGGCGCAGGCCAAAAATGCCGATATCTCAACTAAAATCCGCTCACAGCTGGAAAACCTGGGAATCAAGTCAGACTACATAAAAACCGCCCACTATGTGGTAAACCCAATCTATAAATACGACGACAGCGGCCGACGCCTGCCAAGCATTAAAGGGTACCAGATTACCAACAGCATTACCGTAACAACATCGGTCGAAAAAGCCGGAGAAGTTGTGGATACGGCTTTAAACGCAGGAGCCAATCAGGTAAACAGCATCCGGTTCAGTAAAAACGACGAAACCGATGTGAAAAATGCCGCACTGGCGCAGGCCGTCCGGGATGCTCTTAGCAAAGCCGACGCCATTGCTGCAGCCTTAGACAAACGAGTGGTCAGAGTTACGACGGTAAACGAAAATGGTGTTCATCTGCAATCACCGGAAACCGGCAGCCGGTTGTATGCCAAAGCCATGGCTGATAGCGCGTCAACCCCGATTTCCGCCGGATTAATACAAATATCTGCCAATGTGCAAATTGCCGTGGAATTGGAGTAACAGCAAAATTAGAAAAGTTACAAGTGTTAAGATAGTTAAAGGGTCAGGCTGCAGCCTGGCCCTTTAACTATCTTATGTTTAATGTTTAAAATGCCTCATACCGGTGAATACCATAGCAATTCCATGGGCATCTGCCGCTTTAATCGAGTCCTCATCATGAACCGAACCGCCTGGTTGAATGATGGCGGTAACACCTGCCGCAATGGCAGCTCCGACAGTATCGGCAAACGGAAAGAAGGCATCTGATGCCAAAACTGCGCCTTTAGCCTGTTCACCAGCCTGTGCCAAAGCAATCCCGGCTGCACCGACACGGTTCATCTGGCCTGCCCCCACTCCCAGGGTTTTGTTGTCCTTGGCAATGACAATGGCATTAGACTTGACATGTTTAACTACCTTCCAGGCAAACAGCAGTTGCTCCCATTCTTCAGTTGTCGGCTGACGCTTGGTGACAATTTTCATGTCATTTTGGGCGGCAGTGGTCATGTCGGTCTGCTGCAGCAGCACACCGCCAGCCACTGATTTCACGTCAAGCCGGCTGCCATCAGGCTGCGGTACAGCGGCTGCCAACAGCCTGATATTTTTCTTTTGCGCCAGAAGCTCCAGGGCGGCCTGGCTGAAGGACGGCGCAATGACGGCTTCAACAAATATCTCGCTGATAAGCTGCGCGGTGGCCTCATCAACTTCCCGGTTTACGGCAACAATACCGCCAAAAGCCGAAACCGGATCAGCCTGATGCGCTTTTTGATAAGCTTCGGCCAAAGTGGCGCCAATGCCTGTGCCGCAGGGATTAGTATGCTTGATGATGGCGGCTGCCGGCTGATGAAACTCAGCTGCCAGCGCATAGGCGGCTTCTACATCCACAATATTATTAAACGACAGTTCCTTGCCATGAAACTGCCTGGCATTAGCCACACCCGGACCTGAATAGTATTGCTCACGGTAGAAAGCAGCCGCCTGATGCGGATTTTCTCCATACCGCAGGTCCTGGATTTTTTCATAAACCTGATGCAGCGTGTCCGGGAAAATTCCTTGCCCCAGCTGGGCGCTCAGGTATTGAGAAATATATGCATCATAGCCGGCGGTGTGGCTGAAAGCTTCCTGCGCCAATGCCATCCGCTTGATTAACGCCACTTCGCCCCCGGCCTGCAACTCTGCAATAATGTCCTGGTACCGCAGGGGATTGACAACAACCGTCACATAGTGAAAATTCTTGGCCGACGCCCGGATCATTGCCGGTCCGCCAATATCAATATTTTCCACAGCCTCATTCAGCGTCACGTCCGGTTTGGCCACCGTCTGGCGGAAAGGGTACAGGTTGACTGCCACCAAGTCGATACCCTGAATGTTATGTTCAACCATGGCCGCCTGATGAGCCGGATTATCACGAATGGCCAGTATGCCGCCATGAATATAGGGGTTGAGCGTTTTAACGCGCCCATCCATAATTTCCGGAAATCCGGTGATTTCGCTCACATAGGTAACAGGTATCCCTGCCTCTTTAATGGCTTTCATGGTGCCGCCGGTTGAGATAATTTGCACCCCTAAATTATGCAGTTGCTGAGCAAACTCAATAATTCCGGTTTTGTCCGACACGCTTAACAGCGCGCGTTTAATTTTCATCAGTCTCCTCGCCTCACTCTATTCTTTTTTTATGTATACACGCCGCCCATCCATACATAGCCGCCCCTCACAATATAAAGCCAAGGCGCGCGGATACAAAATATGCTCGGCATGCAAAATTCGTTCTGATAAGGTTTCTTCAGTATCATCTTCCATAACAGGCACTGCTTCCTGCAGGATAATCGGCCCGGTGTCCATGCCTTCATCAACAAAATGAACGGTGCAGCCTGACACCTTGACACCATATTGCAAAGCCTGAAGCTGCGCGTTTTCCCCCGGAAAAGCAGGCAGCAGGGATGGATGGATGTTCATGATTTTTCCGGCAAACCGGTCAATAAAATACCGGCCTAAAATCCGCATAAAACCAGCCAGTACTACCAGTTCGACATGGCGGACATTAAGTTCTTCGGCAACAGCAGCCTCAAAATCCTGACGGCAGGCAAACTGCCGCCTGTCAATACACACAGCCGGGATGTCTGAGCCGGCCAGGCGCTTTAAGACATTGGCTTCCGGGTTATCGCTGATAACTACGCCAACCGTGACAGCCAGCCGTCCGGCCTCTATGGCATCGATAATAGCCTGCAGATTACTGCCGCGGCCTGAGGCCAGAACACCGATGACGGTTTTGTTCATCAGGCACCCCTCCTTACTTCAGTTCTACCCGTTGTTCACCTGCCGTAATTGTACCGATTATGTAAGATTTTTCGTTGCGGGCCGCTAATTCAGCCTGTACGGCTGACGCGTCTTCGGCCGACACAATGAGAATCATGCCAATACCCATATTAAAGGTCCGGTACATTTCGGCCTTGGCTACGCCGCCCCATTGCTGCAGCAAACCGAAAATAGGCGGCTCCGTCCAGGCTGAAGTATCTACCTCGGCGCCACAGCCTTCAGGCAGCACCCGCGGAATATTATCATAAAAACCGCCGCCGGTGATATGAACCATGCCATGAATATCAAATTTTTCAATAAGCGGCAGGCAGGTTTTCGGGTACAGCCGGGTAGGTTCTAACAGTTCTTCCCCAAGCGTACGGCCTAATTCGGGAATATGGGCATCCACCTGCAGTTGTTTTACCTCAAAGCAGATTTTACGGACAAGGGAGAAGCCGTTGGAATGGAGGCCGCTGGATGGCAAGCCAATTAATACATCACCTGGCTTAATTTTTTCGCCTGTGATAATTTTATCCCGGTCAACAACTCCCACGGCAAAACCGGCAATATCATACTCGCCGTCAGGGTAGAAGCCAGCCATCTCGGCTGTCTCACCGCCCAGCAGAGCACAGCCTGATTCCCGGCAAGCCATGGCCACCCCGCTGACTATAGCGGCAACCTTTTCCGGCTCCAGCTTGCCTACCGCCAGATAATCCAGGAAAAACAGCGGTTCGGCCCCTTGCACCAGAATATCGTTAACACACATGGCAACACCGTCTTGCCCAATGGTGTCATGCTTGTCAGTCAAAAAGGCAATTTTGAGTTTAGTACCGACACCGTCAGTACCGCTCACCAATACCGGTTGCCGGTATTTACCGGAGTTTAATGCAAATAATCCGCCAAAGCCGCCAATATCACCAAGCACTTCCGGACGATAGGTGGAACGCACATGGCGTTTCATCAGTTCAACAGCTTTATTGCCGGCGTCAATATCAACACCGGCGTCGCGATATGTCAGTTCGATGCCCGGAGTTTGCGTCCCGGGGTTTGATTTTTGGTTGTCGGCCATTTTTGCCCTCCTAATATATTCTTTTGATATATTCTTTTGCAGTTGAATCAGGGATCTACTTCCTGCCCGCAGGCTCAAATAAAAATTTATTATTGGCACAGCTGCCTTCGCCCGGCGTGTGGGCCGGGTAGTCACAGTTAAAGCAAGCATTGCACAGCGTTTTCGCAGAAATGTGACCGATAGATGCATGCAGTCCTTCGAGTGAAAGATAATGGAGCGAATCAGCACCAATAAACTGCCGGATTTCCTCTACTTGTTTGGACGCAGCAATCAGCTCCTTGCGTGCCGAGGTATCAATGCCGTAATAACAGGGAAAACCGATGGGCGGCGAGCTTACACACATGTGAACAGCAGTTGCACCGGCCTCTTTTAACATGCGGACAATTTTACCGCTGGTAGTGCCTCTCACAATGGAATCATCCACCATGACAATGGATTTGCCTTTCACTACCGAAGCAACGGCATTAAGTTTAATTCGCACACCCATATCCCGTTTTTTCTGTTCCGGTTGGATAAAGGTCCGGCCAATGTAACGATTTTTCATTAATCCTTCGGCAAAAGGTATGCCTGATTCATGACTGTATCCGAGCGCCGCCGTGGTACCTGAGTCAGGTACTGAAATAACAATATCGGCTTTAAACCGGCTTTCCCGCGCCAGCGTCCGGCCCATGTTAAACCTGGCCTGATACACGCTCTGTCCGTCAATGACACTATCAGGCCGGGCAAAGTAGATGTATTCAAACACACAGCCTGCCCTGCGGTCGGTTTCACCAAACCGGCGGGATACCACGCCGCTATCATCAATACTGATCATTTCCCCGGGTTCAATATCACGCACAAATTCCGCGCCCACAGTATCCAGGGCACAGGACTCGGAAGACAATACCCAGCCATCGCCCAGCTTGCCCAGGCACAAGGGTCGGAAACCATGCGGGTCACGCACACCGATAAGCTTGTTCTCGGTCATGATAACAAGACAATAAGCACCGTGAATATTAATCAGACTGTCAACAATCTTCTCCTCAACCGTTTGCTTCGTAGACCGGGCAATGAGGTTAACAATGACTTCACTGTCGATAGAGGTCTGAAACACACTGCCCTTTTCTTCAAGTTCTTTGCGGACTTCGCGAGCGTTAGTCAGATTGCCGTTGTGAGCCATACTAATTTGCCCGCCGGAATAGTTGACCATTAAGGGCTGCGTATTTTGCAGCAGGCTAGAGCCGGTTGTCGAATACCGGACATGACCGATGGCAATATGGCCCGGCCTTTCAGGCAAACCATGACGAAATACTTCGTTGACCAGTCCCATACCCCGTTGCACATCCATAACCGTCCCGTCGGTTACCGCTATTCCGGCACTCTCCTGACCCCGGTGCTGCAGCGCATACAAACCCCAGTAAGTAGACAGCACTACATTCTCTTGCCTGCCAAAAATGCCAAATATACCGCATTCTTCCCGCAATTTATCACTTTGTATATCGTAAAGCACTTGGTTTCTCCTTTGCCTCTTACATTCTTTATTCTGATAACACTCTTCGCAGCCAATTTACTGTCCGGTAATTCGGCGCAGTACCTCCTGGTACGCTTCCTCTACATCGCCCAAATCGCGGCGGAAACGGTCTTTGTCAAGCTTTTGGCCTGTTTCGCTGTCCCAGAAGCGACAGGTATCTGGCGAAATTTCATCCCCAAGCAGCACTTCGCCTTTATGCACACCAAATTCAAGTTTGAAATCAATTAACTCCAGTTTTTTGTCTTTGAGGAAGGCTGATAGAATTTCATTGATTTTCAGCGCATAGGCCTCCAGGGTTTCCACTTGTTCGGGAGTAGCCAGCCCCAGCGCTTTGATGTGATAATTATTAATCAGCGGATCGCCCAGCTTATCGTCTTTGTAATAGAGTTCAATAACGGTGGACGGCAGCTTGCGGCCTTCCTCCCAGCCGATGCGTTTGGCTAAGCTGCCGGCGGCAATATTGCGGACAACAACCTCGACCGGCAGAATGTCCAATTTTTTGACCAGCATTTCGCGTTCACTAAGCATTTTGATAAAATGATGCGGTATACCCTTTTCACTTAACAGATTAAAGAAAAACGTGGATATCTTATTATTGAGCACACCTTTGTTGCCGATAGTGCCGCGTTTTTCACCATTAAAAGCGGTAGCGTCATCTTTGAAATACACCAGTAATTCATCGGGATTTTCAGTAGCAAATACTTGTTTTGCTTTACCTTCGTACATTGGCTTTGTCATAATGCATCCTCCCCTACTAGATCTGTCCTGTTAGTTTTTTAGCCAGACGCTCATCTTTTTTCTCAACCTCTTCCGCCATAGTCCGGCGGTGGGCTGCCAGCTTATCAGCCAGCCCGGCATCATGAACAGCAAGTATCTGAGCTGCAAACAATGCCGCATTTTTTGCACCGTTAATCGCCATAGTCGCTACCGGAATGCCTGCAGGCATCTGCACAATACTAAGCAGCGCATCCATACCACCCAGCGGTGTGGCATTAACCGGAATGCCAATGACCGGCAGTGTGGTAAAGCTGGCAATTACTCCAGGCAGATGGGCGGCCGCCCCGGCGGCAGCAATAAATACCTGAACACCGCGTTCCTTGGCCCCGGCCACAAAATGATGCACCTTATCCGGTGTGCGGTGTGCTGATGCTACCAGAACTTCTGTTTCAATACCAAACTCATTCAGCTGGCTGACTGCCGGTTCAAGCACCGGCCAGTCGGAATCACTACCCATAATAATTGCTACTTTCATATCATCACCCTTTCATTTGCAGCTATATTCCGCATTAAAAATCCGCAAAGTTAGATTTGCAATAAAACCCAGATATTTTACCAAAATATCTGGGTTTATTTTTTTCCGTTATTCAGCCAGGAATAGGAACCGGGATACAACAAGCACTGCCAGAATGTATACAATCCAGTGTACTTCGCGGCCACGGCCGGTAACCAGTTTCAGCAAAGGATACATGACCAGACCGGCCGAGATGCCATTAGCAATACTGTAGGTAAAGGGCATCATAACAATGGTCAAAAAGGCGGGTATGCCTTCGGTAAGATCGCCAAAGTCAATATGACGGACAGATTCAATCATCAATGCGCCTACAATGATCAGCGCCGGCGCAGTAGCGGCATCCGGAATCAAACCGGCAAGCGGCGTGAAAAAGAGAGCCAGGAAAAAGAGTATGCCACAGACAACAGCAGTCAGACCGGTGCGTCCGCCTGCACCAACCCCGGCAGCACTTTCCACATAGGCAGTAATTGTGCTTGTACCCAGCATAGCGCCTAAGCTTACACCGGTGGCATCCACCAGCATGGCTTTGCCTATGCCCGGGAACTTGCCGTTTTTGTCCATCAAACCGGCTTTAGAGGCAGTGCCGACAAGTGTGCCCATGGTATCAAACAGTTCCACAAAGGTAAATGTGAAAACAATAGCCACCAGTCCCATATTCAACGCGCCCATAATATCAAGCTGCAGGAAAGCATTGTTGCTAAAGTCAGGAATAGCCATCGGGCTAAAACCGGCAGGAATCTTAACAATTCCCATCATGATGCCCAAAACAGTGGTGACGAAAATGCCTATCAAGATAGACCCTTTTATTTGGCGGGCCATCAATACACCAATGAATATCAGGCCAAATACGGCCAGCAATACTTCGGGATGGGTAAATTTACCCATTTCAATAATGGTTTCAAAACTAAGCGGCGTACCGTTGCCTTTGGCGGCAACAATCTTTTCTAAAGTAGGCGGAATCAAAGACAAGCGGATACTCATAATGCCGGACAGTTTCAAACCAATAATAGTAATAAACAAACCAATACCTACGGTAATAGCATGTTTTAAAGAATTCGGCATGCCCTCAACCAGCAGCTGCCGCACATGAGTTACAGTAAGCAAAATAAAAATAAGACCGGAAATAAACACTGCTCCCAGGGCAACCTGCCAGGGAACGCCCATCCCAATAACAACTGTAAAAGCGTAAAAAGCATTTAGCCCCATGCCTGGCGCCAAGGCAATCGGATAATTGACAAAAACCCCCATCATAATCGACACGATGCCGGCACCCAGTGCAGTAGCCAAGAGCACTGCATTCTTGTCCATACCGGCAGCGCCCAGAATACTTGGGTTGACAAACAAAATGTACGCCATGGTCATGAAGGTGGTTAAACCGGCAATTACCTCTGTTTTCACATCGGTTTTACGAGAGCTGAGTTCAAAAAATTTCTCCAACATTTCCTTTTCTCCCCTTTTTCTACTACTAGTTAAGGTGTCTCCTCAACACTAGTACCCTGCGTCACCCAAAGGCATGGATTCGTTTACAGACTTTGGCCGCATTGCGAGTTGCCGTCGCCTCACGGGTCCGCTATGAGCGGCTTCTCCGTCCTATATGGCGCAAAAAACCCTGCAAGCTAACCTCTGTAGGCGATGCCTAGTGCTAGCTTACCCCGAAAAAGCTAAAGAAAACACGGCTTGTGCCAATCCTTGGCGAAAGCACAAGCCGCTGTTCTCCCTATACTGCTTTTAAGAAAGTTATGCTCTCTGTTAGAATAAAAAACTGGCGGGGAAATTTCGCATGAATCTAATAGAGCGAAACTTTCCCGCCAGGGTTTTTATCCCATCGGTGTAGTGTTAGAGTCAACACCTGCGCCACTTGGTCACAGTCTGCAACATCATCGGTGCTGCACGGAACCCTAGGCGCACTTTCACTCGTAGTCGGGCGATTTACGGTCGCCTGGTAGAAACGTTTGAGCCGTATTCTCAAATATATACGAGCATTATGGATTTGTTTTTATTGTACCAGCAGTGGACAAAATCTGTCAATGAAAAAATCGAACTTTAATCACAGTTTTAGAATCATCGTTCGGAAACTCAATTTAATTCATTATTCTTCTGGCTCCAAGATACCGTGGCTTCCAGTACGACTCCTCAAGTTTCGTGATTATTACGCCCCGGCTGGAAGAGGCATGAATGAAATTACCGCCGCCATAATAAATACCGACATGAGAAACACCCTTTCCATAGGTGTTAAAGAAGACCAGGTCTCCCGGCTTTAGTTTGCTGCGTGCCACCTTTTTGCCTGTCTTATACTGAACATCGGCTGTCCGAGGCAGCTTTTTTCCATGCTTGTCATATACAAATTTAACAAAACCGGAGCAATCGAACCCCCGGGGAGATTCGCCGCCAAACCGGTAAGGTGTTTTTAAATATTTTTCCGCAGTTTTGATAACAGATTCCGGCTGTGGGTTAACTTTTTTCTTTGTTGCAGCCAGTACCGGACTATTTACCAGAACAAGCATAAGAATTACCAGGCATATGGCAGGTAACTTTACAGGCAACCGCATGGAGGATCCCCCCCTGAATATTTGTGCTTACCTGCAAATACCTTCGGCAAACTTCCGACAAATCCTTCTGTTTTTCTGCAATATTTTTCCGATTTTTGTAGCTATATACAACACGTTAAAGCTTTGCCAATACACTACCCGCCTGCGCCTGCCATATTCTTTAATGCGGAATATATAAGTGCAATCCGGCGGCAGACACTAGAATTTTGCAATTAAGTAATCGGTAACATAAGTAAAGCCAATGGACTCATAGGCCCGAACGGCCGGAATGTTATCCCGTTGCACCATCAATACCGGAATTTTGCCATAGGACTTGCTCCTTTGGCACAGCGTGGAAACCAACGCCTGACAATAGCCCCTCCCACGGCTGCCTTCCCTGGTATATACACCGCCGATCTGATGAACCTGGCCGGTAACTGCCTGAACCATTGCCAGCGCTTGCGGCACACCGCCTGCTAAAAGAAAGACAATCGCTTCCTCAGGACTGCGGTCATGAATAAGCTTGACTGCCAATTCCTGATTAAAGCGGCGTTGAAAACCCAGCCGGTAGGCTTCGACAATAAACCTAAGAGCCAGCATGCGGTCTACTGTTTCCACTTCGGCAATAGCAAGCGATTCTGGCAGCGTCCTGGACTTTATGGCATAATTAGCCAGATAGTGGCTGTCTTCATAAGCTAGCACCGGTTTAGCCTGGGCTTGACATAAAGGTTCTGCCACCCTTTTCACGCCAGCCATCACCTTCCACCGGCGCAGGCGCATTAGGGAGGCAAACTCACCGACCGCCTCCGGCACTTCAAAATGAGGAATAACACTGCCTAAGTTAAAAAAGGCCAGTATTCCCCGTAACTGACCGGCGGCAAAATATCCATAATAGTCGCCCGAACGCCGGCTCATATGATCATTCTCAATACCACAACGTTCTAGATTGCCGCCCAGCGAAACCGTTTCCAGGTAATTCCGTTCCAAATATATGCTGACTTCGTGCATGTCGCCGGCGGTTAACAGCCTAATCACAACTGCCGGCCTGCCAGTACATGAAATTGATACACTCTCACCCTGCCTGCTCGCGGAGTACGCGTTTTAATATCTTGCCTGTCTGATTCTTCGGCAAAGCACTCACAACAATGAAATCCCGCGGGATTTTATAGGCGGCAATATTGCTTTGCAAATACTCTCTGACCGCTTTTTTATCAAAATGCTGGCCTTCTGCCAGCACAATATAAGCGCGCGCCACCTGACCGCGCAGTTGATCAGGCACACCAATTACGCTGGCCTCAATAATACCCGGATAGGCATACAGCAATTCCTCAATCTCACGCGGATAAATATTTTCTCCATTGGCTATAATTAAGTCCTTCAAGCGGTCGACAACAAAGAAATAGCCTTCAGCATCCTGGTAAGCCAAATCTCCGGTATGAAGCCAACCGTCTTTCATTGCCTTGGCCGTCTCGTCCGGCAAATTGAAATAGCCTAACATCACCGTGGGCCCGCGGACAACAATTTCGCCTACCACCCCTGGCGGCAAAGACTGGCCTTGCTCATCAACCACTGTAACTTCCAGGCCGGGGAGAGCTTTGCCGATAGAACAGTATTTAGGCTTTTCTACCGGATTTAGGGCCACAACCGGCGAGGCTTCGGAAAGGCCGTAACCTTCGAGAATTTTTATACCATACTTATCGGCAAATTGTATCGCCACCTTTTCCGGCAGCGACGCCCCGCCGGATATGAGGAGTTTTACTCCTGCCAGGTCATCCCTCTGCCCGACACGGGTAAGGAGGTTATACATGGGCGGTACCCCATAAATGACAGTTACGCCATGCTCTTTAATGGCGGCAATGGTTTCTTTGGGCGCAAAAGCCTCCAAAACGGTAATCGACGCTCCGCAAAGCAGGGCGTTCAGTATGGCGCAGGTCCAGGCAAAGCAATGATACATCGGGAGCACACATAGTACATTATCGCCGGCAGTAACAGGCAGCACTTCACCAAAAGCTTTCGCATTACTTACCAGATTTTTATGGGATAACACCGCACCTTTCGGGCTGCCGGTAGTACCGGAAGTATAAATGATGACACAGGGGCGGTTCTCGTCAAACTCATCAGATATAGCCGGAGCGGCAAACAGCCGCTGGTGTTCTACATCCTGCCTGACATCCGGCAGGACAAGCTGTTTGACCTCCTGGGCGTATCCCAGCTGCGCAAGTTCGTCATCAAGGTCCAGACGCTCCATCGTAACCAGCTGCTTCATTTTGGCATCTTTAATGATGAAAGCCGTCTCCCGTGCTGTCAGTTGGAAGTTAATAGGCACTACTACGGCCCCGAGACTGACAATGGCCATATACGAGTAAACAAAGTCAACCGAATTCCGCGAAAACAATCCTACATTTTCACCGGTCCGGATACCTGACATATAAAAATAATTGCGGTATTTTTCTACCTGTTGGCTAAACTCAGCATATGTTACATAATCTTTTCCATGAAAAGCTATGCTGCTTGGCGTACCCTGCTGAATAAGCTCATGAACAAACAATAGCTGCACCCCTTTTTTTCGTAGTACTGGCAAATAGTTCTAAGCGTCATTTTATCGCGAATACCAGGATTTGTCCATATATAGTATTACCACCCAAAGGCTTGCTGATTATAAAGCTTGCTGCAAGCCAATTTCAACATCACTGAGGCGCGGGGTGTTGTTGTGCGTTAACAGAGGTTAAGTACCAGCGGCGCAGCGTTGTATGACGGTCGTCCCGCCAGGCCTTGTTTTGGTGGTTGTGCAGACTAACAAAAACTGAGTACTGAAAGCATAGCTTTCGGTACTCAGTTCTATTGCTGCCACCCTGTTTCAGCCTGAAGGCCTGCAAACAGGATGTTATGTAATTACTGTCTAAATACTGATTTTAGCCCCTAACAAGTCAACAAAAGCCCGTAACCACGCCGGATGATCCGGCCAGGCTTGCGCCGTCACCAGATTACCGCTGACAACGACCTGCTCATTTTTCCACTCCGCGCCGGCCAACTGGCATTCTGCCGCACACGCCGGATAGGAAGTTACGGTTTTGCCTGTCAATACGTCAGCCGGGGCCAAAAGCTGCGTTCCGTGGCAGATGGCGGCCACAGGCTTGCCGGCAGCAAAGAAAGCTTTTACCAACGTAATAACTTCGGGATACATGCGAATATATTCAGGAGCACGACCGCCGGGGACTACCAGCCCGACATATTCTTCCGGCTTAACATCCTTAGCAGCAATATCGACCTGAATTCGATGTCCGGTAAGTTCCACATAGGTATCCAGCCCGGTAAAATCGTGCACAACCAGCTGCGCCGTGTCACCGGCCTTCTTATTAGGTACGGCTACGTCAACTTGGTAACCAAGCATCATCAGTGCCTGCTGGGGTACTTTAACCTCATAATCTTCAGCACAATCACCAGTCAGTATAAGAATTTTTTTCGCCATTACTTGTAACCCTCCTTACGTTTGATATAATATTTATTCTATAGTAGTAATATTTTTCCTGCTGTCCATCCTGGCAGCTATTTACAGTTTTTCTACAAAATAAAGAACACATTTTTCTCCCATTATTGACTATTTTTCACAGATAGGTTATATTAAATTAACTTAGCAAATTTTTTTGCAATGTAAAAGCATCTGTTTTACTGGCAGATGCTTTTTCTGTATTGGAGGATGAAAATATGCCGATAGCAATTCCCAACAACTTACCTGCCGCCAATATTCTTGAAAGCGAAAATGTATTTATCATGTATGAAGACCGGGCCTATAGTCAAGATATCCGCCCGCTTAAGGTTCTGCTGCTCAACCTGATGCCAACCAAGATTGTCACCGAAACACAATTGCTGCGCTTATTAGGCAACTCACCCCTTCAGGTAGAAGTTGATTTTATGTATACGGCAACCCATACACCCAAACACACCCCGCAAGAACATCTCATCAAATTTTATGAGACTTTTGATACCATCAAATCGCGCAATTATGACGGTATGATCATCACCGGCGCGCCTGTGGAACAAATGCCTTTTGAGCAAGTGGCTTACTGGGATGAGCTTTGCGAAATAATGGAATGGAGCAAGAAGCACGTCTATTCCACGCTGCACATTTGCTGGGGAGCCCAAGCCGGTTTATATTATCACTATGGCATTCCGAAGTACAGCCTGCCGGAAAAAATGTTCGGAGTTTTTCCGCATAACATTATTTCTCCTAACCAGGACAAGCTGTTCCGGGGGTTTGACGATATATTCTATGTTCCCCATTCCCGGCATACCGAAGTCAGGCGGGAAGATATTGAAAAAAACTCTGCCCTCCGCATCCTCTCAGAATCCGCAGCCGCCGGTGTTCACACGGTAGCTGACAGCGACGGCCGGCAAATCTTTATAACCGGACACTCCGAATATGACCCGCTGACGCTCAAGTCAGAATATGACCGTGATATTTCGCAAAAATTACCCATTAATATCCCCTGTAACTATTATCCCGGCAACGACCCGAGTAAACCGCCGGTCGTGCTTTGGCGGAGTGCAGCCAATCTCTTATTCTCTAACTGGTTGAATTACTATGTTTATCAGGAAACCCCGTTCGATTTGTCGCGTTTGTAAGGTGAATATGTGAAACAAAAAATAGCAACCGGCATATCACATACTGCCGGTTGCTATTTTTTGTGCTTCACAGACCTTGTAGAGCGATAGTCTCATAGGTACTGACAATACTCACTCTTTATAGATGTTACTTATTCTGTTGGATTATTGAAATACTACATTGCTGCCTTCACTCTCACCATCAGTGAAAGCAGGCGCAGGGTTATTCGTATCCCCGGCAGTGCTGGCTTGGTTGATAGTGGTTTGGTTATTGGCTTCTGTCCTGCCGGCGGCTGTGCCTTCATAGCTATTAACAACACTGCTGAGAAGGGATTCCTTTTCACTCTGTGACAAAGAGCCTTGGCCTAAGATGGAGTGGAGGGCACCTACTACAGCGGCAGGTTGCTCGTCGGCCGGTAAGCCGTTAATGGTATGTACCACGGCAATAATCTGCTGTTGCTTATCTGCCAAGCTGCCGCTGCCGTTTAGGATGTCATCAATGGCTGGGTTGGTTGCACCGCCATTTAATGACAGCGTTTCCACGATGCCAGGTGCTTCCATATCCCCTTCCCCTTGCCAAACAAGCTTATACCTGTAATTATCCAAATCACGGTTCAGCTCAGCCACTTTTATTGATTCGTCAGTACGGTCAACACCTGTGACTGTGCCTACCGCCAAAAGTTCGGCAGCTCCTGTGGTCTTATCAGTCCAAGGCGCATCCTGATGCCTGCGAGCCTCAATCGTGCCGGTATTATCAATGATGCTCGCAGCAATCCCGATTATGCCATACTCCGGGTCCGCACCGGAATCAAAATTGGCCTGATCGGCAAAGATTGTTCCGGTATTAATGACCTTATTGTTTTTGGAAGAGATTTGATAACCTATGTTACCTTCCTCATTAAAATTTCGTTCATCAACCGCTCGGATATTAATTCCATAATGACCATGAGCGTTAATCGTTCCGGCATTGGTAACAGCATTGGCGTAAATGGCTGCTTCGCCATTAGCGACCAGTGTCGTACCTTGCCCTAAGTTCACCGTATTTCCCAGACCGCTTTTGAAATAATCGGTGAAGTAATATTCGTCCCAATACTGCCCGGTGTCATCATCACTATCCGCTTCCACACCCAGCTTGCTGCCGGCACCGATTAATACTTCACCGCCTTTGATAGCAGAAGTACCTGTTGTATCGACCTTGCCGCCCAGAATGAATACCGGCCCATCCTGAACACTAGTAATCGATACCTCATTCAAGGTAATGGTATTGGTCGAATCGGCTGTAATATCGGCCCCCCTGAAGTAAGGTGGTGGCTCACCCATACTCTCACTTGCATAATTTGACTGTATCTGGTTCGCCGCAATAATACCCACATGATGACCTTCATCAATACTGATATCACTACCAGTCATAACAATCTGACCGCCAATCAGCATAGCCAATTCATTCTCATCTCCATCGATGGTTATCTGACTATTTATAACACTAAGCTTATTGTCTGAAGTGGCGGATATACGGTCAGTAGTATCACCTACCGTATATTGCTTGGCGGCAATTAGATCGGTCCATTCTCCCGCTATTTCCGCATTGTCCAAGCTGACAGTTCCACCCTGTACCCAAACGCCTTCACCTTTTAAGTTACCCTGAACAGTCACCCGATTGTCAATCTGACTAGTTACTGAAAGAACCTGATCGGAAGCTCTGTCAACCTTGTCACCGGCCAGCAAGTAGACTTCACCATCTATTGCTATAGAAACTCCCGGCGCAATGCTGACACTGCCGCCAATTAAGTCGAGATTTTTCTCGATACTGAAAGCACCGCCTTCAACTGTAACCGATTTGGCTATGGCATCCTGTTCTCTTTTGGCAAAGCTTACTGTATCAACTTCTCCGTTAGCCCATTTCATAAACTTATCATTGCTGACATCCAGTGTCGACAGCACTAAGTTGCTGGCATTGATGGTCGCCCCTGCTCCCACCAGCACTCCGTTAGGGTTGACCAGGAAAACACTGCCGCCGGTACCGTTAAGAGTGCCAAGGAGTTGGGACATTTCAGTACCGGTTACCCGATTTAAAACCGTCAGTTGGTTAGCAAAGTTAAAGTTCACCGTTTCCCCACTGGCAATGCTGAAACTGTTCCAGTCAATCACGCTGTTGGCATTGACGCCGATATTGAGAATGCCGCCCGCGCCATCGCCAATGGTAATCTGACCGTTGCCTACTATGACATTAGGGGTTTGCGGCAATGCAAAGGCCGGAGCTGTTATCAGCATGGCCGCCAACGCTGCTCCCGTCAGAGCACGTTTGATGTTACGCTTAATTTTTCGTTGTAGCTTCATGGATATTCACTCCTTCACTAGAATTTTTTACTGAGACTGACATGCCATTTGCCGCTGTCCTGGTCGTTTCTGTTTTCAATGTCATCGACGACATGCGCATAATCGAGCGAACCGCTCCAGCCGTTTACACTGTCGGTATAGCGATAACCTACGCCTACGGAAGCGATAGTGTCGTTTTTAAGTTCCCCGATATTGGCTTGATTGTTATACAGATGGCCCATGTCACTGAAAATGACAAACCGCTGGCCTTTGGCAACTTCCGGGCTGTAGAATTCGATACTGGCAATATAGCCGTTATCGGCGCTGATGGCCCGTTCATCAAAGCCGCGGATACTATACATGCCGCCGGCTCCCAATTGCTCGGTAGTGACAAGGTTGTCGCGGGTATATTGCCCATTCAGACGGAAACTACCCAGCCAGTCGCGGCCCATTTTGTATTGGTGGCTGATGCCGGCTTTGACAATACCAAAGCTTTTGTCGCTGCCTGTCCGGTAGTTATTGTATTTGTCCTCGTCGCCGTTGACATTAGTAACATAGCCCAGGCTATAGCTGGTCACTTTGGCTGTATCGCGGACACTGCCACCATAGGTCAGTCCCAGCGTAGTGACGGTGAAGTCTGTCCCTTGCTTAAAAATAGGGGTTCCATTGATGGCAAAGTTTTGGGCATTGTTGTAATCTTTATAGTCAACGCCAAAATCCAGCCAGTTTCTTTTGTTAACGCCATAATTTAAATTATGTTGATAATGCAGGCCGTAGGCATGGCCTTTACCGGTCGCGTTCATACTCAGAGCACCGAAGCTGGCGATTTGTCCCATGTCCACATCAGAATAGCTATAGGAAAAATACAGGCTATCGCCCGCCTTAGGCAGGATTTGCCGGTAAAATAAAGCCGCCTGGGTAACATCGCTCATATGATTGGGTGAAGTAACATAGGCGATGCCAAGCATATCGGCACGATTGCTGGTATTGGTATTGACATAGGTCAACGATGTCCGGTAATCACCGGTATAATCATTGCCGGTATTGTCAGTACGAAATAAGAAGTGCTCGGTCTTTACTTCCTTGACCGTAATCACTGCGGTTGTTTGACCGGATTTGTCGGCAACAAACTTTACTGCCAGATTGGCTGCCCCGCTGTCATTGACCAGTTGAATCTGCCGTGACAAAGCGGCAACATTGACACTGCCTGTTTTGAGTTCCGGCAGCAGCCAGTCGATTTGCGTCTTCGACAGCTTGCCATTGCCTGAATAGGTAATGGCATTGACCATGACGGTTTGGATGGCCGGTGTTTCACTCGCCTCAGCCGGTGTCATACCGGCTAAGGAAGCAGCCCATAGACTACAGACCAGCCCTACGGACACAACGAGTTTTTTGAGTAACCTTTTGCGAATCTTTTTTTGCAAGTTACAGCATCCTTTCTTTATGAAAAATAAATTCCTGCGTAAGTATGTATTGTATACTTCCTATACAATGCACGTCCCCTATATATTTAGGGTATCTGTATCACCGGATTGAAAAATATTTTTGGAGACTGCCTGTACTCTTTTTAAAAATCAGTTTATAGAAGGGAAACTATCTATACGCTTTTGTTACGATTGCTATCTTTCGCTTCTTTCAAAGAAGCGAGGCCGCGATTGATTAAGTCCCTGAGCATTTCACTCTGGGTTTCTTTGTAATACGTCTCTTTTTTGGCTTTATTTAAATCCACTTCCATATCCTGATTAATGGAAACTGTAAAACGTTTCAAATTCGCAACCATGTTCTCACTCCTTATCGGTGCAGTGATTCACTGAACCTTATTGTTTTATTTTATTGGTTCACTGATTCATTGTCAACGTTTTTTTAAAAAAAGAACTAATCTTTACACCGTTGGTTCACTGGTGTATAATCACAAGTGAGGTGATAAATATGGCTACTGACAAGCCACGTTATACCGTATCTGTAGATACTGATATGTTCAAACAAATAGAAGACTTTCGCTTTGAACGCCGCTTTCAAACACGCTCAGAAGCAACAGCAGAGCTTATCCGTTTAGGACTTGAAGCGTTAAAAAAAGAGCAGGAAGAGCAGAAAAAGGCACAAAAAAATAAGTCCTCGCAAAAGGATATTGAATGAGCTTTGCAAATTAGGCCTGGCAATTCGTAAAAAGCCTAAGCGGAAAAGAGCGGGATTATAATACCCCGCCTTCCTTTAATTCTTTTTTTACATATTTTTGAATTTCGGTGAGTTCTTTCTTTCCCTTTTTTTGCGCTTTTTTAATCAATTTTTTTAGTTCTCCGTATTTTAATAATATGTTGAATTTGCACTCTAGCTCCTTCAACATTTGTTTAGCGCGCTTGTATTTTTTTTGTGAGACCTTGTAGTGTTCATTGGCTTTATCGCCATCCGGCTGTTCGGCCTGGTATCGTGCGTAAGCTTTATCGGCCTGGCACGTAAAAAATATAGAGTAACTGACGAAGTATGATGCGTTCTGCATAGAAACCCACTTCCTTTCGGTTAATGACTAATTAATTGGCATTTTAACGCTTCCGGTTCCGTTGCACCACGGGCACTTTATCTCCCCTTCTCCTCCGCATTGGGGGCATTCACCATCACACAGTGTGAGGCCATCCGGTGCCAGAGGACATCGGACAACGCGATCGCCGTTGCATTTCGGGCAATCCAATTTTTTGAATTTTTTTTTGCCACCAGTTTCCCTCCCTTACGAATCAATTTATTGATATTATACGACAATGGAATATGACTTGCAGTTGCTTTCAAATTGCTTTATTTCTGAAGAGGAGAAAGATAATGAGATTGTGTTTTGGCACGTTTGGGACAGTTCTTAAATGTTGTTCCGCGTTGACCGAGAAGGAATTGGTCGGAAAGCTGGTGCGGATAGTCGATCCCCTAAGTAGATATATAGATAATGGACCGGCTATACATAGGCTTATGAATTGTGACATAGATTTTGTTGTTTCAAGCTACTACGAGCAGGATAAAGCAACTAAAGCTAATGTGATTAAAGGTTTTGAAAACGAAGTGCTACCTTATCTTCATGCAGATAAATTGGAGAGGATAGTTCTTGCTTTGTGTGATATTATCCACAAAGACAAAGCCATTGATATTAATCACAAGACCCCTTTTAGGAATTTTTTTAGTGTTGACAAACAAGCTCTATTAAAACAGTACGAATACATCTTGTCTGATTTCTTAGCGAGCGCGTTACTATTTACCGTTAGAGAAGTAAAGAATAAGGTAGGCAAATCCTGTGTTAAAATAATAACACAGGATTATATTGACAAGGTGAACGAACGCTACCAAGATGAAGTCGGAAAGAATCCGATTGCGAGGATAATTGTTTTCCCGTCAAGTCAAATACTCAATGTATTTAAGCAAGCTATTCGGGAGTGCCATATCGATGAATTTATAGAAAATGACCCGACAGTCTCCCTTAAAGAAAGCTTTTTGGAAGAATCCGAACGTTTTGTAAAGATCCTCACTAATGTAGTAACTCAACTGGACGGCAAAAGTGAGCTACATCAAAAAATCTGTAATTTCACCCAAATACTAAACGAGTATCTTAGTTACTTAGGGCTTAATATGCGTCCGTTGCAAGGGGTTAAGGATACATCGATCCCAATAAATGAAGATGATATAGACATTACTCTTCCGGTGAATAAGATTCTTTCGGATGTAATTCGACCGATACAACCGACATACTATGTTAAGGATATCTTTGTCCCATTGCATCGAGATGAAAATGTAAAATGGGCGATGGCGTTTCACAATTCAACTATTGAATACCGCCGAAAAATTATTTGCTCATACCAAGAAATCTGTGGGGTGAATAATTAACCTAACCGCTAACTTCAGCATTTTCGATTATATATTATATTATTAAGAACAATAAGTTTGACCGCAGACGGGTTTCCCTAAACAGCAAGGTGTCAACAACCCCGTCCCTATGGACACTAATGTGTATAAAACAGGAACGGTTCCAGCGTATCCAAAGATACGCTGGAACCGTTCCTGTTTTATCTTAGCTTAGGCCGTTCAGCAGCTTGACACGATATTGGCCGGAGTTGCCTGCCAGAATATTGACACAGCCATAGTCCTGCGAGATACGGAAAAGATTTTCCAGCGGCATACCAAGGATATGGCATAATAGCAGCCGGTTGGTGCCGGCATGGCCGACAATCAGCAGGTTTCCGGCAGTGGCCTTCACAATGTCCGTGAAGGCGGCAAGAATTCTGGACTTGCATTCAGCGAAGCTTTCGGCGCCGGGGATGCGGTAGTTAATGATGTTATTTCCCCGCCTGGCATATTCTTCCGGATAGGCTTGGGCAATTTCCCGGAAGGATTTCCCCTCCCATTCCCCCATGCTAATCTCCCGCAGTTCACGTCTGCTTTGCACCTGCAGCTCCAGCTTCGCCGCAATAATTCGGGCAGTATGGACAGAACGCGTCAGATCACTGCAAAAAACGGCCGCAATGTCTTTGCCGGCAAGTTTTTCTTGCAGCCGGTAAGCCTGACACACGCCTTCGTCTGACAGGGGAATGTCGATTTGTCCTATGTATCGCCGTTCATTTTGTTCTATGGCGATTTTTCCGTGGCGCAGCAAATAAATAAGCCTTTCCCGCTTGTCACCCGGCACTTTGAGCCTCCTTTCCCGTCTGGTCAACTATACGGATACTTCTTTTACCCGGAGCCAGCGATAGCCGGCAGTGAGCCTCTGCTGTCAGGGCCAGCCTGCCCTCCTGCTCTGCCAGGCGAATGGCCGGCAGTTGCCGGACAGCAAATAAAATTGCCGACTTGTCCAAGGGTAATGCCTCCGGCAGTACCTCGACAACAAGCGTTAACTCAGCAGCCTGACCGGCGTCAACGATGCTTACCGTAAAATCTACAAGTCCGGGCAAGGGGAACAGCACTTCATCAAGCTCAGCCATGGTAACCGGCGGCCAGCCTGGCCCGAAATATACCTGCCCCTCCTGCCGGCTGTAAACCCGTTCCAAACGCCGCAGCCTGCTGCCGCAGGGACAGGGTTCAACGATAAACCGGGAAATATCCCCTGTCCGGTAACGGATAAGCGGCATTCCCTGCCGTGTCAGGGTGGTAAAAACCACTTCGCCATATTCACCGTCAGGGCAGGGGCGGGCTGAAGCCGGATTAATAATTTCAAAATACAGATCGGCTTCCCGCAAATGATATCCCTGATGGGCGGCGCATTCCAGCCCACCGCCCAGCCCCATTTCTGTCATGCCGTAGTGTTCATATACTTCACAATCCCAGATTCGCCTGAGCTCGCTCACAATGGCGGCAGAAACATAGTCGGTACTGAGCAGCGCGCACTTTGGCGCCCAACGGTTTTCTTTCCAGTTTTCCCAATAGCGGGCCATAGCCAAAATTTGTACCGGAACACCAACAAGGCAGACTGCCTCTTCCCGGCACATTGTCCGGACAGCATCGTCCAGATTTTGCACAAGACCATAGGCAACAGGCCGGGCGCCAATACCAAGCAATCCCTGGAACAACAGCTCGCCTACACTGCCCGGGCGTTCGCCTGGCAGCAAAATCATTGTCTTGTCCCCCGGCCCCACTAAGGTGGACATGCCGCATCCAAAAAAATCAATGGTGAGCTTTTGGTCAGAGCTCGTAAAATAAAGCCTTTTGGGCTTCCCGGTAGTACCTGAGGTCGTCAGCGTCACCACCCGGCTGATATCGCCCTGGGAACCGCAGATCATCGCACCGGCGTGTTCCATAACGTCAGCAGGCGTAGTCAAAGGATAGTCTGCAAGCTCTTCCAGGCAGGTAAGGCCATTAGCCCCCATTGCCGCAAAATGCCGGCGGTAAAAAGAGCTCATATGCCGCACCTGTGCGATTGTTGCATTTAACCGTGCCAGTTGGTAAACCTCCAGTTCCGCCCTGGTCATGCGTCCGCCTGCGGCTCCTGTCCTGCCCGCTATCCAGCCGTCTAACGGCGTTACCATCAAGCCGGCAGTCATAAATTTCTCCGGTACAGAGCCTGGCCCTGCCGGTTAGTGAGATTATAGGCGCAAAAAGGAATCAGCCGGTTATCAGGGCCAACCACATGAATAAAGCATTGTTTTAACCGGTCTAAATCCAAGGTCCAGGCATCCTGAAACGCCATACCTGACACAGCCAGCGTATAAGTATTCACCTGTTCCAAAAACTCGTCAAGGCTGGCCACATCGCCAACAGCGGACTGAGCTTCTACCTGTTGTTTATGATGAATTCCCGTTTTTCGGGGAGCAGACCATTGTCTGGCAACAAACTGCCTGGCACGTTTCGCCCCTTCGGTTACAGGCTTGGCCTGACAACAACAGCCGCCCGGCGCTGCTTGCACCAACGGCTTTACATACCCGTCAGGCATTAAAACAAAGTTTCCATGAAAAGAGCAATGGGCATGCTCACCACCCGGCGGACGAAAATGGGCTATTTTCATTTGTCCGTCTGTCTGGTTCTCAATCTCGCGAATCACCCGGGGAAGAGTTATCCGGTCAACATCCTGCGGTTCTTGTGGGTATCTGCCAAAGTAGCTTACCGGCTGAAAATGAACGCCCCGGACAACCGGCATTTTGCTGATGGCAAACCGCAGGATATCGCCGATCTGACCATCATTTACCCCCGGTACCAGAGTGGGAACAAGCACAACCCCAATATCATGAGCAGCACAAACCTCAATGGCTTTTTTCTTGACCTCCAATAGCGGTTTCCCCCGCAGCTTGCGGTAAACACTGTCATCCATTCCGTCAAATTGCAGAAAAACACAGTTAAGACCTGCCGCTTTCAGTCTGCCGACATATTGTTCATCAGCTGCCAGCCGCAGGCCATTGGTATTGACCTGAAAAAAAACCAAGCCTAATTTTTTCCCCAGGGAAATAATCTCTGGCAAATCGTCCCGTACGGTGGGCTCACCGCCTGACAACTGAATATTATACGGGCCGCCGCTGTCCATGAGCATCCGGTACCACTCCTCAATAATCGCCAGCTCAGGCTCTGCTTTATCTGCCGGCGAAGCTGCAGCAAAACAAACCGGACAGTGCAGATTGCATTGATTGGTGACTTCCAGCAGCACGCAGCAAGTCTGCTGACGATGCTCCGGACATAAACCGCAGTCAAAGGGACACCCGTTGACTGCCTCGGTTGCACATACGGCTGGTGCAGAGGGGATTTGGGCCTGCACCCAGTCCTGATAGCCCGGTTCCCCCTCCCACACACAGACCTGGTATTCGCCATGTTCCGGACAGTGTTTTTGCAAAAATACCTGCTTCCCTTTTGCTACCCGCTTGGCCGGAATCCGCTTAAGGCATTCGGGACACACACTTTGGGTTGTCGAAAGCAGGATTTCTTCTTCCTTGCTATTGCTATGCTCCATAACTGCGCTATCTCTCCCTACCATCCGCCTGCTGCTTAAGCAGATTCTCCAACAAGGTCTCAAAATTGTCTTTGCTGCTGTGCGGCTGATTGTCAGGAAAACTCACTCTGATCACCGAATCAGCAATTACGCCTTTGAGCGTTGTACCATCCGACAGGGTGGCTTGAAAACAGGGCCGCGGAAAATTCTTGTAATATTTGAGGGAAGCAACACTGGTAAAGCTTTCAAGAAACCCTTCATCTGCTTTAATCCTCAGGCAATATTCATAAATATTGGCACCACTGAAACAATTTTCTACCTTCCTGCATTCATACTGTTTCATGCATCAATTCACCTATAGCCGTAAGGCAGTATTCAATTTCCCGGTCTGTAGTAAAACGGGATAAGCTGAATCGCACCGTTCCCGCCGGGGCAGTACCCAAATAGGCATGAATTTTGGGCGCACAGTGAAGTCCGGTGCGGCAGACGATTCTAAATCCCTGATATAACAATTCGCCGACATCCTCTACCGGCCAATCCTTCAAAGTAAAAGAAATAACAGGAGTTCTCGGCGGCTCCACCAAAATAACATCGGCTCCCAGTTCAGCAAGTCCGGCAGCCAACCGTTCTGTCTTGTGTAAAATATTATTGTCCTCAAGCACATGCTCAAGGCCCCAGGTCAGAGCTGTGGACAGTCCGGCAAATGCCGGGTCATTCGGGGTGCCGGCTTCGAAACGGATAGGCATGCTTACCGGCATTTCCTCAAGATCGCTCTGAATTCCCGTTCCGCCCACCCACACAGGCTCAAGTTCTACATCCGGAGCTATATATAATCCTCCCGTACCGGTCGGGCCTAATAAATACTTATGTCCGGTAAAAGCTACCAGATCAATACCCCAGGCTTCGGGCAGGACAGGTACAATCCCCAGACTTTGCGAGGCGTCCATAAGTGTAACCGCCCCCGCCTGTTTGGCCATCCGAGTAAGCAGAGCCGCATCATTTACCGCACCGGTAACATTGGAAGCATGGGTAAAGACAACTGCCTGCGGTTTGTACTTATGTAAGGCGGCTTCCCACTCCTCCGGGTTCACCCGCCCCATCTTATCTACCGGCACCAGTTTGACGGTTATTCCCCTGGACTTAGACAGATAATACAGCGGACGCAATACCGAATTATGTTCCGCCACCGTGGTCACCACCACGGCACCTGTCCGCCAGCGTATGCCATGCAGAGCAATATTTAAAGCATGAGTGGCATTAGGGCTGAATACAATCCGGTTTGAATCTTTCACTTGGAGCAAACCGGCCAGCAAATTGCGGCATGCTCCGGGAACATCTGGCCCGGCAAAGCCGGAACGTCCTGCATGGTGGGGCAAACCGCTGATATAGGCTGCCACCGTTCCCCCTACTTGTGGTGCCTTAGGCCAGGAAGTCGCAGCATTATTTAAGTATACTGGCATCATAAACTTCGCCCCCCATTATAATACCATTAGCTCCTCCAGGCTGCCTGTTCCCACCAGACTGGCAGCCCGGTCCCAGATAGCTTCCGCCGTTCGCCTTCTGCGCAACACGGAATCGACTATTTCCGGACTGGCGGCAAACTTGTCTAGTGCCAGCCTAAACCGCTCGGTCAGAGATACCAGTTTGTCGCCCTGGACTAACTTGTCAGCAAGAAACACTACTGCCGCCTCATCAATGACATAATCTGCCGCCAGTTCCAAATCCATGTGAGATGCGATAATGCCGCCAACACGGGAAAAACCCATACTCCTGACAACCCGCTCTCCCCGTTTGGAGTGATTGGGTTTACTTTTAGCCAGATCATGCAGCAAGCCTCCGGCAACCACCAGTTCAATATTAAGGTTCAGTCCGGCCCCGTTCAGCAGTTCGGCCAGCCGGCGGGCAACAGCAGCAACGGCACGCCCATGACACGCCACTTTATCACTAACCTGATATTTATATAATATGCTGAGACATTCACTATATGTCGGTATATGCCGGCGAACATAAAACCGAGTCAGCTCTTTATAGTCCTCCAGGGTATCAATATCAAGCAATATACCCTGATCCGCCAGTTCAACTTCCACGCTGTCAGCATCAAACTGTGCTAAAATATGGCGAAGCCCGCCAGTCCCTTCCCCACTAAGGATACTGGCAAAACATCTGGAACTGATAAGCGGCGGATGACCTCTCTCGCCGTTAAAAACCGGATATACCACGGCTGCCCCTGTCTTATGGTACAGCCGCACCATGTCTTTAATGCTGCGTCTTCGTATCAGCGGCGTATCGCCAGGCAGCAGAAAGCAGGCCTCCGCTTCCCCGGCAATAGCGCCGATTCCTGTGACAACGGAAGAAAACATGCCTTCCGCATAACGTGAATTTTCGATAATACCAACCTGCAAACCTGCCAATACGGGATACAATTCCTCCGCCCGGTGCCCGACAATCACCCGGATATCGGCAACTCCACCCTGCCGCAGGCTGTCTACGGCCGCTGCAATTACCGTTTTGTCCCCTAAAGGCAGCAATGGCTTGAAGGTCCCCATCCGCGAGGAATAACCGGCTGCTACGATTAAGCCCACTAACCCTGGGCGGCACATTTTTCCCGCTCCGCTCTGACCTTAATTAATTCGGCCACAATGCTTACAGCTATCTCTGCCGGCGTTTCGGCATAAATATCAATGCCAATCGGCGAATGGACCTGCGCCAGCTTTGCCGGGCTGAAACCTTTCGTTTGCAGCAAAGCGAACAAATCCGCCCGCTTCTTTTTGCTGCCAATCATGCCAATGTATGCAGCCTCAGTCTGCAGCGCCTGTTCCAGCACAACACTGTCATGCAGATGGCCTCTGGTTACAATAACCAGATAGCTGTCCTGGTTTATGGGAAAGTCTGACACACAGGCAAAGTTATCAACAACAACAATCTCACACAGGGGGAACCGTTCCCGGTTGGCAAAATCCGGCCGGTCATCAATGACTACGGTAGCAAAGCCCACCATATCGGTTAACCTGGCAATCTGCTGTGAAACATGACCTGCCCCGAAAAGGTACACTACTCCGGTAGTCCGGATAGGCTCGACGATAAAACTCCGCCCATCTCTGGCATCGGCATGAATGGAAATTTTGGCCGGTCCGCCAGAAAGCTTTTCCATAAATTCCGGCTCGCATTGGAAATTGCCGACAACACTGCCATCCTGTCTCACAAGACATTGCTGCCGCTCAGGTCCGTTTGCCGGCTGACCGGTTAATTCGGTTATCAGCCACGCTTTTTGCGCTTTGTCCATGGTGGAAAGGACAGCTTCATAAATCTGCTGATTGTCGCTATTCGCCGCCGCAATATACTCAAGCAGAATTTCCCCTGACCCACCGCAGATCATCCCCGCTCCGGCAGCATCTGAGCCTGTTAAATCAAAGGGCTGGATCAGCGAGCGCCGGTTGTCCCGAACTTGTTTTGCCAGCTCAATGGTCTCGGCTTCCAGCCGTCCGCCGCCAACCGTACCGATAATGGAACCATCTGCGCGGATAATCATCTTAGCTCCTGCCGAACGCGGAGCCGACCCGGCGCTATGGAAAATCGTAGCCAAAACAACATTTTCACCGGACGAAAGCAATTGAATTAAATTCTTGTAGAGTTTTTTCATGCCACCCTCCTCCTAACGCTGCACCTGGTTACATAGTAGTCCACCAAGCCCTAAATCCTACGGCTTTAAACTTGGCAGACTACTAATACTCCAAACGGCCTGAAAGGCTATAGCCATTGGCGGCCAGAATCTCTTCGACTTTGGCGAGAGCATCTAAAACAAGCTGCGGACATCGCGTCATCCGGTTCATGGGATCATTCTCCAGGATGGTATGGCAGTCGATTCCGCCATACTGGGAGTATACCTTTTCTTCAAACCACCCGGCAAACTCTCTGATCATATCATTGAGACGGCTGTCTTCCATTTCTTCGGCTACTCCCTTGCCGGCATAAAGACCGATCAGACAGGCCCCGCCAGTCAAAACGCCGCAGGTTTTCCCACAAAAGCCAATGCCGCCGTTTAATCCTGACATAGCCCGCACAATATCAGGATTTTCCTTGCCCTGCGCTTCCAGCCCGATAATCAGCAAGATCTGGCTGCAGTAAAAACCCGCCTGTGACAACTCAACCAACTTTATGAAAGCATCTGTCATATTCTCCACCTTCCTCCCGTCCGTGCTTGCCGCACAGCTATAAAACCTGAATAAACACCTCCATAATTCCCCCGCAAACCATCCCCTCATCGGCTGCTGCATCATTTAACATCCGCACCGTATGCAATTGAGACCGGCTGTCGTCAAGTGCGGTTAGCGCCTGACGCCTAACCTCCGCTTCCCCGCAGCCACCGCCAATTGTGCCCAAAGACCTGCCATCAGGAAACACCAGCATGCTACTGCCTGCTTTACGCGGAGTCGAGCCACGCGTTTCCACAATGGTTACCAGGGCGGCTTTCTCCCCCCGCTGCCGGCATTCACAAATATACTTGAGCAATGACCGATCCATTAGAACGCCTCCTTATACTCACTCAGCGGGCGACCAGACCCATTGCGAAAAACGGACACCACTTCGGCCGCAATACTCAGTGCTATTTCCGCAGGAGTTTCGGCTTTAAGGTCAAGACCAATGGGCGCGCGCAGCCGTGTTTCCAGATCTGCCGGCGCTCCTTCCTCCTTTATGAGCGTAATAATTTCCCTTATGCGTTTCCGACTGCCAATCATGCCCAAATACCGGGCATCGCTGCCCATAACAGCGCGCAGGCAGTCCATATCATAGCGGTGGCCGCGAGTTACAATGATAACAGCCGTTTCATTGTCCACTGTCAATTCTTTCACGACAAGTTGAAACTGCTGACAAATTACCCGGTACGCTCCGGGAAATCTGGCGGTATTGGCAAATTCCGGACGGTCATCAATAACTGTTACTTCAAAACCCATTAGTGAAAGAATTTGAACCAATGGTTGGCTGATATGCCCGCCGCCAAATACGATGGCGCTAAACTTCTTTACCATTCTATCCCAAAACAGCCGGTAAGTATTGCCAAGCCCATCCTCAACTGAAATGGTTACCGGCTTAGTCCACACCGTTGTTTGCACTATATGTAATATATTTTCCATAACCAATGTCTCTAGCTGCCCTGACACCGTTCCGTCGGCCTGAATAATGATCATTTGCCCAATTGGGCTGGGGGAGCCTGAGGTACTGTCAATAACTGTAAGGATATCTGCTGCATTCCCGTTATCCATCGCCGCCTGCAGCTCATGAAAGCTCATCCCAACTCCTCCTTTTAGTCACATCGGGCACAGTCAGGTCCTTTACCGGTCAAATCATTAATTTTGGCAAGGGCGGCCTCCGACAAAAAATGTATTTGCGCCGGCTTGCCTTCCAGTGTTTCGCCAAATAAAGCAACGCCATTATCGGTTTCCAGATATTTCACCGGCAAATTGCGTCGAAATGTTTTCCCTGTGGTTTTATCAATCACTTCGATAGTAATCCAGTCGGCTTCAATTTTATCCAGCAAAATCTCTCTTTCCATTCCCGAGCCTCCAAAAGCTTCTTATTTTACTGCTGAAAGTATCAAACGGGATCCCATTCTGCATTGCGGACAGCTCCGCCCCTCATTGGTATCCTCACAGTTCTTGCAATAAACGCTAAAACACCGGCAGCACTGGTACAGGGGATCATTGTCAGTTATTTCTTTACTACAGCGTGGACAGATTTTGTTCTCCAAAGCAATTCATCCTTTCGCTTTCCATTTTTCAGCCACCAGTAAAAAATATCCTACTTTCGTTTTTGGGGCTATCGTGCACGGCCAAAGCTCTGCCGCCGAGCCATGTTCCATAATGTAGCCGGCAACAAACTCCCGCAAAAAGGCAGAACAGTCCTCCCAGATAATAATACGGAATCCGTTTTCCGCCAGCATCTTTTTTAATTGTTTATCATTCATATACCCGGCTGCCAAAGTGGAAGCCGGTAAGTACACATCGGTTATCGCCAGTTTTCCTCCAGGCACCAAAATCCGGCTAATTTCAACCAGCACTGCAGCGGCGTCCTGCATAACTGACAAACTGCACTCGGCGATCACTCCCGCAAAGGAAGCGTCGGCAAAAGGCAAACTTTCACCTGCGGCCTGGATGAGCGGCAAATCCGGCGCCCGCTTTCTCCCCTGCCTCAGCCGGACTGGTGATACATCCACCCCGACGGCTGCCAACCGGCAGGCAGTATGTAAATATTCCACAGTCATACCGGTGCCGCAGCCAACATCAAGCACCTTGGCGCCGGGAGCAAAGGCACAATAGCCAACAACCTGTTTTGTTAACGTAATCCCGCCCGGATGCAGCATCATTTATCCTCCAGTGCCGCTTCCACCTGCTGCATCTTGCCATTGGCCAGATCCTCCGGAATGTACACCAGGCCACATTGAGAACATTTGTATAATTCAACCGGAAAACTGCTGCCAAGATATGACAGGGTTACTTTCCCCAGAGTCAGGCTGATGCCGCAGGTAACACAAATAATATTGACCGGCTGCTGTTCTGTCGGTTTACTCATAGTTCCTCCACTATCCAGTAATTTCCAATCGATGGCAATAAGCATTATGGACAACAAAGCCGTCCCCTTGTGGCGAGTATTCTACCCAATAGGTCACACTGGCCGGTTGAAAATACGCTATATAATGGCCGTTTTCACCATGCCGGAGTTTACTGCCGGTACCTTCCGCATGCTCAATCACCTTAGCCACATCCTCGACAAGAATCTGCCGCTCTTCCATAACTGCAAGCACAGCTTGCGGAACAGTAACCTTAACCGTTGCCGGCATGGCCTCCACCTCTTCCCCCCAAACCTCCCGCAGCAGGGTTTGTTTTAATTTGGCCCGGTTGTCCTGACGCTCTGAATAGCCTGGACCCGTTTGTGCGGCCAGTTCTTCCTGCCCATTTCCCCAAATAAGGTCCAGAAGATGGTAGGTACGTTTTCCCTGACCGGCAAAATTATCCCGGCACATGGCACAGTAGGCGAGATAATCCAATTCGCTTTCCTTAATCCGCCTGTCTATCACCTTATGCGCAACCTCCTTATTGGCATAAAGCATCAGACCCCCATAGCCGCAGCAGTTAGTCTGTTCACGGTTAAAAGGCAATTCTTCCCATGAATATCCTAACTGGCCCAAAAGTGTTCGCACACTGCCCTGAAGTGCTGTATCATATCTGGTGGTACAGCTGTCATGGATGGCCAAGGTTTGCGGAGTATCCTGCAGCCGGGCTGGCTCAGGCAAACCAATGCGCTCTAATAAAGTCCACAGACTTTCTGCCGGCCTATCCGGCAAATGCTGGTTAAATAAGCTATAACAGGTCGGACAACCGGCTATGATCCTGGGACTTCCCAAGACACGCCAGTTATTTTCCAGGCTTTGCATAGTTTCCTCAAATAGCCCTTCTTGCCCGGCCCAACTGGCCGGTGCCCCGCAACAACCCAACATTAACCCGACGCCGCCGTCCAGCCTTTCACATAAAAACTTATACATCTGCTGTACATACTGCGGTGATGAGGCCGCTAACTGGCAGCCGGGATAAAACACCAGTTCACTTGCCGCATACCCTGGCTGATGCCTGGTAAGCGCAAATTTTTCACTACTACTAAACCGCATATCCCGTAAGGCAAAATCATGAGCTGACGGGGGCATCTTCCCTTTCTCCACCATCATTTGCCGCGCTTGCTGGCAAACTTCACCCATGTTCAAATTACCTGGGCAAATTTCTTCACAAAGACCGCACAGACTGCAGGAGTTAATCATTTTATTGGCATGATGGATTCCCATAACAATGGATAAATTATTGTATACTTCACGCACATACCGTTTGGGATACCCCCGGTAGTGAGCCAGATACTCGCACGCCTTTACACATTCCAGACATTCGCATAACAAACAGCGATTGGCTTCCCGACCGGCTTCCTCCCGGGTATAACCGCCAGAGTGGGCTGGCAGCACCATCGGTTCAGGCTCTATTCCTTTAATATTGGTATAAAGCAAAGTATCAAAGGGTCCCTCATTCTCCCGGTTAGCCGTAAGGGATGCCTTTTGGAACAGTCTGTCAATTGAAATGGCGGCAATTTTACCATCGGCAACCGAGGCAATGGGTGATGAATCTCCGTATGCACGGCGCAGACTGCCACCGGCAAAAACCTTGCTGTCACTTGTTGCCAAAGAGACCGCATCCACTTCAATTCTGCCGTCTTCGTCCAAAGCAAGACCGAAGTCTGCAGCAGGTATTTGCCCTGCCCCTGTCCCCAAATAGATGGCATCAAAATCGTCATAGATACTATGTAAGGCTACAATACGCGTAGTATAGTGAAGCGTAAAGGGAAATTTCCCGAGGATGAAAAAATCAGCATGAATCACTTCCCGGGGCAACTGTTCGGCGGGGATCCCCCAGATACTTCCTCCCAGGCGATCTGTCGCTTCAAAAATGACCAGCTGGTAACCCTTGCGTCCAAGCTCAACAGCCACCGTCAAACCGCTCAGACCGGCACCCACAATGGCCACTTTCTGTTTTTTGGCCGGTGGCAATAAAACATTGGGTATTGTGCTGTTATTGTCCACACAAGCCTGCTCTAACGCTCTGATAAAAATTGGCTCATCAATTTCGTTACGTTTGCACCCCTGTCGACAGGGCTGGTCGCAAATCCTGCTGATAATTCCCGGAAAAGGAATCATTCTGTGAAACAAAGCAAAGCCTGCCGTGTAATCTTCCTTGCGTACAGCCTTAGCCATACCCCGGACATCGACATGAACAGGACATCTGGCAGTACAGCCGGGCGGACTTTCCTGTACACACTTCGCTTCCCGTTGACGCAATACTTTTTGATCCATGTGAACCATCCTCTCCCAGGTATGGAGAAATTCTAAAACGAACGGAAAGCCTAGTACCTTGTGTCACCTAATCTCAAATTTTAAGTGACACAAGATACTCGCGGCTTTCCAGTCCGTTTTAGAAAAGCACTATTGCTTAGTTGTTTATTTGCTGCCGGCCGCTTGTTCTTTGGCAGCCAGTGCTTCCAGACCTGCTTTAATTTTTTCGGGCAGTGCCGGTACTGCATAAACCCGTACGCCACAAGCATTATAAATGGCGTTAAGAACAGCAGGATGCGGAGCAGTAAGCGGGCCTTCGCCTACACCGGCGGCACCATACGGGCCATGCTCACGCGGTGAGATATTATAAATGATGTCTATGTCATCCGGAATATCCTGGATGAATGGGAAGCCACAAGCCACTAAATTAGTATGCTTTTGCAGATCTTCGAAGTCCTCGGTCAAAGCCAGGCCGATGCCTTGTGCCAAACCGCCATAAATTTGGCCATCAGTAGTCGCCTTATTGGTAAGTGTGCCAATATCGGCAACCGTTGTAAATTTGACCACTCTGGCTTTACCTGTCTTCATGTCCACTTCAACTTCTGGCATAAATACTTCATACATGTACACTGCAAACGGATCACCTTTGGCAGTATCAGGATTGCAGTCAGTACACATTGAGGCCGCCCATTTGCCGTCATAGCGAAGCGGAATATTTTCGGCAACCATTTCGTCATAAGTGCGATAGGTGCCGTCAGGCTTACGCATGGCATTGACCAGCATTTCGCAGCCAACACGAATGGCATTGCCTGTCATTACATTTTGCCGGCTGCCGCCAGACGGGCCGCTGGCCGGAGTAAAGGCCATATCATTCATCACAAGTTTGATTTGTTCCGGGGTGATACCCATTTGCCGCAGGGTTTCATGAGCATGGGTTAAAGCGGCAAGGTCTGCGCCCTGGCCATGGTCTTGCCAGGAGGAACCGACACTAATGGTGCCATCTTTGTTCAGTTCTATCCAGGCCACCGAACCGTCAGGACCGTCAAGCCCGCAGCCGTAGATACCCAGTGACAGGCCTACACCGCGTTTTTTCTCAGGTGTGGAGAGCTCCTGGCAACGCTTTTTGGCTTCTTCCCAAAGCGGCCGGAGGGTGTTGAACATACTCTCAAAGCAGAACACTTCCGGTACTTGCTGCGTCGGTGTAGTGGCACCCGGACGATAAATATTTTTAAAGCGCAATTCCAGCGGATCCATGCCGAGTTTCTCTGCCAATTCGTCCATGGCAATTTCCGAAGCCAGGAAGGCTTGCGGCGAACCGTAAGCGCGGAAAGCAGAACCCCATGCATGATTGGTGCATACGGTGCGTCCTTTGCCGCGAATATTGGGAATCTCGTAGCCGGCACCGGTAAACTGGGCTTGACGCAGAGTTGCCAAATCACCGAACTCGCTGTAGGGACCATGATCCATTGCCCAGTCTGTTTCCATAGCCAGCAGTTTGCCTGTTTTGTCGGCAGCCAGCTTGCATTTCATAAAGACAGGTGAGCGTTTACCGGTATAAGTAATCATTTGGTACATATTGAAGTTCAGGGATACCGGTTTGCCTGTAGCCATACAAGCAACAGCCAGCAGCGCTTCATTTGTCGGGCTGAACTTATAGCCGAAAGTCGCGCCTGTGGGGTTGGCGACAAGACGAAGTTTTTCCGGCTCAATACCAATACCGGGGCAAATCATAGCATGGTGCAAATGCAACGCGATACTCTTGGAATGAACGGTCAGACGTCCTTCTTCATCATAATAGGCGCAACCGCAGTCAGGTTCCAGCACCAGATGAGGCTGACGGCTGCAGTAGGTATTAACTTCTACTGTCACAACATTAGGGTCCTGCATGATGGGTTTGGTGTCCTCACCCTTGACGACCCCTTGCTCAAAGTAAGTATTAGGCACGCCGGGATGAATATCGATAGCATCAGGTGCCATGGCTGCCGGCGCGCTCATATAGGCAGGCAATACTTCCAGATCAACCTTGACTTTTTGGGCGGCTTCTCTGGCATGTTCTTCAGTATCGGCACAAACTATGGCAATTGCATCACCATATTGGAATACTTTCTCGTCGCACAAAATGGGGCGATCCCAGCCGTCACCTTTATTGGTCGGGAAGGTAATCAGGCCGGTGATACGGTTTTTGCCTTTGACATCCTTGTGGGTAACAACTTTGTAAACACCAGGCATTTTTTCGGCTTCCGTGGTGTCAATGCCTTTAATATTTGCATGAGATACTTCTGCCTGAACAAGCGCTAAGCGCAGCGTTCCGGCAGGCATCTGCAGGGCAACATCGGCGCCGAAATCCCAGGTGCCGGTGACTTTCTGCAAGGCGGACGGACGATGATAGGTAGTGCCGTAAATCTTATTGCCTACAGGCTGGTACAACAGGTCTTCTTTCCTCATTTCACCGCGAATAACCTTAGCGGCTGCCATAACGGCATCGACCAGCGGCTTATAACCGGTGCAGCGGCAAGCGTTGCGGTGCTTCTGGAACCAGTCGCGAATCTCTTCTCTTGATGGATTCGGGTTTTCGTCAAGTAAGACCTTGGCCGACAAAATAAAGCCAGGGCTGCAGAACCCGCATTGGGCGCACCCGTAAGCCATCCAGGCAACCTGCAGCGGATGAAGATTGGTAGGTGTAGCCAAACCTTCAATTGTGGTGATATTGGCTTCGTCAGGAACTCTCTTCATTTTCATAACACAGGACCGTACCACTCTGCCATCCATGATGATCGAGCAAGTTCCGCATTGACCTTGATTACAGCCGACTTTACAACCTGTCAGCAGTAGTTGTTCCCTGAGCACACTGGCCAGACTGGCTTCAAGGTCAACAATCAGGGTTCTTGGCAAACCATTGATATTCAGCACTTTTTTTTGCATCTGCTTTTCTCGTCTCCTTCTTATTGAATAATCTATATTTCAGGGGATTTGCTCCTCCCCGAAATACGCCCAAAATGAAATCAGCTTCCCTTGCCAAAGCCGCATTCAGGATAACGGCATTCTTCACACACCAGGCACAACCCGCCATGCCCGAGCCTTATGATATCCTTCCTGGACAGTACTTCACCCGCTAACAGGCGGGGAACCACCAAGTCAAATATTGTGCTTTTGTGATACATCACACAGCCAGGCAAGCCTAAAACCGGAACGGTTCCGAAATAAGCCAGCATAAACATGGCACCAGGTAAAGTAGGTGCACCGTAGGCAACAATCTGGCCTCCTGCCGCCCGGATACCGGATGGGGTTACATCATCAGGGTCAACAGACATGCCGCCTGTAGTGACAATCATCTCCGCCCCCTCTGCCAGCAAACGGTGAATGGCCTTGGATATCATCGAAATATCATCAGGTACAAACACTTGACGCAAAACAGAACTTCCCAACCGTTCAAACTTATCTGTCAGCACCGGACCAAAACAATCTGTAATCCGGCCATGATAAACTTCACTGCCGGTAGTCACCACCCCCACCTTGCAAGCCTGTAAGGGTTTGACTTCCACTACCGGATAACAGTCAATACCGATCTGCTCAATTTGCTTAAGCTTCTCATTGCCAATCACCAAAGGAATAATTTTGCAGCCTGCCACCTTTTTCCCGGCATCTACTATTTGATTTGAATGCAAGGTAGCTGCTGCCACTTGCTCAATATCATTAATCCGTTCCAGTGCTTCGCCATTTATTTTTAGCAAGCCGCGAATACTGGCTGTTATTTCAACTTTCCCCTCAGAAGCCTCGGCCAGCGACAAACCCGGACCGGCTATTGCCTGCGCAAATCTGAGCGCGGCATCATTTTCGTGCAGGGTTTGCTCATTTACTTCCCAGACATAAATATTTTCTTTGCCAATAGTCAGCAATCTGGGTATATCGTCCCGTCGAATTACATGTCCTTTCCTGAAGGCCTTTCCCTTGCGTTTTCCCGGAATAATTTCAGTAACATCATGGCAAAGGACCATGCCTTCTGCCTGGTATACGGGAACTACTTTCATCGTCCATCCTCCTTAGCTAATACAATCTGAGTAAGTAGCCGCCTTTGCTGCCTGACTATGTATGTACTATTATTCATTGCAAGATTTATACCAATGGTAAAATGTCCCATAAAAGTAAAGAACCAGCTGCTTTTCGGGCAGTTGGTTCTTTACGATTTTGTTACATGTACCTAAATATGTTCACAAGTGTCACATAAAAGTGTCACGCACAAGTGACACTTTTCTATTTAATTGTATATCGCATATTGTTTCATTTTCCTGTACAGGGTATTGCGCGAAACTCCCATCGTACGCGCTGTCAAACTCACATTCCCTCTATGGGCGGACAGCAGGGAAAGAATTTCCTGCCTTTCATTCTCCTCCAGCAGGAAACGCCGCCCCTCCCGGCCGCGGCATACTTCCACCACATGCCGGGCAGGATAAAACCCATTGCCATTATCCGGATTTGGGCTAGTCGGGTTTGTCGGCTGCCAGGTACAGATTTCTTTAGGCAAATTTATTAAATTTACCATTTCTCCTTCTGTCAGACTGACGATCCGCTCCACCACATTCTGAAGCTCGCGCACATTTCCCGGCCAATCGTATTGCACAATCCGCTCAATTACCGCCGGACTCACCCGGAAGTTCCGCCCATGCTTATCCAGCCTGTCGAGGAAATAATTAAAGAGCGGCACAATATCCTCCGAGCGTTCTCTGAGCGGCGGTATTGTGATGGCGATTACATTCAATCGATAATACAGGTCTTTGCGGAAAGTGCCTTTCTCCACTTCTTTTAATAGGCTTTTGTTGGTGGCACAAATCACCCTGACATCAACAGGTATTACCTTATCCGAACCAATCCGGTTTACTTTGCGTTCCTGCAATACCCGCAAGAGCGCTACCTGCTGCTCTAACGGCATGTCACCAATTTCATCCAAAAACAGCGTTCCGCCGCAGGCCAGTTCAAATTTGCCCGGTTTCCCCCCGCGTTTAGCCCCGGTAAAGGCTCCGTCTTCATAGCCGAATAGTTCACTGCCAATCAGTTCCCGTGGGATTGCCCCGCAATTTACCGCAATGAAGGGTCCGGCAGAACGGTCACTGCGATTATGGATAGCCTGTGCAAATATTTCTTTACCGGTGCCGCTTTCACCCTGGAGCAACACACTGGATATACAGGTCGCGGCAAGAGAAGCTATCCGGACAGCTTCCAGAATGGCTTTGCTCTCACCGATAATATCACTAAATTTTAAGGTTCCATAGTGTCCGCTAAACCGGTTTACTAAATTCTGAATTTGTTTCATCGGCCGCAAAATAATAACCCCGCCTGTCACCACTCCCTGCTCATCAGCAACAGGTTCACCGGTCGCCAGATAATGACTCAGCCCACAGTTGGTATCCAACATGATTTCAATGTCTGCACAGGATTCCTTGCAGGTTATTATTCTTCTGATAATTGTGCTTTGGGCGCCAAAGATACTTTCTACTTGCAGCGGCTGCTTGGTCTCAAACTTGGTTGGCCCAAAACCGAGTATTTTTTTGGCAACAGGATTCAGTTCGCTGATAACGCCATTATTATCAATCATAATTACGCCGTCAGACATTGTATTAAAAATATTTGTCAGGCGACTGTTCATTACACGTAATTCGTTATTTTTTCTCCTGATGGCAAGCTGGGCCATAATAGCCTCAGTTGCCGCCACCACCATCCCCAAGGTATGGAGATGAGCCGCTGTTGATTTCCCGGAAACGTCCAGGATTCCTAATACTTTCCCCTTTTCGTCAAGAATAGGGGCTGCCGAGCAGGTCAGACAATGATGCTTCCGGCAGTAATGCTCCGAACCGGATACCTGAATCGGCTTTCTGGTAACCAGGGCCGTACCGATGGCATTCGTGCCTGCTTCCTTTTCACTCCAGTTTGCCCCTTGAAAAAAACTCACCGTCATGGGGTTCTTTAATGTATCTTTATCGCCAAGTATTTCCATAATGTAGCCGCGTATGTCTGTCAGAACAACTACAAAGCCGGAACCGGCAACAATCTGGTATAAGTTATCCATAAACGGTTTAGCAATGGTAATAAGTTCCTGGTTTTCCCGCAATACGGCCCTAAGGCTGTATTGATCCAGCTGGTGATGAACGCCATCATCGTTAGGATTAACCCTGGCTTGGCGACACCGCACCCACGAGTCGAGAATCTCCGGTCTGATAGAGTGCTTGTAGCTTTTGTCGATACTCTTTAACGTTGCGGTAAAGCTTAGCCACCCGGCCAAAGTACCATCACAAGTGTTTTCGGCATACACAACCATAAGTCACCTACCTATTCTCGATTTTGGCTCAACACAAGAAAGTTGATCATCAGTTGCATTAAACCGTCAGATTTGGAGGTACTAATTTTTCTCTTTATTTCCACTATTCGGTAACTAACGAAAAATTCCTGCTTGTTAAATTACATTTCCAAAAACTAGAAACAAGATGCAGTGCCGCAAACTTCCCGCTACCATAGAGATGACCATGACTCTGCTCCTGATAGAACAAAGCAGTTCCGGCGGTGTTTCTGCAAGAACTGCTTTAACAATGGTCGCAACCAGTTCTCTCAGGGCACCGGCAAAACTGCCAACATGCCTGCACCGCTTTGATGCATTACGTCGGAACCCATATGTATGGAATAATCGCCCAAACTACCTTTAATAATGACATGGGCAGTTTGACATGAATGATTTTACAGCCACAAAACGGCCGGTTTCTCTGCGTGCTAATAATTTGTTCATTTTTCCGGCGTTGTTTCTTCAGCAGCTTGCTCCTTCTGCTCTACCAGGCCCTTAACCATGCGCTCAAGATCCACGCCCGAAACATTCTTCAGCATTTCTGGAGCTGTTGCCATTAAGGATGTCACATATTTGCTGACCTTTACGGCTCCATCCCCGTTTCCGGCATCCACAACCGTCAATTTATCAATGGTTTTGAGAGGTTCAGCGATTTTTCCGGCCAATTCAGGCAGCATCCTGATAACAATATCTAAGACGGCGGCCTCGCCGAATTTTTCGAAGGCTTCTGCCAGCTTTTCTTTGGCTTCTGCTTCTGCCAGGCCTTTTAACCGCACAACATCGGCTTCGGCAGTGCCTTGGGCCCGTTCGGCGTCGGCGATAGCAAAGCCTTCCAGGCGCTTTTGCTCGGCGTTAGCCTTGGCTTCAGCCTCAATGCGATATTGGACGGCATCGGCCTCGCGCATTTGTCTGGCCTTGGCAGCTTCAGCGGCCTGCTCCACCGCGTAGCGGTCGGCATCAGCTTTCTTTTTCACCTCGGCATCAAATTGCTTTTCCCGGCGCAGAATTTCCTTGTCCTGCACATCAATCTCCCGCTCTTTGCGCACAATTTCAATCTTCATCTGTTCCTGGGTGACCATTTGCTCGGAACGGGCTTTTTGGATGCTATAGGCTTGGTCGGCTTCGGCCTTGGCTGTATCCTGCTCACGCTTGAAGGCGGCAACCTTTAGCTCCTTTTCCTTAGTAGCCTCGGCAACATTGGTATCTCGCAAGAGCTCGGCCTTTTGCCCTTCTTCATCGGCCAAGGCTTTTTTGATGCGGGCATCGCGCATGGCCTCAGCCTCGGCGATTTCTGCATCCCGTTTGACAGCGGCAATGCGGGGTTTGCCAAGAGCATCCAGATAGCCCTGCTTATCGCGCACATCCTTGATGGTGAAGGATACGATGGAGAGTCCCATCTTTTTCAAATCGCGGGCAGCCACACTCTGCACTTCCTGAGCAAAGCGATCCCGGTTTCGATATACTTCCTCTACTGTCATGGTTCCCAAAATGGCCCTTAAATGGCCTTCCAGCACTTCCTGTGCCTCGATCTTCAAAGCTTCTGTGGGTTTTCCCATGAACTGCTCGGCAGCTGTCGCCACATCCTCAACAGCGCTGCCGACCTTGATAATGGCTACGCCGTCGGCCATTACCGGCACCCCCTGTTCGGTATAAACCTCAGGGGTGGTAACATCCAGCTTGTGTGACAGCAGGGACAACTTGTCCGCCTGCTGGAAAATCGGGAGAATGAATGCGCCGCCGCCTCTGACAATTTTAATCTTCCTCCCAGTTTCATCGGTCAGCACATCCGCCCCTGCCAAAAAGGAACCAGTTACCAGCATTGCCTCATCTGGTCCGACTGTCTTGTACCGTGCCCAAAAAGCTAACCCCAGCACAACAAGCACAATCACTACCACTGCAATAATTATAAAAACGCTCATATCCATACTCCTTGTATTATAGAGTAGTAGTTATTAGAGCCCCTCTCCAAGGGCTATATGCTACACTGTAAAGGATGCTGTGGATTGGTTTTATCTCCTACCACCAGATGGTTCAAGAGAGGCTCCAACCGCAGCCCTTTGCAGGTTTGTTAATCAGTTAGATACCGCCAGACGGTTGATGTAGAACAAGGTTACAAGAGCAAAGTGTTCTGTGGGTACAGCATCAAATAATACCGTTGGAGGTCTTGCTATGATTTGTGTCGGGATTGATGTCGCTAAGGATAAACACGACTGCTTCATCATCAGTTCGGAGGGTAAAGTCCTTGCAAATGTGTTCACCATCCAAAACAGCATGGAAGGATTTGGCTACCTGTTGGAAAAAATCCGTGCCTGTTCTTTGCCCCTGGACAAAATAAAGGTAGGGCTTGAGGCTACCGGACACTACAGCTACAACATTCTCGGGTTTCTCCTTGACAATGGTCTGGACACCTATGTCATTAACCCCTTGCACACCAATCTTTACCGGAAAAGCCTCACCCTGCGAAAGACGAAGACTGACCGTGTCGATGCGCGAACAATTGCGGCTATGCTCATGTCTGATGTGGGCCTCAAGCCCTACACAGACACAGCTTACCACAATGAGGAGCTAAAGTCACTCACCAGATACCGGTTCGACAAGGTGAAGGTACGCGCTAAGCTGAAGTCCTCAATTGCCAGGCTGGTATGCATCCTGTTCCCGGAGCTGGAAAAGCTGGTATCGTCACTCCATATGGCCTCTGTTTACGCCTTGCTCGATGAGTTCCCGGGGGCTAAGCAGATTGCAGCGGCACATCTGACGCGGCTCACCCATTTGCTTGCCGAATCCTCCAAAGGCCGTTACGGACGGGACAAAGCCATAGAGATACGTGAAGCCGCCAGGCAATCGATTGGCTCTGTGACGACCGCGAAATCACTGGAACTGCGGCATACCATCCGGCTCATCCGTGAACTCGATGCCGAGATTGCGGAAATTGAACAGGTCATCCAACGCATCATGGACAAGATGCTTTCGCCTATTACCACGATTCCCGGCATTGGCTACAGGATGGGGGCTATGATTCTGTCTGAGGTGGGTGACTTTTCACGCTTTGATTCCCCTGACAAGATTTTGGCCTATGCCGGCCTGTCGCCCTCTACCTACCAATCCGGGCAGCTTAAAAATTGCTATGCCCATATGGAGAAGCGCGGCTCCAGATACCTACGCTATGCCATCTTCAATGCCACAAAATTTGTTTGCCTTTGGGACCCTGTCTTTGCCGCTTACCTCGCCAGGAAACGCGCCGAGGGAAAGCATTACAATGTGGCCATCTCTCATGCTGCCAAGAAGCTGGTCCGGCTCATTTATGCTCTGGAGAAATCCGGCGAGCCTTATCGTCTGGCAGCCTGATTCTCTCTCGATAGCCCGCATGGCGTCCTGTGGACGTCTGTTTTGCTATACCCTTTTTTGAACCATCTGTTTTTTGTCCTCCATCCTCAAATTCGGGCTTGACTTTTAATAGTTAGTCTCTCTTTTGCTGCCTACACCAGTTCTTCAACATTCTCCGCCTTGCGTGATACATACAAAACCCCGTCTCTGACAACCCGCACTACGACCTGTGCACCGGCAGGAATATCCAGACTTTCGTTGCATGCTGCTATCTGGCTGGTATTACCGCCCACCGTTTTAATCAGAACCTCGCCATAACCGGCAGCCGGAATGGGGATTATTACCTCTCCCTGTTTGCCAATCAGCTCTTTGATAAAAAAAGCGGCAGAATTCTCGGCCCCTTTCATTGGCCTGACATAAACAAAATATGCCACTCCAGACAAGCTGACTGCGGCAAACAGCGATAAAATGACAATGATATTAGCATGATAATCAGTATAACTCTCCAGGATTACTCCTGTACCGCCGAAGCTGGTCACCCCCCCGACGAGGATTACCGGTTCTGACCACGGCTCGGGGAAAAGTGAGTCAAAAATGCCATCAAACATGCTGCCAATAATATCGCCGAAAAAAATAGTAATTATGGCAAAAATCACACCAAAGGACAGCGCGCCCCAATACACTTCCAGCATAAGACACTTCCTTTTTAGCTTCCTGTTGCTTTTATCGTTTTCCATATCAAGCAGCAGAATGACTGACCCCTTGCTGCTTTCAGCCAAACATCATCGCTTTCTATTCTTCCAGAGTTCTGGCTTTGCGAAATTCGGCAAACTTATCTCGCTTGGCTCGCCTAATATCTGCTCCCTTGCTTCTTCGTGCGGCAAATCTCCCGCTACTGCCGGCAGTATTAGTCCTGACATGCGTGGCAGAATGCCGGATAATCGTTCAGCCTTTCAGTTTCTCAGTCAGTACGGCGGGAATAGCCGTTTTGTACAATAGATAAGCAATAATACTGCCGCCGGTTGTGCTGACCATAAAAGGAACGACAAAGAAAAACGCGCCGGCCGCCGAACCGATAAAATATTTGGCAACAGGATAAGCCAGTAATGCACCCAAAATACCTGTTCCGATTATTTCCCCGGCAATAGCTCCCCAAATGCTATTGGTTCGCTTATATAAAAAACCGGACAGCGCTGCGCCAACCATGCTTCCCGGAAAGGCTAACAGCGAGCCTGTGCCTAATATATTGCGCAACAACGAAATCCCAAACGCGGCACTCACCGAATAACGTGTTCCTAAAAGGACTGCCAGCAATATATTGATAACATGCTGCAAGGGAAAACATTTGGCGATGCCGATCGGGATATATACCAAATGGGATGTAAGTATACCCACTGCCATAAAAATAGCGGTATAAGCGAGTTTACGAATTTGCATAAATATTTATCTTCCTTTCTCCGTAATTCTGTGTTTATGAAAGTTATACTTGCTGTTAGGATAAAAAATTCGTCACAGCAAACCTGCCTCCTGCCAAACAGGAAGGTAAAACTTTTATTGTCAAACAATTGTCTGCCCCCCAAATTATAATACTGTATATTTTCGGCGCATGCCTTGTATTTTTGGTAATTCAGTGTTAAATTAGCAATTATAACTTTACATCCATCTACTTCGTTGGTTTTGGAGGGAATTTACATGAAAAAAATTCAAACCGTTTTGGTTGCCAATCGTGGCGAAATTGCCATCCGGGTCATGCGTGCTTGTAATGAATTGGCAATACGCACTATTGCCATTTATTCTAAAGAAGATATCTTTTCCTTGCACCGCTATAGAGCCGATGAGGCCTATCTAATCGGCGAAAACAAAGGCCCTGTCGATGCTTATCTGGACATTGAAGATATCCTGCGCATCGCCAAAAATCGCGGTGTGGACGCTATCCATCCCGGCTATGGCTTTTTAGCAGAAAACATTAATTTTGCTAAACGCTGCCAAGAAGAAGGTATCCTGTTTATCGGACCGGAGATCCGGCATCTGGCTATGTTTGGCGACAAAATCAACGCCCGCGCCCAGGCAGTGGCGGCAGGATTACCGGTTATCCCCGGCAGCGACGGTCCTGTGAGCTGTCTGGAAGAGGTCAAAGCGTTTGGCGAACGCTACGGGTATCCGCTGATCATCAAAGCCATCTTAGGCGGCGGCGGCCGCGGTATGCGGGTCGTGCGGACAGCGGCCGAGGTTGAACAAGCCTACCTGCTCACTAAATCAGAAGCCAAGGCTTCTTTTGGTGATGACCAAATCTATCTTGAGCGTCTCCTGGAAAACCCTAAACATATTGAAGTTCAAATCCTGGGCGACCAGCATGGCAATATCATTCATTTATATGAAAGAGACTGTTCTGTCCAGCGTCGCCACCAAAAGGTTATTGAAATCGCTCCCAGCATCTCCATCACGCAGGAATTGCGCCACGCAATCTGCAACGCTGCCGTAAAACTCATGAAAAAGGTCGGTTATGTCAATGCCGGCACTGTGGAATTTTTAGTGACCCCCGACCAGCAGTTTTATTTTATTGAAGTAAACCCGCGCATCCAGGTAGAACATACTATCACCGAAATGATTACAGGTATTGATATTGTGCAAGCCCAGCTGCACATTGCCGACGGCACAAGTCTGCGCGACGAAAGTATCGGCATTACAGATCAAAACAGCATTACGTGCAATGGCCATGCCATCCAATGCCGGATTACCACCGAAGACCCGGCTAATCAATTCCTGCCTGACACCGGAAAAATAACGGCCTACCGCAGCGGCGGCGGTTTCGGCGTACGCCTGGACGCTGGCAATGCCTATACAGGCTCGGTTATCACGCCCTATTATGACTCGCTGCTGGTGAAACTCTCTACCTGGGGCCTGACACACAAGAGCGCTATTGCCAAAATGAAACGCTGCCTCAATGAATTCCGGATTCGCGGCATAAAATCCAATATCCCGTTTCTGCACAATGTTGTTGAGCATCCGGATTTTTTAAGCGGCAATTACTATACCTCCTTTATCGACACCTCGCCGGAACTATTCATATTCTCGCCGCCACAGGACAGAGGCACAAAACTGTTAAACTACCTGGCCGAGATTACCGTCAATGGCGCTGAAGGGGTGACTAAGCGGCCTAAACCCGGTTTTCCGCCGCTCCGCCTCCCGCAAACGCCACAAACGCCACTGCCCAGCGGCACCAAACAAATTCTCGATAGCCGCGGCCCTGAGGGTTTGGTAACGTGGATTAAAGAACAAAAAGAAGTATTACTGACCGACACTACCCTGCGTGACGCCCACCAATCCCTGCTGGCCACCCGGATGCGGTCATACGATATGCTTAATGCCATTACACCTATGGCTCACGGGATGCCTAACTTATTTTCCCTGGAGATGTGGGGCGGCGCTACCTTCGATGTTGCTTACCGTTTCTTAAAGGAAGATCCCTGGAAGCGTCTTGAAGCGCTTCGGGCACAGGCCCCGAACGTTTTGTTCCAGATGCTGCTGCGCGCTTCTAACGCGGTTGGGTACACCAATTATCCGGACAATGTCATTCGTGCCTTTGTTGACCAGGCCGCCGAAGCCGGCATCGATGTTTTCCGCATTTTTGACAGCTTAAACTGGCTGGAAGGCATGACGGTTGCCATTGACGCGGTACGCAAGTCCGGCAAGGTTGCCGAGGTTGCCTTATGCTATACCGGCGATATACTGGACCCTGCCCGCAGCAAGTATGATTTAAGCTATTATATTAAGCTGGCCAAAGAGGTCGAACAGGCCGGCGCTCATATTCTGGCCATTAAGGACATGGCCGGCCTGCTCAAGCCGGAAGCCGCCTATCAACTGGTTTCCGCCCTCAAGGAGGCAGTCGAGCTCCCCATTCACCTGCATATGCATGACACCAGCGGCAATGGCATCTATGCCTACGCCCGGGCTATTGATGCCGGTGTGGATATTGTTGACACAGCCCTCTCTTCCCTGTCCGGTATGTCCTCACAGCCGAGCGGCAACAGCTTATATTATGCCCTGCAGGGTCATCCCCGCCAGCCTAAGGCGGATATCCGCAAGTTGCATGAGTTATCCCATTACTGGGAAGATGTCCGGGCCTATTACCGGGATTTTGAAAGCAGCCTCTTTTTCCCTAATCCGGAGGTATATCTCCACGAAATGCCTGGCGGACAATACAGCAATCTCCGCCAGCAGGCCAAAGCCCTGGGACTGGAAAGCCAGTGGGACAAAGTCAAAGAAGTATACCGCCAGGTCAATGACATGTTTGGCGATATTACCAAAGTAACCCCTTCCTCCAAAATCGTCGGCGACATGGCCTTGTTTATGGTGGAAAACAACCTTACAGAAGAAGATATTTATGCTTCCGGCAGCAGCTTGGACTTTCCTAACTCTGTCGTAGAATTCTTCTCCGGCCAAATTGGCCAGCCTTACCAAGGGTTCCCGCAGAAGCTGCAGCGCATTGTTCTCAAGGGGAAAGAACCGTTAACCAAACGTCCCGGCGAACTGCTGCCTGACGCCAATTTTACGCAGATCCAGGAAACGCTGGCTAACACAATGCAGCGTCCGGTGACAATGAAGGATGCATTGGCCTATGCCCTGTATCCCCAGGTGTTTTCCGCCTGGAACAGCTTTGTCAATTCCTATGGTGACGTATCGGTGCTAGACACTCCTACCTTCTTCCATGGCTTACAGCTCAGAGAAGAAATCAGAGTGGATATTGAGGAAGGAAAAATGCTGGTCATTAAACTTATCTCAATCGAAGATCCACGTCCTGACGGCACACGGATTGTTCAGTTCGAGCTTAACGGCATGCCCCGTGAGGTTGTTGTTAAAGATAAGAGCATCAAAGCGGTAACTATTGCCAGAGCAAAAGCCGAAAAAGACAATCCCGCCCATCTTGGCGCTTCCATGACCGGCAAGGTTGTAAAAGTTATGGTGGAAAGAGGCGCTCGCGTTAAGAAGGGAGAACCGTTAATCGTTACTGAAGCCATGAAGATGGAAACCACCATCCAGGCTCCTTTTGACGGCGTAGTTGATGAACTCTATGTGAAACCCCAGGATTCCATCGATACAGGCGATTTACTCTTAGAACTCCTGAAAGTATCAGAGGCATAACGCTACGAAATATAAACCGGGTTAACCAGCTAATAGAGCAACACGGCATGCACCAGAACAAAAGTGCATGCCGTGTTGTTTACTTTAGTCGGCCGTTTCGGTCTGAATCGGCTCTAAAATGATACGATGGTCAACCAGATTCAGTTCTTTAATCCTAGCGGCAAGAGTCTTTCTCTGTCCGAAGATGCTTTCCAGATACACTTCACCATTCTGCGGCACAACCTTGTCGACGCGTTCCATCAGCAGCTCTTCTTTATCACCCTTAAAAAGATAAGCATTAGCCTCGCACATGTGACTATTCCCTCCCTCCATCGTCTATGTATTGCTTCATTTGCATAACCAAAGCCTCAACCATGTGTGGCAGCGGCTCTGAATGAATACCCACCAGGTCAATGTTGTTTTGATGAATGGGTAAAAGAATCTTTCTTGCCTTGCTGGCAACCACTCGTTTGGCCATTTTAGGCGTTAATTCACCCTTCATGGAGTTAGGCAGAATGATACTGAGCGGTCCTAAGATCAAAGCCACTTCATTAATATTGCAAATAAGCGCATTTTCGCCTGTGGCGCCTTCATTGGCCCCGGCCCGCAGCATCACAGCGGTAGCCTGGGAATTGGTCCCAATAGCCAGAATATCCACAGCATTGCCAAATTCGCTGCGAACCCGGTTAATTATGACCCGGCCAATTCCGCCTCCCTGCCCATCGACAACGGCAATGTACACAAAATCCCTCCAGTAAACCAATCCAATAATACCACATTTGCTATAAGTATTATTGTACATTACTATGCTATCACTTTCCATAGAAACAGGCAAATTCCTGCTTCCGGCAGAAGTCTCCCAATTCCGGCTGCCGCTCCGGCAAGTCACAGCACAGGTTAGTCCCTGGATACCTGCAGTGGATTTTTGCTGGCACCGGCTTGTGTTTTGCCTGCACACCTGACAGTATTGCCGGTATCTGTTAAAAAGGCCGGACATTTACCGGTAGCTATCATTTGACTGGGATATATACTGCGATGACCGGAAATGATGTAGCTAATCAGGCAGCTTATGGCGGCATAGGGAATGACGTCACTCCCATATAATTCTGCGGCCATAATAACTGCCGCGATCGGTGTATTGACGGCACCTGCCAGCAAGGCCGCCATACCGATTACAGCATAGGCCTGGATATCCACACTGCCGATGAGCTGGCCAAATAAGTTTCCTGCAGCGGTTCCCACCACAATAACCGGCATAATAATCCCGCCTGTCCCGCCACACCCCAGGGTAACAGCCGTGGCAACAGTTTTCCAAAAAAAGGCCGCCGCCGGAATACTGCCGCCGTGCACCCCGGTTTCCAGTAATTCGGTACTGAGTCCCAGATACAGCGGGCTGATAAAGTGAGCAATAAAGGTAAGCATAATACCGCCAATAAGCGCTTTGACCGGTTTAGTCAGCTGCAGCCTGTCAAAATGCCGGCCACACTGCTGAATTGTCTTAATGAAGAATACCGAGACTGCCCCGCAAAGCAGTCCCAGTACGATTGCCCCCATGGCCAGATAGCAGCTGGATTCTATTATAATATCCCGGTACACATAAGATATCCCGGTAAAATAAGCAACATAATAACCGGCCGCACCGGCAATACAGGCAGGATAGAGGGTATCATAAAGAATTTTACCAACAAATAATACTTCTACGGCAAATATGGCACCGGCAACAGGCGTACCGAAAACAACGGCAAAACCTGCACTTATACCGCACACAACAATTTGCCGGCAATCTGCGTCTGTCGTTTGCAAAAACCGTCCCCAGGCCGAGGCAAGGGTGGCGCCGAGCTGCGCCGCCGGACCCTCTTTGCCCGCCGAGCCACCGGCAGCGATTGTTATGACGGTGGCTATTATCTTTACCGGCACTTCGGCCAGGGGCAGATAACCAGCCTTTTGGTGAATGGCTTCAACCATTTTATCGCTCCCGCCCGAAATTCCCGGTGCCAGCCACTGCACCAGCAAACTGTTTAAAAATAAAACCGGCGGAATAAAAAAATAGTAATAGGGCACCTGGGTCCAAACAGCAATAGCCCAGGCTAATAGCTGCAAAAATAAAGTTACCCCCAGGCCGGCAATCACGCCTGTGGTAACGCCAAAATATGTCCATTTAATAATATGCCTCAGTAATGGCAGTTGCTTATAGTACTGAGTAAGAAACCGGCAGCCAAACAATACCGGTTCCATACCTACCACCAATAATTCGGATACTGCCGTTTGGCGGCCAAATTATTCACCAGTAGCCCGACAACTACTAAAATACCGATACCTACACCTACAGGCATTAGTGGAAATAGCCAATCCTGCCGGGTAACTACAGCAATTAAGGCCGTAGCGCCGGCCGGCGGGTGGACGGTCCTTGTCCCTACCATTGCCGCTACCGCAATGCCGACACTAAGAGCTGCCGTATACCAGTAACAACCTGCCACCTGGTAAACGGTAACCCCGATAATGGCTGAAAGTATATGTCCGGCAATGGCATTGCGCGGCTGCGCAAACGGAGCCGCCGGCGCACCGTAAATGAGACAGGCTGATGCACCTAAAGATGCTACTAAAACAGGAATTTCCTGGATAAAAGCAAGGTAGGTAACAATACCGATACCGGCAAATGAACCAACCAACGCCCAAAAACACTCTGATACAGCGGGGATTGGTACCCCGCATCTTCCGCCTGAGTTCATTTTGCGCCAATAGGCTTCACAGGACGAAACCAGATGTTCACAGGAGGCTGTTGTTTTTTCACAACTTTCTTTTTCCGGCAAACTGTTTGGCATATACGCTCCTCCTTGTTTAGGATTAAAATGGGAAAATGCCGCAAAAACGGCATTTTCCTGCTATCTACTTTTTAGTAACCAGGGGAACCAGACAGGCCAAAGTGAATATCACATACGACAAACCAACCAGTGCACTGTTACTGCTGATGCCGCCTTCGTAGGATAGATAAAAGCCCAGCCAAAATCCCCAGAAGGCTGCATTCATCAGCGGAGCACGATATTTTTTCCGCCATGATACCGGCGGAATCGCGATATTAGGGTTGGTATTCGGCGCAGGATTTGTTGTATTCATTACAATACCTCCTTTGTATTTCGCAAATTTATTGACCTAGGGAAGATCTTTAAATAGCATGTAGGCAAATATCCAGGCATTGATGCCCACAAGCAGCGAAATGAGTATGCAATAAGGTATTGTCCGGTTCATTACTTCGCTTTCGCGACCGTCCAGACCAACAGTTGCTGAACCGATCAGTACTTTTGAAGGAGCAATAGAGCAGCCTACCGAACCGCCGACAGACTGCACGGCGCAGGTGATGACCGAACTGATCCCCAGCACTTTGGCGGTCTCATATTGCAAGGCGCCAAACATAACATTAGAGTTGGTGTTGCTGCCGGTAAGAAATGCTCCCAGCACCCCGATAAACGGCGAGAATATGGGGAACAGAGCGCCTGTCGAGTTAGCTATCCCTTGTGCCAGCAGGCTGGTCATTCCGGTGTCGTTCATGATTAAAGCCATCATAACCATGGTAGTTATGCCAATACTGGTGGGAACACATTGGGAAATAGTAGCCTGAAGAGCTCCGCCAAAGGCACCCGGTTTCCACTTGCCTGCCGCCTTGAAAATAAGGAAGGCACAAAAGGCGGCAAATAGCAAGAGCGGTGCCGGATGAGAAAAAATGTTAATTTTTGAATACATTTTTTCGGCTTTTATAGCGTAACCGGCAGCAGTCGTCATTGCCGGATAGTTGAGACCCCAGGTAAAGGAAGAGAAAATTTGCGCAATCGATTTAATCTGCGTCATGATACATAAGGCAATTAAAATATAATAGGGGGAGAACGCCAGGTTAAATCCCATATACGGTACTGCGTCCTCCTGCTGAGTACCGTCAGCTTCGTGACGATAGATGGTTTTGGCCAGTATAGCCATCGTACCACAGCCCAACAGTGCCGGAATTAAAGTAGCCAGCTGGGCTGCCCCCAGCTTGTTCATGACCCAGCACATAAAAGCCATTACCGTACCTGTTATCAGCACCGCCGGCATGCCTCTTTTCACAGCGGGGAAACCGCCGTAAATATGGCAAACAGCAAGGCCTGTGGCATAAATAGGCACAGCAAACAAAATGGCCATCCAGGGACCGATAACCTCCCCGGGAATCTTAGTTGCCAGCTGGATGGTATAATAGGACGAACCCATGGAGCCGAAGCTAATCGACCACGAGTGTCCGACCAGACAGGTAGCAGCCGCAACAGCCGGCTTAAAACCCATAACCAGCATAATGGGAGCAACAACTGCAACTGGTACGCCAAAGCCGGCAATACCCTGCATAAAGCTGGCAAAACACCATGACATCAGTAAACATTGCAATAATTTTTCTTCCGTTACTTTGATCATAGTGTCGCCAATTACTTTGATGGCACCATTCTTCTCCACAAAGTTATAGAGAAAAACGGCCCCCCAGATAATTAAGAGCACATACAGCGACATCGCCATCCCTTTACTATTGGCCAAAGCCAGCAGACGCAGGTCGCCGCCAAAGGCTAAGAGGCCAATGGCAACTGCCGTGAACCAGGAGACGGCTCCTGATTTTGGCGCACCCCAGTTAAATAGTAAAATGGTGGAAAGCAAGACTAAAATCGGTAGGAAAGCTAGTATCCAGTTCGTAAAGGTTAAGGCAACCCCCTTATCCATACAACCGAGCCTCCTTCCAGAATCCTTCGCCCAATTATGTGAGCCACGGCAACATACATTACTAAGTCCCTGGTTCCTTTTGTTCATGAAGGAACCAGGGACTAGCATGTTCATGCCATTGCTATCATATATTTATTAAGCTAGCTTACTTAGCAGGTGGAAGCGGAACTTCCATGCCAAGCATTTTTGCACGGTTATTGACGAAGTTTTGAATTTCGGCCACATGCTCAGGCTGCAGATGGGCGAAACGTTTCTGGGTTTGGAGATACTCGTCAACCGGCCGGAGTTTTTTCGGCATAGCACCAAATTTCTTATTTGCCCAATCGCCATTTTCAACTTCATACAGGTTCCACATGCCAGTCTCAATAGCCAATTTGGCAATTTCAATAGTGCGCTCAGCCGGGAAGCTCCAGCCTTTAGGACAGGGAACATGCAAATGAATAAACGCCGGACCATCTTGAGCAAGACCTTTGCGCACCTTGTTCATGAGGTCAATCGGATGGGCAATGGAAGCCGTTGCACCATACTTAAGGTATGGATGGCCACCGGCGCAGAATATCGGCATCGGGTCTTTCATGTGATGCTTTTTCGCTTCAGGTATTGCCGGGCCAGCCGGAGTGAACATGGTGGTAGCACCATAAGGAGTGGACGGCGAAACCTGAATGCCAGTGTTGGCATAAGACTCATTATCATACATTACGCAGAGAACTTTATGCCCGCGATAGAACATAGCAGACATGGCCTGAAGACCAATGTCGGAACAACCGCCGTCACCGGCCATGACGATGATGTTAGGATATTCGTCCTGAATCTTCCCCTTTTTAATCATCATCCGGAAAGCTTCGGCAATACCGGAGGCAACCGCGCCACCGTTAGTGATTTGCGCATGAGTCCAGGGCACAGCCCAGGGACCACAGGCATAACTGGTATTTGCCACATACATGCAACCAGTTGGGCCAATGAAGATTGTATTTTTTCCGGCAGCTTTGGCTACCAGACGATAACCAAGAGCCGGACCGCAACCAGCACAGGTACGGTGACCAGGAACATACGTGTCCACTAGGTCAGTAGTACGTGCAATTGATTTTACTAATTCAGCAACTGCCATCGTTTACTCCTCCTTATTATTTACTGGGGGCAGCTTCAGTTTTAGCAGCATTAATCTGGGAAGCGCCTTCATGATAATCATTGAAGTTAACCCAAGTACCGCCCTGAATAATTTTGCCGGCTGCCAGCGTCTGCTTCATCATTTCAGCCATAGCAAAGAATTCTTCATGGGTAATGGTCTCGCCGCCCAAACCGGAGGTAAAGCTTTGAATAAGCGGTTTGCCCGGAACTTCGGACATAGCTGCTTTTACTTCTGTTGAGAGAACACCACCGGCGCAAGGTGCACCATAGGAAGTACCGGTATCAACAACACCAGCCACCTTGAATTTAGGAAGAATTTGCGCAAGAGCCTCATCCGGGAACGGACGGAACCAGCGAAGTCTGCACAAACCAACTTTATAGCCGGCTTCACGGAGATATTTGATGGCACTGCGACAGGTTATGGCATGAGCACCTTGCAGCACAAATACCATATCAGCATCGTCTGTCATATATTCTTCAACAAACGGAGCATAGGTACGGCCAAATACTTTAGCGAACTCTTCGGTTACTTCCACGATTTTCTCTTTTACTTTGGTCATGACAATATGGCGGTCCCATTCAAGGGGAGGTCCCATTTCCGGCTCAATTTGCGGCCCCATAATTACAGGATTCTTAACATCAAGACGGAATTTGGGATTAAATTTAGGCAGGAATTTATCCACTTGCGCTTGATCAGGCATTTCATAATCCTGAGCAATGTGAGTTACGAAGTAGCCATCCATAGCTACGATTTGCGGCAGCATAACATCAGGATCTTCACCAATCCGGAAATACATTAAGCTATTGTCTAAGGATTCCTGAGCGTCCTCAGCCCAGCCATAAATCCAGCCGTTGTCACGGAGGGTTAAGCAGTCTGTATGCTCGGAACCGAAGTCGCCGGGAGGATCCAGGGTGCGGTCGCCGACCAGCGCCTGAATCGGACAGCGGCTGCCGGCGATGGGGGAATAGGTTTCAAAAGCATAGGTAACACCTACACCGGAGCTTCCGGTAGTGGCACGAGCACCGGCCATGGATGCGCCGTGAGCAATACTGAACTGAGCGTGTTCACCTTCGCCGTGGACCATTTCACACTGCATAGTGCCGGCGGCAATCCGTTTTGCCAATTCGGCCATAACGGCTGTATACGGACGGATAGGATAGGATGCTGAAACATCAATATCAGCAAGCTGCCAAGCATCTGCAACCGCAGTTAAACCTGTACCTCTTTTCTTAATCGGCATCTTATTCACTCCTTATTCGTCAAAATCAAGTTCAGGCACCCGGCTAATAGCCCCTACCGGGCAAACATTGCTGCAAATACCGCAGCCCTTGCAATACTTGAGATTAAAGCTGACCCCGTCGTCTTCGGCAAAATTAACACAGGCATCAGGACAGTAAATATAACAGGTTTTGCATTCGGTACATTGACTTTTATCAACTACCGGGCGGAGAAACCGCCAGTTACCGGTGATCATACCCTCGTTTTCTGTCTGAGGGGAAGGAACAATAGCCGCAAAGGGCACTTGTTTATAAACTTTTGCCATGTTTACACCTCCTTAAAAATTTACCAGTCTTACAAGGCAACTACTTGAACAGCGTCCCAGCCTTGCTGTACCGCCTTTTTGTTTTCAGCAATTTTAAGCAGGGTTTCTAATTTAACGATACCGCTGGCTTTAGCAACAGCAGCTGCCATAGCAGCACCAACGCCGGCGCCAATCTTGGTATCATCAATACAGCCTTCGGTACCATCGAAGGTATGGAATACGCCAGCGCCCAGAGCGTCAGCGTCAATGGCGGCAACAGCTTTCACCCTGTTGACATTTTCTTTTGGCGACAACCATTTAATTAAATTGTTAATGTCGCGTTTGGTATTAATTACAACAACACAGCCCTCTTTACAGCCTTTTAATACATCGTTGCCTTTAACCAAAGTTTCTTCGGCCAGCACAACAATATCGGGACGGTAATTCTCATACTCATAAAAGGTCTCAATAGGCTCAGGACTAAGGCGGGCATAACTCTTAACCGGAACACCAATCCGGTCAGGCAGGTCGACATAATTGTCAAAGAACTGGTGATACTTACCTTCCAGGCTACCTGCTTTAGCAAGCAAAGTAGCAGTGTCACGGGCTTCCTTGGCCAAGGTTACACCCCTCGTCCACACAGTAACTTCCTGCATCTTGGCGTCAACAGCAACTGCCAGTGTCATTGTCTCTCCCCCTTTTACTCTTTGAACTTAATAGGTGACCGTCAGGACCGGGATACCGTTCTTTGATCATCACCCCCATAAGCAATCCATGCCATTATTTAATTATTTGTCGCAGACCATTGCCAAAATCCTGACCTGTTACCAGGTAATTGCCAGATAGCTTGGCTTGGTTCTGCATGCTACTAACTGCTCTTTTTAAAGCCAGCATCGAAGCGTGTTTGCAAACAGCCTCAATATCGGAGCCTGTGGCTCCCTCGGTCGCTGCCGCTAAAACGGCTATATCAACATCGCCGGCTAAGGGCAGCTTGCTTGCATGAATTTTGAATATATCACAGCGCTCCTGTTTTTCCGGCAGCGGCAGTTCCAAAATAAAATCAAATCTGCCTGGCCGCATAAGCGCGGGATCTACCATATCAGGCCGGTTGGTAGCCGCTAGCACGATAACATTGGCATTATCCATCAGACTGTCCATTTCCAATAATAATTGGCTTACCAAGCGATCGGCACCGCTTCTGTCCGAAACGGCCCGCACAGGTGCTAAGGCATCAATTTCATCAAAGAAAAGTATGCAGGGAGCAATTTGCTTTGCCCGTTTAAAGATCAGTCTGAGTCCCTTTTCCGCTTCCCCGAACCACCGTGAATTAAGGGTAGCGGCATCCACCGCTATGAAATGTGCCTCACTTGAGCCGGCCAGTGCTCTGACTAAGAGCGTCTTGCCTGTTCCCGGTTTGCCGGTAAGCAATATGCCTCTTGCCATAGCATACCGCGCTTCTTTGAATAATTCCGGATTTTGCATAGGCAGTTCTACCAGTGACCGTAATTTATCTTTGATATCTGCCAAACCACCGACCTGTTCCCACTTGGTATTAGGCCGGTCGGAAAAAAATTCTCTGGTGGCCGTTGGCTCAACTTCCCGAAATGCGTTATAGAAATCATCCATGCTAACCTTTAAACCAGCCAAGTCCTCTTCAGATATACCGGACATAAAGTTGATTTGCGGCAGCAGGCGCCTTACGGCATTCATCCCGGCTTCTTTACACAAAATAGCTAAATCGGCGCCGACAAAACCATGCGTTATCTGAGCAAGTTTTTCCAGGTCAATATTTGAATCGGTTGTCATATCCCGTGTATGAATTTTCAATATTCGTAATCTTCCAGGCCTATCTGGCGGATTGATTGACAGTTCACGATCAAAGCGTCCTGGCCGCCTGAGCGCCGGATCTACCATGTCGGGAACATTAGTGGCTCCGATTACGATGACCTGGCCCCGGTTTTTTAAACCATCCATTAGCGCCAGAAGCTGAGCTACCACCCGCTTTTCAACATCGCCGATCACATCGGTACGTTTGGGAGCAATGGCATCAATCTCATCGATAAAAATGATGGCCGGTGCCCGGCGCTGTGCTGTTTCAAACATTTCCCGCAGGCGGGCTTCACTTTCCCCGTAAAACTTATTAATAATTTCCGGGCCGTTAACATGCAGGAATGCGGCATTGGTTTCGCTGGCTACCGCCCGGGCCATCAGTGTCTTACCCGTGCCCGGCGGACCATAAAGCAACACTCCTTTAGGAGCATCAACACCAAGGTGGCGAAAGATTTCCGGGTATTTAAGCGGCAGTTCGATCATTTCCCGCACACGCTGCAGTTCTTTGTCCAAACCGCCTACATCTTCGTATGACGCCCGGAACTTCCGGTCTTCGGTTGCATCCTCCCGGGTAACTTTAAGCTTTGTACCGGTATTAATGATTACCGGGCCTTGGGGGTTTGTTCCGAGAACGGTAAAAAACTGATTCTGAGCCCCCGCCAAACGCACTTTCACTTTGTCGCCGATAAGCACCGGCAACCCGTTTAACATGCGCTCCAAATGCTGAATATCCTGAGCATCGCTAAAATCTACGCTGACATCAAGCGGACTTAAGACTACTATTTGGGCCGGTTGCCGCACTGCCTTTTTCAGGGTAACCCGCTCATCAATGCCGACTCCGGCATTTTCACGAATGATGGATTCCAGCTGTGCCAGGTTTTTATTCCGAAACTGTGTGAAGCAGGGGACTACTTTTGCTGCCGTTGTTTTTCTGCCCTGAATTTCTACTATGTCACCAATAATAACTTCAAGTTTATCCATTTCGTCATTGTCGATACGGACATATCCCTGACCAACATCTTCCGGCATAGCATCTGCTACTCTAAAGGATAGGGTAATGGCCATGTCTGCTTATCCTCCTCTAGATAGTTGTCAGTGGAAGCTTCTTACAGTTCTAATTATAATGACCTGTTTGTCTTTTTACCACTATATGGTAAATAATGATACTTTTGTAACTAAAATTCATCACACAAGCGGCTCAGCGTTGTGTGATGGGCATCCGCGCCGGGCCTTGTGCCGGCACCTTTCTGTTAAATATATAAAAGAGTCAGTGCAGCAAGCTTTTACCTGTTGCTGCACTGACTCTTTTATATAAACTCTGATATAGGTTCAGTTAATCGTTAGCAGAAAATGCATCATCTTTCATGTACTTATGCAGCGGTCTGCCTACAGGCCCATAAGATAAAATTCCCTTTAAACATCGACTTTCACACAGATAGTTTAAATAACGCCGTACTGTGACTCTGGAAATGCCGGCAAGTTTGGAAATATCGGCAACACTGAAATATCCGGTCTTCTTTTCAATAATTGCTAAAACTAAATCTAACGTAGCTTTGTCCAACCCTTTGGGAATATTCTCTTTTACATCTTCTAAATCGTTTACACCTCTTTCTTTAGAAGTATTGCCTTTTAAGATATCAACATCTCTTTGTGACATGTTCTGGATATTATTTATTTTGCGAATATATTCCTGATAGTTTTTTAACGCTTTTTTAAAACGCTGGAAAGTAAAGGGCTTGATGATATAATCAATAGCCCCATACTGTATCCCTTGCTGAATGGTTTCTGAGTTATGGGCAGCTGTTACCAGAATAACATCGGTATTGATACCGGTTGCTCTAACCCGCCGCAGTAAATCCAGCCCATTCAAACCGGGCATGTAGACATCAAGAATGACTATTTGCGGTTTTACCTGGGCAATAAGATCAAATCCGGTTTTCCCGTCACAGGCCTGGCCTACTAACTTGAACCCCTTTATCTGATTGATATACTGTCGGTGAAGTTCCAGTACCATTGGGTCGTCTTCCAAAATAACAACATCAATGGCCATCATTCTACCTCCTTTAACTTCAAGGTTCATCTTTCTCGAATTGGTATTTTTACACTGAAGATGCTCCCCTGGTTTTCTTGAGATTGAATAGCTATTTTGCCTCCACTCATAGCTACTTCCTTCTTGACAAGGTATAAACCGACACCACGGCTTCCCCGTTTAGTCGAAAAGCCCCGCTGATATATCTTTCTTTTATACAGTTCAGGAATGCCACAGCCACGATCACTTACTTTTATGTTTAAATGCCGCTTTCCCTGGTAAACATATACATCAATTACTTTACGTTCACTCGGCACTCCACCCACCGCATCAATGGCATTACTAATCAGATTGCCTAATACAGTTACCATCGCCAGACTGCTGAAGGTTGGCGGCAAAGCTTCAAGCTTACTGCGTGCATGCAGTCGCAGGGAAATTCCCTGTTCGGTAGATTGACTGATTTTTCCGATAATTAAACCGGCAGTAGCCTGATCCTTAATGCGTTTGACAATAAAGCTAACAAACTCTTGCTGGTTTTTATACATTAAAGTAATAAGCTCTGACACTTTCTCATATTGTTTCATTTGGACAAGCCCGGAGATTGCATGCAATTTATTGGCAAACTCATGAGATTGGGCCCGCATCGAATCAAGCAGGCTTTTCAGTCCGATGATTTCTTCCGCTAATACCTTAACCTCTTCTTTATCACGAAAGGTGGCCAAAGCCCCTATTACTTCACCTGCGACAATTATCGGAATCCTGTTGGTGATGATAACCTTATCCCCAACCTCCTGCTCCTGATCATACTCTGCCTGCATGGTTTTAATCACAGTCGGCAGCCTTGAATTAGGCAGAACATCGATAATGTGTTTGCCAATAAGATCGGTGTTTATGTTTAGCAGCCGTTCGGCTTCATTATTTACGATATTGATGTAGCCGTCAGTATTTATTGCAATAACGCCTTCCCGCATACACTGCATGATGGCACGTTTCTGTTCTAAGAGCACAGTTACTTCATGGACTTGCTGCTTTAATTTTGTGTCAGCATCGCCATACAACCGGGCATTATACACAGCAATAGAGGCATGATTGGCAAAAGTCGCAAACAAAGTATGCTCAATCGGAGTAAATTTATGATCTGTACGAAAGCCGATTACCACTATGCCGATTAAAGAATCCTGAAAATACAACCTGACGGCTTTTACGCTGCAAAGCTGCTCATTTTGCAGCACAGTAATCAGGCGTTCCGACAACGCTTCACCTGGTTTTATTTCTATAACTTTCGGGGTTTCCGTGTCCAATACAGTCTCAGAAATAAGAATTGGTGAATTAGGCTGATACCAGGCGGTAGCAATAGGTGCGTTCCATTTGCTTCCTTTTCCTGTCAGGAGAATACTGCCGCAATCGGCTTTAAATAAACGCATGGCACTGGAGACAATAAAATCCAGTACATCATTAAGATGCATTGAGGATGTCATACAGGCAGTGATTTCGTTAATCGTCCTAAGTTGCTCAAATTGCCTAAAAACAGTATCTTCATAAAGAACAAAAAAGTATTCGGTTAAGTACACCCTAACCCTGTCCAGCAAAGAGTCAAACTCACGCCGGAATATATTGAGTCTGGGTAAATCGTTCTTTAAACATAATGACATGGTGTCTTTAACCGTTTTCTCATAGTGCTCAAGGAAAGCCATTAGCTCGGGCAAGCGAAAACCTTGCTCCAGCCTAATTTTGCTTATCCAACTGACATGAACCTTAAGCGGCGCAAATGTGTCATCCTGCAACGACTGAATCATAGCGGCCGTTAGTTTGGCAATATCCTGTGCCAGTCGCTTTGTCGGAAGCTTGAGATAGGAAAGCGGCTGTCCTTCGCTTTCCAGCTCACTTAAAGTGCCTATATTAATTTCATATTTAAGACTTTCAAGTACAAGTGCCAGTGAGTTCATAACAAATCACCCTGCATTTACTTTACTTTACTTATTAATCTTTCTTATTGTTTGATTGACTGATAACCTACCATTACTTATTATATAATCAAAATACAGTATTTACCATATGGTTTTGTAAATAAAAGCCGTAGGAGGATAAAATTTTATGTTAAAAGACAAGCCTACTATACCGAATTCTCCTGCCAATACCCCATTGCCCGGTGTCGATCCTACTCATGCGGCCGCCAATCGCTCCAGCCTGTCAGTAAAACAGAGAATTATTAAAGAGTTAAGAGCTTTGGTGCAGAGTTTTATTGAATACGCGAAGAAAGTGGAACTCTAGTCAGGCTAAGGGCCAACTCCATATAAGCCATTGTCTAAACAACAAGCTCCAGTCCGCTATCAGTATTTTGCTTCACTGCTAAAAATACTGATAGCGTTATTTTTAAGTATTCCGGAATCCTCCTAAATTCCCACTTGCAGAAACTGGGGTCTCAACGCGGGTTAGTCTCAGAAATAAATGGTCAACAAAGAGAAACGCAGAGAGAGGAGAAGATGTTTATGGATGCCTTTCAGGCTCTGGAAAAGCTCCATCACGGGAACAAGAGATATGTTACAGAGCGTTATGCCAAAACCGATGTAGGCTTGCAGCGCCGCTCCCAACTGGTAACCTATCAGGACCCTTTCGCTGTCATCCTCGGTTGCTCTGATTCCCGTATTCCCCCGGAAATAATTTTTGACCAAGGACTCGGAGATTTGTTTGTGGTGCGAACCGCAGGTCAGGTAGTAGCCGATGTTGTATTAGGCAGTATTGAGTACGCCGTAGAACATCTCAACGTCCGGCTGGTAGTAGTTTTAGGACACGGAGACTGCGGAGCAGTTAAAGCTGCAATAAACAATAGTCTTTGCCTAAACCATATTGAAACCATCAAACAAGCTATCCAGCCTGCCGTACAAAAAGCCAGTACACAATCTGGCGAACTATTGACAAACACGATTAAAGCAAATGTTGACTTTGGCGTGTGGAAATTGAAAACATCCAGCCCGATACTGCAAAGAGCCCTTACTAAAAAGGGGCTGCACATCGTTGGTGCCATCAAAGATCTGCATACAGGCAGCGTTGATTTCGATATAGTCGGCAGTAATGATTTCAACGGGTCCTAATTACCATTATAAAAGACTTCACAAAAATTCTGCGAAGTCTTTTATATTTATTTTATGATCCTGAATCATAAAACTCATTAACATCCATATTCATCCACTGATAATAAACAGCATATTCAGCTAAACTTTCCTGCTCATCCGCCTGCCTGGGTGAACTCAACTTAGTCTGTGCTTCCTCGAGGGTTGTAATATTGCCACGCATAGCAAAAGTACCATAGGACATGCCATCCAGAAATACATGAAACAGAGTTGTTCCGTATTGAGTTCCTTGCCCTTGGCCCTCATAAATAATTTTTGCCAGGGAGCCTGTTGGAGCTTTAACCGATTCTAGAACCATCATACCCTTTTCTAGCTTTGTCATCGCCTGTATCCCCCTTTATCTTCGTTACCCCTATTATATAATGATAGGCAATTATTTTCTATTTTTGTAAATAAAGTAAACAAGCTGAATCTAAAATCAGCCATTAAGCTTCCTGACTACATCGTAGACAATTAATAAAAGACCACCTATTAATACTCCGGCAAAATATTTCCTTGTATCGCGCGCATTAACCCGTTTAGCAAGTCTAACTCCGGCATTCACCCCGGCTAATGAGCCAAAAAACATAAAAATTACCAACAATACATTGACATGACCAGCCTGGTGGTGCCGAAACATTCCATAGGCGCTCGCTAACAATACCTGTAACGTACTTGTCCCTACAGCAATGCGGGTGGGCACTCCCAAAAGATAAATCATCAGCGGCAGACTGACAAAACCGCCGCCGATACCCAACAGTCCTGTTAGACAGCCAACAATAAAACTTAAGCCGGTAGGTACCCAAAAACTTAGACGTGGTATCGCTGCTTGTTCAAAACACATAAACGGTGGAAGTGAGCATTGATGAAGCAGCTTACAACAACCGGTATCCGGTTCATCAATTCCGGTTTTATTGCTTTGGTAAACCTCCCTGAGTATAAAACCAGCAACACAAGCCATAAGTAGAAAAAAACAGGTATTAATTAACAGATCCATAAACTCTGTCGAGTATCCGGCAAACTCAATGGTTCCTTTCATACTGATGGCGTGCAATAAACGAACACCACACTCAGTTCCGGCTAAGCTGCCTATTATTGTAACCGAGCCTAGTTTCAAGTCAAGATTTTGCTGCCGCCAATGGTTATAAACCGAAAGCATTGATGTCGCCGTTATTTGCAGCAAGCTGCTGCCGATGGCAACCGGATAAGAAATATCAAAAAAAATCCGTAACGCAGGTGTCAGCAAAAATCCGCCACCGATACCAAACAAGCCGGTTATAATCCCAATCCCAAAGCCAAGCACGATTAAACCAAACCACCACATAATATCATCTATAACCATACACTCACCTACCATCCCTATAGTCTGGCAAATAAGATATAGACTGGTTTGCCAAAAACTTGTCATTCGCTTACACCTGGGGGATATAGCTCCTCTTATAAAAGATTGGAGTCGCAGAGCGGGTTAGTCATTGTAGAAACAACTCTATGGTCATTGTAGCACTTCTTCTCCCATATGTCGTTATTTTCCAGGCAGAATCAAAAACAAAAAAAAGACTCCGCAAAAATGCGAAGTCTCATAAGACAATTTGCTTAGAATTGGTGCCGAGGACCGGAATCGAACCGGTACGGAAATCTCTTTCCGACGGATTTTAAGTCCGTTGCGTCTGCCAGTTCCGCCACCCCGGCATAAATAACCCTTGGTTTGATGAATTTCCATAAAACCATCTAAACCAAGTTAGCTTGAATTTGCAATATTACAAACAATGATTAAGAAATTGGAGGCGACACCCAGATTTGAACTGGGGAATAGAGGTTTTGCAGACCTCTGCCTTACCACTTGGCTATGTCGCCATAAGCAGCGAACCCTATTTTTGCAAGCCAGCAGGCGAAGCAAGAACATGTGTGAGTCGCTTAGTTCCAAGCGTAGCGCGGAACTACCTTGTACGTATGGAACAGGAATTGGAGCGGAAAACGAGATTCGAACTCGCGACCCTCGCCTTGGCAAGGCGATGCTCTACCGCTGAGCTACTTCCGCTTAAATGGTGCCTCAGGGCAGAATCGAACTGCCGACACGAGGATTTTCAGTCCTCTGCTCTACCGACTGAGCTACCGAGGCGAAATGGCGACCCTGAACGGATTTGAACCGTCGATCTCCGCCGTGACAGGGCGGCATGTTAGACCGCTACACCACAGGGCCGTTTTTGATGGTGGGCGATGACAGGATCGAACTGCCGACATCCTGCTTGTAAGGCAGGCGCTCTCCCGGCTGAGCTAATCGCCCAAATGAACAATTTAACAAGGAATACTCTTCCTCACTACCGCTCGGAAGTAAGCGACTCACTCAGGTTCTCATTTCGCCTATCGGCTCGTGAGAACCTGGTTCGCTGCTTATGGTGACCCGTAAGGGAATCGAACCCTTGATACCGCCGTGAAAGGGCGGTGTCTTAACCGCTTGACCAACGGGCCATAAATGGTGACCCACCCGCGACTCGAACGCGGGACACCCTGATTAAAAGTCAGGTGCTCTACCGACTGAGCTAGTGGGTCAAATGGCAGGGGCGGCTGGACTCGAACCAACGCATGACGGAGTCAAAGTCCGTTGCCTTACCGACTTGGCTACGCCCCTATTAATAGGTGAACATCTCGTGAGAGTATGTTCCCTAAAAACTTCACAGAAGATAAGCAATCGCGCATTAGGTTTATTGATGTTTGCGAACTTGTCGCCAGTTCAAAGCTACAAGATACATTA